>CAZKRN010000047.1:0-28024 GCA_964555165.1 uncultured Methyloversatilis sp. | reverse complement strand
AAGCCGCTGGGCGAGTGCGAGGTGTTCGACTAGGCGTCGCGCGGGCGCCGCGGCCACTGGCGGCCAGGACTGCGACCGTCCGAATCCGCGCAGCTGATACAGGCCGCAAACCTTCACTCCCGGCTCTTCTTTCCCATGACGCGGGAGAGGACGGCCGGCGTGGACAGGGCAAGTGGGCGATTCCAGGTTCGTGCGGTCAGCGCAGGGCAGCGGTGCTGTCGGCGGTGACGATTTCGATCCGGAGGCGGCATTTTGCGGCGATGACGGGAAGGTGGTCATCGACGATGCCGCGGGTGGCCAGCACGGTGAGATCGCCCTCGGGCAGGGCGCAGGACTTCACCAGTACCACGCGTGTGCTGCCCAGATGGCTGCCCAGCCAGACGGCAATGCTGTCCGAGGTGACGTTCCAGTCGCGCGGCATGTCGGCGTTCCGGTCCAGGTGGAGGGCGGGCAGCCAGACGGGCGTGCGACCGCTCTCGCAGACGGCGACCAGTGCGTCGATGTCCTGCACGGCGGGCAAGTCAGGACAGAGATCGCTCAGCATGAGGCCGCACTGATCCATGGCGCGCAGGGCCATGCGGTGGGCGACATCGTCGGAGAATCGCCAGTCCGCCTGCGCCGCTCGCACCGCATCGGCAAAGGGTCCGCCCCCCGGCACCACGATGGCACGGCCGGCCCAGGCGCCGGTGAGCCGCTCGCACCAGCGCATCAACCTGCCGTCGCGGGGATCGGACAGCAGGCTGCCACCGAGCTTGATCACCACAGGGGCGGTCATGTTGAACCGCCCCGCAGTTGCGCCGACGCGCCGTACCCACACGGGCGGCTGGCGGATGGGCATGCCCGACGGTCGTGCTCCCGCGCCATCGATCCGCGTCCCCGGGGCGCTCCGCCCTCGGTTGCGGCAAGGCGCTTCATTGCTTGTTCGCCGCCAGCCGTGCCACGGCGACGGCGGGCGCACAGGTCGTGACGCGATCCGCACAGTCGGGCGCGATATCGGCAAGCAGCGAACCCAGCGTGATCGCCGGGCGACCGAGCACGTGTGCCAGGCGGGCTGCGACAAAGCGGCCCGCACCGGCGCAAACGACCGGTGCCTCGGGCGCCAGCGCCACCATGCCGGGCAGTTCGCGGCAGGCTTCGACCAGCGCGCCTAGCTGGGCGTCGGCAAAGGCGGCGGCAAGCGCGCGCCAGTCGTCCATCGTGCCTTCGCCCAGGTCGCGACCCACCATGCGCGCCAGTCGGCGGGCGCTCGCCTCCGGCGTCCGGGGGCCGCCATCGGCGGTCGGGTACGAGTCGGCGTGCGCCGGCAGTTCGCCGAGCAGGCGCCAGACGTCGGCACTGGTGGCGAAATGTTCGGCCATCAGCCGGTGGCGCCGTCCCATGAAATCGATCGCGGGTGCCAGTGCCATCAGCGGTGTGCGGACGACACCGGCATAGACCAGTTCGCCGCTGATCAGGCGGTCGGCGTCAGACCGGCTGTGGGTTGCGATGCCGCCGGCAATCACGATGAGGTCGCTGGTCGTGCTGCCGACATCGACCAGCAAGGCCTGAGGCAGAACAGTGGAGAGCCAGGTGGCGGTGGCCAGCCAGTTGGCGGAGGCGATGTCCTCGGCGCGCGTGCGCGCCTCATCGACTGCGGCCCAGCCGGTGCGGCCGGCGTACAGCGCGATGTTCCCGGCCAGCAACGCGCGCAGGCGCTGCGCGATGCCGGCCACGCCGTCAGCGCGCGTCACGAACAGATCGCTCATTTCACCCGTCATCGTGATTGCGTGCCGCGGTGCCGGGCCCAGCGTCGACAGCACGTCGGCGATCGCGGCATCGAGCTTGTCCAGTCCCTGCCACAAAGGGCAGGCGATCTGCACCACGTCGGTCACGACGTCCTGCTCGATGCGTGCGGCTTTCACGTGAGCACCGCCGATGTCCCAACCGATCAGCGGTGATTCAGGCTGTTTTGTCATGCATATCCAAGTGTAGTGTGAGTTTACGTGCCGTTGCCGCTGCCGGCAGCGTGCCGTCGCGCGCTGCGCTCAGCGTGGCGGCCAGCAGATTCACGCCGCTGGCATCGCGCAGTGCGCAGGCCGAAGTGCTCATGCGAGGGTTGATTTCGACCACAACCGGGCCGTCGACCGTCTCGATGAAGTCGACGCCGACCGGGCCAAGCAGGCCGGGCAGCGCGGCGGCGATACGGGCTGCCAGACTCCGGTGCATGGGCGAGGCGTTCACCGCGCCGACGTGGAGCGCTGCCAGACGAACGTGCTCCTCGCGGTATTCGATCATCTGGCGGTTGACCGACAGCAGCGTGGCGCGGCCACGCGCGCACAGCAGATTCATGCTGCGTGCTTCGCCGTCCATCCAGGGTTGGGCGATGTGCCCCGGTCCGGCAGCGCGCAACGCACGCGCGGCTGCATCGCGTCCATCGACGCGCAGCAGTCCGTCGCAACCTGCGCCATCGTCCGGCTTGACCACCCAGGCACCGGGGAGGTCGGGCGCCGTGTCGGCGTCGTCGTAGTGCGACAGTACGGCAATGCCGGCACTTGCCAGCACCTGCGCGGTGCGCGACTTCGAGCTGGCGATGTCGCGACTTGCCGCGTCGCAGCCGAGCAGGGTGCAACCGGCAGCCTCGACGCGGGCGCTCAGCGCATTCAACAGCCCGCCCGATTCCGGCGCGACGACGATGGCCGCGTCGGCTTGTGCCAATGCGGCGTCGAAGGTGGCGTCGAAGGCATCCGCATCGGTCACTGCAAGAGCGTTGCCCGGAGGCGGGGGCAGTCGAGCGTCGCAGGTCGTCACAATGGCGCTATCGGGCAGTTCGAGTCCATCGCGCAGCAGCGCATCGCGCATCAGTCTGCCTTCGCGGGCGAGCGAAGGGGGCAGCGGTGCTCCGGCCAGTCCGCCGCCAGTGATAAACTCGAAGACGAAAATACACTGATTCATATAAGGTTTTCTTGTGCCCGAACTGATTCCGGTCATCGACCTGATGGGTGGACACGTGGTGCACGCCCGTCGCGGCGACCGGCAAGCTTATCAGCCTCTGCAGTCTCGTCTGCTCGCCGGCTCCGATCCGGTCGAGGTGGCGGGCGCGCTGATTGGCGCCACGTCCGCCCGCCATATATATATTGCAGATATCGACGCGATCCGCGCGACGGGTCACCATCAGGCGGTTGTCGCCGGACTGGCGGTGCGCTATCCGCAGGTCGAGTTCTGGGTCGATGGCGGATTTTCCGGCGCGACCGAGGCGCTGGCCCTTCATGCGGCGACCGGTGCGGTGCCCGTGCTGGGCAGCGAGAGCCTGCGCGATCCGGGGGCGCTGGCGGCCCTGTCTGCAGCCGGCGTTCCGGCCTTGCTGTCGCTGGACTATCGCGCCGGTGCCCCTCTGGGCCCGGACTGGGCACATGCACCGAGTGCCTGGCCGCAGCGGGTCATCGCGATGGAACTGGCGCGTGTCGGCTCTGACGGTGGTCCCGATCTGGCGCTCATTGCACGGTTGAAGGCACAGCGACCCGACGTGGCCGTCCTGGCTGCTGGAGGCGTGCGCGATGCTTCCGACCTGACCGTCCTCGATGCGGCCGGTGTGCCGGCGGTGCTGGTGGCGAGCGCGCTGCATGAAGGTCGGCTTGCGCCAGCGCGGTGAGGGACGGGACGCGGCCGGGGCGACTCCGGGACACCGTGCGCGGGCCTGCTCCGGCCCTGTCCTGCGGTCAGGAGGCCAAAATGGCCGCTTGGCTGCATCACCAGAGCCGCGGATCAACCCGGTAGTAGGCGCTCAACTCGGCGTAGGCTTCGGGCAGTGCAAGGGCAAGATGTTGCGGCCGTTCGAAGAAGCTTTCGGTTGCAACGGCAAAGAACTCGGCCGGGCTGTGCGCGCCATAGGGGTCCAGCACCGGCATTTCCTGTGCCGCCACCTGCTGGTGCAGCAGTGTGTAGGCGGCGCCCATGACGGCCGCCCAACGCGCAACGCGCGCTCTGCCGGGCAAGGGCGGCGCGCCGTTGGCCGCGCCATTCTGCTGATCGAGCTGGTGGGCGAATTCGTGGATGACGACATTGTGTCCGTCGCTCGCGTCGGCTGCGCCGGCCAGCACTGCATCCCAGGCCAGCACCACCTGGCCGCGTGAAGACGATTCTCCCAGATGCACGCGCTGCCACGCATGCTCCACGCCGCTGTGGTCGGTTTCTCGGCGGCTGACCGCGAACGCGCCCGGATAGACCAGTATCTCCCGCACACCGGCAAAGTCGTCCAGCGGCCGCCGCAGTATCAGCAGGCAGGCCTGGGCGGCGATGAGCAGCCTGACTTCGTCGGTCACCACCATGCCGTCGCAGCCGGTAAAGCGCTTCTCCGCGATGAATATCTGGATCAGCCGGCGCAACCGGTCCTGCAGGTCGGGCGGCAGTGCGCGCCAGGCCGGCATCTTTTGCTGCAGCACACGCCGCCATGAGGCCGGAAAGGGCCGGGTGCGGATGCGCCGCCGACGCAGCGCCGTACGCAGCGGTTCGCTGGCCAGCCAGAGGGCGGAAGCGAGCAGGGCGGCGCTGGTGGCGGTCAGCGCGAGGAGAGAAGGGGTCGGGCTCATTCCCGACAGATCGGGGCGGCAGAGCGGGTTTCAACTGGAACACTTCGGCTGACCGCTTGCCGCGGTGTGGGAAGCGCTGCCCGTCGGGGATGTCTGCGGCAATTTCATCGCTCACCGTCCGGGTGAGCGCGCTGCGGCGCAGCGCACATGGGCGGCTGCGCAGCTCGTCCGCGCAGGGCGCCATCCCGGCGCCTCCTCGCGCCTCGCCGCTCATCCTTGCCACCCTTGCACGTCATGGTCAACCGAGCGCCGATCGGTTGAGTTTTCGGGGTTGAGGCAGGATCAAGAACAATCGGGGATGCCGGCCCACGCCGCGCAAGGGTGGGCAGGCATCCCCGCCGTTTTCGGGTAGCGGCGTCGCCTACTTCAGTATGGTCGCCAGCGAATCGGCCACGTAATCGATGTTCTTCGAATTCAGCGCAGCCAGACAGATGCGGCCGGTGCTGACCGCATAGATGCCGAATTCGTCGCGCAGGCGGTCGACCTGGGCCACGGTCAGGCCGGTGTAGCTGAACATGCCGCGCTGACGCACGACGAAGGAGAAGTCACGCGCAACGCCGCGGGCAGACAGCTTGTCGACCAGGCCGGTGCGCATGGCACGGATGCGCTCGCGCATTTCGCCCAGTTCCTGTTCCCACATCGTGCGCAGTTCCGGCGTGGCCAGCACCGAAGCGACAATGGCGCCACCGTGGGTCGGCGGGTTGGAGTAATTGGTGCGGATGGTGCGCTTGAGCTGGCTCAGCACGCGACCCGCCTCGTCCTTCGATGCGGTCACGATGGACAGAGCGCCGACGCGTTCGCCATACAGCGAGAAAGACTTCGAGAAGGAACTGGAAATGACGAAGCTCAGGCCGGACGCGACAAACTGACGTACCGCCACGGCGTCCTGATCGATGCCATCGGCAAAGCCCTGGTAGGCCATGTCGAGGAAGGGCACCAGCTCGCGCGCCTTGCATACCTCGACCACTTCGGCCCACTGGGCGTCGGTCAGGTCGGCACCGGTCGGGTTGTGGCAGCAGGCATGCAGCAGCACGATCTGGCCGGCCGGCAACGCCTTCAGGTGGGCAATCATCGCCTCGAAGCGCACGCCGCGGGTGTCGGCGTCGAAATACGGGTAGACATCGACTTCGAAGCCGGCGGCCTCGAACAGCGCGCGGTGGTTTTCCCAGCTCGGGTCGCTGATGTACACCTTGGCCTGCGGCAGCAGACGCTTCAGGAAGTCGGCGCCGATCTTCAGCGCGCCGGTGCCACCCAGGGCCTGGGCAGTGACCACGCGGCCGTCGGCGGTGAGGGCTGCGCCCTCACCGAACAGCAGGTCCTGCACCGCCTTGTTGTAGGCCGGCGCACCTTCGATCGGCTGGTAGCCGCGCGGCGGCGCATTCTTCATGCGCGTCTCTTCTGCACTGCGCACCGCGCGCAGCAGCGGCAGCTTGCCCGCGTCGTCGTAGTACACGCCCACGCCCAGATTCACCTTCGTGGTGCGGGTATCGGCGTTGAAGGCTTCGGTCAGGCCCAGGATGGGGTCGCGCGGGGCCATCTCGACGGACGAGAAAACGGACGGGTTCATGCGTGCTCCGGTGTGCAGGGTTGGATTGCCCGGTACGGGCGATGCGTCGTGCGATTAAAGATAGGTGTAAAACAGGTTAATGTCCGCGTCTGCCTGAACGCTGAATTCCTTGATCGGTCATCAGGCCGCAAAACTGTTGTGATGCTGGATTGTGCAACGCAAAATTCTACCATGTCGGAAACTGTCGCCGCACCCGCCTTGTTAAGCTTTGACAATAGCCCATTCCGGCTGTACCAGCCCTTCCCGCCGGCCGGCGATCAGCCTGCCGCCATCGACAGTCTGGTCGAAGGTCTGGACGACGGGCTCATGTTCCAGACCCTCCTCGGCGTGACCGGTTCGGGCAAGACCTACACCATGGCCAACGTGATCGCGCGCACCGGTCGTCCGGCCATCGTGATGGCGCCGAACAAGACGCTGGCCGCCCAGCTGTATTCGGAATTCCGCGAGTTCTTCCCGGAAAATGCGGTCGAGTATTTCGTCAGTTATTACGACTACTACCAGCCGGAAGCCTACGTGCCGTCGAAAGACCTGTTCATCGAGAAGGACAGCGCGATCAACGAGCACATCGAACAGATGCGGCTGTCGGCCACCAAGAGCCTGATGGAGCGACGCGACGTGGTGATCGTGGCCAGCGTGTCGTCGATCTATGGCATCGGCGATCCGGTGGATTACCACGCGATGATCCTGCACCTGCGCGAAGGCGGCACGCTGCACCAGCGCGACATCATCGCGCGGCTCGTGCAGATGCAGTATCAGCGCAACGACACCGATTTCAAGCGCGGTACCTTCCGCGTGCGCGGCGACGTGATCGACATCTTCCCGGCCGAACACGCCGAGAACGCGCTGCGCGTGTCGCTGTTCGACGACCAGATCGAGGAACTTTCGCTGTTCGATCCGCTGACCGGCCAGGTGCGCAGCCGCATCGGCCGCTTCACCGTCTATCCGTCCAGCCACTACGTGACGCCGCGCGCCACCGTGCTGCGTGCGATCGACGCGATCAAGGTCGAGCTGGAAATGCGCTCGAAGGAATTCGTCAGCCAGCACAAGCTGGTGGAGGCGCAGCGCATCGAACAGCGCACCCGCTTCGACCTCGAAATGCTGAACGAACTGGGCTTCTGCAAGGGCATCGAGAATTACTCGCGCCACCTGTCCGGTCGCCAGCCGGGTGAGCCGCCACCGACGCTGATCGACTACCTGCCGCCGGACGCGCTGATGTTCATCGATGAGTCGCACGTGACCATCCCGCAGATCGGCGGCATGTACAAGGGCGACATGGCGCGCAAGACCAATCTGGTCGAGTTCGGCTTCCGCCTGCCGTCGGCGCTCGACAATCGTCCGCTCAAATTCGACGAGTTCGAGAAGCTGATGCCGCAGACCGTGTTCGTGTCCGCCACGCCGTCCGCCTACGAGGCCGCCAACCAGGGCCAGGTGGTGGAGCAGGTGGTGCGGCCGACCGGTCTGGTCGACCCGGTGGTCGAAGTCAGGCCGGCCTCGACCCAAGTCGACGACGTGCTGGGAGAAATCCGCAAGCGGGTCGAAGCGGGCGAGCGCGTGCTGGTGACCGTACTGACCAAGAGGCTGGCTGAAGACCTGACCGACTACTTCAGCGAGAACGGGGTGCGCGTGCGTTATCTGCACTCCGACATCGATACGGTGGAGCGGGTCGAAATCATCCGCGACCTGCGGCTGGGTGAGTTCGATGTGCTGGTGGGCATCAACCTGCTGCGCGAGGGGCTGGACATTCCGGAGGTATCGCTGGTGGCCATTCTCGATGCCGACAAGGAGGGTTTCCTGCGCTCCGAACGCAGCCTGATCCAGACCATAGGACGAGCCGCCCGGCACCTGAACGGTACCGCCATCCTGTACGCCGACCAGCTCACCGATTCGATGAAGCGCGCCATTGCCGAAACCGAGCGACGGCGCACGAAGCAGGTCGCGCACAACGCGGCGCACGGCATCGTGCCAAAGGGTGTGGTCAAGCGCATCAAGGACATCATCGACGGCGTCTATGACCAGCAGGAAGTCGCACGCGAACTGATGGCTGCCGAAGAGCACGCGCGTTTCGAGTCGATGAGCGAAAAGGATCTGGCGAAGGAAATCCGGAAGCTTGAAAAGGAAATGGTCGAGTACGCGAAGAATCTGGAATTCGAGAAGGCGGCTGAGGCGCGCGACCGGCTGTTCAAATTGCGCAGCGGCGCATTCGGAGCGGCAGCGCATTGACGTGAGCGGCGGTCGGGGCCGCACCCGGCCGGGCGATGCACGAAGCTCCGGTCGAGTTCGAGCCGGATGCGACGGGTATGGCGGCGCACCCGGCGGGCCTTTTCGACCGACGGACGCTGGTGGCCAGCGGCACGGGTACGGTGCGGATCGGCGCCCTCGGCGCGGCTTCCGAAGTCGCGCTTGGCCGCCGCTGATGTCGAACGAACGTTTTCGCTTCGTGATCATCGGCCTCGCAGCGCTCTGAACGATGCTCTTGACGGAACTCGTCGCTGCGCCGGTACTCTTTCCACCATGTTTGCCACTATCCACTACCGCGCACTCGTCGCCGGTGCGATCGCCCTGTGCCCGAATGCCGTTCCGGCAGCGCAAAGCGAATCTCTGAGCAGTCCGCGTGCGAGGGTCACGCTGCTGTCGGCATCCGACAGTGCGACACCCGGGCAGCCGTTCGAACTGGGGCTGCACTTCCGTTTCCAGCCGGGCTGGCACATCTACTGGAGGAATCCGGGTGACGCGGGTCAGGCGCCGCGCATCGAAGTCGTTGCGCCGCCCGGTTCCGCCGTCAGCGATGTGCGCTGGCCAGCGCCAGTACGTCATGTCGACGGGCCGGTCACGACCTTCGTGCATCAGGGCGACGTCCTGCTGCCCTTCACGCTCACGCTGCCGGCGGTGCTCTCCGGCGCAAGTGAACTGACCGTAAAAGCGGACTGGCTGGTGTGCAAGGACATCTGCATTCCGGAACAGGGTGTATTCAGACTCGTTTTACCACCCGGCAAGGCTTCGCCCGGCGCGGATGCGCCGACGTTCGAGGCGGCGCAAGCGGCGGTGCCGATTGCCGGCGAGTGGAGGGCGACCGTGGATGCCCGTGGCGTGCTCACGCTGGAAGGGGGCGGCGCAGGACTGCTGCGCACTGCCGATTTCTTTCCGTCGGACTGGGGCCGTGTCGAGCACGGCGCGATGCCGACGCTGACCGTAGCTCTTGATCAGGCACGCATCGCGCTCACCCCGGGCAGCGAGTTCGATGCGTCCGAGTCACTGGAGGGCGTCTTGCGCGCGAGCGGTGCGGACGGCGTCGAGCGCGCCTTCCTGATCGCTACGCCCGGCGAGCGCGTGCCGCGCGCACCGGCTGTCGTTCTGGTGGAAGCCGGTGCCGCGACGACGACGGCGGCACCCCGTGCGGTTTCAGCAGCCGATGTCACCGTTGCCGGCATTCTGTGGCCGCTGATGTTTGCCTTTGCCGGGGGGCTTCTACTCAATCTGATGCCTTGCGTGTTTCCGGTATTGGCAATAAAGGCGCTGTCCTTTGCCCGCGCAGGCGGTAGTGAGACCGCTCAGGTACGCCGCCAGTCGATCGCCTACTGCGTCGGTGTGGTGCTGAGTTTCCTCGCTCTGGCCGGACTGCTGCTGATGGTGCGGGCGGCGGGTGTTCTGGCGGGCTGGGGCTTCCAGTTCCAGTCCCCGGTGTTCGTCGCGGCCATGGCGGCGCTGCTGTTCGCCGTCGGCCTCAACCTTTCCGGCGTGTTCGAGGTCGGCAACGGTTTTGTATCCGCAGGCGGCAGGCTGGCCGCTCGTGGCGGACTCGCCGGCAGCTTTTTCACCGGAGTGCTCGCCGTCGTGGTGGCGACGCCCTGCACCGCGCCCTTCATGGGTGGCGCGATGGCCGCGGCCTTGACTGCACCGGCGGCGGTCACGGTCGGCATTTTCATGGCGCTCGGACTGGGCATGGCGCTTCCGTATCTGCTGCTTGCCTTCGTGCCGGGCCTCGCACGACGCATGCCGCGGCCCGGGCCATGGATGGAAAGAACGAAGCAGGCGCTGGCCTTTCCCATGTATGGCGCGGCGGCATGGCTGGTCTGGGTGCTGAGCCAGCAAAGCGGGGCGGACGGCGTTCTGCATGGACTGGTCGCGCTGCTGCTGGTGGCCTTCTCGGGCTGGCTGGCGGGTAGCGCGCAGCGAGGTGCGAGCGCCGGCCGCATCTGGCGTGCCGCCGCCGCGGTCGTGCTGCTGGCGGGCCTCCTGGCCGTGCTTCGTACGCCCGATCCGGTCATGCCGCCCGCTTCGGGCGAGGGAGCCTATACGCCGCAACGGCTGGCCGAACTGCGTGCGTCGGGCAAGCCGGTTTTCGTGAACATGACTGCGGCCTGGTGCGTCACCTGCCTGATGAACGAGAAGATGGCGCTGGCGACCGATGAGGTGAAGTCGGCGTTTGCCATGCGGGGTGTGGTTTACCTTAAAGGTGACTGGACACGCGCCGATCCCGACATCACCCGCTTCCTGCAGTCGCACGGACGGGACGGCGTGCCGCTGTACGTGTATTTCCCGCCGGGCGGCGCGCCCGTGCTGCTGCCGCAGATTCTGACGCCGCGCCTCGTGCTTGACCACATCGATTCATGAAGGAGATTCAAAGATGACTTCCGACAGGCTTCTGCGCGCCGGACTTCTGGCTGCCACCGTGTTCGCCTCCGCCGCCCAGGGGGCAGCGCGCATCGGCGAGCCGGCGCCTGATTTCTCCGCAGTCGATTCGAATGGCAGGACGGTGAAGCTGGCCGATTTCGCGGGGCGGACGGTGGTCATGGAGTGGACCAATCACGGCTGCCCCTATGTGCAGAAATGGTACGGCGGCGGCATGCAGGCCTTGCAGAAGGAAAGCATCGACAAGGGCGCGGTGTGGCTGACCGTACTCAGCTCGGCGCCCGGGATGCAGGGGCATGTCGATGGCCCGACCGCGAATCGCATCATGAAGGATCAGGGAGCGGCACCTACGCACTACCTGCTCGATTACGAAGGCCGGATCGGCCGGGCCTACGGGGCGCAAGTGACGCCGCACATGTACGTGATCGCGCCGGATGGCCGGCTGGCCTACATGGGCGGCATCGACAGCATTGCCTCGCCGGACGTGAATGACATTCCCAAAGCCGAGCCGCTGACACGGATGGCGATAGACGCCGTTCTCGCCCGCAAGCCGGTGGCCAAGGCGCAGACCCGTCCCTATGGTTGTTCGATCAAATACGCACACTGATACTGCAGTGCCGGCACGACCGATCAGGCGCTGACGCTGTCTGCGCCCGACTGGTTGGCCGCGTGCATTCGGTTCTGTGCTTTGACCAGACGTTCCATCGTGCGCAGATCCTTGCGGTCAAGCTTCATCGCCCCACGTACCCACTCGCGTGTCACGTCCTCCAGCTCCTGGTAGGTCAGACGCACGTAGGCGTGCATCTTGGCGCGCTGGAAGGCGCGGAAGCCCTTCAACTGCGGGGACATCTGGCGCATCACGTCGCGGGCCACCCACTCTCCCCGGCCGGGTTCGGCGAGATGATCGACGAGGCCGAGTTCATGCATCCGTTCAGCCGGAAGGACGCGGGCGTTCAGGATAAGGTCCTCGGCCACGCGCGGGCCTGCCTTGCGCGCCACCAGACTGTAGGCACCCATACCGGGGAAAAGGTTGAACATCATTTCCGGGAAACCGAGCTTGGCACCGCGTTCTGCGATCACTACATGGCAGGACAGTGCGGCCTCGAAACCGCCACCCAGCGCATCGCCCTGTACCACGGCCATCGATACGGCGTCCGCATGCAGGCCGGCGACATTGTTGTTGATGGCGCGGATGCAGGCTTCGGCATAGCGCATCAGGCCCGCTTCGTCGCCTGTTTCGACCAGTTTCTGGAACAGGTCTAGATCGCCGCCGAGGTTGTAGATGCCCGGAACTCCGGAACAGTTGAGGAAAAAGTCCACCGTGCCGGGTGTCAGTTCCACCTCTTGCTGCTGGGCGACCACGTCGGCCAGCAGTTCCGGCGTGAAGCAGGGTCTTCCGGTCGGGTGGGCATACATCCACAAGGCACGTATGTCCGGCTCGTAACGCGACGTCAGTATCGGCGTCGACAAGAGGCGCGGCGCGTTCGCGGGCAGCCCCGGCAGCGGGACGGTATGAAGATGGGCTCGGGAGCGATCAACGACCTGCATGGCACGCCTCCTGACGAAATTCTTCGAGGACAGGCGCAGCGGCATCGATACTCTTCATTGACAGATCCGACAGCAGGTGTCGTTCTGTTTCATGGCACGGGGTCAACAGATCCATTTCAGCCTCCGTCGGCATATCCGACTGTAAGCATGCTGAAAAAGCCACCTTGTAAGGCGGCTGGAGAGGCAGTTTTTCTGCCTTTTTTCCTGCTGTCCGGTGCACGAATCCGGACAGAGTCTGACCCTGTAAGAGCATGTTACGACAAGGCGAGACGGTTTTGCTTGAAAATTTGATTGCACCCGAGGATGCTCCGCTCGGCGTGATCGGGGGCCTCTCGTCCCCGGTTGCGGACACTGCGCCAACAGTCACGCTGCGCAGGATCGAGCGGGAATTGTTTGCATGCCCGGAGTACGGAGACAGGAATGAAGCAGGCCACGTCCGGCAAGGACACGCGGGAACACAAGGTCACCTTGCAGGAGCTGGTGGAGGGCATGGTGGCCGACGGTCTGCTCGGCGAGTCGGTGGCGAGGGCATTTCTGCACGACCGACGTTACTGGCGGGGCGGTGACCACCCGCTGGTCGTGCTGGCCGAGCAGAAGTGGAAATCCTTGCATCCGCCGCACCGGGTGCTCAATCTCGACGCGCTGACCGAATGGATGGCCGGGTGGAGCGGTCACGATTACTACCACATCGATCCGCTCAAGGTCGATTTCTCGGCTGTGACCGAGGTCGTGTCGAGCGCCTACGCAAACCGTTTCCGCATCCTGCCGGTGTCAGCGTCCGCGCGCGAGGTGGTGATCGCGACCGCCGAGCCCTTCATGACCGAATGGGAAACCGAGCTGGCGCCGATACTGCGGCGTCCGATCCGCCGCGTGATCGCCAATCCGGACGACATTTCACGTTATGTGGTCGAGTTCTACAGCCTGGCCAAGTCGGTCAAGGGTGCGGCGAAGCGGGGTGACGTCAGCGGCGTCGGTGCGTCGAACTTCGAACAACTGGTCGAACTTGGCCGCAGCAACCGCCCGCTGGATGCCAACGACCAGCACATCGTCACCATCGTCGACTGGCTGTGGCAGTACGCTTTCGAGCAGCGCGCCAGCGACATCCACATCGAACCACGCCGGGACTTCGGCGTGGTGCGCTTCCGTATCGACGGCGTGCTGCATCAGGTCTATCAGATCCCGATGCCGGTGCTTGGTGCGATGACTTCGCGCATCAAGATACTGGGGCGCATGGATGTCGTGGAAAAGCGCCGGCCACAGGACGGGCGTATCAAGACGCGTGCGCCTGACGGCCAGGAGATCGAACTGCGTCTGTCTACGCTGCCGACGGCATTCGGTGAAAAGCTGGTGATGCGGGTCTTCGACCCGGAAGTGCTGGTGCGCGACTTCCGCGATCTCGGTTTTTCCGACGAAGATGCGCGGCGCTGGAAGCACATGACCTCGCAGCCGAACGGCATCGTTCTGGTGACAGGTCCGACCGGTTCCGGCAAGACCACCACGCTTTATTCGACACTGAAGAGCCTGGCTACACCCGAGGTGAATGTCTGCACACTGGAGGACCCGATCGAAATGATCGAGCCGTCCTTCAATCAGGTGCAGGTATCGACGGACATCGGGGTCACTTTCTCGGCCGGCATCCGTTCGCTGATGCGCCAGGACCCGGACATCATCATGGTAGGCGAGATACGTGATCTGGAAACGGCCGAAATGGCGATACAGGCGGCTTTGACCGGCCATCTTGTACTGTCCACGCTGCACACGAACGATGCGCCGTCGGCCATCACACGCCTCCTTGACCTGGGTGTGCCCAGCTATCTGCTGAATGCGACCGTGCTTGGTGTGATGGCGCAGCGGCTGGTGCGTACCCTGTGCCCGCACTGTCGCAAGCCGGCCGACAAGCAAAGTACCGATCTGCAGGTCTGGGACGGTCTGGTCGCGCCGTGGAAGGCGACACGGCCCGAGCGCTTCATGCAGGCGACCGGCTGCCTCGAATGTCGCATGACCGGCTATTCAGGCCGTATCGGTATCTACGAGATCCTGCTCATGTCACCGGAAATCCGCACATTGATCGGTGCCGGAGCCGAAATCTCGACGCTGCGCGATCAGGCTTACCGGGAGGGCATGTATCCGCTGCGTGTGTCCGGTGCGCTGAAGATCGCCCAGGGCGTCACCACGATGGAAGAGGTCATGAAAGTGGCGCCGCCGGCCTGAATCGGGCAGGCAAGGCTGTCAATACCCCTGGTATGGCGGCCAGCCAGCGTCGGCGAACGGGGGCTTGCGCCCGACAAGGCCTTCTATCAACGTCAGTTCAGCGTCCGTGTGATTCATGACGCCAGCCGCCGTCATCATGTTCTGACCTGGCTCGTCACTGAGCCACATCGGCTTGTCGTGGTGTCGGGTCCGTATCGTTTCGCGCTGGCTGAAGTCACTGTTGCGCATGATGTCTGCTTCACCGTAACAGAGGCAGAAATAGGTCCTGTCCTGGGCGGCTTCGATGTAACAGCCGGTGCCGCGTATGCCTATGGTGGCTGCCGGTGTGCCGATACGCCTCTGTCCACGTGCGAACACCGACAGCAGCTTGCCGGTGATCACCCGCATGAGGTCTGCCGCCGTGCCGCTGCCGAAGGCGACGTGCGATTCTCCGCGCTGCAGGAAAGCGTCCCGGCCGAGCACGTAGACGGCTTCCGAACCAGGGCCTGTGCGTATCGTATCCCCGGGTCGGATTTCCATGTCGAAGCGGGCAGGGGCGCCGTTGATGCTGACAGTGCCACGGAATCCGCGCAGCCCGGTGCGGCTGTCGCGTGCCAATGCTTCGCGTACCAGTTGATCTAAAGCGAGCGGGGTGGCTGCGCTGCCGGCCAGCAGCGTGGTCAGCATGCGTCGTCGGTCCATCGCGTGTCTCCGTTGTGTCGGTGTATGCCGATTATCCCCCATGGTGTGCTTCAGTCGGCCTCCGGCATTACGGCATCGCCGATCCGTATCGTGCCGCCTCCGATGACACGCGCAGTGATGCCGCCATGGCCGCGCATCGCGTTGTACCCACCCTTGCCCAGATTGGTTTCCATGCGTGAGCACGGATCGCAGGGGCCGGTGTATTCCAGCAGCGCATCGCCAACGTGGAAACGGCGACCTTTCAGTGCGAGCAGATTCAGGCCGCGCACGACGATATTGCGGCGGACCTGTCCGGGGTCGAGCGAAACCATGCCCAGCAGATCGGCCACGGTCTGCAGATGTTCAGCCTGGATCAATGTCACCTGACGTTTGCCGCCCGGACTGGCGTAGTGATCGCCCTCCAGACCCAGCGATTCGATGGCCGTTGCCACATTAAGGGCACGCAGAGCCAGTAACCGGGCCGGGCGCACACCGATCCAGTCGACCTGTCCAGGGTGGGCGAAGGTGGCAGTGAGTGATTCGATGGTATCCATGTTGGCTTGGGGCGATGGGCAGAAGTGCGGATGCTACTTCAGGCGAAAATGCCGTGCAGGAACCAACGCCAGGGCGGAGTGTGCTCACGGTATATCCATAGCCGTTCCTGTCCCGGACCGATGGCGACGTAGTAGTCGCGCAGGCTTTCGCCTGGTGCGGCAGTCTCGTCGTCCCACCAGCCGGCTTCGATCCGTTCCGCCCGACCGATGCAGTGCAGTGGGCCGTTGCGCCAGGGGTGGCCGTCGCGTTCGGCCAGAGCCTGCGGTTGCACGAGCAGCCACAACGGACGCTGCGCGCGCGCGCGCGCCGGTCGGGCGTGGGTCGGTTCGTCAATTCGCTGCGCGCGTTCCGGACGATGGTCGCCGCAACCGGACAGACCGTGGACGGCTTCGCGGCCCAGGCGCGCCCGCAACCGTTCAACCAGCAGATCGGCGGCTTCGCGCAGATCGTCGGTCGAGCGTACCTGGGCGCCGAACAGTTCGCGGCTGCGGCCAGCCAGCGTCACCCAGTTGTCGGACTGCAGGCGCAAGGCACATACCGCTTCGGGCAGGACAATGCGGGCCAGATGTTCCCGGGTCAGCAGAGTGAGCCGGTGCGCATCGCGGGTCGGCACGCCGGTGCACAGTTCCAGTATGGTCGGGGCTGCGTGTTCGTGCTGCAGTTCCAGCCGGCATTCGCCCACGCCGGCGTGTTCGGCCGCCAGGCGATTGCAGGCGGCGTTGAACAGGCGGCTGGCGACAAACAGCAGTACGTCGGTGTCGTGCCGCGGGACCGGTAGTTCGAGCCGGCTGTCTATGCGTCGAGGCGGCGAGAAGAAGCCCCGTGGATCGGCCTGTTGCCCGAGTGCCCGGTCGAGCAGTCCGAGCACACTGCGGGCTTCGCGCAGGGCGAGTGCGCTGCGGGGTAGTTCCATCGCATTGCCCAGCGTCCGCAGACCGGCGTCCTTCAGTATGGAAAGAGCGCTGCCAGCTTCGATGACTTCCAGCGGCAAGGTCACCAGAGCTGCGCGCAATGACGCATCGTCGCGCACCATGCTGCCCGGTGCTCCAAGCGCCAGCCAGCGCGCTGCAAGCGGCGTCGGGGCTCCGGCGAGTTGCAGTCGGAATCCTGCGGCGGAGAGGGACTGACGCAGGCAGTGCAGCAGCCTGGACAGCCCGCCGAACAGCATAAGGCTGCCCTCTACTTCCAGCAGCAATCCGGCTTCATCCAGCGCCACATGTGGAGTGAACTGCAGTGCGCAGCCAGCTGCTTCATGCAGCGCTTGCGCTTCTGCGGCCCGGTCCCTTGCCCGGATCAGCAGATCAGGGGCTAGTGCCAGTGCGTCGGCCAGGCGCTGACCGATGCGTACGCCTTGAGCCAGCGCCGTTGCATCCAGCGCGACCACGCGCTGCCTTTCCTCGATGGCCAGCGCTTGCGTACCGGGCCTGCCGCGGAAGCGTGCCTGCAGCGGCCATTCGGGGAAGACCAGAGCCAGCCAGAACATGTCGTGCGTACAGTCATGCCGTACGGACCATCCGGGTGACCTGCGTCAGGGCAGTGCGCGGGATGCGTACCGTCGGCGAGGCCGGAAGGGCAGGGCGGGTGTACAGGCAGACGGGCTGGCTGGCGGGTCGTCCGCGACGTTTCAGGATCTCGATGCGCAACGACTGTTCCGGGCCTGCGGACAGTTGCAGACGCAAAGGTGCTGGCGAGGCGCTGAGTGCGGAACGGGCCGGCCGGAAGAGAAATACCGGTACCGACGTTTCCCGGGCGGCGAGTTGCAGCCGTCGCAGCAGTGCGCCATCGATCGTGTCCAGCCAGCCCATGAGCGCAGTGCAGGCACCTGACTCCAGTCCCTGACGCAAGGCCCAGGCACATTCAGCGGGGCTGTTGGCATCGACCATCAGCATGCGTGGCGTGATCACGCCTGCGGCAGCCAGTGCGGGCAGGTTCAGACGGGCGGGCGGTGCCACCCAGATCACCCAACCTGTGTTCCGGCTGATGCGGGCCAGCGTTGGCAGCAGCAGGGACACTTCGCCGCAGCCATGGTCATCGCCCAGCAATTCGGTCAGTTCGCCCACCGGCCAGCCGCCGCCAGGCAGTTCCTCGTCCAGTGCCGTGTAGCCGGTCGGCAGACCGGGGTGGGCATCGACAACGAGGTCGTTTGCACGCCAGAGGTCTGGTCGCTGCAGCAGGCGAGCCGTTTCCATCGCCTCAGACCGCATGACCATTCCGGATCAATCCGACCATGACGCCCTCGATGACCAGCGTTTCGTGCCGTGTGTCGACGACGATGGGACTGAAGTCAGGGTTTTCCGGCAGAAGTTCGATCTGCGGGCCGTTGAGGCGCAGTCGTTTGACGGTCACTTCATCGTGCAGCCGGGCGACGATGATCTGACCGGTGCGGGCTTCGCTGGTCGAATGCACCGCCAGCAGATCGCCGTCGAGAATACCTGCATCGCGCATGCTCAGGCCGCGTACGCGCAACAGATAGTCGGCGCGGGGCGAGAACATGGACGGATCAATCTGATAGCGACCCTGCACGTGCGCATCTGCGAGGATGGGGTGGCCGGCGGCAACACGGCCGATCAGTGGCATGCCCGGTGGTTCGGCAAGACGGATGCCGCGTGCCCGTCCTTCATCCAGGCAGATGACGCCCTTGCGGGCCAGCGCGCGCAGATGCGTCTCGGCCGCGTTCGGAGAGCGGAAACCGAAAGCCTGTGCAATTTCTGCCCGGGTGGGCGGACTGCCGCGTTCGCTTACGGCGTCGCGAATCAGCTGCAGGATTTCCTGTTGGCGAGCTGTCAGGTTGTCGTTCGACATCGGGAGGGTACCGGCAGATCGATAACTGTATTTTTATACAGTCTTGCATGGCAGGGCAAGCATTGTCTGTCGTATGTCGACGATTGTTACAGCGAAGCGCAGGGCGATGCACGTCACCTGCGTCGTCCGAAACGGATGTGTTTTTTGCAGGTTGTTGAAAAAATGATTATTTTTTCACTGTGGCGGAGATTGTTTTCCTGAAGCACCGGCTGACTAAGACTTATGGATTAGGTCTGCGGTGTCGATATTCTTGACAGCGTGTCCCCTGAAGCAGGTGTGTACCCCGCACGATGCCGCAGGCAGACAACAAAAAAGCACCCGAAGGTGCTTTCTTGTTTTCTAGCGGGTGAAGCATCAGCTCATGCGACGCTTGGCCATCAGGCCCAGCATGCCGAGACCAGCCAGCATCATGGCGTAGGTATCGGCTTCCGGCACAACGGTGACCGGAGCCGTGGTCGAGGTCAGCGCAAACACGCCGCCCAGCGTACCGGTCGCCGTGCCGGTAACCTTGTAGTAATAGTCGCCGTCCATCAGGTTGTAGGCGGTAAACAGGGTGCCGAAGCTGTATGCCGACACGAAGGTGTCGATAGCGCCGGCTTCCTTGTACAGCCAGACCATGGCGTCAGGCGCAAGGCTGAACACCGGTTCAGAAGTGGATGCCACGGCAAGCGTGGACAGTTCCGCTGTCGGATCGGTCAGCGTGAAGTTGAAAATTTCGGAAAAAGAACCGGTTACAAACATGACCCCCGTTTCGACCGGATCATGGGTGCCCCAGTCGGTTGCAGCGTGTACGTTGCCGACCGCCAAGAGACCGCCTACCAGAGCGGCGATCAAGGTTTTCTTCATGAGATGTCCTTTCACAAAAAGTGACAGAGTGGAGCCTCGATTTTTCAAGAACGACATGTTTCGCACAATCGTGATGACAGCCTCAGTTGCAACTGCTCGTAAGAGGCTTTCACTGGATCGATGGAAGGTCCGTCATTCCCCGAATGGTGCTATGCAAGATGTGGGCCAATTGTTTCATGTCATGATCCATTCTGAGAAAACGTTATCATGTTATTGAATATAAACAGTTATTGACATTTTCTTGTCCGGGTGCAAGTTCTGTTTGCGGTAACTCCTGGTGCGTGCTTGCCCGTTTTTGTGCGGCGCGAAGACAGGATTTCTTACAGTGCTTCCAAAGCACCCTGATAGAATTCGTGCGGTTTTTGGTGTGTCCCGCCGCAGGGGACTGCTGTGGATGGGAGGTGCGCATGCTGCATGCCGGGCAACCCGCTCCGCTGTTCGAATTGCCGGATGCCGATCTGGAACTGTTCAATCTGGGCGACCGGCTCGGGCAAGGCCTGATGGTTCTCTATTTCTACGCCAAGGACGACACGCCGGGCTGCACGGCGCAAGCGATCGAATTCAGCGATCTGGACGATGATTTCCGCCGTTGTGACTGCACCGTGCTCGGTGTCAGCCGCGACGAATGTTTCACACACGCAGATTTCCGCGACAAGCACGGCCTGACGGTCAGGCTGCTGTCGGACATCGACGGCGAGGTCAGTCGGCGCTACGGTGTCTGGCGTGAACGCGAGATCGATGGAAGACTGCGCTTCTGCATGACCCGGTCGACGTTCATCATCGACCGGAAAGGTGTCATACGCTACGCTCAATATGGCGTGAATCCACGCGGGCACGCCGGGGAAGTCCTCGATTGCGTGCGCGCCCTGCACACGAAAGGAATTGGCAATGCTCATCGGCAAGAACTCGGTCGTCACCCTTGATTACAGCGTGACGGATCCCGACGGCAATATGGTCGATCCGGGCGAAGCCCCGCTGGCCTATCTGCACGGCGGTTACGGCGGTATCTTCCAGCCGATCGAGGAAGCACTTGAAGGCAAATCGGTCGGCGATGAAGTCGTGGTCAAGCTGCAGCCGGAGGATGCTTTCGGCGAGTATGACGAAGAACTGGTCGAAGTCGAGTCCCGTGCCAACTTTCCCGACAATATCGAAGTCGGCATGCAGTTCGAGCGTGTCGGTGAAGACGGCGAGGAAGAAGGCCTTTACACGGTCACCGACATTGCCGAGGACCGTGTGGTGATAGATGGCAATCATCCGCTTGCCGGCACTGCGCTGGTGTTCTCGTGCTCTGTTTCGGCTGTTCGTGCGGCTTCCGCCGAGGAACTGTCGCACGGTCATGTGCATGGCGATCACGGACACCACCATTGAAATCGCTCTGCGGGTGGTATTTTCCCGTCGCTGCTGGCGTTGACGCGGGCCCGTCCCAGCTGTCGGGCTGTCCCTGAATTCCTGCTCCCGGAGCATCCATGTCGCTTGTACTGGTCACCGGTGGCGCGGGCTATATCGGCTCGCACACCTGCATCGAACTGATGGCTGCAGGCCATCGTGTGGTCGCCATAGACAATCTGTGCAACAGCAAGGGTGAATCCCTCGCGCGGGTCGAGCGCATTGCCGGTCGTGCGCTTGATGCCTTCGTTCAGGCGGACGTCCGTGATCGCGAGGTACTTCGTACGGTGTTCCGCCGCCACCAGATCGACGCGGTGATCCATTTCGCCGGCCTCAAGGCGGTCGGCGAATCGGTGGCCAAGCCGCTCGACTATTACGACAACAACGTCAGCGGTACGGTCGCACTGTGCGAAGTGATGGCCGAAGCAGGTGTGAAGACGCTGGCATTCTCGTCGTCGGCCACTGTTTACGGCGATCCGGCGTCGGTGCCGATACGCGAGGACTTTCCGACCGGACCGACCAATCCCTATGGCCGCTCGAAATGGATGGTCGAGCATGTGCTGCGTGACCTGAGTGCGGCGGATCCGTCCTGGCGCATCGCGTTGCTGCGTTATTTCAATCCGGTCGGTGCGCACGAATCAGGTCTGATCGGTGAGGATCCCAACGGCCTGCCTAACAATCTGATGCCCTTTGTCAGTCAGGTAGCAGTGGGCAAGTTGCCGGAATTGCGTGTGTTCGGCGGTGACTGGCCGACGCCTGACGGTACCGGTGTGCGCGACTACATCCATGTGCTTGATCTGGCGCAGGGTCACGTGAAGGCCATCGATTATCTGGCGGCGAATCCGGGCCTGCTCACGGTCAATCTGGGTACCGGTCGCGGCTATAGTGTGATCGAGGTCGTGCGTGCTTTCGAACGGGCGAGCGGGCGTGCCATACCGTTCCGCATCGTTGATCGTCGGCCGGGCGACATTGCCCAGTGCTACGCGGACCCCGAGAGTGCAAACAGGCTTCTGGGGTGGGTTGCGCGGCGGGATATCGCGCAGATGTGCGCCGATGCTTGGAAATGGCAGAGCGACAACCCGCAGGGCTATGCCTGATGCCGATCTGGCTGGAAGAGGCTATCGTCCCCTTTTTGCAGAGATGGATTTGCCGGTCCTGTTCGTGCTAAACACGGTTTCGCGACACGTCCATAGGCCCGACCGGGAGGATGTTCATGAATCTGGAAGTCCTGTATGAAAAGGCGCGCGCTCCAGGCGATGAGCACGGTGCCCGCATTTTCCGGCAGTTGCTCGATGCTCTTGAGCACGACACGCCGTTCGACCTGCAGCGCCTCTATGAGTTGTCCTATCCGGACTTCGACATCGCGCTCAACGCGATGCGGGAATGGCGCTCGCAACGTTACGTCTGGCTGCGCGAACACGAGGATGCTCGACCTTCCAGCAGCCGTCTCAGCTGATACGCTGTCACGAAGCGGTGACGGTGTCGTGTTAACCTGATCCGCATGTCGAGTTCTTCCGGTTTTTCCCGCGGTTTCACGCTGATCGAGCTGATGGTCGTCGTCGCCATCGTGGGCGTGCTTGCGGCCATGGCCATGCCTATGATCGAACTCGCACGGGTGCGTGCGGACGAGGGTGAGTTGCGCACTGCACTGCGGCAGATACGTACCGGGCTCGACGACTACAAGAAGGCGTGGGACGAAGGCCGTATCGAGAAAAAGACGGGAGCCAGCGGTTATCCTCCCAGTCTCGAAGTGCTGGTCAATGGCGTGCGTGATGTCAAGCAGCCGAACGAGACAAAGATCTACTTCCTGCGGCGCTTGCCTCGCGACCCCTTCAATCCGGACATATCGCTTCCGCCCGAACGCACGTGGGGTCTGCGCAGCTATGCCAGCCCACCGGACGACCCGGCCCCGGGCGCCGACGTGTTCGACGTCTTCTCGCTGTCCGACCGTGTCGGTCTGAACGGCGTGCCTTACCGGAGCTGGTGATGCTTGCCGCACGATACCGGCGTGGTTTCACCCTGATCGAGCTGCTGGTCGTGATGGCCATCATTGCGGTCTTGCTTACCATTGCCGCTCCGCGCTATTTCGATCATCTGGAGCGGTCCAGGGAAGCGGCTCTCAAGCAGACGCTCGCCGTCACGCGCGATGCGATCGACAAGTTTCGTGGCGACCGCGGGACGTATCCGCAGAACTTGCAGGAACTGGTGGACAAGCACTACCTGCGCAAGCTTCCGCTTGATCCGGTCACCGACAGCAGCGAGACCTGGGTGGTCGTGCCGCCGCGTGATTCCGCTACCGAGAACGGCGTGGCTGATCTGAAAAGCGGTGCAGAAGGACAGACGCGCGATGGTGTCGCTTTCTCCGAACTGTGATGGTGACCATGTATCGCCAGCGAGGTTTCTCCTACCTGCTGCTGCTCTTCGCGGTGGCCGCGCTGGGGGTGGCTGCGGCGGGCACGTCGTTGATGTGGAGCACGTTGTCGCAGACCGAGCGCGAACGCGAGCTGCTGTTCATCGGGGGTGAGTTCGCGCGCGCGCTGCAGCGCTATCACGATGCCTCACCGACCGATCCGAAGGCATATCCGGCTCGTCTGGAAGATCTCACGGAAGACAAGCGCTTTCCGACACCCGTTCGCCATCTGCGCAAGATATATGTCGATCCGATGACCGGCAATCGCGATTGGGGGCTGGTCATTGGC
The DNA here is from genome assembly GCA_964555165.1 of uncultured Methyloversatilis sp. GTDB lineage: Bacteria > Pseudomonadota > Gammaproteobacteria > Burkholderiales > Rhodocyclaceae > Methyloversatilis. The sequence continues at coordinate 4,556 of CAZKRN010000047.1, read as the reverse complement.
GGTGGTCAGATAAGAGCGGTCTACAGCAGGTCCGAAAAAAAGGCGCACATCCATGTGCTGCCGGCGTGGGTCGAAACGACAGGCGATAAACTTGCGGCGTCATTGAAGACAAGTACTTCGGCGAGAGAGCTGTCGGGTACGGTCGCTGGTCCGGGTCAGAGCGGCCCGAATTCACCCGGGCTCCAGCAGGCCGGTGCGCCGACGAATACGCAGGCTGTGGCGACCGGCAGTCCGTCCGGACAGGGTGCGTCGGCATCGGCGGGAACGGGCAGACGGGCGGCGGATAACCTGCGCCACGCGGACTGGCTGTTCGTGCCCGTGGCCGATGGGGCAGCTGCCGGCAAGACGGGGGCTGCCGGTTCGGCAGGATCGCGGACGGCTGCATCGGAATCCGTCCAGCAGGGTGGGCTTGCTTCGGGTCAGGATGGCGCGTCCCGATCTCTGCAGGAGCAGTACACGGAAGGTACCGGGCGCTGATCCCGGGCAACCGGCCGGGTTCAGAACAGCCAGGCTGCGACTGCGATACCCAGCATCATGAAGGCGATGGCGACCTTGGCTACCGCCGCGATCAGCATGCCCAGCCAGGTGGCGACGCCGACACGGGCTGCCTGCAGCGCATCGCGCCGTGCGATGAATTCCCCGATGGCTGCGCCGGCCAGTGGTGCGAACAGCAGACCGATCAGACCGGCGAACAGACCAAGCACGGTGCCTACGGCCGCACCGACCAGTGCCAGCGAACTGGCGCCGACGCGCTGGGCACCGATCACGCTGGCGGCGAAGTCGATCAGCCAGGCCAGCACGGTCAGCACACCGAGCATGGTGAGCGTGACGCTGCCGATGCGAGTGAAGTCGTCCAGCCAGGCCATCATCAGGAAGCCGCCGAACATCAGCGGGATGCCTGGCAGGGCGGGCAGCACCACGCCGGCAAGACCGACCAGTACCAGCAGTGCCGCGATCACCCAGAGCAGGATGTCCATTCCGCTCATCGTGCGAAGGCCTCCACCGCATGGTCGACCACGGCAAGCAGATTGCCGCTGCGTGCGTGGACGGCACGCAACCGGCAGGCATCGTTGCGTCCTGCGGCCACCATGTCGTGCAGTGCCGTCAGCGCGTCCTGGCCGTTCAGTGCGCAGGCATGCGGTTTCAGGCGGGACAGTGTCGTCAGGATGTCCTCCCTCAAGGTCAGTGGCGCGTGTGTGCGAGGATGCACGACAAGTCCTCCCAAGCCGAAGCGGCAGGCCTGAAAGCGGTTGTAGGTATAGACCAGATAGTCGTCTTCAACCGGTACCGGCTCTTCGCCGCTCAGGATGAGCCGGCACAGCGCCTGCAGATAGACCGCGATCTGTGCAGCGCGATCCACGCTGAGTGGCGTATCGCACACACGCAGTTCTATCGTGCCGTACTCCGGCTTGGGCCGGATATCCCAGTAGAAGTCCTTCATGCTGCGCACGATGCCGGTGTCTTCCATTCGCACGAAGTAGTCGCGCTCGAAGCGCGACCACTCGAGCACGAAAGGCGCACGGCCACTGAGCGGGAAGGCAAAAACCGAGTTCAGGCGGGCGGAATCGAACAGCGTGTCGCTGCCCTGCGAGAACGGTGACGACGCAGACAGCGCGATGAAATGCGGCACATAGCGCCCCAGCGCGTGCAGCACGCGCAGTGCGCTGTCCGGATCCGGCATGCCGATATGCACGTGCTGGCCGAATATGGTGAATTGCTTGGCCAGATAGCCATACAGGCCGGAAAGCTGCTGGAAGCGCGGTGCCGAAAAGATGCGGCGCTCCGCCCATTCCTGGAAGGGATGGGTGCCACCACCGCACAGCGATACATTGAGTCGGGCGGCGTCGGCGACCAGCGCGTCGCGCATCCGTCGCAACTGCGCCAGCAGCGTTGCGTGGCTGTCGTGGATCCCGGTGGCCACTTCGATCATGCTGTCCGTCATTTCCGGCTTGATGTCGCCCGGAAACTGCCGCCGTTGCGCAAGTTCGAGCAGATCGGTGGCGGCCGAGGCAAGGTCGCGGTCGTGCTCGCCGACCAGTTGCAGTTCGAGTTCGACGCCCATGCTGAGCGCCGAAGAGGCGTGAAAGGCTTCGAGCGGCATCAGGCTTTCTCCGTCTTCTGGGCTTCGCCGGCCAGCGTCAGTGCCCACTGGGCGAACACCGGCCCGAGAAACTCCATCACGATCACCATGCCGGCGATGGCGGCCAGTGCGTTGTCGGCAGGACCGAAACCGGCGGTGCGGCTGTATTCGAGCAGGAGCAGGGCAAAGGTCGATAACGGAGCCAGCGCCAGTCCGCTCAGCGCACCTTTGCGCGTGCTGGTGCCGCTGACATGCGCGAACGCGGCGCAGGCGGACATCTTCGCGGCGACGCGGCCGACCGACAGCAGCACTGCAAGCGCCAGACCGGCGGCCGTAGTCGGCCAGATCGCCATTCCGGCCACGTAGGCGAACAGGAATACCGTGAGCAGGTCGCCGAGCACGCCGAAGTTGCGCTGTGCCGGCGTCAGTACCAGACGCTTGCGCCGGATCAGCACGCCCAGCGTGAGTGCCGCCAGCAATGGCGACACATTCACACCCTGGGTGAGCACCGTGACCAGCATCACGGCCAGTGCGAACACAATGGTGACGCCGCGTTCGTCGGCCCGCAGACGTTGCAGCAACCAGGGCAGGGGCACGCCGACCAGCAGGCCGCAGCCGATCGACACCGCGAGAATCGCGACGCTGTTCCATGCCGCTGCGGTCAGGCTGCCGGACGCGAGCAACTGCCAGTAACCGATGGCACCCTTCATCAGCAACACCGACAGCAGGCAGTTGATCGCGCACAGGTGAAGCGCGCGCTCGGTCACCTGGCCCGAGCCACGCAGGTCGTTGACCACCCGGACCAATGCGGCGGGCGATGTAGCCACCGACAACGCGCCTAGGACCAGAGCAATGTCCTCGGGCTGACCGAGCGCCAGCGCAATGGTACGGACGGTGACGAAGGTCAGCAGCGATTCGGCGATGCCGCTCACCACGATCCACGGATTCACGACCAGCCAGCGCAGATTGATGCGATGCCCCAGTTCGAAAAGGAAAAGGCCGAGCGAGAAGTTGGCGAGAAAAGTGAAGGCGGCGCGCGTCTCGCTGTCCTGCGGCATGCCGCCCCAACCCGCATAAACGATACCGGCCAGCGAGTAGGCGCATACGCGCGGAATCGCCAGCCCGCGGTGAGCGAGTTCGCCCGCCAGCCAGGCGAGCAGAAGGACGGCTGGCCAGCCGACAAGCGCGAACATTCGACCAGCTTCGAATACCATCGTGTCGCCTCCGTTCTGCACGCAATGCGCGAGGGAAGACAGAAGCCGTGCCGGATCAGGCACGACGGCGGATCTTTGCGGGGAATGCGGACCGCTTCGACGCGGCCTCTGTTATTGATGCGCGGACCGGCAGGCGCGGGTCCGCGTGTCGCGCCGGCTCGTGCCGGCCTCAGGTAGCGCTGGAGACTATCACGCAGTGGCGACAGGAATCTTTCCGATCCTCGACTGCCATTCTTTCGGACCGGTCTCGTGCACCGAGGTGCCGCCAGCGTCGACGGCGACAGTAACCGGCATGTCGACGACGTCGAATTCATAGATCGCCTCCATGCCGAGGTCTTCGAAGCCGACCACCTTAGCCGCCTTGATCGCCTTTGATACCAGGTAGGCAGCGCCGCCCACTGCCATCAGGTAGGCACTCTTGTGCTTGCGGATGGCCTCGATCGCTGCCGGGCCACGCTCGGACTTGCCCACCATTGAAAGGAGGCCGGTCTGCGCGAGCATCATTTCGGTGAACTTGTCCATGCGGGTAGCGGTGGTCGGGCCAGCCGGGCCGACCACCTCGTCGCGCACCGGATCGACCGGACCGACGTAATAGATGACGCGGTGGGTGAAATCGACCGGGAGCTTTTCGCCCTTGGCCAGCATGTCGGCGATGCGCTTGTGCGCGGCGTCGCGGCCCGTGAGCATCTTGCCGTTCAGCAGCAGGGTCTGGCCCGGCTTCCACGAGGCGACCTCTTCCGGCGTGAGTGTGTTCAGGTCGACACGCTTCGAGGTCTGGGTATCGGCCTGCCAGGTCACTGCCGGCCAGTCTTCGAGACGCGGCGGTTCGAGCTTCGCCGGGCCGGAGCCGTCGAGGTGGAAGTGTACGTGGCGGGTCGCCGCGCAGTTCGGGATCATGGCCACCGGCAGCGAGGCGGCGTGGGTCGGGTAGTCGAGTATCTTCACGTCGAGCACGGTGGACAGGCCGCCCAGGCCCTGTGCGCCGATGCCCAGCGCGTTCACCTTCTCCATCAGTTCCAGGCGCAGTTCCTCGATGCGCGTGAGCTTTTCGCCACGCGCTGCCTTGTCGGCGAGGATCTGGATGTTCACCGGCTCCATCAGCGATTCCTTGGCCAGCAGCATGGCTTTCTCGGGCGTGCCGCCAATGCCGATGCCCAGCATGCCCGGCGGGCACCAGCCCGCGCCCATGGTCGGCACTGTCTTGAGCACCCAGTCCACGATGGAATCGGACGGGTTCAGCATGACCATCTTGGACTTGTTTT
>CAZKRN010000046.1:0-28353 GCA_964555165.1 uncultured Methyloversatilis sp. | reverse complement strand
GCGACGGAATGTCGGCCAGCTTTTCGCGGTAGGCGAAGTAGTCGCGGAACTTGGCGGCTTCCGCGTCGTTGTCCTTGCCGTCGGCCACGGTGGCGACGACCACGCCGTGTTCGGTCACGTAGTCGCGCAGCGCGCCGACCAGCTCGGCGCTCTCGGCGAAGCGCTCCATCAGGATCTGCCGCGCGCCATCGAGCACCGCCTTGGCGTCGGCGAAGCCGGCTTCGGCATTCAGGAACTTAGTGGCTTCGACGTCCGGGGTCAGGGTCGGATCGGCCAGCAGCGCGTCGGCCAGCGGCTCGATGCCCGCTTCGCGCGCGATCTGCGCCTTGGTGCGGCGCTTCTGCTTGTACGGCAGATACAGATCTTCCAGCCGCTGCTTGCTGTCGGCGTTCTCGATCTCGGCGCGCAGCGCCGGCGTGAGCTTGCCCTGTTCGTCGATGCTGGCGATCACCGCGACGCGGCGTTCTTCCAGCTCGCGCAGATAGCCGAGGCGTTCTTCGAGCAGACGCAGCTGGGTGTCGTCGAGGCCGCCGGTGGCTTCCTTGCGGTAGCGCGAAATGAAGGGCACGGTCGCGCCTTCGTCCAGCAGGGCGACGGCGGCGTGGATCTGTTGCGGGCGTGCGCCCAGTTCTGCGGCGAGCCGCTGTTCGATCGGTGGGAGCATGTGGGACAGGCAGGAACGGCTGGGGAAGGCGCGAACCATACCCACGCGAGGCGGTGACCGCAAGCCGGTAAAATGTAGCCTGACCTTTCTTGGGCGTCGCCGACCGCGCGGTGCCGCGATCCCCATGCTGTCCGACATGAACGCGCCTCAGCGCGAGGCGGTGAAGTATCTCGACGGCCCGCTGCTGGTGCTGGCCGGTGCCGGCTCGGGCAAGACCCGCGTCATCACTCGCAAGATCGCCTGGCTGGTGCAGGAATGCGGCTTCGACCCGCGCAACATCGCCGCCATCACCTTCACCAACAAGGCGGCCAAAGAGATGCAGGAGCGCGCCTCGCACCTGCTCGAAGGGCGCGCCGGCAAGCAGCTCAACATTTCGACCTTCCACGCACTGGGCGTGAAGATGCTGCGCACCGAGGCGAAGGCGGCCGGGCTGAAGCCTGCCTTCTCGATACTCGATTCGTCGGACGCGACCGCCATCGTGTCCGACATTTCGAAGGAAACCGAGAAGTCGCGGCTGCGCGCGCTGGTGTCGCGCATATCGGGCTGGAAGAACGCCATGCTGCCGCCGTCGGCCGCCGCCTCGCACGCCGCCGACGAGATGGAGGCGCTGGCCGCCCGCGTCTACGAGGAATACGAACGCACGCTGCGCGCCTACCAGGCGGTCGATTTCGACGACCTGATCGGCATCCCGGCGCGCCTGCTCGCCAGCGACGAAGAACTGCTCGAACGCTGGCAGCGCCGGCTGCGCTATCTGCTGATCGACGAATACCAGGACACCAACAGCTGCCAGTACCAGATCGTCAAACTGCTGGCCGGTCATCGCGGCGCCTTCACCGCCGTCGGCGACGACGACCAGGCCATCTACGCCTGGCGTGGCGCCGACGTCGAGAACCTGCGCAATCTGCAGACCGATTACCCGAAGCTGAAGGTGATCAAGCTCGAACAGAACTACCGCTCGATGCAGCGCATCCTGTCGGCCGCCAACACGCTGATCGCGCGCAACGAAAAGCTGTTCGACAAGAAGCTGTGGTCCGACATGGGCCGCGGCGATCCGATCACGCTGATGGTGGCGCGCGACGCCGAGCACGAGGGCGAGTGCGTCGCCATGCGCATCGCCTCGCACAAGTTCGAACACCGCGGCAAGTTCAGCGACTACGCGGTGCTCTACCGCGGCAACCACCAGGCGCGGGTGATCGAGACGGCGCTGCGCGAACAGAAGATTCCCTACGTCATCAGCGGCGGCCAGAGCTTCTTCGACCGCGCCGAAATCAAGGACGTGATGGCCTATCTGCGGCTCATCGCCAACGGCGACGACGACCCGGCCTTCATCCGCGCGGTGACCACGCCCAAGCGCGGCATCGGCGGCATGAGCCTGGAAGCGCTCGGCCGCTACGCCGGCGAACGCCACATCGGCCTGTTCGCGGCGATGTTCGAAACCGGCGCCGAACAGGCGCTGCCGGCGCGCGCGCTGACCCCGCTGCGCGAATTCGGCGACTTCATCAACCGGCTTGAATGGCGCGCCCGGACCGAGGCGCCGCGCCTGTTGCTGGAGGATTTGCTGCGCGGCATCGGCTACGAAACCTGGCTGTTCGAGCAGTTCGAACCGAAGGAAGCGGAAACGCGCTGGAACAATGTGCGCGAATTCGTCGACTGGATGGGCCGCAAGGGCGAGGAAGACGGCAAGACGCTGATGGAACTGACGCAGACGGTCGCGCTGATCACCATGCTGGACAAGCGCGACGATGGCGAGGAACGCGACGCGGTACAGCTGTCGACGCTGCACGCATCGAAGGGGCTGGAGTACAAGCACGTGTTCCTGATCGGCCTGGAGGAAGGCATCCTGCCGCACCGCGAATCCATCGACGGCGGCAAGATCGAGGAAGAGCGTCGGCTCATGTACGTCGGCATCACGCGCGCCCAGCGCACGCTGACCCTGAGCCATTGCGAACGCCGCAAGAGCGGTCGCGAATCGCGCGACTGCGAACCGTCACGCTTCATCGCCGAAATGGGTGAGGACGTGCAGCGGCCGAAGAAGGATGGCGCCGCCCCGACCGCCGAAGACCGCGCCACCAACGTCGCGCGGCTGGAGGCGATGAAGGCATTGCTGGCCGGCAAGGGGCCGGCGGGCGGCTAGCAGCTGCCGGTGCCACCTGGTACTGCATGATCCGCCAGCAACCGAGAAGCCGGACGAAAAAAAGCCCGCCTGTCGAGGCGGGGCTTCTTCCGGAGAGCGGGTCGGCTTACTTCGCGTTCTCGTAAGCGGGGGCGGCAATGGCGGCCGCTTCGACCGGCGCCGGCGCTGCAGCTGCATCGGAGGCGGGTGCGTCGGCCGCACTGGCCGCCTTCGGCTCGGCAAAGCTGGCGCCCCCCTTGTTCGCCATATAGACCACCGTACGTCTGATTTCGTCGTCGCTCAACGAGGCGTTGCCGCCCTTGGCCGGCATCGCACCCTTGCCGTTGATCGCCGAGGCGACCAGGGCATCCAGGCCGGCACCGATGCGGCTGCCCCAGGCGCCCGCGTCACCCAGTTTCGGCGCACCGGCCGCACCGGCATCGTGACAGGCACCACAGGCGCCCTTGTAGATCTGCTCACCGGTCTTGGGCCCCTTGGCTTCCGGCTCGCCCAGCGTCAGTTGGGCCACCGGCTGGATGGCACGCGCCACCGCTTCCGGGTCGGCATTGTCTGCGCCCTTGTAGCCGGACGAGACATACTGCGCCACGGTAACGCCGAGGCCGACAAAAACCACAAACGACAGAACGACGACCGCGACCAGCTGCTGCGGGGTCTTGATGAGGGTTTCGTGCTCTTCGTGCGCGTCCGACATGGTGCCTTCCTCTGGGTGACCTGAATGGGGTGGAAAAAACGGAACGCGCCATTATAGCGGCAGCTGGCGCCCCCTGTGCCCCGGGCGCGCGGGCCGCATGGACGCGCTGGCGCAAAACGGCTATCCTTCGCCGCCTGCGGGGTGTTCCACCGCTCCGCAATGCGCCCGTAGCTCAGCTGGATAGAGTACTGCCCTCCGAAGGCAGGGGTCGTGCGTTCGAATCGCGCCGGGCGCGCCAATTCTCCGAAAAGGCCGGATCAACTCGATCCGGCCTTTTTTCTTGTGCTCCGCGAAAGCCGTTTCTCGAATCGGTAAAGCTTTCCGGCCATACTTGCGTGATGATCGGTCGTGTCCTCCTTCCGCTGGCTGCGCTGCTGCCCTTGTCGGCCGATGCGGCGCGTCCCTTTGTCACCGACGATGCGCGGCTCACCACGGCGGGAAGTTGTCAGCTCGAAAGCTGGAGCCGCATCTATCGCGATCGTGTCGAACTGTGGGCGTTGCCGGCCTGCAATCCCGCGGGCAATCTGGAGCTGACTGCTGGCGCCGGGGTCGCGAAGAGCGATGGCGAGCCCGGCAACGCCGACTACGTGTTCCAGCTCAAGACGCTGTTCCGGCCGCTGGAAGCGGACGACTGGGGCTGGGGCCTGGCACTGGGTACGGTGCGCCACCCGGCGGTCAATCCCGGACCGAACCTGCATGGCAACAGCTATGCCTACATTCCGCTGTCGGTTTCGCTGGCCGACAACCGCGTGGTGATGCACGCCAACCTGGGCTGGCTGCGTGAAAGGCGCTCGGACCGTACGGCCATGACCTGGGGCGCGGGCGCGGAAATCACGCTTGGCGGGCGCTGGCTGGGAATTGTCGAAACCTACGGCGACAACCATGACAAGCCGTTCTGGCAGTTCGGCGTCCGCTATGCCCTGGTGCCGGACCGGGTGCAGCTCGATGCCACCGTGGGTCGGCGCCTTTCCGGCGAAGAGCCGGATCGCTGGTTCTCGTTCGGGCTCAGACTGACGCCGGACCGACTGTTCTGAGCGTGTCCTGCCCCTGCATCATGCGGCACAGCGAACTTCAACTTCCCGGTGGAAAACCGCACCGGCCAGCACACTGGTTGCCCAGGCCAGGCCAAGACCGACGATCGCGCTGTCCGGCGTGACACCCCAGAACCGGCTGACCAGCGCATTGACCAGTACGGCCACCGGGTAGTGGATGAGGAAGACCGAGAACGATATGCGACCGAGGAAGCCCAGCGGGCGCAGCTCCGGCCAGCGGAAAAGCAGGCCGCTGCGCAGTCCCAGCCAGAGCGCCAGCGCAATGCATCCGGCCACCGCCAGACGCTCGCGATGTTCGATGTGCAGTGCGCACAGCACCGACAGGGCGACAGCGACGCCCCACAGCGGAGACAGGTCTTCGCGGACCAGCCAGCAGACGGCGACGCCCAGCGCATACACGCCGAAGAAATAGGGCGCCGCGAAATCCCAGTCCGGGTCGCGGTTGATCAGGAACAGCGACAGCACAGCCAGACCAGCGGTCAGCACGGCCAGAGCGGCGTGCTGGCGTGACGGGCGTGCCAGCCGGGCGAGCCAGACCGTGGCAGCCATCATGGCATGGAGCTGGAAATCGATGGCAACGTACCAGACGCCCGCCGACAGCGCCTCGACGCCGAGCACGTCGTGCATCAGCAGCAGATGGGCAAGGAACTGACCGGGTTGCGGCGCGGCCGGCACATCGGGGTCGTCGATCAGGGTCCGCGAAATGGCGGCGGCCAGGATGCTGATCGATACGGCTGCGGCGCAGGGCAGGGCCAGACGCCGGTAGCGGCGCCACAGCACCGGGGCCAGCGACAGTGGTCGCGCCTGCAGCGCCGGCGCCAGAGAGCGGGCGGCGAGATAGCCGCCGATCACGAAGAAGGCCTGCACCGCCAGCCGTCCTTCGTGGAACAGCCAGTCGGCCAGTTGCGGAAAGCGGCCGCGAAAGGCTTCGGCCAGCGGACCGTAGGCGACCAGATGATGCAGCACGATGAGTTGCGACGCGATCGCCTTCAGTGCGTCGAACACTGCCAGGCGACCGGCCGCCGCACGGTGCAGGTCGGATGGAGATGCGCCGACGGCGGTCAGGGAGGTCATGCAGGTCCGGGCGAACGCGATGAAGGGAGGCGGATTGTGCGCCGTCCTTGCGGCGAATCAAGTGGAACGCCGCAAGCGATCAGGTCCGCCCGGACGGACAGGGCGTTGTCGCGCCCGCTCAGAAGCGATAGAGCACACCGACCGACCAGTTGTCCAGATCGCCTTCGCCGGTCTTGTCCTCGTCGCCAACGCTGTCATAGCGGGTGAATTCCGCACGCAGGCCGAACGAAGGGGTGAAGGCGTAATCGATACCGACGCCGTACAGCGGGCTCCAGCTCCGGTCGCTCAGCGCGCCGCCCGGGCCGCTGACCTCGACCTTGGCCTGGACGCCGCCGATACGGCCGAACAGCGAGAACTGCTCGTTCAGCGGCAGCGAGCCGACGGCCGAGGCTGCCCAGCCATGCGACTCCACATCGAGCGACAGCGCGCCGATGTTGGAGCTGCCACGGTAGGACGCCCGCCCGAGGTCGACGTAGCCGACTTCGAGCGCGAAATGGGAATTGAAGGCATAGCCGAGGTTCAGGCCATAGCTGGTGTCGTTCTCATCGACGCGAGAGCTGGTCACGTTGATGCCCAGGCTAGCCAAGCCGGCGTTGAAACCATTCTCGTCGAGATCGACGCGTGACTGGCCGAGCGCGGCCGTGACATAGACACCTTCGGCGTGGGCAGCGGGCACGGCCAGCACGAACAGGGTGGACACAAGGCAGATCACTTTCACTTCGTCATACTCCATTGGAATTCGCCACGCGGCGCGCCGGGCAGTATATCCATATGGTATCGATTGGAAAGGTGTCTCGAAAATTTTATGCAATGGCCTGTCGATGCGGACCCTTCTCTGGGGCAAGCCATGGACAGGACGGTCTGGCAAAAATGGCCGGCGGCGACCGATGCCGGCATGTGATCGGACCGCACGTGCGCACATCGCGTGGTGCGATCCGGCGCCGCCGGCGTTCAGTGCGCCTCGTCCCAGTTGCGGCCCACGCCGGCTTCGACCTTGAGCGGCACGGCAAGCTGAGCCACGCCTTCCATCAGTGCCGGCACTCGTACGCGCACGACATCCAGTTCGGCTTGGGGCACTTCGAGCACCAGTTCGTCATGCACCTGCAGGATGAGCCGCGTCTTCAGCCCCTCGGCCGTCAGCCAGCCATCGACCGCGATCATCGCCAGTTTGATCAGATCGGCCGCCGTGCCCTGCATCGGCGCATTGATCGCCGCGCGCTCGGCGCCCTGGCGGCGGCCGACCTGCTGGGCGCGGATGTCCGGCAGTTGCAGGCGGCGACCGAACACGGTTTCGACATGGCCCTGTTCGCGCGCCAGTGCGCGCGTTTCCTCCATGTAGCGGGCGACGCCGGGGTACTGCGCGAAGTAACGGTCTATCCAGCTCTGCGCGGCACTGCGCTCGATGTCCAGATTCTTCGCCAGGCCGTGTGCACTCATGCCGTAGATCAGACCGAAATTGATCACCTTGGCGTAGCGGCGCTGTTCGCTGCTCACCTCGTCCGGCGGCACGCCGAACACTTCCGACGCGGTGGCGCGGTGTACGTCCTCGCCGTCGGCGAAGGCTTGCAGCAGGCGGGCGTCCTGCGACAGGTGAGCCATGATGCGCAGTTCGATCTGCGAATAGTCGGCGCTGACCAGCACATGGCCGGGAGGGGCGATGAAGGCGGAGCGGATGCGCCGGCCTTCGGCGGTGCGTACCGGAATGTTCTGCAGGTTCGGGTCGACCGAGGACAGCCGGCCGGTCACCGCCACCGCCTGACCGAAGCTGGTGTGCACGCGGCCGGTGTCGGCGCGCACCATGCGCGGCAGCTTGTCGGTGTAGGTGCCCTTCAGCTTGGCCATGCCGCGGTATTCGAGGATGAGCGCCGGCAGAGGGTAGTCCAGTGCCAGCTGCGACAGTACTTCCTCGTCGGTCGACGGCGTGCCGGACGGCGTCTTCTTGATCACCGGCAGCTTTTCGCGCTCGAACAGGATTTCCGCCAGCTGCTTCGGCGAGTTGATGTTGAACGGTTGCTTGGCCGCCTCGTGTGCGCGCTGTTCCAGTTCCAGCATCTTCTGGCCCAGTTCGTTGCTCTGCGCGGCGAGCGAGGCGCTGTCCAGCAGCACGCCGGTGCGTTCCATGCGGAACAGGATGTCGGACACCGGCAGTTCGATGTCGCGATATATATAGGCGAGCTTGCTGTCGGCCTGGATGCGCGGCGCCAGCACTTCATGGACGCGCAGCGTCACGTCGGCGTCCTCGGCGGCATAGGCGGCGGCGCGGTCGATCGCCACTTGTTCGAAGCCGATGCGCGCCGCCCCCTTGCCGGTGACCTCGTCGTAGCTGATCGCCTTCAGGCCGAGGTGGCGGGTGACCAGGGTGTCGAGGTTGTGGTTGCGGTCGGCTTCCAGCACATAGCTTTCGAGCAGCGTGTCGTCGACCACGCCGGCCAGCCGGATGCCGTGGTTGGCGAACACGTGGCGGTCGTACTTCAGGTTCTGGCCGAGCTTGCCGTGCGTGGCCGATTCCAGCCAGGGCTTGAGCTTCGCCAGTACCTCGTCGCGCGGCAGCTGGGCCGGTGCGTCCGGGTAGACGTGGGCCAGCGGCAGGTAGGCGGCTTCTCCGGGTTCCAGCGCGAAGCTCATGCCGACCAGCTGCGCCTCCATGGGTTCCAGGCTGGTGGTTTCGGTATCCAGCGACACCACCTTCGCCGCCATCAGCTTCGCATGCCAGCGCTCGAACGCGGCCCAGTCAAGCAGGGTTTCGTAGTCGGCGCGATGGCTGCCTTCAGGGGCGGTCGAGGGGGCGGCGTCGGCGGCGGGCGCAGGGGCATTGACCGTCTTGCGCGGGCCCTTGACCAGATCGTCGAGCAAGCCGCGGAAGCCGTAGCGCTCGTACAGGGGGCGCAGCGCGTCGGCGTTCTCGCCGTCCGGGGTCAGCGATTCCAGCGGCTGCGGCAGATCGACGTCGCACTTGACGGTCAGCAGCTTGCGCGCCAGCGGCAGGAAATCAAGGTGAGCACGCAGGTTCTCGCCGACCTTGCCGCCGATGTCGGCTGCGTGGGCGACCACGGCATCCAGCGTGCCGCCATACTGCTGCAGCCACTTCACCGCGGTCTTCGGGCCGCATTTGTCGACACCGGGCACGTTGTCCACGGTATCGCCGATCAGCGCGAGGTAGTCGACGATGGCCGACGGCGGCACGCCGAACTTGGCCAGCACGCCGGCTTCGTCCAGTTTCTCCTCGCTCATGGTGTTCACCAGCGTCACGTGCTTGTTAACGAGCTGGGCGAGGTCCTTGTCGCCGGTGGATATGACGCAGTCGATGCCGCGCTCGGTCGCCTGCGCGGCCAGCGTGCCGATCACGTCGTCGGCCTCCACGCCCTCGACCATCAGCAGTGGCCAGCCCAGCGCGCGCACCGCCTCGTGGATCGGCGCGATCTGCGCCGCCAGGTCTTCCGGCATCGGCGGGCGGTGGCCCTTGTAGTCCGGATACCAGTCGTCACGGAAGGTCGGACCCCTGGCGTCGAACACGACAGCGCGATAGTCCGCCTTGTAGTCGGCTGCCAGCCGCCTTAGCATGTTGATGACACCGCGCAGCGCGCCGGTCGGCTCGCCCTGTGCGTTGCGCAGATCCGGCATCGCATGGAAGGCGCGGTAGAGGTAGGACGATCCATCGACGAGCAGCAGCGTGGGCATGGCGGATTCCGCTTGGGGGCTTTCGGTTGGCCGGAGATTATCGCCGCACCCGCTTCCGGCCGTCACATTCACCGGATACTTTTACCCATGAGCGCAAAAGACAAACTGCCTGGCATGATCGATGCGGGCGAAGCGGCGCGCACCAGCAGCGCGCGCGAGGCCTGGCGCATCTTCGGCATCATGGCCGAATTCGTCGGTGCGACCGAGCGGCTGCAACAGATCAGACCGGCGGTCAGCATTTTCGGCAGTGCCCGCACGCCACCGGACCATCCGTATTACGCACTGACCGAGCGCATCGCGCGCGAACTGTCGGACGCCGGCTTTTCCGTCATTTCCGGCGGTGGCCCCGGCATCATGGAAGCGGCCAACAAGGGGGCCTTCCACGGCAAGTCACCGAGCGTGGGGCTGAACATCCAGTTGCCGATGGAACAGCGCGCCAACGTCTATCAGGACATTTCACACTCTTTCGAGCATTTCTTCGCCCGCAAATACATGTTCGTGCGCTTCGCTGCCGCCTATGTGGTGATGCCTGGCGGTTTCGGCACCGTGGACGAACTCATGGAGGCGCTGACGCTGATCCAGACACGCAAGAGCCGCTCGATTCCGGTCATCCTCGTACATGCGCCCTTCTGGGCCGGCCTGATCGACTGGTTCCGCAACACGCTGGTGGCCGAAGGCATGATTTCATCGACCGACCTGGATCTGGTGCAGATCATCGACGACCCGGCACAGATCGTGGATGCCATTTTCCGGCATTACGAGAACCGCAGCTTCATGCCGTTGCCTGAGGAGCACGAGGCGATGCTGAATCTTTGAGGGGCAGGGGGCAGGGGGCAGAGGCTAGGGGCTAGGGATGAGGGGCTGGCGAACAGGCGCGGCGGTCGCCGCGCGAGATTTTCACCAGCCTCTAGCCTCTGGTCCCTAGCCTCTAGTCCCGCCCCCTGCCCCCCGCCTTGCCTCTGTTAAACTGCGGGAATCACAAAGGATTTTCGATGCGACTGCTTCTTTCCGCCGCCCTGATCGCCGTCTCGCTGGCCGCCGCCATGCCGCCGGTGTTCGCCCAGGCCAAGCGCCCGCCTGACCTGCAGCCCATACCGGAGCCGCCGCCGCCGCCCGAACCGCTGGATGGCGGAGTCGCCGTCGAGCCGCAGATCACCATCATCCAGCGTGACGGAGAAACGGTGGAAGAGCATCGCGTCAACGGCAAGCTGTACATGATCAAGGTCACGCCCGGTCACGGCGTGCCTTATTACCTGATGGACGAGAACGGTTCCGGCGCGATGACCCGCTACGACGATCTCGATTCCGGCCTGCGCGTGCCCAAGTGGGTGATCTTCTCTTTCGACTGACCCGCGGGCGCCGGCGCCCGCCCAACCTTCCGTCCTGACTCGTGTCCGTCTTCACCACCGTCACCGCAGACGAGCTGCGCGACTGGCTGAAGAATTACTCCATCGGCCATCTGGTGTCGTTGGAGGGAATTCCGGCCGGCATCGAAAACACCAACTACTTCGTCGACACCTCGCACGGTCGTTACGTGCTGACGGTGTTCGAGAAGCTTACGCGCACCGAACTGCCCTTCTACGTCCATCTGATGGCGCATCTGGCACGCCACGGCATCCCGTGCCCGGCACCGATCGCCGACCGCGACAACGAATACCTCGGCACGATTCACGGCAAGCCGGCCATGCTGGCCACCCGTCTTGCCGGCAAGTCGCAGATGGAACCGCGTCCGGCGCATTGCGCTGCCATTGGCGCCATGCTGGCCACCATGCACAGCGCCGGCCAGAGCTATGGCCGACGCTTCGGCAACCCGCGCGGCTATGGCTGGTGGCTGGACACCGGACCGAAGCTGACCGGCTTTCTGCCGGACGACGAACGCACGCTGCTGGAAGCCGAGATCGCCTTCCAGCGCGAGGCGCGCGAACAGGGCCTGTGCCGCGATCTGCCCTTCGGCGTCGTCCACGCCGACCTGTTCCGCGACAACTGCCTGATGGAAGGCGAGCGCATCGGCGGCATCATCGATTTCTACTTCGCCGGTGACGACTACCTGCTGTTCGATCTGGCGGTCACCCTGAACGACTGGTGCTCGGATGCCGCCGGCGAACTGGTGCCCGAACGGGCGGATGCGCTGATCCACGCCTATCATTCCGAGCGCCCGTTGTCCGACGCCGAACATCGCGCTTGGCCGCTCATGATGCGCGGTGCTGCGCTGCGCTTCTGGTTGTCCCGGCTGTACGACTTCCACCTGCCGCGCGCGGGCGAAATGGTGCACAAGCACGACCCGGCGCGCTTCCGCGACGTGTTGCGCGCGCGCATCCGGGCCGGTGACGCGCTGCCATGGCGGTAAACCTGCAGGCACGCACGCTGCCCGCGCTGGCTGGCTGGTCCTGGATCAGTGGCGGCTTTGCGCTGTTCCGCCGCAATCCGCCGCTGATGACGGCGCTCACCATGAGCTATCTGCTGATCATGGTGTTCCTGAACATCGTGCCTCTGCTCGGCCCTTTGCTGGTCGCCGTGTGCCTGCCCATCATGTCGGTCATCGTATTCAACGGCGCCCGCATCCTCGACGAGCAGCGCGAGATCAATGCAGAAGGCCTGAAGCTGGGGCTGATGGACAATGCGCGCGCACTGGTGCAACTGGGTTTCGTCCACCTTGGCGGTTCGTTGCTGGTGGTACTGCTGCACACTCTGCTCTTCCAGCCGCCGGAAGGCGGCGTGACCGAAGCCGACGAAGCGCAGTTCATCCGCACGCTGATGCAGTTGCTGCCGCTGGTGCTGCCGCTCATCCTCGTCATGTGGTTTCCGCCCTACCTGATCGCGGCCGCCAGCCTGCCACTGGGCAAGTCGCTGTTTTTCGGCGCGGTGGCCGTGGTGCGCAACGCGGGCGCATTCGTCGTCTATTTCGCCGGCGCGGCAATGCTGGGCGTCGGTCTGCCCATGCTCATCGTGCAGGTGTTGACTGGCGACGACGTTTTCAGCGGCATGCTGCGCTTCCTTCTGCGCATGACCTTGCTTTTCGCACTGGTGCCGACGCTGGCGGCCAGTCTTTACGTGAGCTTCCGCCAGGTGTTCGCGCCGGCAGAGCCCTCGCCAGCCGATCCGGCCGATGAGTGAGCGCGGCCCGCACGGCGTGTTCGGCGGTACTTTCGACCCGGTTCATGTCGGACACCTGAGGCTGGCGGAAGAGGCGCGCGAAGCGCTGCTGCTCGAACGCGTACGATGGATTCCCGCCGGCCAGCCCTGGCACCGGGCTGCGCCGCAGACCTCGCCAGCCCACCGGCTGGGCATGGTGCGGGCCGCCATCGCCGCCAACGCGGCATTCGAGGTGGATGGTCGGGAAGTCGCTTCCGGTCGGCCAAGCTACACGGTCGATACGCTGACGGCCTTGCGCGGCGAACTGGGGGACGCCGTGTCGCTGGTGCTGATACTGGGCGCCGATGCTTTCGCCCTGCTGCACACCTGGCACCGCTGGCGAGACCTCTTCGCACTGGCCCACATCGGGTTGGCGACGCGTGCCGGTCAGGCGGTCGACGCCACGACGCTCGATCCGGCGCTGGCCACCGAACTGGCGGCGCGTACCGGCAGCGATGCCCGGGTCTTGCGCGAGCGTCCGTCCGGCGCCATCGTGCGTTTCGACATGACCCCGCTGGCCGTGTCGGCCACCGACATCCGGGCGCGGCTGGCACGCGGCGAGCGCTGTCGCTATCTGCTGCCCGACGAAGTATTCGAATACATCCGCCTTAACCGGCTCTACTGAAGGCTGTTCATGGATATCAATGCACTGCAGGCGCTGGTCATCGACGCGCTGGAAGACATCAAGGCGAAGGACATCGAAGTGATCGACACTTCGAAGTTCAATTCGCTGTTCGACCGTCTGGTCATCGCCAGCGGCGACTCCAACCGCCAGACCCGGGCCCTTGCGCGTCACGTGCAGGAAAAGGTGAAGGAGGCCGGTGGCACGGTCGTGAGCGTCGAAGGCGAAGACACCGGCGAATGGGTGCTGGTGGACCTCGGTGACCTTGTCGTGCACGTGATGCAGCCGGCGGTGCGCGCCTACTACAACCTGGAAGAACTGTGGTCGGGATCCGCCAAACCCTCCGACAAGTCGGCCGCCGCCCGCGCCCGCGGCGCGCGTTGACGCCGGAACTGCGCGCTTGAAGCTGATGCTGATCTGCGTCGGGCACCGCATGCCGGACTGGGTCGACGCCGGCGTGCAGGAATTCGTGCGCCGCATGCCGCGCGACACTGCGGCGCACGTCGTCGAAGTGAAGGCCGAACCCCGCACACAGGGCAAGCCGGTCGAGGTGCTGATGGACGCCGAGCGCGTGCGCATCGAGGCGGCCATTCCGCCGCGCGCGCGCATCGTTGCGCTGGACGAGCGCGGCGACGACCTGAACACGGTGGGGCTGACCGCACGCCTGCGCCGCTGGCGTGCCGACGGCGACGACGTGGCGCTCATCATCGGCGGGCCGGACGGGCTGTCACCCGCGCTGAAGAGCCGCGCGCACGAACTGATCCGTTTGTCCAGCCTTACGCTGCCGCATGCGCTGGCCCGCCTGCTGCTGGCCGAAGCGTTGTATCGTGCGGTGAGCCTGGAAGCCAATCACCCTTATCACCGAGAATGAAACGCTCGCACGCCTGCCTTGTTTGCTGCCCGCCGAAGGGGGCTGCGCTCGCCCACGGCCGGCTTGGCGCAGCCGACCGCTTTCGCGGGCGGCAGGCGGCGCGATCCGGGTTCGCCGACATGAGTCTCCTGCATACTGTTCCGCCCGTCCTCTATCTCGCGTCGCGCAGCCCGCGGCGGCGCGAACTGCTGACCCAGATCGGCGTGAATTTCATGATGCTGCCCTTCCGCGGGCTGCCGCGCGAAGACATCGACGTGTGCGAGGACGTGCGCGACGGCGAGGACGCCGAAAGCTATGTCGTGCGCGTCGCGCGTGCCAAGGCACTGGGCGGCGAACAGCGTCTGGCCTGGCGGCGAATGTCGGCCGGTCTGGTGCTGTCGGCCGACACCACGGTCGAGGTTGACGGCGACATCCTCGGCAAGCCGGCCGATGCCGCCGACGCCACTGCCATGCTTGTCCGCCTCTCCGGCAGCACGCACCGGGTTCTGACCGCGGTGGCCGTCAGCGACGGCCAGCGGCTGGAACATGCGCTGTCGGTATCGACCGTACGCTTCGCCGTGTTGAGCCAGCGCGACATCGAGCGATACGTCACTAGCGGCGAACCGATGGACAAAGCCGGTGCCTATGGCATACAAGGCAGGGCCGGTGCATTCGTCGAACGTATCGAGGGCTCCTACACCGGCATCGTCGGACTGCCACTGAACCCCACCTGGCAGTTGCTGCGCAATTTCGGCATGGACATCTGATCCGATTTTCCATTTTCCGGTCCGCACCATGAATGACCAGTTCCTCATCAATTTCACGCCGGCCGAAACCCGAGTCGCGCTGCTGCAGCAGGGCGCGGTACAGGAGCTGCACATCGAGCGCAGCAGCGCGCGCGGCATCGTCGGCAACATCTATCTCGGCCGTGTCGTGCGCGTGCTGCCCGGCATGCAGTCCGCCTTCATCGACGTCGGGCTCGAGCGCACCGCCTTCCTGCACGTGGCCGACATCTGGGAGGCGCGTCAGAACGGCGAGCCCCCCAAGCCGATCGAGCGCATCCTGACCGAAGGCCAGAGCGTGCTGGTGCAGACCCTGAAAGACCCGATAGGCACCAAGGGCGCGCGCATGTCGACGCAGATCAGCATTGCCGGCCGTCTGCTGGTGCACCTGCCGCAGGATCGGCACGTCGGCATATCGCAGCGCATCGAATCGACCGAGGAACGAGAGGCGCTGCGCGCGCGCATCCATGCACTGCTGCCGCAGGATGACCCGGGCGGCTACATCGTGCGCACGATGGCGGAGTGCGCCAGCGACGGCGAACTCGCGGCCGACATTGCCTATCTTCGCAAGACCTGGGCGGAAATCCGCAATCAGGCGAAAGCCGCGAAGCCGCCGTCGCTGGTGTTCGAAGACCTGACGCTGGGCCAGCGCGTTCTGCGCGACCTGGCGTGCGCGGACACACAGAGCATCCTGATCGATTCGCGCGAGAACTACGTCAAGCTGCGCGCCTTTGCCGACGAATACATGCCGCAGCTCACCCGGTTGCTGGAGCACTACACCGGCGAGCGTCCGCTGTTCGAACTGCACAGCGTGGAAGAGGAAATCGAGAAGGCGCTGGCGCGCCGTGTGGACCTGAAGTCCGGCGGCTATCTGATCTTCGATCAGACCGAGGCGATGACCACGATCGATGTCAACACCGGCGGCTTCGTCGGCTCGCGCAATTTCGACGAAACGATATTCAAGACGAATCTGGAGGCGGCGCACCAGATCGCCCGCCACCTCAGGCTGCGCAATCTCGGCGGCATCATCCTGATCGACTTCATCGACATGGAAAGCGAGGAGCACCGCGCCCAGGTACTGGCCGAACTGCACAAGGCGCTGGCCCGCGACCACACCAAGATTTCGGTCAGCGGCTTCACCTCGCTCGGCCTGGTCGAAATGACGCGCAAACGCACGCGTGAATCGCTGGCCCACGTGCTGTGCGAAACCTGCCCCACCTGCGGCGGCCGCGGCGAAGTGAAAACCGCCCAGACGATGAGCTTCGACATCCTGCGCGAACTGCTGCGCGAAGCCCGCCAGTTCAGCGCCCGCGAATTCCGGATACTGGCCCACCCCAAGGTGATCGACCTCTTTCTGGAAGAGGAATCGCAATCCCTGGCCATGCTGTCCGATTTCATAGGCAAACCGATCTCGCTGCACGCGGAAGCCAGCTATTCGCAGGAACAGTTCGACATCGTGCTGCTTTGACGGCCGATCCGGCTGCCGGCGTCCGCCATGCGGTGGCGGCTGGACGGACAAGGATGGGTAGTTCATCGTCATCGAATGGTCACCTCACGGTAGCGTGTCCGCGATAGGCTGCCGACGATTCAATCCGGGTAGCGCTCCGACATGAATTCGACAAGATTTACGCCCCTACTGCTGACGCTGGCCCTGGTTGCACCCCTGCCTGCGGCGGGCGGGCTGTACGACGGTCCGGTCGATGCGGCGTCCCTGCTTGCGGTGGAGGAGGGCTGGAAAAGGCTGAACGACGAGAGTCATCTCATCGATTTGTTCCCGAGAGTGATCGTCACTTTCCATGGAGGCACCATCCCTAGTGAATTGGTCTATACCACCAGCCCGGTCTTCAATTGGGGCCTTGCCCACCCGAGCAAGTCGCGAACGGTATTCAGCGATGCCGACTTTGGCCAAACGGGCAATACCGTCCATCTGGGTTGGGAATACCTCACGGTAGGGGCGAGTTTCGACACCTTCCGCGATTTCGTGATCGGCTACAGCACCGATGCGCCCGGCTCGCCTTCAGACTCTTACGCGATTCTCCTTGTGACCGAACGGCGAGCACATCTAGCGGCGACGGTTGCGGCCGCGTCGCCCCAACCTCTTCCGGCCGGACCGGCGTGGATCGATACGCAAGGGCACGAGTTCGGCATCCACGGCAGGATCACCGCCTACGAGACGCTGTACAAGCAAGGTGACGGTACCCTGCGCCTGACGCATGCCGAAAATGTCTGGCATGCGGCGCCGGTCGTTTCGTGGGGCGTTCTCGCGGCGTCGGCCGCGAGCCTGCGCACCGACGTGTCCCTTGCGTCGTACGGAACATTGCGCTTCGAACAGGCGTCTGCCGACCGCTTCGATCATGTGGTGTCGGGCAGTGGCACCATGGTCAAGGCGGGCCAGGGCGATCTGCTGCTGAGCCGTGCCCAAGCACTGACTGGCGAACTGCATGTAGCCGAAGGCCGGCTGACGCTGGCGGCAGATGCCACGCCGGGCGAGCGTCTGCGGGTTCTGGTGGACAGCGGTGCCACGTTCGATCTTGCCGCGAGGGCGGACGCGACCGAGGTGTCGGTCCTTTCGGGCGCCGGCGACGTGGTGCTGGGCAGCGGCGCACTGCGCATCGGTGCCGTGGCGCAGACCGGCGACCGCTTTGCCGGTCGTCTGTCCGGCGCGGGTACGCTGGAAGTGGACGCCGGTGCGCGCATCGAACTGGGCGGACACAATACGCAGAGCGGTGGAACCTTGGTGCGCGGCGTCCTGGTCGCCGGCAGCGATGCCAGTCTGGGTGCCACGGGCAAGGCTTTGCGACTGGACGGGGGCTGGCTGCGCTTGTCCGCCGACTTCGAACTGGATCGCGGGCTGATCAGCACGGGCAACAGCGCGCTCGATCAGGGCGAGTACCGCTTCGTGCTTGACCGGGGCCTGTCCGGCAGCGGTGTGCTGACCAAGACCGGCGGCGAAACTCTGGTGCTGACCCGGGCGGGCGACTTCGCGGGCGCGGTGGATGTTCGGGCCGGCACCGTGAGCTTTCTCGACCAGGGCAGCAGCGGAACCGACAGCCGCATCATGCTGGCGCGCGACACGGTATTCGACCTCGGAGCTGCCGATGGCGCACGCGCGCTGGCTGGTCTGTCGAACCACGAGGGTGGCGCCACGGTCAGGCTGGGCGCCAACACGCTGCGGGTGCGTCACTCGGGAAGCGAGCAGTTCAATGGCCGGATCGAAGGCAGTGGCGGCTTCGAGAAGGACGGCGCGGGCATCCTGCATGTCGGCGATGCGGCATGGACCGGCCGCACGCGCATCCTGGCCGGCGAACTGTCGGTCCATCCCGGTCTGGTCAGCGAGCATGTCGAGAATGAAGGCGTGTTGCGCATGACGGCATACGGCAGCGCTTCCGCCTGGTCGGGCGAACTGTCGGGCGGCGGCCGCTTCGTGAAGTCGGGCACCGGCCTGCTGTGGTTGCGCGGCGCCAATACGCAGGCTCATGTCCAGATTCTGGAGGGCGTGCTGGCCGGGCGCAGCCGCACATTGGGTCGCGACATCGAGGTGGGCCAGGATGCGGGCGTGGCTTTCTTCATCGACGATGACGACAGGCACGAGGGCGTGATCCGTGGCGCTGGCGTGCTCTACAGCTATGGCAGCGGCGCGCTGACACTGGCGGGCAGGTATGAGCACAGTGGCGGAACCGCGATCGGCAACACGCTGCGCATCGACGACGATGCCCGGCTCGGCGCCGCAAGTGCCGGCCTGCTGGTCTCCGGTGGCACGCTGCAGGCGCTCGCCGATCTCGAACTGCGCCGGCACATCGCCCTCGGCGCTGACGGCGGCACGATAGACAGCAATGGCTTTGACATCACGCTGAGCGGCCGCATCGACGGACCCGGCGGTCTGACCAAGGCGGGCGATGGCCGGCTGACCCTGCTGGGCGACTACGACTACGCCGGACACACCATCGTGGCGGGCGGCGAGCTGGTGTTTGCGGGCGCGCTCGAGGGCAGTTTCGAAGTGCTTGCGGGCGCCCGGCTGGTCGCATCCGGCTTTCTCGGCGGCGACCTTTCGGTGAGCGATGGCGGCAGCCTGCGGCTGACCGGCGACGCCTTCGCGGTGTCCGGCGATATCGAACTGGGTGGCGCGCTGAACTTCGACCTCGCGCGAGGCTTGAGCAGCGCTCCCCTGCTCTCTGCCGGCCGGCTGACGATTACGGAGTCGGTCGAGCTCGCGTTGAGCGGATTCGATTTCGCTCTTCACCCGAAACGCGTTGAACTGGCCCGGGCCGGCGACATCGTCTTCGCGGACGGCGGGCGGCTTGCGTTGTCGGGTGAGCTTGTACAGGCGGGCTACCGGCTCGAACTGTCCAAAGGGTCGCTTTCCCTGATGGCGGCGCCGGTGCCCGAACCTTCATCCGCGATCATGCTGCTGGCAGGCCTGGGTGTCCTTGCGTGGCGTACCGGAGCGGTCCGCAGCTCGCGCACCTGAGCCGTTGTGATCCGATCGCCATTGCCACGGCTGACGCCCGCCGCGTTTTGTGGTTCCATCACAGCAAACCACAACAACTTCCGGTTGGCGATCATGGCAGGATCAGGTTTGAAGGCGCGCATCCAGGCGATGAAACTCGAGGTGATGGCGCTCGCCGTCGCCGCGCAGGACACGCGCACGCCGCGTCGCGCGAAGATTCTGCTGCTGTTCCTGCTGGCCTACGCGGCCAGCCCGATAGACCTCATCCCGGACTTCATTCCGGTGCTTGGTCTGCTGGACGAGGTCATTCTGCTGCCGCTGGGCATCTGGTTCGTGCTGCGCATGATTCCGCCGGACGTGATGGAGGCGGCCCGCGCTCGCGCCGGCAAGCTGCCTGCGAACTGGACGGCCGGAATTTTCATCCTGCTGCTGTGGGCGGCATCGATCGCCGCCATCGTCTGGTGGTGGACCGGACGCCCGACGGCCTGATCCCGGGGGCTTCCCCGAGTTGTCACAATTCCTTGCAATCGCGTCAATGACTTACAATCGGCACCGCAACGCGTGCGCCCGGCAAGAGGCGGCCGCTCAACCCACCGGGGCCTTCCATGGGACTCAGACTCAAATTCAATCTCGTGCTGATCGGCGTGTTCGCCATCGGCCTTGCCGCCTGCGCGGCGTTGTCGCACAGACTGCTGCATGACAATGCGCGCGCCGAAGTCGAGCGCAACGCGCGGCTCATGATGGAAACGGCGCTGGCCATCCGTGCCTACACGGTGAGCCAGATCAAGCCCCACCTCGATCCCATGCTGGCCGAGCGTTTCCTGCCTCAGACGGTGCCCGCCTACGCGGCGACCGAAACGCTGAACGAACTGCGCAAGAACCACCCCGAGTACGCCTACAAGGAAGCGACGCTGAATCCGACCAATCCGCGCGACCGCGCGGCGGACTGGGAGGCCGATCTGGTGACCAGCTTCCGCAACGCCAGCGACATCAAGGAACTGACCGGAGAGCGTGACACGCCGACCGGTCGTCACATGTATATCGCGCGTCCGATCCGCATCACCAATCCGGCCTGCCTGGCCTGCCACACCACGCCGTCGGTGGCGCCTGCAACCATGGTGAAGGTGTACGGCGAAGCCAACGGTTTCGGCTGGAAGATGGACGAAATCATCGGTGCCCAGGTGGTGTCGGTGCCGATGACGGTGCCGGTGAGCAATGCCGACCATGCCTTCACCACCTTCATGGCCTCTCTGGTGGGCGTATTCGTGTTCGTGATGGCTGCGCTGAACCTGATGCTGGAGTGGTTGATCATCCGTCCGGTGGCGCGCATGTCGGTGGCGGCCGACCGCATCAGCACCGGTGACTTTTCGGTGCCCGAATTCGGCGACGGCGGGCGCGACGAGGTGTCGGTGCTCGGTGCATCGTTCAACCGCATGCGGCGCAGCCTGGAAACGGCGATGCGCATGATAGACGGCTGAGAGGAATGGCCCGCACACTCACTTCGTCCGCACTGGGCCGGCCTTGCACGGCCGGTCTGTTCGGCAGGCGCCGCAGGCGAGTGAAATGACGGAAGGACCGACAGAGGCCGACGACGGGGACGCGTTCACCGAAGACAGCGTCGTCTCCGACGTGATGGCGGGCAGCGGTTTCCTGCCGACCGCCACCACGTCGGCCGGCGCGCTGCCGAGCGGCTGGGCGATGAACGAGTATCGGGTCGAATCCCTGCTCGGTGGCGGTGGCTTCGGCCTCACCTATCTGGCGCACGACACGCTGCTCGACTGCAAGGTGGCAATCAAGGAGTTCCTGCCCACCGATCTGGCGGTGCGCGGCGACGGCCAGCGCGTACTGCCGCGCGGCGGACCGGCGGTAGAGATGTTCGATCAGGGCCTGCGCCGCTTCCTTGACGAATCGCGCGTGCTGGCGACGTTCAGGCATCCGAACATCGTTCGCGTGAACCGCTATTTCGAAGCGAACGGCACCGCCTACATGGTGATGGACTATGTTCAGGGCCGCACGCTGAACCAGTGGGTGCGCGAACGCGGCAGCGGGATGGACCGGGCTACGCTGCTGGCCATCGTGAAGCCTCTGCTCGAAGGTCTGCAGGTCATCCACGACGGCGGCTTCCTGCATCGCGACATCAAACCGGCCAATATCTGCATCCGCGACGACGGCACGCCGGTGCTGCTCGATTTCGGGGCTGCGCGCCGCTATCACGACACCGAACACACGCTGACAGCCATTGTCACGCCCGGCTTCGCGCCCTTCGAGCAGTACCACTCGCACGGCAACCAGGGGCCTTGGACCGACATCTATTCGCTGGCCGCCGTCATGTACTGGCTGGTGACCGGCCAGCGACCGGTCGAGTCGGCGGCGCGCGTGCACGCCGATCCGCTGGTTCCGGCCGCGCGCGCGGGCGATGCCGCCACCTTCGGTGCGCCCTTGTTGCGTGCCATCGACTGGGGTCTGGAGCCGCACGAAGCGCGGCGGCCGCGCACAGTGGCCGATTTCCGGCGCGTGTTCATGCCGGCGCCGGCGAGCGCCCGTGGCCCGCTCGCCGGCGGTGCGCCGGTGCAGGCGCCGACTGTCCGTGCCAGCGGTGCGTCGGAAGAGCGGCGCACCATTGTGTGCAGCGTGCTGTACGCGCAGATCGACCGCAGCCTGGACCTGGATACCGCGCGACGTCTGGCGGTCAAGTCCGAACTGGATGACGCGCTGGCGCGCGCCGCGCGCTCGGTCGATGCCGACAGCCGGCTCATCCACGACACCGCCGACGGCGCCGCGCTGTGCCTGCTCGGCGAACCGGAGGACGCCTGCGTCGTGGCGCAGCGTCTGCGCAAGCTCGCGTTGGGCGAGGACGGTGAAGGTCTGCGCCAGGGCATCAACCTCGGACCGGTGCGTGTTACCCGTGCCGGCAACGGTGCGCTGGACGTGCATGGCGACGGGCTGGAGGCGGCGCGCACGCTGGCCCAACTTGCGCGGCCCGGACAGGTGCTGGTGTCGCGCGCCTATTTCGAGACCGTTTCGGCTCTGGGCAGCGGGGCACCCGATGGTCTGCACGCAACCGGCCAGCGGGTCGACATCGCCTCACGCAGCCAGGAGGTGTTCGAACTCGATGCGATGAGCGGCATTACGCGGCGCAGCGAGATCGCCCAGCCGGTGCTGGCACCCGACGCGCTGACGCCGGTGCTCGAAGGGCTGCTGGCGCGCCACATCGGACCGATGGCGCGCGTGCTGGTCACCCGCATTGCGCCGCAGGCAGCCGGACCGGCGCAATTGATAGAACAACTGGCGGCCCACATTCCGGGCGAGTCGCAGCGCGCGGGTTTCCTGATCGAGGCGCGGCGCCATCTCGCGGGTACCGGAAGCATGTCCTCCATCGCCCGCAGCGGGCCGCAAGACGCAAGCAGTGCGTCGCGGCGCAGCCAGCCGCCGGCGACCACGAACACGCGCACGGCGGCTTTCGGTTCGCGTCCGCTCGACGAAGCTTTGATCGCCGACGTCGAGCACCGTCTGGCGCGGCGCATTGGACCGATGGCGCGCATCCTCGTCGGGCGGGCACTGAAGCGTGTCGCGACCGAAGAAGCGCTGTTGCAGGAAGTCGCGCGAGACATTCCAGATCCGGTGCAGCGCGCCGCCTTTCTCGCAGGCAAGTGAGCGGGCCGACCTTGCATCGCTGCCCGCACTGCGGGCAGCGCACGATTCCGCGGCTGGTGAAACTTGCCGCGCGTGCCAGAGCCCCGGCCATCTGTCCGGAATGCGGCGGCGTGGCCTGTACCGGCATCACTCCGTTGTCGCTGATCGCATTGTTCGTGCTCATCCTGGTGTGCGGCACGCTGCTGCGACTGGCGGCGCGCACCGGCAACCGCTGGTCGCTGCTGGCGGTGCTGGCGCTGTTCGGCGGTGGCTTCCTGTACATCACCTACCACACACCGCTGGTGAAGCTGGCGCGCTACCGGTTGCAGCGCAACGTCGCCTTTGCGGTCGTGACGGCACTGGCCGCGACCGGCCTGTGGTGGTGGTTCAACCGGGGGCAATGAGGCCGGGCGGCGGCGGACTCAGCAACGTGTCTGCGCGCACTCGCCCGACGTGGTTTGACCTGCCGGCAGCGCATCGAGCCGTCGTGCCTGCAAGGTGTGCGGCCAACCGGCAGCCATGCCGTCCAGACGCGCCTTGATCGCTTCGCCGATGGCCATCTGCGGTTCCGACGCTTCGAGCCCTTCGGCCGCTTCGCGCGTGCCGACGGCGGCTCGGGCTCGGGCGAACGCTTCGGTGAAGGACGAGGTTTCGCGCAATGCCTCGTCGAAGAAGGCGCGGCCGAAGAAGGTCCAGTCGGCTTCGTGCGAGCAGCCGTGCGAACTGCGGTCGGCGCGTGCCGCCGCCATCACCAGCGTGTCCGGCCCGGCCAGCGGCGCGACGAAGCCGCCCGAGTAGCAGGCCGACACCAGGATGACGCGGTGGCGGATGCCGGCGGCGTCGAGCAGGGCGCCAAGGCGCTGCGGCGTCAGCTGTTCCAGTTCCCATGGCCACATGCTGAGGTCGAAGCGGTGGTCCTCGGCGCCGTGCGAGGTCAGGAACACGAACAGCACGTCCTCGTCGTCCATGCGTTCGCCCAGCGCGCGCATGCTGGCTTCGATGGCACTGACGGTGGCCAGCGGCCGGTCCAGCACGGTGGCCGGATTGTTGACCAGTACGATGCTGTGGCCGGCGGTGCCGAAGCGTTCCGAAAACAGGCGCTCGACCTTGTCCGCTTCGCGCAGGAACACGTCCTGCGCACCGTGCCCGGCGACTGCAAGCAGGAAAAGCTCGGCTCGCCCCGCCTCGCCCGGTTCGACGCGCGCGATGGCCTCGGTCAGCAGCAGCGGCTGGCGATAGATCGCGGCTTCGCTGCGCGCAGCCTGCCAGCGCGCCGCTTCGCGTCCGTCGTCCTCGATCGGGGCTTCCGCCCAAAGTGGCATCTGCGAACCGAGCATGATGGTCGGTGCCAGATAGCACAGCGCGACGATGAGCAGCATGCCGAGTCGCTTCGGCATGGCCGCGTCGAACGCGTCGCCCAGCAGGACGACCGACGCCAGCAGACCCCAGCCCGCGGGTGCCCACCAGACGAAGTCGTCCGCATTGCCCAGGCCGTCCCACAGTTCGGCCGGCAGCAGGGCGAACACATTCCACAACAGCGACAGCCAGATCCACAGCGCAGCCAGACCGACCACACCACGCAACCAGTCTTCGCGCCGCCCGGCCAGGCAGGCGGCGAACCATACGGCAAGCATGAGCCAGGGCAGGTGGAACAGCTTGCCGCCCAGCGCATCGCTCACGAATCGGCCCTCGGGGCCAATGGCTGCAAAGTCGAAGGCGAAATCGATGGCCAGAGACAGCAATTCAAGCAGGATCCAGCCCGCCACGCCCACCCGCAGCATCGGTGCCGCCTTGCGCAAGGCCAGTGCGTTGAGGCCGGCGATCAGGTTGTGTGCGAGGTCGGCCAGTCGGTTCTGTCGCGCAGGCGAAGCCGGGGTCGGGTTCAGTTCCATGGTCGGATGCCGTAAATCGTGCGGAGTGCGGGAACGGATTATCCGTTCCCTCACTCTGTAGCGGGCGCTGCATCGTGAAACCGGGTGAAACAACCGGGAATCGCGGCCAGCGACGCTATAATCCGCAAATTCCGAGGAGCGCTGCGAGGTGCCGCGAGGCCCCCAGGCTCGGAACCCGCCAGACCTTCATGGTCGCGGGCACTTCTGTAACGGCGCTCACCTGGACCTGCGCATGGCCTGTTGCCGTGTCGCGGAAGGCAGGTGAGATTCCATCTGCCGTTTGAAAAGGAGCCCGTCATGAATGCACCTACCGATCTGAAGGATTACGTCATTGCCGACCTGTCGCTGGCCGACTGGGGACGCAAGGAAATCGCCATCGCCGAAACCGAAATGCCGGGTCTGATGGCGATCCGCGAGGAATTCGCGACGCAGCAGCCGCTGCGCGGCGCCCGCATCACCGGCAGTCTGCACATGACCATACAGACCGCCGTGCTGATCCAGACCCTGGAAGCGCTCGGCGCCGAAGTCCGTTGGGCCTCGTGCAACATCTTCTCGACCCAGGACCACGCCGCCGCCGCGATCGCTGCCGCCGGCACGCCGGTGTTCGCGGTCAAGGGCGAGTCGCTGGAAGAGTACTGGGACTACACCCACCGCATCTTCGAATGGCCGGACGGCGGCTACAGCAACATGATCCTGGACGACGGCGGCGACGCGACGCTGCTGCTGCACCTGGGCACCAAGGCCGAAACCGACCCGACCGCGCTGCACCACCCGGCGAGCGAGGAAGAGGTGTGCCTGTTCAACGCGATCAAGACCACGCTGGCACGCGATCCGAGCTGGTACTCGAAGCGCATCAAGCACATCAAGGGCGTGACAGAGGAAACGACAACCGGCGTGCATCGCCTGTACCAGATGCACAAGGAGGGCCGCCTCGCCTTCCCGGGCATCAACGTCAATGATTCGGTCACCAAGTCGAAGTTCGACAATCTCTACGGTTGCCGCGAATCGCTGGTCGATGGCATCAAGCGTGCCACCGACGTGATGATCGCCGGCAAGGTCGCCGTCGTCGCCGGCTACGGCGACGTGGGCAAGGGTTCGGCGCAGGCATTGCGCGCGCTGTCGGCCCAGGTGTGGGTGACCGAAGTCGATCCGATCTGCGCACTGCAGGCGGCGATGGAAGGCTACCGCGTGGTCACCATGGACTACGCCTGCGAACACGCCGACATCTTCGTCACCGCCACCGGCAACTACCACGTGATCACGCACGATCACATGGTGAAGATGAAAGACCAGGCCATCGTCTGCAACATCGGCCACTTCGACAACGAGATCGACGTCGCTTCGCTGGAGAAGTACCAGTGGGAAGAGATCAAGCCGCAGGTCGACCACGTCATCTTTCCGTCGGGCCGCCGCATCATCCTGCTGGCCAAGGGTCGCCTGGTGAACCTGGGCTGCGGCACCGGTCACCCGTCCTATGTGATGTCGTCGAGCTTCGCCAACCAGACCATCGCGCAGATCGAGCTGTTCACCGAAACCGCGAACTACCCGGTCGGCGTCTACACGCTGCCCAAGCATCTGGACGAGAAGGTGGCGCGCCTTCAGCTGAAGAAGCTGAACGCACAGCTCACCGAGCTGACCGACGCGCAGGCCCGTTACATCGGCGTGCACAAGGAAGGCCCGTACAAGCCGGATCACTACCGCTACTGAGTGTCCGGTGTGCCGGTGGTGCGACCTTCGGGTCGCGCCAACGAAAAAGGCCATCCGGCTGGATGGCCTTTCCTGCGCCTGCCCGGGTTCACCGCGACTGCTTGATCAGGCGGCTGTTGACGGCCTGAACCGGGCGGGCGTTGTTGCGGTAAAGGTGACCGAAGACGCCGATCTGTTCCGGCGACAGTTGCAGCGGCTCCTTCATGACCAGCCAGGTCACGCCTTCCGAACACGGTGGTGTCGTCAGCGAACCCATGAAGGTGTAGTAGTCGCGCTTCTCCGGCAACAGCTTCGCCAGATCGATGCTCACGTCAGGGCGCGACTCGACGTTCTTCTGCAGCGGCAGGTAGGCCCACAGCGTGTTGAACAGAGGGTGTTCGGTACCGCGGTCGAGCAATACCGCCACCACCGCCAGATTGCCGTCGAGGTCCTTGTGCACGAGATGGGCAACCATGTCATAGGTCTTGCCATTGACACGTTCTTCGGCCGGCTTGTGGAAATGGAACTGGACCAGTTCGTAGCGCTTGCCGACCAGTGTGATCGTGCTGCCCTCGCCGACGTTCACCTGGACTGTGTGACCGTTGTCGACGACGGTGAAATAGGTGGTCCGGTAGTCGAACTGAATCGACGGCAGATCGACCTTGATGCCGTCGCGGATGTCGATCGGCGACTGCGTGCGGCCGCTGGCGCATTGCGCCCATTCGGGTTTGAGTTTGCCCCAGTTCTGCGGACCGGTTTCGCCTTCGTAACTCCAGTGTATGTCGCCATGCGCGTGCGCCGGCGGCGGGGCCGCTTCGACCGTCTTTTTCGGTGCGGTGTGAGCAAGCGGCGCAGCGTGTGCATGGAGTACGGGTCTGGTTTTCGGCGCTGGCGGCGGCAGCGGGATTTCGTGACGAACCGGCGGCGGCGCCGGCTTGGCAGCCTGCGGCGGCGCTGGTCGGGCGTCGTGGGCGGCAGCCGGTTTCGCGCCTTCGGGCGCCGCCGCGTCGGGCTTGTGTGCGGCTGCCTTGCCATCCTTGGGCTCTGCAGGCGCGGGTTTGTTTCCGCCGTCCTTCTTTGCCTTGCCCAACTCGTCTCGTGCCGCTGCTGCGGCTTCCCGCAGATCGGGCTTGATGCTCACCATTTCGGTTCGCTGGATGCGCCCGGCATCGGCCGGCGCATTGGCCGCGGAACGCGCAGCCCGATCGGCCTGTTCGGCCACCTGACGCAGTTCTTCGGCGCCCGGCGGCTGACACACCTCGCGAAACAGCTTTTCGTCCAGCGTGCCCGGCAAGAGTGCGATTTCGCTGTCCGAGCCAGCGCGCTCTTCCCGCAGGATGCGCTGGTTGGCATCCAGATAGACACGCTTGATGGTGGCGAACTTCAGGCTCTGACAGTCGTAGCGGTTCAGCGCCTGCACGATCGCGTAACCCGTCTTTTCGGCATCGGCGTCGCTCAGTACCAGTCGTCCCCAGGCGACCTTCTTGCCGCTCTCCGCCCGCAGCACGCTGTCGCGGTCGATCTCGATCTTCTTGCCGCGATCGGTCGCAATGGTGGCCCAGTCGGCCGCCGAAAGCGTGCCGCTCGCGCAGCAGACGGCCAGCGCGATCAGCGGTGGTCGGAAGAGGGAAGGCTGCTTCATGTCTTTTCTCGTCAGGCGCTGCCCCGTCGGGGCGATATCCGTTTTACGGCAGCGGGGCCAGCGGGCTTGAACACGGCCTGGCCGTCCGGTCGGCGCCCCGGTCACAGCTGCCGGGTCGAACCGCCTGCCTTGCGCTTGCCCGGCGGTCGGGGTACCTTCAGCCCGCACACGTTAGGGGTGCCGGCGACCCGATGCATGGCAGCCGGCTGAGACACACCCTCAACACCTGATCCGGATCATGCCGGCGTAGGGAAACGGGCGACTTCTCGACATGGAAGCCGGCGTTCTCCGCGCCCACTATGCAAGTACAGGAGCTTCCATGAACGCCAAAGACCCCCTGCACACCTTCCTCGCCGAGTCGGCACACGTCGACG
>CAZKRN010000045.1:0-29299 GCA_964555165.1 uncultured Methyloversatilis sp. | reverse complement strand
CACGCGGCGATGATCCACAAGCCGCTGTACCACGGCTGCATCGACGCCCACGGCGCGGTGCCGTCGCCCGACGGCCGGCTGCTGGCCACCAGCGGGCGCGGCTCCAGCAACATTTATCTGATCGACGCCGAGCAGCGCCGCGTCATCGGCAACACACCCAACCCTGCGTCTGGGCCCACCACCAACCCCGAGCGCCTGAGCAGCGGCCTGCTGCTGGGCCGCGAACCGCACGAGCCCACCTTCACGCGCAATGGCAAGGAGCTTTGGGTGACGCTGCGCGGGGAAGACCGCATCGCCATCGTCAACGTCGAACTCGCCCTGCGTCAGTTGAAGGGCACCGACAACACAGGTTCGACGGCCATCCGCCAGTTCCTGCCGACGATCAACGGCCCGGCCCAGGTATGGTTCAACCGCGAAGGCACGCTGGCCTTCGTGGCCAGCCAGAAGGTGTCGCAGGTCGACGTGTTCCGTGTCAACCCGGGCGCCGATGGCCACAGCCAGCCGCAGCGCGTGACGACACTGGACATCAGTGCGCAGGACAAGCCCGGCTTCACGCCCTTCATGAAGACCACGCCCGACGGCGCCGAGGTGTGGTTCTCGCACAAGCTGGCCGATGCGCTGTCTTCTCGCTCGACGCGGGGCGGTTTCGACCTCATTGACAGCGTGCCGCTGGGCATGGGCGCTCGGCCCAACCACGTTGAGTTCGTGCGCAATGCGCGCGGCAGCGTGGTCTATGCCAGCCTGGCGCGCATCGACGATGGTGGCCCCGGCGGCGTGGCGTCGAGCCCGATCGCCATCATCGACCGCAGCGCTCCGGGCGGACAGCGCAAGGTGGTGGGCACCTTCTCCAGCCGTGGCCGCGAGTCGCACGGGTTGTGGACCAACCCCGAGAACACGCTGCTGTATGTGGCCCACGAACAGGACGAGCTGCCCGGCACGCCCAACGCCGGCCAGACGGTGTGCAGCGCCTTCGACGTCAGCGACCCGCTGAAGCCGGTCTTCATCGCGCAGATTCCGCTGGGCAACCTGACCCTGCCTTCCGGAGCGCTGCGCAACAAGAAGAGCATCAACCTGGTCTACGTGCGCGTGGGTGCCAAGGGGCAGACTGCATGAAGGGCATGAAGGGCATGAGGGGCGGACACGCCCAACATGGAGTCAGTGCCTTCGAGCGCGAGATGGACGCTTCGATGGCCCGCATGATGCAAGACATGCACGGCCCGGGCTTCGTGGGCCAGGCCGACATCGACTTCCTGGCGATGATGATTCCGCACCACGCCGGCGCCGTCGACATGGCGCGGCTGGTGCTGCAGCACGGCCGCGACCCGGCCACGCGGCAACTGGCGGAGGAGATCATCGCCGGCCAGACCATCGAGATCGAGAGCATGACGCGGCGGCTGGCGGCCTTGCAGCAGCGCTCTAGCGCGGGTTCGGCAGCCGAATTTCCATCGCTGGGTGGCACGCGCGGGCCGTGATGCCCAGCCTGAGGGTAAGCACTGACGATGGCGATGGAATGAACCGCAGCGCTGTCCGCTCTTGATCACCATGCTGATCCAGTCTGCCGAGTCCCGCTACAACCAATGGGTGCGGGACCATTACCGCTTCCTGCTGCGCAGCGCCTGGGCGCTGACGGGCTCGCGTGACATCGCCGAAGACGTGGTGCAGGACTGTTTTGCCAACGCCTGGAAGCACCGCGAGCAGTTGCGCGATGCGGCCTTGGCGCGGGCCTGGCTGTTCCAGATCATGCGGCGCGCCGCCTTCCGCCAGGCCGCGCCGAGCATGCAGTCGCTGGACGACGACGAGCAGCCCGAGCAGGCCGCCCCCGACGCCGGGCTGGACGACAAACTCGATGTCGTCAAGGCGCTCGCGCGCCTGGCGCCCATCCACCGCGAGGTGCTGGTGCTGTTCTATTTCGACGACATGCCCACCGCCCAGATGGCCGAGGCGCTGGAGATCGCGCCCGGCACGGTGTTGTCGCGCCTAGCCCGTGCGCGCGACGCTTTGAAGCTGGCCATGGGGGTACCTGCGACACCCAAGGCCGATGTCAACGTTACCCCGTTTCGCAGGACCAAGACATGAGCCCCGATACCGACGCGCCTTTCCTGCCCGACAGCGAATTCGATTTGCGCGCGCGCGCCGAGTTGCCGATCGCCTTCGAGGCCAGCGACGCACCGGCACACCTGTACCGAAAGCCGCAGCCGCTGCTGGCGCGACGCGGCTTGCAGCGTTTTCTGGCGGCGCTTTTGCTGGCCGGTGGCACCAGCGGCGGGGTGCTCGCCGTGCGACCGCCAGCGATGGTGCGCGACGCGATCGACCACGAATACCACGAGCGCAGCTTGCGGGGCAGTTTCATGGAGCAGCGCCAGTTGCTCATGCACCTGGGCATGCGGGACGCCAACGTGGTGCCCGGGTTTCCCCAACTCATGCGGCCATGCGATATCGAAGGTCACCTCGCTTACCACCTCACCACGTTCTTCGAGAAGGGCGGCATGGTGACGGTGTATGCCTTTGACCAGCCTGTGGACCTGCGCGAGGCCAGCGGCTGGTGGAGCAACGTGCACTGGAAGGTGATCCGCTCGCGCGAGGGCAAGCCCTTGTTGCTGGTGGCCCAGAAAAAGAAGGCACTGGCGGTCGCGCAGACGGCACTGCAGGCACCTCCCGTGTCCGGGCCAGGCTGAGGCACCGCGTCCCTGTCAACGAATCAACCGCTCACCCCTTTCACCCCAACCGGCGCACGACGCCCAACCACCGGAGACCCCAGAAATGAACCAACAACCCACCTCGCTCCCCCGGCGCCACCTGCTGGCCGGCAGCGGCGCTGCTTTGGCTGCCGTTGGTCTGGCCAGCTTTGGCCGCACCGCAGCCGCTGCTGGTGAGACCGCGCCCGTCGCCGTGGCCGGTGCTGCCAAGCCTCTGCCAGCGTACGTGGGCTGGAAGGACCCGGCCAGCCTGATCGTGCACAGCAGCACCACCATTGAGACCAAGCGCAGTGTGTTCGGCACCAGCGTAATCACGCCGTCCGAGCAGCTCTACATCCGCAACAATCTGCCCGCGCCCGACGCCTCGATCCTGGGCAACCGCGATGCCTGGGAGATCAACATCGAGGGGGTGAAGAACCCGCGCAAACTCACGCTGGGCGACCTCAAGCGCATGGGCATCGAGACCACGGCGATGGTGTTGCAATGCTCTGGCAACGGACGCGGCTACTTCCCCAACAAGCCCAGTGGAACGCCTTGGCAAGTGGGCGCAGCAGGCTGTGTGGTGTGGAGCGGTGTGCCGGTGCGCTGGGTGGTGGATGCCCTGGGCGGCGTGGAGGCCGGCATGGCCTACCTCACCGGCACAGGCGGCGAAAAACTCCCCGATGGACTGGACCCCAAGAGCGTGATCGTGGAACGCTCGGTGCCTGCTGCCGCACTCGCCGATGCCCTGCTGGCCTGGGAAATGAACGGTGTGCCGATTTCGCTGGCCCACGGCGGCCCACTGCGCTTGATCGTGCCGGGTTACACGGGCGTGAACAACATCAAGTACGTCAAACGCCTGGCCTTCACCGCTCAGGAGACCGACGCACGCATCATGTCGCACGGCTACCGCATTTCACCGCCCGGCGCGAAGGGCGACCCGTCGCAGCCATCGGTGCAGGAAATGACGGTGAAGTCGTGGATCAACGGTCCCGGCACGGACGGCGCCCCGCTTAAAGCGGGTGACACACAGATCCATGGCGTGGCGTTTGGCGGCATGAACGCGGTGGCCAAGGTCGAGGTTTCTCTGGACGGCGGAAAAACCTGGCAGCTCGCGCGCATGGTGGGGCCCGACCTCGGCCGCTTTGCGTGGCGGCAGTTTGTTTTTGCGGCGCGCCTGCCGGCGGGCCAGTTCACCCTGGCGAGCCGAGCCACCGACACCGCAGGCAACGTGCAGCCCGAACAACGCATGGAAAACGCGGGCGGCTACAACAACACCAGCTGGGCCGACCACGCCGTGAAAGTGACGGTGGCCTGATCATGCGCAGCACCATCCAGCAGCGCTTCATGTTGCATGCAATGAGGGTCGCGTCGGTGCTCGTCGCCGGCCTGGCGCTGCCCGTTCTACCCGCGCTGGCGGCCGACGACAGCGCGCAACTCGCGCTAGGGAAGAAGCTGTTCCTGCAAGGCGTCGTCCCGTCGTGCGCCGTTTGCCACACCTTGCAGGCCGCGGGCGCCGAGGGCGCCGTCGGCCCGGTGCTGGACGAGTTGAAGCCCGACGCTGCGCGCGTGGCGAAGGCGCTGCGCAACGGGCTGGGCCAGATGCCCTCGTACAAGGACAAGCTCACCGAAGCAGAGATTGCGGCGCTGGCGCTCTACGTGTCGAAGGCCAGCGGGGGTGCCAAGTGAAACTTCAGGTGGGTGGAATCTGTGGTGCATCCCCACCGATAAAGGCTCGTCCGCGCGGGCCGCAAGACGCTGACTGGCACCGAAACGCAGGGCATCTTCATCGGTCGCCGCCGTCGGCAGCGACTGCTTCTCAACTCCTCGACAGACTGGATTGGGTCGGGTGCCGTCGCGTGCGCAGCGTCAAAGCTGACATGACGAATACGTGAGAAGGGCCGATGCTCGCCGTCCGGTCAGGCTGTTGAGTCGCCCCTGCAGGAGTCACAGCGCTCGTATGTCACGCGCCATCCGAGACGTCAGTCGGCCTCATCCAGACCGGAACAATTTGAACGTGAACGCCCGGCTGCCATTGCCGTGATCGAAATGGCGGCTGGTGACACGACTGCTTGATCTACCCCAACTTAGTGGATCCGCCTTCCAGGCGCGCGCCTTCGTGGCCCTCGAGGTAGGCGTCTTGGGCCGCGCGGAAATCCGCGGTCGCGCCGTAGACCGGGTCGGCAGCCACTAGGCGAGCGAAATCCTCTTGCAGCCGCGAGTCGTCTTTGCCGTAGACCAGCAGCCCGTCGGCCGCGTTGGTGGTTTCCTCGCCCACGCCGAAGCTCGCCATGGCTTTGAAGACCGGGCGGTCGGAGGCCCTGCGCTTGGGCAGGTTCGCGCCGAAGGCGTTGGCGTAGACGCTGGCCTTGCCGATATTCCCGCTCTCTTGGATCTCGGGCACATCCGCGCAGGTCATCAGGTTCTCTTTTGCCAGCTTCGCATCCGCGAAGCCCAAGACGATGTTGGAGCACAGCGCCAAAAGGTCGCGCACGGGCAGGTGCAACCCGTTGAGGCGGGCGATCTCAACTAGGTCGCCGAGTCGGCCTGCTAGCTGCCCTCCATCTGCTTCGCCGAGAAGGCGGCGACGGTTCTCATCGATCGGGCAAACCTTGTCGCCGGCCTTCAATGAGCAACGCGAGCAGTTGTCCCAATCGGGATGCCCCGCAACCGCCTTGGCGACCTCATCGAGCGTCTTGCGGCTAGTGGAGCGACTGAGGTCGAAGACGGCCAGGCGTTCGGGCGCTGGACCGGCTTGCAAGAAGCTCTCTTGCAAAGGCTTCCGAAGCGGATGGACGCGGTCCTGCCGCCGGCCCAAGTCGCGAAGGCGATCGAGGAGTTGGCCATGGTTGGCAGCCAAGATCACGATCTCAGAGTCGTCCCCGCCAAGCACCGACTTTTCGAGGCGTTGCAGTGGCAGGTCGCTCTCCTGGCCGTTGAATTCGGAAAGATCCTTGATGAAAACCGCCAGGCGGCCATCGGCTAGGCGATGTTCCTTGACGTTCTCCTTGCCCGCCCAGACCTTCGGGTCGCCGCCGACTCGAGCCCACAGAGCCCGGCAGTGGTAGGTCTTGCCGTCTCCAGCTGTTCCGGCGATCAACAAAGATCCAGGCACCTTAGACTCGATGTGCGTGACCATGTCATCGAGCAGCGGCGTCGACAGGCTGATCGGCTGGACGTTGGCGCGGCGCAGCGCGCCCGACACGTATTCGTCGAACATCGTCAGGTTGTTCGGCGTCGGGCCATAACTGCGCAGAAATCGAACCCAGGCCGATGCAGGCATGAGTTCCTTAGCATCGTGAGAATCAAACAGCGAACGCACTTAACCCTCCGAAGTACCAGTTGTCGCGGTAGTAGATGAGCCGCTGCGGCGAGATTTCGCGTTCGGTCTGCTGATCAGTGCCGCGGGCGTGATAGCGGATGAGCATGCGCTTGCGGCGCAGCAGGGCCGAGCCCACCGCCTGGAAGTGACTGAGGTGGAAGCGGCGGGCGCCGACGGTTTCGATGCGGATGCGCTTCTTCACCTCCTCGGCCGGGTTGTCGGCGCTGCCGAGCAGACCGGAGAGGCGGGCGAGCAGAGGCTGGATGTGCGGGCCGAGCAGGCCGCCGGTGTCGAGGTTGGCGAGCAGGTGCTGCATGGTAAGCAGCGCGTGGATCTCTTCCGCCGAGAACCACAGCCCGGGCAATTCGTACTGAGGGCCGATGCGCTGCCCTTCCCGCTCGAAGCGGTAGCCGCCCAGATCGCGGTCGAACACGATGGGCGCTTGCAGCCTGTCTTTCACGTAGGCGAGGTCGCGCTTCAGCGTCGCCCACGACACGCCGAGCTTTTCCTGCAGCTCGGCACGCGGCACGGCCTTGCGGCCGGCGAGCAGCTGGTCGATGCGGTAGATGCGCTCCATGGCGCTCATGCCGTGTCTCCGTGTTCCTGGCGGGCTGATGCCCATTCGCGTGAGCTCAGTTGTCGAGCCTTGTTGCCCGCATAATGCCCTGAGCACTCTGCGGAATCGCGCGCAGCATCGCTCGCTCAGCCTTTTGGATGATGCGGTGAGGCCTCTTGCCCAGCCCCCGGCCAGAGCGAAGACACGGCACGCAAAGGTACCCTGTGACGAGATTTCACGCTGCGCCTCTCGCCAGCGACAGGCCACGAGGGGACGGAGCAGGGAGATCGATGGGCGCGTCGGGTGGGTGCGAGACTCTTCCTGAGTGCTTGCCGGGCACAACGCAGCGAGGAGTAATGCGGTGCTTGGGAGATTTGGCGGAAGCGGTGAGATTCGAACTCACGAACGCCTTGCGACGTTGCCGGTTTTCAAGACCGGTGCATTCAACCGCTCTGCCACGCTTCCTGAAGGGCCGCCTGTCGTGCGCGGAATGGCGCCGGACAAGGGTTACGGATGAGGCGCGCAGTCTAGCACGATGGACGGCGTTGAAACTTCGCACCCCGTACGATAGTCTCTTGAGCACTCATCATCCCTCGGGAGACCTTGATGCAACCGCAATTCCAGAGCATGCAGACCACCGGCTCGCTGTCCGCCGGCCAGAACCGTGTGCTGCGCAACACCTACATGATGCTGGCCGTGTCCATGGTACCGACGCTGCTCGGTGCGCTGGTCGGCGTGCAGATGGGCTTCAGCTTCTTCTCCGGCAGCCCGCTCATCTCCTTCGTGCTCTTCCTGGGCATCGCCTGGGGCTTCATGTGGGGCATCGAGAAGAACAAGAACAGCGGCCTGGGCGTAGCCCTGCTGCTCGGCTTCACCTTCTTCATGGGGCTGATGCTGAGCCGCATCCTGCAGGTGGCGCTGGGCTTCTCGAACGGTGGCTCCATCATCGCGATGGCGGCCGGCGGTACGGCGGTCACCTTCCTCGTGCTGTCGTCGATTGCCGCGACCACGAAGCGCGATTTCTCGAACATGGGCAGTTTCCTGATGGTCGGTACGATCGTCATCCTGCTGGCCATCGTCGCCAACATCTTCCTGCAGATGCCGGGCCTGCACCTGGCGATTTCGGCCGCCATCGTGCTGATTTCGGCGGCCTGGATGCTGTACGACATCCAGCGCATCGTGCGCGGCGGCGAAACCAATTACGTGTCGGCCTCGCTGTCGGTGTATCTGAACCTGTACAACATGTTCGTGAGCCTGCTTAACCTGCTGATGGCGTTGACCGGCGAGCGCGACTGAATCCTCCGGCACTCTGAAACGAAGCCCCGGCGACGCGAGTTTCCGGGGCTTTGCCTTTCTGCAGAGGAAGAACCCTCCGGCTGACACGCATGCATATCGCCCGCCCTGCCGCTCGCGGTCACGCGCGTTCGATCAGTACGATCGATTCGACGTGCGAGGTCTGCGGAAACATGTTGGCGATGCCGGCACCGCGCAGCCGGTAGCCCTTCTGCACGATGAGCACTTCGAGGTCGCGCGCCAGCGTGGCCGGGTTGCACGACACATAGACGATGCGCGATGGCGCCGCGTCGTCGGCCGCATGTGGCAAGGCCTTCACCAGTTCCATCGCTCCCTCGCGCGGCGGGTCGATCAGCATCTTGTCGAAGCGGCCCAGAGCGGCATACGACTCGGGTGTGATTTCGAACAGATTGGCCACCGCGAAGCTCGAGCGTGCGGCCAGTCCGTTGGCTTCCGCATTGCGCCCGGCGCGCTTCACCAGCGCGTCGGCGCCCTCGACCCCCACCACCTCGGCGCCGAGCGAAGCGATCGGCAGCGAGAAGTTGCCCAGCCCGCAGAACATGTCGGCAACGCGCTCACCCGGCTGCGGAGCCAGCAGCGACATCGCACGGCGCAGCAGCGAGCGGTTGATGCCGTGGTTTACCTGGGTGAATTCGGTTGGCGCGAATGCCAGCTTCACGCCGAAGTCAGGCAGCGCGTAGGCCAGCTCGGGCATCGGAAGCGGCCAGAACGGGACCATCGTGTCCGGCCCACCGGGCTGCACATAGATGTACAGCCGGTGAGCGTCGGCAAAGGCCCGCAGCGCGGCTTCGTCGCCGGAAGTCATCTTCGCCAGGATGCGGAACACCAGCACCGTCATCTGCGCTTCGTGCTCGCCGCCGATGGCGATCTCGATCTGCGGCAGGCGGTCACGCAACGAGAAGCCGTCGATCAGCGCACGCAAGGGCAGCAGCAGCGACGACACGTGCGGCGGCAGCACCTCGCACGAGTCCATGTCGGCGACGTAACTGGATTTCTTCTCGCGGAAGCCGACCAGCACGCCACCCTTGCGGGGTACGTAGCGCACCGACAGGCGCGCCCGGTAGCGATAGCCCCAGCCCGGCCCGACCAGCGGCGCAAACACGGTTTCCGGCTTCACGCGGCCGACGTGCCACAAGGCGTCTTCGAGTACCCGCTGCTTGGCCGAGGCCTGCGCGGCGACATCCAGATGCTGCATGCTGCAGCCACCGCAGATACCGAAGTGGCGGCAGCGCGGCATCACACGCTGTGGGCTCGGACGCACGATACGGCTGATCTGCGCCAGTTCGTATGACGACTTCCTACGGTAGGGCGAAAAATCGACCGTCTCGCCCGGCAAGGCGCCATCGACGAAAATGACCTTGCCCTCGTGATGGGTGACACCACGGCCTTCGTGGTCCAGCGATTCGATGCGGGCAACCGGCATGACGTGTCCTGCAAAAAGCGAAAGGGCGCGATTTTACCCGTTGCCCGCACGCGCCCACCATGCCCATGACGCCGATCGACCGGAGTTTTCGGGATAATCGGCTTCATGGACAAGACACTGCTCGGCGGGCTCAGCCCGCGTACCTTCCTGCGCGACTACTGGCAGAAGAAGCCGCTGCTCATCCGCGGCGCCATTCCCGGCTTCAACGGCCTGCTGCCGCGCGAAGCCCTGCTCGACCTGGCCCGCGACGAAGATGTGGAGTCGCGCTTCATCGCTCACGATGGCCGCCACTGGGAGATGGAACGAGGGCCCCTGCCCGCCTCGCTCGTCCGCCGCCCGAGGACCAAGCCCTGGACCGTGCTGGTGCAGGGCCTGAACATGCTGTTGCCGGAGGCCGATGCGCTGATGCGCCGGTTCAGCTTCGTGCCCTATGCGCGTCTGGATGACGTGATGGTGAGCTATGCCAC
Organism: uncultured Methyloversatilis sp.; assembly: GCA_964555165.1. Lineage (GTDB taxonomy): Bacteria > Pseudomonadota > Gammaproteobacteria > Burkholderiales > Rhodocyclaceae > Methyloversatilis. The sequence continues at coordinate 19,542 of CAZKRN010000045.1, read as the reverse complement.
CGACGGCGGCGGCGTCGGGCCGCATTTCGACTCCTATGACGTGTTCCTGCTGCAGGGCACCGGCCGGCGCCGCTGGCAGATCAGCGAACAGACCGACTTCACGCTGGTCGAGGACGCGCCACTGCGCATATTGAAGAATTTCGTGCCGGAACAGGAATGGGTTCTGGAACCGGGCGACATGCTCTACCTGCCGCCCAAGTGTGCACACAACGGCATTGCCGAAGGCGAATGCACCACTTACTCGATCGGCTTCCGCACCCCTTCGATGCAGGAACTGGCCAGTGGTTTTCTCGACCATCTGCGCGAAGAGATCCGCGTGCCCGGCATGTACGCGGACCCGGATCTGGCTCTGCAGGCCGATCCCGCGCAGTTGCCGGTGGCCATGGTGGACAAGGTGACTGCCGTGCTCGAAGCGATCCGATGGTCGCGCAAGGAGGTCGAATCCTTCCTCGGGGGCTATCTGAGCGAACCCAAACCTCATGTGTTCTTCGATCCGCCGGAAGAGGCGCTGTCGGCAAAGCGCTTCGCGCGGCAGGTGGCGACGCAGGGCGTACGCCTTGACGGACGTACCCTGTTGCTGCGCAGTGGCCGGCAGTTCTGGATCAACGGAGAACCGGTCGATGTGCCGCCGGGCGCCGCCGAGTTGCTGCGCGAACTGGCCAGCGCACGCAGACTGGCTCGGATACCCGCCCATGCCGGAGCGCTCGATCTGCTGTACGAATGGTATTGCGACGGTTTCCTGCACGCGGGGGCCGGCATTGACTGAGCCGGCGCGCACGCAGCGCTTCGACGACCGTGCCGGCTACCTGAGCGCGGTGCAGTCGCTGATCGCCGGCATGGACTCCGGCCTGGACGTGTTCGATGCGGACCTCCGCGCCACGGGACTGGACAGCCGCGCCTCGGTCGCCCTGCTGACCACGGCGCTTGCCCGCTCGCCGCGCGCAGCACTGCGTATCGTCCTGCATGACGCTGGCCCGTTGCAGGTGCAGATGCCGCGCCTCTGGTCGTTGTGCAGCGCACAAGCACATCGCATCCGGATACGACAGACGCCTCGCTCGCTGCGGCATCTGAGCGAAATGTTCATGCTGAATGGTTCGGACGCCGCGGTGATCCGGACGCATCGCGACCACTGGCGAGGAAAACTCGTCGATGGAGACAGCGCTCTTGTCGCGGGCTACCTCGGACGTTTCGACGAAATCTGGGACGCCTGCTCATGTTGCATCAGCACAACAACGCTCGGGCTGTAAAACCTTGTTTCCAGCCTTGCAGCTTGATGGACATCGCTCGTGCTACTATTTTGGGCTGATCGAGGATGCTCGCTCGATCCGGTGAAGCACCGAATTCACGTAGTCGCCAACAGCCAAGGAAATCAAAATGCAAAAGTCCCTCCTCCTCGCCGCCATTCTCGCCGCTGCCCTGGCCGCTTGCTCGAAGCCGGAAGAAGCCCCGGCTCCGGCCGCGGAACCGGCTGCTCCGGCCGCTCCGGTTGCTGCCGAACCCGCTGCCCCGGCTGCCCCGGCCGCTGACGCCGCCGCCCCGGCCGCCGATGCTGCTGCCCCGGCTGCCGATGCCGCCGCTCCGGCCGCCCCGGCTGCCGATGCCGCTGCCCCGGCTGCTCCGGCCGAAGAGAAGAAGTAATTCTTCTGCCTCGTGCATGAAAAAAGCCGGCTTTCACGCCGGCTTTTTTCATTTCCAGCCCCAGCTTCGAAGCTACATTCCACATCGCTGGGGCCGCTCGGCCGATGCGGGCGCTCCGCTTCCCGCCGCATTCGTCCTATTTCTTTGGCGTATCCGCCATTTCCGCCATGGTCTGGCGTATCGGTTCGACCAGCGGCGAATCTTCCGGCAGCAGCTTGAGCAGCTTTTCCCAATGGGCGCGTGCCCCGGGCGCGTCGCCGCGCTGCATCGCCGCACTGCCAGCCAGCGCCAATGCCTTCACATTGTCCGGATCCAGTTCCAGCGCCTTTTTCAGCATCGCCTCCGGTTCACCGGCCAGCTGACGCCCCTGTTTCATGGCCAGCGCGTCGGCATAGTCGGTCCACACCTGGGCATCGCCATCGACAATCTTCACCAGACGGCCGTAGGCGTTCGCCGCATCGTCGAAACGGCCCATCGCAAAGTACGATCGCGCCAGCATGGACCAACCCTCGGCATTGTCCGGCTCGGCTTCCATGCGCTCGGCCAGTCGCGCCACCATGGCCTGTATCTGTTCGGGCGTGACTTCACCCTGCGGTTGGGCACTCGATCTGCGCGGCGCATCGACAGCCTGCGGCTGACCCAGCGCCAGATAGACCGGCAGCGCGATCACCGGCACCGCCAGCGCCGACACGACCGCCACCCAGCGACCGCTGCCAGGCCGTCCTGCCGGTTTTGCCGCGCCCGCCTCGTCGAGCACGCGGCGCTCCAGTTCGGCGCAGGAAATGCGGTACTGGTCGCCGTCGATAAGACCGGCCGCCAGATCGCGCTCCAGTTCAGCCAGCGCATCACGGTGAATGGCCAGCGTCAGTGCGCGCTGCGCGTCCGGTGTCGTGTCGCCGCGGCCGCGCAGCAGCGGCATAACGACGAAGGCAAGCGCGATCAGCAGCATGGCTGCCGTGCCCATCATGAAAGTGGTCAAACCTTGGTCTCCTCGCCGGCGAGCAGCGCGCGTGCGCGTTCGTGTTCATCGGCGCTCAGTGTGTTGGCAGCGTCGGCCCGAGCCGCGCGCGTGCGCAGACGGCGCAGCAGCACGATGACCACAGCCAGCAGCAGCACGAAGGGGCCTGCCCAGAGCAGAACAGTGGTGGCCTTCAGGGGCGGTCGGTAGAGCACGAAATCTCCGTAACGCTCCACCATATAGGCCTTGATGTCGTCGTCGCTGCGCCCGGCGGCGATCTGTTCGCGCAACTGCTGCTTCAGGTCGAGCGCCAGATCGGCATGGGAATCGGCGATGTTCTGGTTCTGGCAGACCAGACAGCGCAACTCCTCGCCCAGCTTCTGCACGCGTGACTCGATCACCGGATCGGCCGCCAGCGGACTGGCCTGCTCCTGTGCCGCGTACAGCGCGGACACCGGCAGCACGAAGGCCACCAGCACTGCCATCGGACCGCGCATGTCAGGACGCCTCAAGCTGCTTCACGCGCGGCAGGATGTCGTCGCGCAGTTTTTCCGGGGTCAACGGTCCGGTGTGCTTGTAGCGGATGACGCCGGTCTTGTCGACGATGAAGGTTTCCGGTGTGCCATAGACGCCGAAATCGATGGCCACACGCCCGTCGCGGTCGTATGCCGACAGCAGATAGGGATTGCCGTGCTGGGCCAGCCACTTCAGGCCGGCTTCACGCTCGTCCTTGTAGTGCAGGCCAACCATCGGAACGACGCCGGTTTTCGCCAGTTCCACCAGCAGCGGGTGTTCCTGGCGACACGAGACACACCACGACGCCCACACATTCACCAGCCATACCCTGCCCTTCATGTCGGCCGGCGAGAAGGTCCTGTCCGGCTCGGCGAGTTGCGGCACCGAAAAAGCCGGCACGCTTCTTCCGATCAGCGGACTGGGCACTTCGCGCGGATTCAGGTAGAGGCCGGCGAACAGGAATCCGGCCAGCACGAGGAACAGGCCGAGCGGCCAAAGATAGCGCTTCACGCGTGTTGCTCCTGCACGGGCGGCCGAACGGCATCCCGGCCCACCTGCGTGGCGTCGCGCTGCGCCAGCTTGCGGTAACGCCGGTCGGCAGCCGCGATCACGCCGCCCAGCGCCATGATGAGCGCACCGAACCAGATCCAGTTCACGAAAGGCTTGTAGAAAATGCGGACGATCCAGGCCTCGCCGTCCGGCAACGGCTCGCCCATCGATACATAGACGTCGCGCGTGAAGCCGGAATCGATGGCGGCCTCGGTCATCGGCATCTGCGACACGCGGTACATGCGTTTCTCCGGCTCCATCATGGCCACCTGCCGGCCATCGCGGGTGACTTCGATGCGGCCGCGGGCGGCGTCGTAATTCGGACCATCATGTTCGAATGCGCCATGGAACTTGAAGGTGTAGCCCGCCAGCGTTGCCGTCTGGCCCGGCGCCATCTTCATGTCCGCGTTCTGTTCGAACGCCTTCACCATGGTGATGCCGACCACCGTCACGGCAATGCCCAGGTGGGCAAGCCACATGCCCCACCACCCGGCGGGCAGCGCCCGCGCCCGGTCGACCCAGCTGCCTTCGCCGTTGCGCACACGCACGCGCTCGACGAAGTGCTGCACGCTGGTTGCCGCGATCCATACCACCACGAAGGCGCCAAGACCGAGCATGGGCTGCACGCTGCCGGCCATCGCCATGGCCAGCACGGTGGCGGCGACGCTCACGGCAAAGGCCCAGCGCAGGCGCGTGGCCAGGCCCGGGGCGTCATCCTTCTTCCAGCGGACGAAAGGACCGATGGCCATCAGGAACATGACCGGCGTCATCAGCGGTACGAACACCGCATCGAAGTAAGGCGCGCCGACCGAAATCTTGCCCATGCCGAGTGCGTCGAGGAAGAGCGGATACAGCGTGCCGAGCAGCACGGCCGAGGTGGCCACGGCCAGCAGCACGTTGTTGGCGAGCAGAGAGGTTTCGCGCGACAGCAACGCGAAACCGCCGCCCAGTCCGACCGACGGTGCGCGGATCGCGAACAGCAGCAGCGAACCGCCGATCACGAACACCAGCAGCGCCAGGATGAACACACCGCGCTCCGGGTCGGTGGCGAAGGCATGCACCGAGGTGAGCACGCCGGAGCGCACGAGGAAGGTGCCCAGCAGCGAAAGCGAAAAGGCCGCGATGGCGAGCAGCACGGTCCAGCTCTTGAAGGCGCCGCGCTTCTCGGTCACCGCGAGCGAGTGGATGAGCGCGGTGCCGACCAGCCAGGGCATGAAAGAGGCGTTTTCGACCGGATCCCAGAACCACCAGCCGCCCCAGCCCAGCTCGTAGTAGGCCCAGTAGCTGCCGAGGGCGATGCCCAGGGTGAGGAACACCCAGGCGGCCGTGGTCCAGGGGCGCGACCAGCGCGCCCAGGCGGCGTCCAGACGGCCTCCGATCAGCGCCGCGATGGCAAAGGCGAAGGCGACCGAGAAACCGACATAGCCCATGTACAGCATGGGCGGATGGAAAATCATGCCCGGGTCCTGCAGCAGCGGATTCAGGTCCCGCCCGTCGGCCGCCGCCGGCAGCCGGCGATCGAAGGGGTTGGAACTGGCCAGCATGAAGGCGAGGAAACCGACCGCCACCCAGCCCAGCACAGCCAGTACGCGCGCCACCATGTCGTCCGGCAGGCGGCGCGAGAAAACGGTGACGGCGAGCGACCACAGCGACAGCATGAACATCCACAGCAGCAGCGAACCTTCGTGGCTGCCCCAGGCCGCGGCAACCCGATATTCAAGCGGCAGCGTGGAATTCGAGTTGGTGGCGACGTTGAGCACCGAGAAGTCGTTCAGCACGAAGGACTGTATCTGGCAATACAGTGCGAACGCGACGAACACGAAGGCACCCTGGGTGAGCGGCCGCGCCGTGGCGATCAGGCGCGCGTCACCGCGCTGCGCGCCGATCAGCGGCAACAACCCCTGCAGCACCGACAGAGCCAGCGCGATGGCCAGCGAGAAATTGCCCAATTCGGGAAACATGATGGTTTCTGCCCCTGAAACGTCTGCCGCCGGCGAACACCGCCGGCGCGTGCGATACGCCGATTACTGGACGACCGTGGATTGCGCCTTCTTCGCCTGTTCCAGCGCATGCGCTGCTTCAGGCGGCATGTAGTTCTCGTCGTGCTTGGCCAGCACCTCGCTCGCGGCGAACACGCCGTCTTCGCCCAGCTTGCCCTGAGCCACCACGCCCTTGCCTTCCTTGAACAGGTCCGGCAGCGCGCCCTTGTAGGTCACGGTGATGGTGTGGGCGGTGTCGGTGACGGCGAAACGCACCGATGTGCCGTCCTCGCCGCGCAGCAGGCTGCCTTCCTGCACCATGCCGCCAATGCGGAAGGTGCGGCCCTGCGGCGCTTCCCTGGCCACCACCTGGGTAGGGCTGAAGAAGAACACCATATTGTCGCTGAACGCATTGAGCACCAGCGTCACGGCGCCGACCAGCAGCGCAATGCCGGCACCGATCAGCGCCACGCGCTTGTGCCGCGGCTTCATGCCCGTCCCCGGCGCTCGGCATCCATGCGTTCGAGCGCGACGTCGCGTCGTGCCTGCGCACGGGCAAGCTTCACGCGACGCGCGAGTGCGGTCAGTTCGACGGCGATCACAGCCGCCGTCACGCCGTAAGAGCCCCAGACGAAGAAGCCGTAGCCGCCCATCGCCCAGAACTGGCTTGCGCTTTCCCAGTTCATGCCTTGCTGTCTCCGTTGCCGGCGAGCTGGCGCACCCAGTCGGTGTTCCGCTCGCGTTCGATCATGATGGCGCGCACCCGTACCAGTGCAGCGCCAATGGTGTAGGCCCACGCCGCGAGCGCCATCACCAGCATGCCGGTCAGCATGGTGGTCGCCATGGTGGGCGCCGACGTCACGCTTACAGACGCGCCCTGATGCAGGGTGTTCCACCACTTCACAGAAAAATAGATGATGGGCACGTTCACCGCACCGACGATGGCAATCAGTGCGCCGGCCCGATCGGCCCGGCGCGGGTCGTCGATGGCGGCCTGCAGGGCCATGTAGCCGCAGTAAAGGAAGAACAGGATGAGTTCCGAAGTGAGCCGGGCATCCCACGCCCAGTAGGTACCCCAGGTCGGCTTGCCCCACAGCGCACCGGTCCACAGCGCGACGAAGGCCCACATCGCGCCGGTGGGTGCCAGTGCGCTCGACATCATGAAGGAAAGCCGGGTGTTGAAGATCAGGCCGACCACGCACCAGAAAGCCATGGCGAGATAGACCACCATGGACATCCAGGCTGCCGGCACGTGAATGAAGATGATGCGATAGCTGTCGCCCTGGGTGGCGTCGGTCGGCGCCACGAAGAAACCGATGTACAGGCCGGCCACCGCGAGCACGAGCGCCAGCACCCAGCAAGGCCAGAGCAGCTTGCCGGCGAGCGGAAAGAAGGTCTGCGGGCTGGCGTAGTGAAAGAAATTGAAGCCGGACGAAGGCGCGCGGGCGGCGGAGGACGGTGTTTCTGACATCAGCGAAGCGGGTGGCCCCAGGGTCTGATTACTCGGCAAACTCGCAGGAAAACGCATGGCCCGCCTGGCGGGCCGACCGGAAGCGGCGCAAGTTTAACCGAGTCCGGATGTGCACCCTACGATCCATCTCAATCCTGGGCGATGCGCAGCGCGGCCGCACTGGCCATCGGTGCCACCGCCAGCGCCACCAGCAGGCAGGCGGCCAGCAAGGCCAGATGCGACCCGATGTCCAGGCCGGCGCGCCAGGCGTCGACGGCACCGGCGCCGAAAATGAGCACCGGTACATAGAGCGGCAGTACCAGCAAGGCGATCAGCGCACCACCACCGCGCAAGCCCAGCGTGAGCGACGCACCGACCGCACCGAGCAGGGACAGCGTCGGCGTACCGATCAGCAGCGTCGCGCACACGATGAGCGTTTCGTCCGGACTGAGGCTGAACTGCAGCGCGATCAGCGGCGCGATCAGCACCAGCGGCAAGCCGGTCAGCAACCAGTAGGCGCACACCTTGGCCAGCACGATCACCGCCAGTGGCTCCACGGACAGCAACATCTGCTCCAGGGTTCCGTCTGCCTCGTCGGATTCGAACAAACGACTCACCGACAGCAGGGTGGCCAACAGCGCAGCCACCCACATGACGCCGGCCGCGATGTGCGAGAGCTGGTCGGGTTCTGGACCCACACCGAGCGGGAAAAGGCTGGTCACCAGCAGGAAGAAGCCGAGCGCGGTCAGCACGTCGGACCGTCTGCGCCAGGCCAGCAGCAGATCGCGGCGCAGCACGGCAAGGAACACGCTCAGCATGAAAAACCGTCCAGATCGAGCTGAGTCCGCCGCGGTACGTCGATGTCCACCGGCTGATGCGTGGTGTAGATGACCGCACCGCCGCGACGGATATGTGCGGCCATCGCGCCAGCCAGCTGCGCCACGGCACGCACGTCGAGCGCGGTGAAGGGCTCGTCCAGCAACCACAGCCGGGCGCGCGTGCCGCACAGCAGCCGGGCAAGCGCGACGCGCCGGCGCTGGCCCTGCGACAGGCTGCGCGCCGGCACGTCCAGCCGCATGCCGAGACCGATGTCGACCAGGGCACGCAGGGCCGTGTCCTCGTCGAGCGATTCGCCGGCGATGGCCGCACTGGCACGCAGGTTCTCAAGCGGCGTGAAGTCGTCCTTCACTGCGTTGCGGTGACCGAGATAGAGCAGACCTGCGCGCCAGTCGTCCTTCACCTTGTGCGCGGGCCGCCCCTGCCAGCGCAGTTCGCCCGATTCCGCTTCCGACAGGCCGCACAGGATGCGCAGCAGACTGGTCTTGCCACTGCCGTTGGCGCCGGCCACGTGCAGCAACTCCCCTTCGTTCGCCGCCATGTCCAGCCCGGCAAACAGGCGCGCGCTGCCCCGAGTGCAGGCCAGGGCGTGCGTCGAGATCAACGGGGTGGCGGGGTCAGCCATGCGGAAGGTGCCGGGAAGGAAGCGGTGAATGGCCGCGAGGGTGAAAGGTCGCGAATTATCCTCGAATCCTCGAAAACCTCCGAATTCCGGGTCCGGCCCGCGCAGCACGCACCAACAAAAACGGCTCGCGATTGCTCGCGAGCCGCCAAAAAGAACCGGTGCTGTCCGCTAGGTCGACCGGCCTCCCCATTGCAAGCCCTGCCGCAGCGACGACCCGAGGAGCCTTCAAAATCGTCGCTGCAGGGCTGGCACGCTTTTCTTAGCAGGGCTTGTGCCACCCGAAAATATAATTGCAAACCATTGATTTAAATATGCTTTACATGCCAGCATTCGCATCGGGCTTCGAGGAGCGTTGCAAGCTGCAGCAGCTTGCAGTGCGCCCGTCGGCAGCCGCCGTAAAAAGGCTGGAAAAACCGGACTTTGCGAAGTACCGATCCTTGTTGAAATTCGCAACACGTCGTTGCAGCATGCAATTCATGAAACTTCTGCCCCGCTCGCTGCACGGCAAGATCCTGTTCGGTTACATCGTGCTCGGCGCGCTGTTCGTGCTTCTGGTCTTCGCTGCGCTCGATCAGGTAAGGCTGCTGCTTTCCCGTGTCGACGACGAACATCACGTCACCCGCATGCACGACGTCGTGCGCGAAGCGCGGCGGCTGGAAAAGAACTACCTGCTGTTTCGCAAGCCCTCCGAACTGAAGGCGGCGGTCGGCAAGGCAGAAGAGGCGCTGACGCTGATCGAGCGCGACCGCGAGCTGATGCTGCGCGCCGCACCCGGTTTCATGCTCGAAGACCTCGAACAGGTGCTGCATGACTGGCGCGACCTGCTGGACGACCGGCTGCAGCGCCGCATCCGCCCTGCCGATCCGATATCGCCACTGGAAGAGCGCATGGCCGAAGTGGGCAAGCAGGCCTTCGAAGACAGCGAGCGCCTGTCAGACCAGGCGCGGGAAGCGATGCGTCGCGCGCTGGCCGGTCAGGAATCGCAGCTCTACGGCATCATGATTGCCGCCGTGGCACTGGTTCTGGTGATCGGTCAGCTGGTCACGCGGCGGGTCGTGGCGCCCTTGCGTGAGGTGGAAAGCGATCTCGCCCGCGTCGGCACGGGCAATCAGGCGCGTCTTACGCCTCGCGATCGAGACGACGAGATCGCTGCCCTGGTTACCGCCTTCAACCGCGCGCTCGGCGAACTGGAAGAACGCCAGCTCGCCGTGCTGCGCACCGCCCGGCTGGCCTCTCTCGGCACCATGCTGTCCGGTGTCGCCCACGAGTTGAACAATCCCCTGTCGAATATTTCGCTGAACGCGCAGTTGCTGATGGAAGAACGCGACGTGTGCGACCCGAAGCAGATCAACGGCTTCGTGGAACAGATCGACGATCAGGTGCAGCGAGCGCAACGCATCGTTCGCACCCTGCTCGACTTCGCGCGCGACAGCCATTTCGCGCTGCTGCGCCAGCCGCTGCGTCCGTTGGTGACGGAAACGATTTCGCTGCTGCGTGCCGAGCGTCCCGACGCCGGCGACGCCGTGACGCTGGATATCGCACCCGACCTGCACGTGCTGGCCGACGGCCAGCGCATGCAGCAGGCGCTGCTCAACCTGATCCGCAATGCGCTGGAAGCCTGCAGCGAAGCGGGCATCGCACCACTCATCACCGTCACCGGCAAGCTGCGCGACGGCGGCACTGCCATCACCGTGTGCGACAACGGACCGGGGATCGAACCGCGCAACCTGCCGCGCGTGTTCGATCCCTTCTTCACCACAAAGCCGGTCGGCAAGGGCTCCGGCCTGGGGCTTTTCGTGGTGCACGAAATCGCCGCCGAGCATGGCGGTACGGCAGGTATCCATAACAGACCGGGCGGCGGCACCTGCGTGTCGCTGTGGCTGCCGGCGGAGGGGGAAGAGCCATGAGCATTGCACAGGTACTGCTGGTCGACGACGAGGCGGTGGCGCGTGAAGGGCTGGCCACTGCGCTGCGCCGCGACGGACTGGAGGTCACCACCGCCGACAATGGCGAGGCCGCGCTCGCGCTGCTGCGTCAGCACGAATACGAGGTGCTGCTGACCGACGTGAAGATGCCCGGCATGGACGGACTGGAACTGCTGCGCCGCGCGCGCGAAGCCTGGCCCGGCATGGAGGTGCTCGTGGTGACCGGCTTTGCCACCACCGAATCGGCGGTCGAGGCCATGCGTGCCGGCGCCTTCTACTACGTCTCCAAACCCTTCCGTCTGGGCGAGGTGCGCAAGCTCGTGCGCGAAGCCGCCGACAAGGCGCAGCTGCGCGCGGAGAACCAGCGCCTGCGCCAGCTGGTCGAGCACGCGGCGGACGAACGCATCGTCACCCGCGACGAAGGCATGCGCGCCATCCTCGACATCGCGCGCGGCGTGGCACCCACCGACTGCAATGTGCTCATCGTCGGCGAGACCGGCACCGGCAAGGAACTGCTGGCCCGTCACGTACATGCGCACAGCCGGCGGGCCGGCGGGCCGTTTGTAGCCATCAACTGTGGTGCGTTGAACGAGGAACTGCTGGCCAACGAACTGTTCGGCCACGAGAAAGGCGCCTATACCGGCGCGCAGCAGGCGCGCGGCGGTCTGGTCGAAGCGGCGCAGTGCGGCACGCTCTTCCTCGACGAAGTGACCGAAATGTCGGCCGCCATGCAGGTCAAGCTCCTGCGGCTTCTGCAGGAACGCGAATACCTGCGCGTCGGCGGCACCGAACCGGTGCGTGCCGACGTACGCTTCCTTGCCGCGACCAACCGCGAGCCGCGTGCCGCGGTCGAAGCAGGCCAGTTCCGGCAGGACATCTATTTCCGGCTCAATGTCGTGACCCTGCAACTGCCGCCGCTGCGAGACCGGCGCGAGGACATTCCCCTGCTCGCGCAGCAGTTCGTGCGTCGTGCGGCCCAAGCCATGGGCAAGCCGGTGACGGCCATCGCACCGCCGGCCATGCAGAAGCTGTGCGCCTATGACTACCCGGGCAATGTGCGCGAACTGGAAAACATCATCGAGCGCGGTGTGGCTCTCGCGACCGCAACCATGCTGGGTCTGGAGGATCTGCCACCCGGTCTGGGTTCGCAGGGCAACAGCCCCGGCCGCAGCGGCAACGAGGTGCCGACGCTGGAAGCGGTGGAGCGCGGCCACATTCTAGACGTGCTGGCCAGTGTCGGCGGCAACCGGGCGCTTGCCGCCCGCCTGCTCGGCATCGACCGCGTATCGCTCTGGCGCAAGCTGAGGCGCTACGAGGAACAGGGTCTGATCGAGGCCGACCAGACCGACGGCGCACTACGCATGCGCGACGTGCCCGCCTGAATGCACCAGAACGGGGCGAGGCCGCGCGCAGGCGCGGCTGACATCCCGCCGGACCCCGCGCCCAGCCGCACTGAGCGCGGACGTGCGCGAATCCGCGCCTGTGGCACGCTTGATGCAACGGCTCGCTACCCCCGTGCCGACGCAACGACGTGTTCGCCAACCTTCATCACCTGTCGCACCACGCCGCATGGCGCCATCAGCTTGAAATGCTGCTGGAGTCGGCCGGCGAAGGCATCTATGGCATAGACCAGCGCGGACGCTGCATTTTCATCAACCGCGCAGGCGCCGATCTGATCGGCTTCGAGCCGGACGAAGTGCTCGGTCGCAACATGCACTACCTCATCCACCACGCGCATTCCGACGGCCGCAATTACGACGTGCACGAATGCCCCATCTTCCGGGCCTTCCAGGAAGGCAAAGGTGTGCGCGTCGAATCCGAGGTGCTCTGGCGGCGCGACGGCAGCGCCTTCGCAGCGGAATACACCAGCTACCCGATCCGCGACGCGGGCCAGATCGTCGGTGCCGTCGTCACCTTTGCCGACATCACCGAACGCAAGCACGCCGAAGCCGTGCTCAAGGCCAACCAGATCGAACTGGAACGTCGCGTGTCGGAGCGCACCGCGGCCCTGCAGGACGCCAATGCGCGACTGCAGCAATCGCACAGCGCACTGCAGAGGCTGTCCGCACACCTGCAGCAGGTCCGCGAGGACGAACGCACCCACATCGCGCGCGAGGTGCACGACGAACTGGGCGCCTCGCTCACCGCGCTGCAGTTCGACCTGAACTGGCTGCGCCCGCGCCTGGCCGGCGAGCCTGCACTGGAAGGCAAGCTCGACGACATGATGAGCGTGACCCAGCAGGCACTGGGAGCGGTTCGGCGGATACTGACCGACCTGCGACCGGGCGTGCTCGATCACCTCGGCCTTTGGGCGGCCATCGAATGGCAGTTGCAGGAGATGCAGTCGCGCCGTGGCTTGCGCTGCACGCTGGTAATCAACAATGCCGATACCGACCGCCGGCTGGGCCGAAGTGCCGAGATAGCCGTCTATCGCATCGTGCAGGAAGTACTCACCAACGTCGCCCGACACGCCGAGGCCAGCGAAGTGACGGTCGAGGTGACCGGCCGCGCCAGCGCCATCGAACTGAGCATCCGCGACAACGGACGCGGCATGCGCGTGCCGGCGCAACCGAGCTCCTTCGGCCTGCTCGGCATGTACGAACGTGCGCGCGCGCTGGGCGGCGAACTGCAGATAGACAGTGCACCGGGCGAAGGCACGACGGTGAAGCTGCGGGTACCGGAGTCCACGCGATGAAAGCCGTGCGCGTCATCATCGTCGATGACCACCTCATGCTGCGCCGGGGCATCGCGCAGATACTCGGCGAACACGCGGGCATCGAGGTCGTCGGCGAAGCGGCCGGCGGACCCGAACTCATGCGCTTGCTGCGCGCCAGCGGCGCCGACGTCGTGCTGCTGGACATCGCGCTCAACGACCGCGACGGCTTCGACGTGCTCAAACAGTTGCGCAGCGAATTTCCGGGCGTCGCGGTGCTCATGCTGTCGACCTATCCGGAATCGCAGTTCGGCGTGCGCGCACTGAAGAGCGGCGCCTCCGGCTACCTGAACAAGGGATGCTCGCCGGACCAGCTGTTCGACGCCATCGCCCGCGTTGCCGACGGCCATCTGTTCGTCACCCCGGAACTGGCCGAACGCCTCGCCTTCGGCGTGCGCGCCGACACGCCCGCCAGCCCGCTCGACAGCCTTTCGAACCGCGAGATGCAGGTGCTCAAGCTGCTCGCCAGCGGTCAGACGGTCGGTGATATCGCACGGGAACTGTCGCTGTCGGCGAATACCATCAGCACATACCGCGCGCGCCTGTTCGAAAAGCTCGACATCAAGAACCCGGTCGAACTGGTGAGCTTCGCGGCACGCCACCAGTTGGTGACCCTGTAGGAGCGGTCTTCCGACCGCGACCACAGCGGAGGTCGAGGAGTCGGCGCTCGATCACGGGCGCCGTCGCGGTCGGAAGACCGCTCCTGCGGGGCTTTGCGCACCGCATCGAACGAAGGAAGACGCCATGTCTCTGCCAACCCCCAAAGCCCTGCTGATCGACCTTGCCGGCGTGCTGCACGTCGGCGATCAGCGGGTCCCCGGTTCCATCGAGGCGCTTGCGCAGCTGCGCGCCGCCGACCTCAAGCTCGTGTTCCTGACCAATACCACGCGCACGCCGCGGCGCACGCTGGTGGCGAAAATGCAGGCCCTGGGCCTGGACGTGCGCGACCAGGAGCTGCTTACGGCGCCGGGCGCCACGATGAATCTCGCGCACAGCCGGGGCCTGCATCCGCACTGGATCGTGCATCCGGACCTGCGCGACGAAGTCGGGCCCGATGCCGCCGAACCGGACGCCGTCGTGCTCGGCGACGCCGGCCACTGTTTCGACTACGCCCAGCTCAACACCGCCTTCCGCCTCATCATGCGCGGCCTGCCCTTCATCGCCATGGCGCGTAACCGCCACTTCAAGGAAGAGGATGGCCTGTCGCTCGACATGGGCGCCTTCGTCGCCGGGCTGGAATACAGCACCGGCGTGCAGGCCGAAATCGCCGGCAAGCCCGCCGCCGCCTTCTTCCAGGCTGCACTCGACACCGCCGGCGTGCGCGCCGACGAGGCCATCATGATCGGCGACGACCTGCGCGACGACATCGGTGGCGCGCAGGCGCTCGGCATCGCCGGCGTGCTGGTGCGCACCGGCAAGTACACGGCCGCGGATGAGCACCACCCGGACATCCATCCCGCCTTGATCGAAGACGATTTCGCGAGTTTCGCTGCCCGTCTCCTGTAAGCGGGTTCACCTTCGCAGGCGCGGTTTTTTCCGGCCGCCGGCTTCGATCACTGCCGCCGTCGGCGCCACAGATTCCCTGCCACAGAACCCTGATTTCTCGATGGACAAGTGCTCTTTCATGGCATGGGTATCCATGAGAGTTCGGCCCTCACCCCCGGCCCCTCTCCCGCTGATGCGGGAGAGGGGAGTGAACGATCAGCGTCTGAGGGGAGCGCGATTTCTCCCTCTCCCGCATCAGCGGGAGAGGGAGGCGCGCAGCGCCGGGTGAGGGGCAGGTGCCTTGGTCCGGAGCACCATCGCGAGCAAGCTCGTTCCCAAAAGAATCCAGCTCTGGTCCTGACGCTGTCGGCATCAGAAGCCCCAAAAACAGAACCGCGATCCCGGCGATCGACAAGCGCACACCTCGTTGGGAGGCGGCGAGGAGTGTCGATGGGGCCTTGACCCGGCTGCGCGCACAGCCCGCCTCACCGTGTAGTGCCCGCACTACACGACAATCACATCCGCAGTGATACCGGTGCCCTGCTCCGCTCCCTAGCATTCGTCCCATGAACGCACGGGAGATCTACACGGTGGCATCGCAGCGCACGCGCGGCTTCAGGCTCGGCATCTACGTTTTCAAGGACGCCGAGATCGTCGATTTCACCGCGCCGCACGGGGTGTTCTCGGTGGCACGGCGCTTCGACCCCGAACTGGACGTGTTCCTGATCGCCGACGCGCAGCGGCCGGTGCAGGCACAGGCCGGCTTCACCGTGCTGCCCAACTACAGCTTCGCCGACCGCCCGGCGATGGATGCCTTCCTGATTCCCGGCGGCGCCGGTACGCGGCAGGAAACCTGGAACACGCGCCTGCACGAATTCATCGACGCGCTGCCGGCCAGCTGCCTGCTCACCAGCGTCTGCACCGGCTCGTGGATCTATGGCCGCATGGGCCTGCTCGATGGCATTCCGGCCACCAACCGCAAGGAACCGGACCGCATCGAGGCCTCGCACCTGGGCAAGCTGCCGATAGACCGTCTCGCCGAGATCGCGCCTGCCTGCCGCATCTCGCACGCCCGCGTGGTCGATGCCGGCCGCATCGTCACCGCCGGCGGCATCGCCTCCGGCATGGAACTGGGTTTTCACCTGCTGCGCCGCGCCGGTTACGACGAAAGCTTCATCCGCGACGTGGCGCGCTGCATGGAATACAGCGCTGCCTACGACACCTACGCGCACGACATCGAGTACGCGCCGCATCCGGTTCCTTCCATACCGCCCCCTGCTTCGCCCACCGAAAGTCCCAGAACAAGGAGAGTCCCGCAATGAGCACCTTCCGCAACCCCTTCGATCCGAACGTGAAACTGAACGGCTGCTCCTGCGGCCGCCACCACAGCCAGGCGGAACACGATCACGCCGAGTCCCTGTCGGAAGAGGCGATGCTGGACCGCGTGGTCGAAGGCGCGGTCATGCGCGCGCTGTTCCCGCACGACGAAACGCGCCGCAATTTCATCCGCGCGGTCGGCGCCAGCACCGCCATGGCAGCCATCTCGACCTTCCTGCCGCTGGGCACGGTGAAGGACGCCTTCGCCTCGCCCGGCCCGCTGGAAAAGACCAAGCTCAAGGTGGGCTTCATCCCCATCACCTGCGCCACGCCCATCATCATGGCGCACCCGCTGGGCTACTACTCGAAGCAGGGCCTCGACGTCGAAGTGGTGAAGACGGCTGGCTGGGCGGTGATCCGCGACAAGTCGCTGGCCAAGGAATACGACGCCGCCCACATGCTGTCGCCGATGCCGCTGGCGATTTCGGTCGGCGCTGGCTCCAACCCCATTCCCTGGACCATGCCGGCGGTCGAGAACATCAACGGCCAGGCCATCACGCTGTCGGTCAAGCACAAGGACAAGCGCGACCCGAAGACCTGGAAGGGCTTCAAGTTCGCCGTGCCTTTCGACTACTCGATGCACAACTACCTGCTGCGCTACTACCTCGCGGAGCACGGCATCGACCCGGACGCCGACGTACAGATCCGCTCGGTGCCGCCGCCGGAAATGGTGGCCAATCTGCGCGCCGGCAATATCGACGGCTTCCTGGCCCCCGACCCGGTGAACCAGCGCGCGGTGTATGACGGCGTGGGCTTCATCCACACGCTGACCCGCGACATCTGGGAAGGTCACCCCTGCTGCGCCTTCGCCGCGAGCAAGGAGTTCGTGACCACCATGCCGAATACCTACAAGGCCCTGCTGCGCGCCATCATCAGCGCCACCGCGACCGCCAGCAACCCGACCAACCGCAAACAGATCGCCGAGGCGATCGCGCCGGCCAACTACCTGAACCAGCCGGTCACCGTGGTCGAACAGGTACTCACCGGCACCTACGCCGACGGCCTGGGCGGCATCCAGAAGGTGCCGGGCCGCATCGGCTTCGAGCCCTTCCCGTGGGAATCCTTCGCCGTGTGGATCCTGACGCAGATGAAGCGCTGGGGCCAGATCAAGGGCGACATCGACTACCAGAAGATCGCCAGGGAGGTGTTCCTCGCCACCGACGCCGCGGCGCTGATGAAGGAAGTCGGCCTGCCGGTGCCGACCACCACCACCAAGAAGTTCTCGGTCATGAAGAAGGAATTCGACCCGGCCAAGCCGGAGGAATACCTGAACAGCTTCAAGATCAGGAAGGTGGCGGCATGAAAAAGGCATGGCTGGCGCCACTGCTGTCGGCGCTGTTCTTCGCGCTGTTCGTCGGTGTGTGGTTCCTCGCCACCACCGGCGCTGGCGGCAGCACGGCGGCCGCGCCGGCGGTTGACCCGGAATACGCCGCCCTGCTCGGCGCCCAGGCCGCCACCGGCGGGCAGTCAGCCATGCCCGGCCCGGGCGAGGTGGCGGCCAAGATCCTGGAACACTTGCAGGACCCCTTCTACGACCGCGGCACCAACGACAAAGGCCTGGGCATCCAGATCGGCTATTCCATTGCCCGCGTGCTCGGCGGTTATCTGCTGGCCGCGTTGGTGGCGATTCCGCTCGGCTTCCTGATCGGCATGTCGCCGCTGGTGTACAAGGCGCTCGACCCCTTCATCCAGATCCTGAAGCCGATCTCGCCGCTGGCCTGGATGCCGCTCGCGCTCTACACGATCAAGGACTCGGGCATTTCCGCCATCTTCGTCATCTTCATCTGTTCGCTGTGGCCGATGCTGGTGAACACCGCCTTCGGCGTGGCATCGGTGCGGCGCGAGTGGCTGAACGTGGCGCGCACGCTGGAAGTGAGTCCGCTGCGCAAGGCCTTCCTCGTCATCCTGCCGGCGGCCGCGCCGACCATCCTGACCGGCATGCGCATTTCCATCGGCATCGCCTGGCTGGTCATCGTCGCCGCCGAAATGCTGGTGGGTGGCACCGGCATCGGCTACTTCGTCTGGAACGAGTGGAACAACCTCTCGATCACCAACATCATCACCGCCATCCTGCTGATCGGCCTGGTGGGCATGCTGCTCGATCACCTGCTGGCCTGGGTGGCGCGCGCGATTTCGTGGCGCGAATGAGCCTGGAGGAAATGAACATGAGCGCAGCCCTCGCCCCGTCCGCCTCCATCGTTCCGCTGAAGACGCAGACCCGCGACCCGGTGGAGGCCGCACCACCGCCCTCGGCCGGGTCGTCCGCAGATAAAAAAGGCCCCATCACAATGAGCACCCAACCCTTCCTCAAGGTCGAGGGCCTGAAGCGGCAGTTTCCGCAGCCGGGCTCGCCCGACCCCGCACCGGTATTCGAAGACCTGCATTTCGGCATCGATCGCGGCCAGTTCGTGTGCGTGCTCGGCCACTCCGGCTGCGGCAAGACCACCATCCTGAACATCCTGGCCGGGCTCGACGAAGCCACCGCCGGCCACGTCATCATGGACGGCCGCGAAGTGCGCGGCCCCTCGCTCGACCGCGGCGTGGTGTTTCAGGGCCACGCGCTGATGCCCTGGCTCAGCGCGCTGAAGAACGTCGAGTTCGCCGTGCGCAGCCGTCACCCCGACTGGTCGGCCAAGCAGGTGCGGGAACACGCGGTGAAATACCTCGAACTGGTGCACCTCGGCCACGCGCTGGACAAGAAGCCGGCCGAGCTGTCGGGCGGCATGAAGCAGCGCGTCGGCATCGCTCGCGCCTTCTCGATCGAACCGAAGATGCTGCTGCTGGACGAGCCCTTCGGTGCGCTCGACGCGCTCACCCGCGGCAGCATCCAGGACGAACTGATCGGCATCGTCGAAGCCACGAAGCAGACCGTGTTCATGATCACCCACGACGTGGACGAAGCCATCCTGCTGGCCGACCGTATCGTGCTGATGACCAACGGCCCGCGCGCCAAGATCGCCGAAATCGTCGTCAATCCGATGCCCCGGCCGCGCGACCGCGAAACCCTGCACCAGCAGCCCGAGTTCTATCCGCTGCGCAACCACCTGGTCGACTTCCTCGTGAAGCGCTCGCGCGCCTTCGCGCCCGGCGCCGACTGGGACCCCAAAAACCCGCCCCTCGTGTACCCCGGCGCCCCCGCCCGCGCGGCCGCCTGACCCACCCTCAACCATCCAAAGGAGAAGCACATGAAACGCGAAGACGTCACCGACCTCATCGTCGAAGCCAAGGTTGCCAAGGGCCTGAAGTGGGCCGACATCGCCAGCGCCATCGGCCTCAGCAAGGAATGGGTCACCGCCGGCCTGCTCGGCCAGATGACCTTCACCGCCGAACAGGCCGGCGTCATCGGCGAGATGCTCGACCTGCCGGCCGACGCCGTCACCCAGCTCCAAGTCGTGCCCTACAAGGGCTCCCTGCCCACGTCCGTCCCGACCGACCCGCTGATCTACCGCTTCTACGAACTGATCAATGTGTACGGCACCACCTTCAAGGC
>CAZKRN010000044.1:0-29391 GCA_964555165.1 uncultured Methyloversatilis sp. | reverse complement strand
GCGCGCCGCGGTCCGCCGCCTCGTCGATCGCCGCCAGCACGCGCGCCAGCGTGCCGTCGGCGGATTCGAGATCGGGCGCGATCTGGATGGCGGCAGCGCGGACGATGCGGGACGCGCTCATGCCCCGCTCCCGGCCTCGTCACAGAGGGCGACCTCGCGGCGAAGCGGTGGCGTGAGCTTGCGCGTGCTCGTGCCCGCCACCGTTCGCTTGCCCGATGCACTGTCCGGGCCGCGAACCTCGTCCGCCGCAACGTCGGCGTGCAAGCCGGGCTGATGCTGTGCGAGCGGCAGCACGCCACAGGCATGCCGCGCGCCGAAGAAGGAGCGGGCAGCCATGATCAGAGCGTCCAGGTGTCGAGGATGAAGGCGTTGTCCTTGCGATGCAGCAGGATCAGATCCAGCACGTCGAGCGGATTGATCGGACGGATGCCTTCGATCAGCGAGCCTTCGCCGTGGCCGTACAGCGCCTGCAGCGCGAATCGGCACGCATAGACCTTGCCGCCTTCCTCGATGAACTTCTCGATCTGCTTGTTGAAGTTCTGATGGCCGGGAAAGGCTTCGTCGCCCAGCGTCGGGAAGCCGCGCTTCACACCCAGTGTGACGCCCGGACCGTACAGCAGCACCGAGGTGTCGAAGCCCTTGCGCTTCAGCCGCGTGGCCTGCAGCAGATTGACGAAGCCGATCGAGCCTTCGAAAGCGACTGTGTGAAAGGTGACCAGGGCCTTTTCGCCGGGCTCGGCCTTCACGTCCTCGAACACCTTCTCTTCGTAATCGACGAGGAATTCGCCCTTCTCGTTGGCGGGGCGGGTGACTTTGGGCATGGCAATCTCCGGTGGTGGTCTGCGATCAGGAAAGCGGCGCCCGGAACATGCTTGTCCTTCAGGCGCTCGCCCTTCCCTTCGCATGCGCCGTGCCATCGGCGCCCGGATGAGTGCGATCAATATGCGATCAATGGATGCACACGCCGCCTTGCGGCCGCATGCACCCCGCACGAGGGTGTAAAACCCTTTTCAAAGCATGGATTTAGAGGCCCGTCCGCGCACCGGAATGAAGCACGGGGATGCGATCAATGCACCCGATCATTGGCGATCTTCGGGCCGCGCACGCGGCCCGGCCATTACGCGAAAGGCATGAAATGACGGCGAGAGGGCCGTTCAGGGCGCTACTTCAGCGCATAGCCTTCGTCTTCCAGCACCTGCCGGATGTCGGCCTCGCTGACCAGCGGGCTGTGTTCGACGCTGACGGTGCCGGTCGCCAGCGCGACCTCGACCATGTTGATGCCCGGCAGTTCGTGGATCACGTTGGTGATTTCATGGACGCAGTCCTCACTTTCGAGGCCATCTACGGTGATCAAGGTGGTGTGCATGGGCAGGGTCTCCGCTTCATTGGACGGCCGTAGTCCGGCGCGCCGTCGGGTAAGGTAATGGTATGAGCACATTCCGTCCTCCGCCATGCCTGCCGACATCGATCCGCGCCTGACCGGGCTGGCCGCCGCACTGGGCATCGGCCTGCTGATCGGCATCGAGCGCGAGCGGCGCAAGGGCAAAGGCCCTGCGCGCGCCGCGGCCGGGCTGCGTACCTTTACGCTGGCCTCGCTGTTGGGCGCGCTTGCCGTGCTGCTCGGCAACGGTACGACGCTGGCCGTGCTGGCCGGCGTGGTTGGCGTACTGGCCATCGTGTCCTACCGCCGCTCGCGCGACGACGACCCGGGCCTCACGACCGAAATCGCGCTGGTGCTCACCTTCATGCTCGGTGCGCTGGCCATGCACGACGCACCGCTGGCGACCGGCATCGGCGTCATCGTCGCCATCGCGCTGGCGGCGCGCAGCCAGCTGCACCGCTTCGTCGTGCGCGTGCTGTCGGAGCAGGAGGTGCACGACGGACTGCTGCTGGCCGCCGCAGCGCTGGTGATCCTGCCGCTGGTGCCGGACCGAGCGGTCGATCCGCTCGGCGCCATCAACCCGCGCACACTATGGACGCTGGCCGTTCTGATGATGGCGATCAACGCCTGTGGCCACATCGCGTTGCGCGCCGCCGGCCCGGCACTCGGCCTCAGCTTCGCCGGCTTCGCGTCGGGCTTTGTGTCGAGCACAGCCACCATCGCGGCCATGGGTGCCGAAGCGCGACGCGACCCGGCGCTGCGCGCCGGCGCGGTGTCCGGCGCCGTGCTGTCGTCGCTGGCGACCGTGGTCTATCTCGCCGTACTGCTGGCGGCGACCAGTCCGGCCGTGCTGCATGCGATGGCGCTGCCGCTGCTGTCGGCGGGCGCGGCAGCGGCAGCGTACGGGCTGCTGATCACGCTGCGCGGCGCACGTGCGCACCGCGGTGAGCCGCCACCGGCAGGCCGGCCGTTCAATCCGCGCCTGGCTCTGCTGTTCGCCGCCACCATGGGCGCATTGATGCTGGTCACGACCTTCCTGACAGACCGCTTCGGCGCCGGTGGTGCGGGCGTCGCCGCGGCACTGGCAGGCTTCGCCGACGCGCATTCGGCCGCCGCCGCCGTCGCTTCCCTGCAGGCCGGCGGCCGCGTTACGGCTGAACAGGCGGTACTGCCGATACTGGCGGGTTTCACAACCAACGCGTCGAGCAAACTCGTTGTCGCCATCACCACCGGCGACCGCGCTTTCGTGGTCCAGGTCGTACCCGGCGTGCTGCTGTCGGTCGGCGCCGCCTGGATGGCGCTGCTGATCTGACGGCTGGCAGAAGACGCCATTCGGCGCCTCCGAGGGCGGCCGCGCATCCGCGCGATCCGCACCGGCAGCAAGCCTCTTGTGGGAGCGGTCCTCCGACCGCGACTCGGACTGTGACCAGGTATCTCTGGCCGCTCACGCGTCGCGGCTGCAGTCAGACGCCATGCCCCTTACGGAAGACATGCGCCGGCTGCGATAGCGCTGGCACCGGGCCCGGCAGCCCGTAGAATCCGCGCATGAGACGATCTGCCACCGCCCCCCTGCCCGCCGCGACCGTGCCGGGCGCCCGCCGCCGCGATTCCGAAACCATCCGCAACCTGCTGCCTTACCTCTGGGCCTACAAGTGGCGCGTGCTGATCGCGCTTGCCTGTCTGGTGCTGGCCAAGGGCTCGAACGTCGCGGTGCCACTGGTCTTCAAGCAGATCATCGACGCGCTGGCGCCAGCCGCCGCCAGCAGCCGCGCTGCGCTCGAAGCAGCGCCGCTGCTGGTGCCGCTGGGCCTGCTGGCCGCCTACGGCGCGCTGCGCTTCTCCACCTCGATGCTGACCGAGCTGCGCGAAATCGTGTTCTCGCGTGTCACCCAGCAGGCGGTGCGGCGCATTTCGCTTCAGGTATTCCGCCATCTGCACGCACTGTCGCTGCGCTTCCACCTGGAACGCCAGACCGGCGGCCTGACGCGCGACATCGAGCGCGGCACACGGGCCATCGGTTCGCTGATCAGCTACACGCTGTATTCCATCCTGCCAACGCTGATCGAGATCGGGCTGGTGCTGAGCATCCTCGCGGTCAAGTACGAAGCGAGCTTCGCGCTGATCACCTTCGTCACGCTGGCTCTGTACATCACTTTCACCGTGACCGTTACGAACTGGCGCACGACCTTGAGGCGCGAGGCGAACGAGCTTGATTCGGCTGCCAACACGCGGGCCATAGACAGCCTGCTCAACTACGAAACGGTGAAGTATTTCAATAACGAGGAATTCGAGGCGCGCCGTTACGACGAACAGCTCACCCGCTGGCAGCGCGCGCAGGAACGCAGCCAGGTGTCGCTGTCCTGGCTCAATATGGGCCAGGCTTTCATCATCGCCATCGGCGTCACGCTGATGATGTGGTGCGCCACGGTCGGCGTCGCCGAGGGCCGCATGACCATCGGCGACATCGTGCTGGTCAATGCCTTCATGATCCAGCTTTACATTCCACTGAACTTCCTTGGCGTGCTGTATCGCGAAATCCGCCAGTCGCTGACCGACATCGAGCGCATGTTCGCGCTGATGGAAACGCACCGGGAAGTTGCCGACGCGCCCGATGCGCTGGCACTGGCCGACGGGCCGTGCGAGGTACGCTTCCAGCAGGTGAATTTCAGCTACGAGCCAACGCGACAGATCCTGCACGACGTCGATTTCACGATACCTGCCGGCCATCGTGTTGCCGTGGTCGGCCACTCGGGCTCGGGTAAATCGACGCTGGCGCGGCTGCTCTACCGCTTCTATGACGTGGCCGAAGGCAGCGGTCGCATAACGATCAACGGCACCGACATCCGCCAGCTCACGCAGGACAGCCTGCGCGGCACCATAGGCATCGTTCCGCAGGACACGGTGCTGTTCAACGACAGCATCCATTACAACATCCAGTACGGTCGTGTAACGGCTTCAGCCGCCGAGGTCGAGGCGGCCAGCCGCGCCGCGCAACTGCACGATTTCGTCCAGAAGCTGCCGGACGGCTACTCAACAAAGGTGGGCGAGCGCGGGCTCAAGCTGTCGGGCGGTGAGAAGCAGCGTGTGGCCATAGCGCGAACACTGCTGAAGAATCCGCCAATCATGATATTCGACGAAGCCACCTCAGCTCTGGACTCAAGAACGGAACAGGCGATACAGAGTCAGCTCGAGCAGGTTTCCCGCGGCCACACGACGCTCATCATTGCGCATCGGCTATCGACCGTCATGGATGCGGACCAGATCCTCGTCATGGATGGCGGGCACATCATCGAGCGGGGCAGCCATGCTGAACTGCTGGAACTGGATGGCGCATACGCCCAGATGTGGACCCTGCAGGCACAGGAAGCCGATCGCCCTGACCTCTGAGCATTCGGCAGCGGCAATAAAAAACCGCGCCAAGGCGCGGTTTTCGTGATTGGCTGCAGGCGAGGAATCAGCCGGCCTTTCGACTGCGGGAGAACACCATCGCTGCCAGCGCTCCACCGATAAGCGCAAGCGATGTCGGTTCCGGTACGCCCGTGCCTGTGGTACCGCCGGGTTTGGTGAACGAGGTCACTATCGTCGCAATCTTGCCGTAGTCGAAGTACTTGTCGGAGAACTCGCCACCGATCCCGTCAGCGCCAATCAACCAGTACCGTGACTGCACGGGTACGGTGTCATCAACCGATACCGTGCTGGTTCCGACATTGGTGTAGGTATTTCCGACCGCTGACCAACCCGCCGAGCCCTTGAGGGAATTGAAGGAATTGGCGAGCAGGCTCGTATAGACGTCGTATCCGCTTACACCCGCGGTATAGGCCATCACGTCAAAGTCGGAATCGTTGGTCGTCCAGCTCATCATGAACTGGTCAAGACTGACCTTGTTGTCGACGCCACCTGTCTGTCCGAAATCGAAAAGGATGGCTTCGAGCTTTCCGCTGTTATCCATCGCATGGTTGGGCGATGTCTCGCCTTCGCCTTGCGCATCGACCCTGAGCGCCGTACCCGACGACTCCAGGTAGGCCTGTTCGATCAGGGAATTCCGGCTCGTGGAATCGCTCGTGCTGATGTAGCCGTTCGACGTCACGCTGGCAGCGGAGGACGCCCAGGCAGAGACGGTAACATTCATGGCACTGCCGTCGCTGCCCGAACCGGCGAACACGACCTTGTTGCCGAGCGTCGTTGTTTCACCGATTGCAGGCGAAAAAGTGTAGGTGTAGCTGACCGTGGCAGCGAAAGCGGGCAGCGCCGCACCGAACAATGCAGTTGCGAGCAGGGTCTTGGCCTTAGACATACTTGTATCCTTCAACATGATGCTCGACGAGAGCCTGACCAAGCGTAAGCAAAAATCGGCCCAATATAAATTGTAATTTTAATTCAGATGCTTACGTTTGGTTTTTTCCTGCCACCGAACGTAATGTAAAAATCCCCGACGAACTCAGCGGCGACCCGACAGCGAACGCAGCAGGTCAGTGGCAGCATCTCGCCCGGCAAAAGCGTCTGTCGTGGAAAGAGCAGCTTCAAGTTCGAGCCTGGCCTCGGCGGCGCGTCCGGATTTCGCGAGGGCGGCCGCAAGATGGTAACGAATCTCCGGATTGCCTGGCTCGCGCAACCGTGCCTCCCGCAAGTGTTTGAGCCCGGGATCGACCTTCCCCTGACTCACCAGCAACCATCCCAAGGTATCGAGGATGACCGGATCACCCGGTGCCTGCTTGAGCGCACGCTCGGCCACTGGAATCGCTGAGGGATCTTTGGCAGAAGCCAGCAGATTCGCCAGGTTGTTGAGCGCAACCGGGTTCTCCTCCTGAGCGACCAGGGCCTCAAGCGTTGCGCGGGCCGCCTTCGATTGTCCGCTGGCCTGTTGCGCCTCTGCCAGGAGTATCTTCGCCGCGGCAACCTGCGGGTTCCTGCGCACCCAGTCATCGAGCAGCTTCAGGCCGACCTCGGGGTGCCGCGAGGCTACATGCACTGAATAGAGCCTTCGCAGTGTCTCGAAGTCGGATGATCTCGAGAGTGCCGCCTGATAGTGCTGAACGGCCTCCGGCAGCTGCCCGCGGCTGACGGCGACATCGCCCAGCAGACGTCGCGCAAGGGCATCCTCCGGTCGCTCCTTCAGCACCTGCCGCAAGATTTCTTCAGATTTCGCAAGATTTCCGCTCACGAGTTCGACTTCCGCCATCGCCAGACGAACCGGAACGCTCTTGGAATCCGCATGCAAGGCCTTTTCCAGACTGTACGATGCCCCCGCTGTATGCCCGATCGCCAGTTGAAGACCTGCGGTCCGAACCAGCATGGGCGCATTGAATCCTGCATTGCGACTGATGGTCGTGAGCGTTGCCTTGGCCGCGGCCGGATCGCGACGTGCAATCTCGGTCCGGGCAACGGCGAGTTGAAGATCAAGTCGGCCGGGCACCGCCCTGACCAGATCCTTCGCGACGTTACCGGCCTTGTCGGGCTCGCCGGCAGCAAGGTAAAGATCGATCAATGCGAGCTGGCTTTCGACGTGGCGAGGATCCTTCGTCCGCACGCGCTCGAGCACCTTGATCGCATCTGCGCCGCGACGTTGTCTGGCGTCGAGCATACCGAGCTCATACATCGCAAAGGTATCGTCCGGGTTCTCCTTCAGCATCTGGTCAAGTCGGCTGCGCGCAGAATCGAACTTCCCGCTGCTGACATCGAGTTTTGCAAGGTTGAGGCGCGCCGCATAAAAGGCTGGATCCTTCGAGAGCACCCGCTCATAGGCGGCACGCGCGCCGGGCAAATCTCCCGCAGCAGAGCGCGCGACGCCCAGCAGGTGAAGTGCGGACAGATTTTCCGGGTCTCGCTTGATCGCGGCTTCCATCAGCGAAACCGCTTTGCCAGGGTCGCCGCTACGCATCGATTGCAGGACGAGCGCGGTACTCGCTCGCAGGTCCGAAGGGTTCTTGCGCAGCGCGGATTCCAGCTGCGCAACGCCTTCCGGAACCTGGCCAGCACCGATCATGCTCAGGCCCAGAGAGGTTTTCATCGATGCGTCATCACTGATTCTGGCGGCGCGCTCCAGCAATTCGGTCGCCTTCTGATGGCGCTTGAGCTTGGAGTGCGCGGCAGCCATGAGGTTGAGCGCACTCACGTCCGCATGGTCGTCGCGAAACGCCGGTTCAAGCAACGACAGCGCCCGCGCCGCATCGCCTTCATCAATATAGATGGCAGCAAGAGGTTTCCGCCCTCCGTTCTGGCCAGGATGGAGACGGAGATAAAGCTCCAGATACTCCTTCGCCTTCTCCCGGGCACCAAGATCGAAGTGTGCAAGCCCCGCGATCAATGCCAGGTTGGACTTTCCGGCAAGAAGTTGCCGTGGCGCGGGATCGATGAGATTGACAACCTCGGTAAGCAGTTTGCGTGCGGTGACGGTGTCGCCATCCATCTGCGCGATCACGCTTCTCAGGTAAGCGGCACGCGGCTCCCTTGAATCGACCTTTGCAAGCTCTTCCAGCACAGCTCGCGATTCCTCGCGCTTCCCCAGATCGAGCAACGCTGAGCCCTTGCCCAGAAGAGCTTCGACGTTCTCCCGATCTGCACTGATCGCCCGATCATAGTGGGCGACCGCCGCAACGAGTTCGCCCCGTGCATACGACACCGATGCCTTGGTGAGCCAGGCGGATGAATCGGAACTCCACCTTCTCGTGGCCTGTTCGGCGAGACGATTCGCTTCCTCGAGATCACCGGATTCAAGCGCTCCCCGCGCCATCATCACGACCACACGCACAGAGGCGGGATCGAGCCTCTGCGCCTCGTCCAAGCTCGCTCGCGCAGCCGGATACTGTCTCAGGTCGATCTGGGCTCGTGCTCTGAGCAACAAAACCTCGAGCCGGGTTGCTGCTGCAAATTCCGCAGGATTGGTGGTATCGAGAAACTCCTTCGCTCTTCCCGTATCCAGCAGCAGGGTACCCAGCGGAACAACGACTTCGGCTCGCGAGACGCCAAGCTTGAGTGCCTGCCTGAGTGCGACCTCTGCTGCGGGATAGTCACCCTTCCTCATGCTTGCGCGGCCAAGCAGGAGGTGAGCCGCCAGAAACCCCGGATCGGCCTTGAGTGCGTTCTGCAACTGGATTACGGCGCCCGCATCGTCCTTGCGCTCGAAGCGCGTCAGAGCGTCTTCGTAGTAGCGGCTGGCGTCATCGGCTGCATGAAGGAGGCTTGCATGCGGCGCGATGAGATGGAGCAGGGCAACAAGCAGGAAAGAACGGAGGCGGATCATGGGCGACCGTCAAGGAGAACCAGCGCGGAAGTATAGGCGCTGCACGTTCAACTCGATGGAAACCTCGTCACACCGGAGCGATCAAGTGCTGCGGATCAGGCGCAGGCGATTTGTGCAGCGCGATGATCGATATCCTGTGCCGAGGCATAGGCCGCTGCCGGAGACATATTCAGGTCACCCTGCCAGGAAAAGCTGAGACTCGCCGCATCGCCGAGCGCCTCGCGCCACACCAGTGACGCACCGGCTCGATCGCACAACTGCAATTGTCCACCGTCCGGGCGCGCCTGTACGCCGAACAATCCCTCGATTCGCGACGCTCCTGCACGCCGGGCCGCATCGGCCGGCCTGGAAAGAACTTCGGCAACCTTCAACTGTGCATCCCACAGCAGGAAACCCTGACGGGCCGGCACCAGCGGCAGCCAGCGCCCATGACCGTTCTCCCCGAGTCTGGCACCATAGAGAGCGCCTTGCTGCAAGGCGCTGCAGTCGGGCAAAGGACCGATGAACTTGAAGATGTGTTCGGGCTGCGTTGCTTCCGTAAGGTAAACGACAACACGCCCGTCCTTTGCCTGCAGTTGCGCACTTGCCTGGTAGGCGACGCCAGCCAGTTCAGCTCGGCGGCCACTCGAATCGAGTTGGAGAGGATGCAGGGGCACGAGGGTCATGTCGGAAGCCAGTGGAAAAATTTTCGACACTGTCGCCCGAGGAGGTTACCGCCGCATGAAGGTCGTCACCCTCGACCCAGTGCACGTTCGACCACATCACGGGTGAGCGACGAAGCAAAGGCCTCGATGAAGGCATAGGTGTAGCCCCGCAACCATGCATTCCGGTGAAGGCCGATTCGCGTGGTGCTGGGATCGAACAGATGTGCGCAATCGACCGCACGCAGTCCGCGGTCCTGCTCAGGATCGAAGGCCATCTGCGCGACGATGCCGACGCCCAGTCCGAGAGCCACGTAGGTCTTGATGATGTCGGCGTCGATTGCGCTGAGCGCCACACGCGGCTTGAGTCCGCGTTCGGCAAATGTCTGGTTGACGCGCGACCCCCCGGTAAAGGAGAAGTCGTAGGTCACCAAAGGCCATTCAGCGATCGCCTCAAGCGTGAGCGGCTTCACCTCCAGCAGAGGATGTCCTGGCGGCACGATCAGGCAGCGATTCCACTGGTAGCAGGGCAGACTTACCAGCATGTCGTGACCATCGATCGCTTCCGTGGCGATCGCCAGATCGGCGGCGCCGGCGAGAACGAACTCGCAGCACTGCGTCGGATTGCCCTGGTGCAGTTCGATCTGGACACCCGGATGAACTCGCAGGAATTCCGACAGGACACGCGGAAGCACATAACGCGCCTGGGTGTGCGTCGTTGCGATGGACAACCGCCCCAGTTCCCCGCTGGCGTACTCATCTCCGACTTGTCTGAGCGCGCCCAGATCGCGCAGCATGCGAAGCGCGATCGCAACGATTTCCTCGCCGGGACGAGTGACCGCAACCAGTCTTTTGCCCTGTCGCACGAACACGTCCACACCGAGTTCCTCTTCCAGCAGTCCGATTTGCCGTGACACCCCGGACTGGGAGGTGTGCAGTGCGCGCGCCGCTTCGGATACGTTGAGATTGCGTCGCGCAACTTCAGCGATGTAGCGCAGTTGTTGCAGGTTCATGGATAGCTCGAGTGGACTTTTCGGGCGCACGTCAAAGGCAGGTCATGTGCCCGCATGGCGTGCGACCTCCTTTAGCACTGATTGATATACCGATCTTACTTCAAAGCATTTCCAATTATCTGCCGCGCGCTATAGGCTCGGTAGCCTCAAGGTGCAGAAGGTTTCAGTCATGGATTTCGGCTACTCCATCGCGGGCTTCTTTGTCGGTGCCATCGTCGGTCTTACCGGTGTTGGCGGCGGCTCTTTGATGACCCCGCTGTTGGTGCTTCTGTTCGGCATCCACCCGGCGGTTGCCGTCGGCACCGACCTGCTGTACGCGGCGATGACCAAGGCCGGCGGTGCCGTCGTACATGGCCGGAACGGCTCTGTGGACTGGCGCATCGTCACCGCGCTTGGCGCGGGCAGCGTGCCCGCAGCAGCACTGACATTGTGGTGGTTATCGACACATTCCGGCTCTGCCTATGGCAGCCAGTCGCTGATCAGCGGTACGCTGGGGGTGGCACTTGTCCTGACTGCATGCGCATTGCTGTTCCGCGCCCGTCTGCAGGCTCTGGCCGAGCGACCCGGCATCGGCGAATTCCGCGAGCGTCACCTCCGGTCACTGACCATCGCAACCGGTGCGGTGCTCGGTTTGCTGGTCACGATCTCCTCGGTTGGTGCCGGAGCGCTTGGTACAGCGGCACTGGTTTTCCTCTACCCGCGCCTTTCCGCAGTGCGCATCGTCGGCAGCGACATCGCGCATGCCGTGCCGCTGACCCTCGTGGCCGGCATGGGCCACTGGTGGCTGGGCAATGTCGACTGGACGCTGCTCGGCGCACTGCTGATCGGTTCGCTGCCCGGCATCGCACTCGGCAGCCAGATCGCCGCACGTTTGCCGGATCGATTCCTGCGTCCGCTGCTGGCCAGCATGCTGTTCGGTATCGGCGGAAAACTGAGCCTGAACCTTCTGGGCTGAATAGAGGGCAACGGATTGTCCGGCATGGGCCGGGCAGCCATGAATGGACCACCCTTATGTATCGCTACGACGATTACGACCGCGCGCTGGTCATCGAGCGCGTCGCCCAGTATCGCGACCAATTGCAGCGGAATCTGGCCGGCGAGCTGTCGGACGACGAATTCCGTCCGCTGCGCCTGCAAAACGGTCTTTACATCCAGCGCCACGCGCCCATGCTGCGCATCGCGATTCCGTACGGAATGCTTTCCAGTGTGCAACTGCGAAAACTGGCCGACATCGCGCGTCGCTACGACCGAGGCTACGGTCACTTCACGACACGCCAGAACATGCAACTGAACTGGCCGAGACTTGAAGACACCGCCGATATTCTCGCGGAACTTGCTTCGGTCGAAATGCATGCCATCCAGACCTCGGGCAATTGCATCCGCAACATCACGACCGACCCGTTTGCTGGGGTCGCGCCGGACGAGATCGTCGATCCACGTCCGTACTGCGAAGTGCTGCGCCAGTGGTCGACCTTTCACCCGGAATTCGCCTTCCTGCCACGCAAGTTCAAGATCGCGGTCAGCGGCACACGTGAAGATCGGGCGGTCACCCTTGCGCACGACGTCGGCCTCCAACTTTATCGCGACGCCACGGGTGCTGTGCTGGTGCGCGTGATCGTCGGTGGCGGCATGGGGCGCACACCGATCCTGGGCAGCGTCATTCACGACGCCCTGCCGTGGCCGCACCTGCCGACCTACCTCGACGCGGTACTGCGCGTATACAACCGCTACGGCCGCCGTGACAATGCCTACAAGGCGCGCATCAAGATTCTGGTCAAGGCGATCGGTGCCGAGGAATTCGCACGTCAGGTCAATGAGGAGTGGCAGCTCGAGCGCGACGGGATTGCAACCATCAGTGAGGCCGAGCTCGAACTGGCCCGCTCCGCTTTTTCCGATCCCGACGCGTCGGTGCGTCCGGCGCATGACGCCGCCTTCGATGCCCACCTCGCGCGCAACGACGCCTTCGCCCGCTGGGTGACGCGCTGTGTGCGCGCGCACAAGCGTCCGGGTTACCGTTCGGTCACGCTGTCGTTGAAACCTCACGGCGTGGCACCAGGCGACATCACGTCGGAACAGATGGAAGCCGTTGCCGACCTGGCCGACCGCTTCAGTTTCGGCGAGCTGCGCGTGACACACGAGCAGAACCTGGTACTGGCCGACGTTGCTCTGGCAGATCTGTATGACCTGTGGCTTGGCGCGCGAGCACAAGGTCTCGCGACGCCGAACATCGGCCTGCTGACCGACATGATCTGCTGTCCCGGAGGCGACTTCTGCTCGCTGGCCAACGCCAAGTCCATACCGATTGCACAGGCCATCCAGGCCGAGTTCGACGATCTGGACTACCTGTACGACATCGGCGATCTGGAGCTGAACATTTCCGGCTGCATGAATTCCTGTGGTCACCACCACGTCGGCCACATCGGCATTCTGGGCGTCGACAAGGCGGGCTCCGAGTGGTACCAGGTCTCGATCGGAGGTGCCCAAGGCAACACCACCTCGCTCGGCGACGTGATCGGCCCTTCGTTCGCAGCCGACGAAGTGCCGGGCGTGATCAAGAAACTCATCGAAACCTATGTCGAGGCGCGCACGCCGGAAGAGCGTTTCCTCGACACCGTGCGTCGGCTCGGCATCGCGCCGTTCAAGGCGCGTGTGTATGGCGAAACTGCAATGAAAGCCGAGGTAACTCATGGCTGACCTGATCCGCGGCGACGCGCTCGCATCGAATGAATGGAACTGGGTGAGGCTGGCCGAGTCGAGCGAGCCGGTGCGCAAGGCCGCCGGCAAGGTCGTGATGTTCAAGCTGACCGGCGAGCCCGCAGCCCCCGCGGACGTGGTCGCGGCCTGTGAAGTGCCGGCCGGCAAGGTGATGATTCCGCTCACCGTGTGGCTGCGTCGTCGCGACGAACTGGTGGCCCGTGTTGCCGCCGGCGAGATCGCCGTCTGGCTGGATAGTTGCGAGGAGCCGGCGGATCTCGCCGACAGCGTCGATGGTGATCTGAACCGTCTGCCGCTGATCGGGGTGAACTTCCCAAAGTTCATCGACGGACGCGGCTTCTCGATTGCCTTCATCCTGCGCACCCGCTACGGCTACCGCAACGAATTGCGCGCGCTGGGTGACGTGCTGCGCGACCAGATGTTCTTCTACCGACGCACCGGTTTCGACGCCTACCTGCTGCGCGCCGACCAGAATCCAGAGCGCTGCATTGCTGCACTGAACGACTTCACCACGCCTTATCAGACCTCTTCCGACGGCATCACGCCAGTGTTCCGTCGCCGCATCGGGCAAAAGGCGAACGCATGAAGAACCCGCTGATCCATCCGAACATCACCGATGCAATGCGCGACACGGTGGCGCAGAAGACAGCATCCGCGGTCGAGCTGCTGAAGCTCGCTGCAAACGAATTCCAGCCCATCGGCTTTGCCAGTAGCATGGGTGCAGAAGACATGGTGCTGACCGATCTTATCCAGCGCAACGCGCTCGACATCGAGATATTCACGCTGGATACCGGCCGCCTGCCGGCGGAAACCTACGATCTGATGGCGAGGGCTGAACAGCATTATGGCGCCCGGCCGGTCACCTTCTTTCCTCGTCACGAGGCGGTTGAAGAGTACGTTCGCAAGCACGGCATCAACGCCTTCTACGACTCGGTGGACCTGCGCAAGGCCTGCTGCGCGATGCGCAAGGTCGAGCCGCTGAAGCGCGCTCTGGCCGGCAAGAAAGCATGGATCACTGGCATGCGGGCCCAGCAATCGGCCACCCGCGCCGACCTGCCTCTGCGCGAATTTGACGAAGGGCACGGCATCGAGAAATTCAATCCGCTGTCGAACTGGACCGAGCGCGAAGTGTGGGTCTATATCCACACGCACCGCGTGCCCTACAGCGAACTGCACGAGCGATTCTTCCCGAGCATCGGCTGCCAGCCCTGTACCCGCGCGATCTCGCCGGGCGAGGACATCCGCGCCGGACGGTGGTGGTGGGAGAACCCGGAAAGCAAGGAGTGCGGTCTCCATGTCAAGGCCAGCTGAACAGCGCTCTGCCGGCAAGGTCTGGCTGGTCGGCGCCGGTCCGGGCGCCGTAGACTTGCTGACCGTTCGCGCGGTGAGGTTGCTCGGCGAAGCGGATGTCGTGCTGCACGACGCGTTGATCGGCGATGACGTGCTGTTGCTCGCGCCACAGGCCAAGCTCATCGCTGTCGGCAAGCGTTGCGGCAAGCAGTCAACCGCGCAACGCTTCATCAATCAGAAGCTCATCCACGCCGCACTTACGCACACCCGGGTTGTGCGCCTCAAGGGCGGCGATCCCATGCTGTTCGGTCGCGCCCAGGAAGAGATGGATGCATTGGCCGCAGCGGGTATCGATTACGAGGTTGTTCCCGGCATCACCGCCGCCAGCGCCGCCAGCGCACAGATCCGCGTATCGCTGACACGTCGGGGCATTGCGCGCAGCGTTGCGCTGCTGACACCTCGTGCTGGCGAAGGCGAACACCCATCGCAGGCGCTGCGCGCCAATGCCGACACGCCGACGTTGGCACTTTACATGGCCTCGCACGAATCGATGGCGATTGCACGCGAACTGATGAGCTACGGGCGCGACCCGGCCACTCCAGTAGTAGTGGTCGAGAACGCGAGTCACCCAACCTCACGTGAAGCCTTCACGACGCTGCAGGGGCTGGCGGAACAACCGGTCGGCGCCTTGTTGGGCACAGCGGGAATACTTGAAGGGCCAGTGCTCGTGATGCTCGGCGAGGTATTCCTTGAAGCCCTGCAGCAGCACACACCTTTCTGGCAGGGTGACAGCGCGAGCGCGGCCTGACGCTGCGGCCACGCGAAGGAATCTGCGCTGCGAGAAGGTCTGCGGCGGACACTCAAACAAAAAGCCCCGCATTGCGGGGCTTTTTGTTCGGCGCAGGTGGAACTCGCTTACTCAGCGACTTCAACCGGTTCCGCACTCTCGTCCGGGCGATCCATCAGCTGGACAAACGCCATCGGTGCATTGTCGCCGACACGGAATCCCATCTTCAGGATACTCAGATAACCGCCATTGCGATTCGTATAGCGCGGGCCGAGCACATCGAAAATCTTGCACACGACCTCGCGATCACGCAGGCGCGAGAAGGCAAGGCGGCGGTTCGACAGGTTGGGCGTCTTGCCAAGGTTGATCAACGGCTCGACGACACGGCGCAGTTCCTTGGCCTTCGGAACCGTGGTCTTGATGGCCTCGTGGCGCAGCAGCGACACGGCCATGTTTCGGAACATCGCTTCGCGATGCGAGCTGGTGCGGTTGAGCTTTCTGAGACCATTACGATGACGCATGATGACTCCGTATAAATTATGCGGCCACCGCGGGTCAGGCAGGTGGCCGGTTCATCTTGTATCCGGCGCAGTGCGCCGGTACGGTTGTTAAGTCCGATCGAGGCCGGCGGGCGGCCAGTTTTCAAGCTTCATGCCCAGCGTAAGACCACGCGAGGCAAGCACTTCCTTGATTTCGTTGAGCGACTTGCGGCCCAGGTTCGGGGTCTTCAGAAGCTCATTCTCGGTGCGCTGGATCAGATCACCGATGTAATAGATGTTCTCGGCCTTCAGACAGTTGGCCGAGCGCACCGTCAACTCAAGGTCGTCGACCGGGCGAAGCAGGATCGGGTCAATAACCGTCTGCTTGCGCGGCTCAGCGGCAGGCGCAGTGCCTTCCAATTCGGCAAACACCGAAAGTTGATCGACAAGCACGCGCGCCGCGTAACGAACCGCTTCTTCCGGCTCAACTGCACCATTCGTCTCGACGTCCATGACCAGTCGATCGAGATCCGTTCTCTGCTCAACCCGCGCCGATTCAACGGAATAGCTGACGCGACGAACCGGGCTGAAGCTTGCATCAAGCACGATATGACCGATCGCCTTGCTATCCGACGATCCCTGACGCACGGTTCCGGGAACGTAACCGCGCCCCTGTTCGATCTTGAATTGAAGATCCAGTTTGCCGCCTGGCGCAACGTGAGCGATCACGTGTTCGGGATTGACGATCTCGACGTCGTGCGTTACCTCGATATCGCCCGCAGTGACCACCCCTTCACCATTACGCGACAGGCGCAGGTAAGCTTCCGAACGGTTGTGCAACTTGAGCACGACACCTTTGAGGTTCAGCAGGATATCGACCACATCCTCACGGACACCATCCAGAGTGGAATACTCGTGGAGCACACCTTCAATCTGCACTTCGGTCGGCGCATAGCCGGGCATCGACGACAGGAGTATGCGACGGAGCGCGTTGCCCAGCGTGTGCCCGAACCCGCGCTCGAACGGCTCCATCACCACCCGTGCGTGAGCCGGAGAAAGATTTTGTACGTCAATGATTCGCGGTTTCAAGAGAGCATTGCTTTGCATCTGCAGTCCTCAGTGACGTCAGCAAGCTGATCGCACACGCGATCAGCGGGAATACAGTTCGACAACCAGACTTTCGTTGATCGTCGAGGGCAGGTCGGAACGAGCGGGCGCAGACTTGAACACGCCGCGAGCGGCCTTCGAATCCACATCAAGCCACTCGGGAAAGCCACGCGAAGCCTGTGCTTCGAGCGCACCCTTCGAACGGAGATGTCCCTTGGCCCGTTCGGTAAGTTCGACGACATCGCCCGGACGCACTTCGTATGACGGAATGTTCACGCGCTTGCCGTTGACCAGCACGCCATTATGACGGACCACTTGACGCGACTCGGCACGCGAGGCACCGAAGCCCATGCGGAAGGCCACCGTATCAAGGCGACTTTCGAGCAACTGCAGCATGTTCTCGCCGGTCTGGCCCTTGCGGCGCTCCGCCTCCGCATAGACACGCCGGAACTGCCGCTCGAGCACACCGTAAATGCGACGGATCTTCTGCTTCTCACGCAGCTGTTGACCGAAACCGGACAGACGCTGACCGGACTTTTGTCCGTGCTGACCCGGAGCATACGAACGGCGCTCTATGGCGCACTTGTCGGTGAAGCACTTTTCGCCCTTCAGGAAGAGCTTTTCGCCTTCACGACGGCATTGACGGCACTTCGCGTCGAGATTACGAGCCATTCTCTAATTCCTCTTAGATGCGCCGACGCTTGGGCGGACGGCAACCGTTGTGCGGGATCGGCGTGATGTCGGTGATCGACGAAATCTTGATGCCGAGCGCATTCAGCGCACGAACGGCCGACTCGCGACCCGGGCCGGGACCCTTGATGCGGACTTCCAGGTTCTTCACACCGCACTCAACAGCCACCTTGCCGGCGGCCTCGGCGGCCACCTGTGCTGCAAACGGCGTGCTCTTGCGCGAACCCTTGAAGCCGGCGCCGCCCGACGTTGCCCACGACAGGGCGTTGCCCTGACGGTCGGTGATCGTGATGATGGTGTTGTTGAAGGAAGCGTGAATGTGCGCGATGCCTTCCGCAACGTTCTTCTTGACCTTCTTCCGGACTTTTGCAGCACTTTTGACCATGATCGTGTCCTATTGCTTATTTCTTGGCGCCAGCGATCGACTTGCGCGGACCCTTGCGGGTGCGGGCATTCGTGCGGGTGCGCTGACCACGCAGCGGCAGGCCACGACGATGACGAACACCTCGATAGCAGCCCAGATCCATCAGGCGCTTGATGTTCATCGTCACTTCACGGCGCAGATCACCCTCGATGGTGAACTTGCCGACCTCTTCCCGCAGCCGATCCATTTCGGCCTCCGAGAGGTCCTTGATCTTCGTCGTGCGGGCAATGCCGGCAGCGTCGCAAATCTTTTGTGAGCGGGAACGACCAACTCCGAAAATCGCCGTCAAAGCGATCTCGGTATGCTGGTGGTTAGGAATGTTAACGCCGGCGATACGGGCCATGCAGTCACCCCGAAAAGCGAAACCTTAAATATTATCAAAGACCACTAAGCAGCGTCAACCTTGACGCTGCTTGTGACGCGGATCGGCACAAATGATGCGAACGACGCCGTGGCGACGGATCACCTTGCACTTGCGGCAGACGCGCTTAACAGATGCTTGGACTTTCATCCCATTTCTCCAACTGGAACCAAACGCCGGACCTACTTGGCGCGAAACACGATGCGACCTTTGGTCAGGTCATAAGGCGTGAGCTGCACCGTTACCTTGTCACCGGGAAGAATGCGAATGTAATGCATACGCATCTTCCCGGAAATGTGCCCGAGAACCACATGTCCGTTTTCGAGCTTTACACGAAACGTCGCATTCGGCAGGGTCTCAACCACTTCACCCTGCATTTCAATGACATCTTCCTTGGACATAGCTACCTAACGCGTCGGGAACCCAGCCCCGCGAAAATTCGCCTTCTTCAAAAGGCTCTCGTACTGATGAGACATCACGTACGCCTGCACCTGGGCCATGAAATCCATCGTTACGACAACGATGATCAACAGAGACGTTCCGCCAAAATAGAACGGTACGTTCCACTTCAGGATCAGGAACTCAGGAAGCAGACAAACCAACGTGATATACACCGCACCGACAAGGGTGAGACGCGTCAGGATCTTGTCAATATAGCGCGCGGTCTGTTCCCCCGGACGGATGCCAGGAACAAATGCGCCACTCTTCTTCAGGTTGTCTGCCGTCTCCTTTGCGTTGAATACCAGCGCCGTGTAGAAGAAGCAGAAAAACACGATTGCCGTCGCGTACAGCAAGACGTAAATTGGCTGACCGGGTGACAGTGTCGCCGCAAGATCTTTGAGCCACCGCGTGCTTTCGGTCGTTGCAAACCAGCCTGCAAGGGTTGCCGGAAAAAGAATGATCGAAGAGGCAAAAATCGGCGGTATCACTCCGGCCATATTCAGCTTCAAGGGCAGATGGGAGCTCTGTCCGCCATATACCTTGTTGCCGACCTGACGCTTTGCGTAGTTGACCAATATCTTGCGTTGGCCACGCTCGACGAAGACCACAACTGCGGTCACCGCAAACACCAGCACAACAATGAACAGCGCCGTCAATTCGTGCATCGCGCCGGTATTCACGAGCTCGAGAAGACCGCCGATCGAACCAGGCAGTCCAGCCGCAATTCCGGCGAAGATGATGATCGAGATACCGTTACCAATTCCCCGTTCGGTGATCTGTTCCCCGAGCCACATCAGAAACATCGTTCCCGTGATGAGCGTGGAGATCGTAACGAAACGGAACATTATGCCAGGATCAAGCACCAAGCCCTGCTGGGACTCAAGAGCCACTGAGATGCCGAAAGCCTGGAACAATGCGAGCGCCAACGTGCCGTAGCGCGTGTATTGCGTGATCTTGCGTCGCCCTGCCTCACCTTCCTTCTTCAGCGACTCCAGCGACGGCACTGCAACGGTGAGCAGTTGCATGATGATCGACGCCGATATGTACGGCATGATCCCGAGGGCGAAGATCGTAAAACGCGACAGAGCTCCGCCGGAGAACAGGTTGAACACGCCGAGAATGCCGCCCTGCTGACCTTGGAACAATTCAGCAAGGCGAGCAGGATCAATACCCGGAACCGGGATATGTGCGCCAAGGCGGTAGACGAGCAGCGCGCCTGCGAGAAACCACAGGCGACGCCACAGATCACCAAACTTGGCGCTGCGGCCGGGTTGCTGGGCGGCAGTAGCCAACGTTTAATCTCCGATCTGTCCGCCGGCCGCTTCGATCGCGGCGCGCGCACCTTTGGTCGCACCGATACCCTTGAGCACGACGCGCCGGGTGATCTCGCCCGACAGAACGACTTTAGCGGACAGCGCATCGCGCGAGACGAGACCGAACTGCTTCAGAACCAGCAGATCAACGTCCTCGACTGGCAGGCGTGACAGCGACGAGAGGTTCACCTCCTCATTGCGAGCACGCGTCAGCGACGTGAAACCGCGCTTCGGCAAACGGCGCTGAAGCGGCATTTGACCGCCTTCGAAACCAACGCTTTTCCAGCCGCCAGAACGCGACTTCTGACCCTTGTGACCGCGACCGCAGGTCTTGCCGAGGCCACTGCCGATGCCGCGACCGACACGTCGACGGGCGTGCTTTGAACCCTCACCGGGCTTGATGTCATTCAGTTCCATTTAAGCCTCAACCTTCAGCAGGTAAGACACCTTGGTGACCATGCCGCGAACCGCCGGCGTGTCCTCAAGGACAACGGTGTGGTGCATGCGACGCAGACCAAGGCCGCGCACGGTAGCACGGTGATCCTGCTTGCGACCAATCAGGCTCTTCACCAGTGTGACCTTCAGAGTTTTGTCAGCCATTACAGACCTCAGCCGAGAATTTCCGCCACGGTCTTGCCGCGCTTAGCGGCAATTTCCGACGGAGTGCTCATGCGCAGCAGGCCGTTCAGCGTGGCGCGCACGAGGTTGTAGGGGTTGGACGAGCCGAGCGACTTGGCGACGACGTCCGTCACGCCCATCACTTCGAACACCGCGCGCATCGGACCGCCGGCGATGATGCCGGTACCGGCCGCTGCCGGCTGGATCAGCACTGTCGATGCACCGTGGTGGCCAACGATAGGGTGATGGAAACTGCCGTCACGCAGGCTTACACGTACCATTTTGCGCCGCGCCTCTTCCATTGCCTTCTGGACGGCAACAGGAACTTCACGCGCCTTGCCTTTACCCATGCCGATCCCGCCATCGCCGTCACCGACCACGGTCAGAGCAGCGAAGCCGAGAATGCGTCCACCCTTCACCACTTTGGTGACACGGTTGATCGCCACCATTTTTTCACGCAGGCCATCGTCGCGTTCTTCCTGGGCCTGGTTTTGCTTGCGTTGCGGTTTAGCCATCGCTTGATTCGCCTGATCAGTTAGAACTTGAGACCGCCTTCGCGGGCGGCCTCAGCGAGCGCCTTGATGCGGCCGTGATATTTGAAGCCACCACGATCGAACGCGACCTGCTCGATACCTTGTGCGAGAGCGCGCTCTGCAATCAGCTTGCCGACCAGCGTCGCTGCCTTGACGTTGCCCCCGCTGCTCACCTCCTTGCGCACCGACTCTTCGATGGTCGATGCCGCAGCCAGAACACGCGTACCGCAACCGGAGTAGACCTGCGCGTAGATGTGGCTGTTGCTGCGATGTACCGACAGGCGGACCGCCTTCAACTGGGCAATGCGCGCACGGGTCTGGCGGGAACGGCGCAGACGGGAAATATTCTTGTCCATGTTCGTCACCCTTACTTCTTCTTGGTCTCTTTGATCACGACCACTTCATCCGAATAGCGAACACCCTTGCCCTTGTACGGCTCAGGCTGGCGATACGCTCGAATCTCGGCAGCGACCTGACCAACGAGTTGCTTATCGACACCCTTGATGCGGATCTCGGTCTGCACCGGCGTTTCAACCTTGATACCTTCCGGCATCTGATGAACAACCGGATGCGAATAGCCGAGCGACAGATTCAGCTTGTCGCCCTGTGCCTGCGCCTTGTAACCCACACCGACCAGCAACAGCTTGCGTTCGAAACCCTGGGTGACACCTTGAACCATGTTCGCAACCAAGGCGCGCATCGTGCCGGACAGCGCCTTCGTGTTTACAGCACCGTCGATCTGGCTAAAACGAATCTCTCCGCCATCGACGGTCACCGACACAGCGGGGTTGATCTCGCGGCGGATGTGACCGAGGGGGCCCTTTACCGAGAGTTCGCCGCCATTCAGCACGACGTCGACGCCCTTGGGAACGACAACTGGATTTTTTGCAATGCGTGACATGTCTTCGTCCTCAGGCCACGATGCACAGCACTTCGCCGCCAACCTTCTCGGCACGAGCCTTGCGATCAGTCATGACACCGCGCGGCGTCGACACGATGGCCACCCCCAAGCCATTCATCACCCGAGGCAGATCGTCCATGCCGCGATACACGCGGAGACCAGGACGACTGACACGCTCGATGCGTTCGATGACAGGTCGGCCGGAGTAGTACTTGAGGACCAGTTCCAGTTCAGCCTTGCCACCGTCGGTGCGCACGCTGAAACCATCGATATAGCCCTCGGACTGCAGCACACCGGCGATCGCCACCTTGATCTTCGAGGAAGGCATGACGACAGCGCCCTTCTGTGCCATTTGTGCATTGCGGATGCGGGTCAGCATGTCCGCAATCGGATCACTCATGCTCATCTTGTACCCCTGTTACCAACTAGCCTTGACCATGCCGGGCACTTCGCCACGGAAGGCCGCTTCACGCAACTTGTTGCGACAAAGCCCGAATTTGCGGAACACACCGCGCGGACGACCGGTCTGCTCACAACGATTACGAAGCCGCGTCGGACTCGAATTGCGCGGCAAAGACTGCAGCTTCAGGCGCGCTGAAGCGCGATCCGCGTCAGAAACGGACATATCCGCAATGACAGCCTCAAGCGCCGCCCTCTTCGAAGCGTACTTTGCAACCAACTTCTCGCGCTTCTCTTCACGGTTTTTCAATGCCAACTTGGCCATGGCAACCTCAATTCTTGAACGGGAATTTGAACGCGGCGAGCAGAGCCTTTGCTTCCTCGTCCGTCTTGGCGGTCGTCGTGATACTGATGTTCATCCCACGGAGCTTATCGACCTTGTCATACTCGATTTCCGGGAAGATGATCTGTTCCTTGATGCCGATGTTGTAGTTGCCACGTCCATCAAAGCCTTTACCGGACACGCCGCGAAAGTCCCGAACGCGCGGCATCGCAACTGTAATCAGACGATCCAGAAACTCGAACATCCGAGGACCACGCAGAGTGACCATGCAACCGATCGGGTAGCCTTCGCGAATCTTGAATCCCGCGATAGCCTTGCGAGCCTTGGTCACAACTGGCTTCTGGCCGGCAATCTTGACCATGTCGCCCACGGCGTGCTCAAGAACTTTCTTGTCGCCCACCGCTTCGCCGACACCCATGTTCAGCGTGATCTTGGTGATGCGTGGAACTTCCATCACCGACTTGTAACCGAAGCGAGCCGTCAAATCACCCACAACGGTTGCCTTGTAAAAATCCTGCAAGCGCGCCATCGTCGTTCCTTAAGCCTTGACCAACTCGCCACTCGACTTGAAGAAGCGAACCTTGGTCCCATCTTCAAGCGTCTTGATGCCCACTCGATCACCTTTACTGGTAGCCGGATTGAACAGCGCAACATTCGAAATATCGATCGGCATTTCTTTTTCGACGATACCGCCCTGCTGGCCCTTCATCGGGTTCGGCCGTTGATGCTTTTTTACACGGTTTACACCCTCGACCAGAACCGAGCGCTCATCAACGCGACGCAACACGGTACCGCGGCGACCGCGATCCTTCCCCGTCAGCACCACAACCTCATCGCCTTTGCGAATCTTTTCCATCTGACTCTCCAGCCTGGCCTCAGAGAACTTCCGGCGCCAGCGAAACGATCTTCATGAAGCGTTCGCCGCGCAACTCGCGCGTAACCGGCCCGAAAATGCGCGTGCCGATCGGTTCAAGCTTGTTATTGAGCAACACCGCAGCATTGCCATCGAACTTCACAAGCGAACCATCCGGACGACGCACACCCTTCGCAGTGCGAACCACCACTGCGTTATAGACTTCGCCCTTCTTGACGCGACCACGAGGCGCAGCATCCTTGATACTGACCTTGATCACGTCGCCAATTCCGGCGTAACGGCGCTTGGAACCACCCAGCACCTTGATACACATGACCGAGCGCGCACCGGTGTTGTCGGCCACGTTCAGCATGGATTGCATCTGGATCATTTGTTATCTCCAACTTATCCCGCTCCGGGAGCGGTCAGTCTTGGACCCGTCAGGGTGTAGGACGAGCCCAACAAAACCTTGAGGCTCGGCGAAGCAAAGCATGCGAATATAGCACGCTGAGAGGGGCCACACAAGCCCCTTCAGACTTACTGCATCAGATCACGCGGGCCTGTTCCACTACCTGCGTCACTTTCCAAGCCTTGGTCCGGCTGATCGGGCGGCACTCTTCGATCTGAACCAGATCACCTTCGTGCGCCTCAAGGCCTTCGACGTGGGCGTGATACTTCTTCGACCGCATGATCACCTTACCGTACAGCGGGTGCTTCACGCGGCGCTCGACCAGAACGGTCACGGTCTTGTCCATCTTGTCGCTGACCACACGGCCGACGAGCGTGCGATGAACCTTTTGATTGGTCTCGCTCATTTCGCACTCGCTTTCTGTTGCAGCAGAGTACGCACACGCGCAATGTCACGCCGCACGTTCTTCTGCTGGCTGGTATTGGTCAGCTGCTGGGTGGCCTTCTGCATGCGCATCGAAAACTGCGCCTTCAGGAGGTCAATCAGCTCCTTGTTCAACTCGGCGGAATCTTTCGTCCGCAATTCCTTTGCTTTCATCGCTTACCCCAGCTGTCGCACGACAAAGGTGGTCTCGAGCGGCAGCTTCGCAGCAGCCAGGCGGAATGCCTCGCGCGCCAGCGCCTCGTCGACGCCGTCCATCTCGTACAGCACCTTGCCCGGCTGTATTTCGGCAACCCAATACTCGGGGTTGCCTTTGCCGTTACCCATACGCACTTCCGCCGGCTTCTTCGAAATCGGCTTGTCCGGGAAGATGCGGATCCAGATACGGCCACCGCGCTTGATGTGACGCGTCATCGCACGGCGCGCGGACTCGATCTGGCGAGCCGTCAGTCGACCGCGCGAAGTGGCCTTGAGACCGTACTCGCCGAAGGAAACCTTGGTGCCGCGGGTGGCGAGACCCGTGTTGCGACCCTTCTGCTCCTTACGGTACTTTCTTCTCGCCGGCTGCAGCATTGTTAGCTCCTGACTTTCTGACTCGTTGCTGAGTGGCCTTCACATCGGCATCAACTGCCGGTGCAGCGCCTTCGGGCTTGGCATCGCGGGCCGGACGACGGCCTGCGGGACGGTTGTCCCCGTCCGGACGACGGCCATCACGGCGCGGGCGACGCGCGTTGTCATTCTCTTCGGTAACTGCCGGCGCTTCGCCCCGGGCAAGCATCTCGCCCTTGAACACCCACACCTTTATCCCGATCACGCCGTAGGTTGTCTTGGCTTCGGACGTACCGTAGTCGATGTCGGCACGCAGAGTGTGCAGCGGCACACGACCCTCGCGATACCACTCGCGTCGGGCAATCTCGATGCCATTCAGACGGCCCGACGACATGATCTTGATGCCCTGGGCACCGAGGCGCATTGCGTTCTGCATTGCACGCTTCATGGCCCGACGGAACATGATGCGCTTCTCAAGCTGCTG
The DNA here is from genome assembly GCA_964555165.1 of uncultured Methyloversatilis sp. Classification (GTDB taxonomy): domain Bacteria; phylum Pseudomonadota; class Gammaproteobacteria; order Burkholderiales; family Rhodocyclaceae; genus Methyloversatilis. The sequence continues at coordinate 3,979 of CAZKRN010000044.1, read as the reverse complement.
GGCGATCGAATCAGCGATCAGTTGCGCATCGATCTCTGGCTTTCGAATCTCCTCGATGTTGACATGCACCGGCACGCCCATCATCTTCGCCAGCTGCACCTTGATCAGCTCAATCTCTTCGCCCTTCTTTCCGATCACGACACCCGGCCGAGCCGAGTAAACGGTGATGCGGGCATTCTTGGCTGGCCGCTCAATGACCACTCGACCAACCGAAGCATGCGCAAGCTTCTTCTTCAGGAACGCACGCACTTGCAGATCCTGATTGAGCATCCGCGGAAAATCTTTGCTAGATGCAAACCAGCGCGAAGCCCAGTTATGCGTGACCGCCAGACGGAAGCCGGTCGGATGAATCTTCTGTCCCATAACCTTCAGTCTCCAACCGTGACGAACACGTGGCAGGTCGGCTTCACGATGCGATTTCCGCGTCCTTTGGCCCGGGCTGTAAAGCGCTTGAGCACCACACCCTTCTCCACGTAAATGGTCTTCACCTTCAGGCTGTCAATATCTGCGCCGTCGTTATGCTCGGCATTTGCAATTGCGGACTCGACGACCTTCTTGATGATCTTTGCACCCTTCTTGGGGCTGAACGCCAGAATGTTAAGAGCCTGACTGACCGACTTGCCGCGGATGAGATCGGCAACAAGCCGCCCTTTTTGCGCCGAAAGGCGCACACCGCGAAGATTTGCACGGGTTTCCATAGTCATCGCTCCTTACTTCTTCGCTTTCTTGCCTGCGGTGTGACCCTTGAACGTTCGGGTCAGCGCAAACTCGCCCAGCTTGTGGCCGACCATGTTTTCCGAAACATAGACCGGGATGTGCTGGCGCCCGTTATGCACGGCGATGGTGAGACCGATGAAATCCGGCAGAACGGTCGAACGACGCGACCAGGTCTTGATCGGACGCTTGTCATTCGACGCGCGGGCCGTATCCACCTTAGCCAGCAGGTGGGCATCGACGAACGGGCCTTTCTTGATTGAACGTGCCATTGCCTACCTCTTATCGCTTGTAGCGGCGCTGCACGATCATGTTGCTCGTGCGCTTGTTGCTGCGGGTGCGGTAGCCCTTGGTCGGCTGCCCCCACGGGCTGACAGGAACGCGACCTTCGCCGGTTCGGCCCTCACCACCACCATGCGGGTGATCGATCGGGTTCATCGCGGTACCGCGAACGGTGGGACGCACACCGCGCCAACGGGTTGCACCCGCCTTGCCAAGCTTGCGCAGGTTGTTTTCCTCGTTACCCACTTCTCCGATGGTCGCGCGGCATTCGACGTGTACGCGGCGAATTTCACCTGAACGCAGGCGCAATTGGGCGTAGCTCCCTTCGCGCGCCAGCAGCTGGACCGAGGTTCCGGCCGCGCGCGCAAGTTGCGCACCCTTGCCAGGAGTCATTTCGATGCAATGCACCGTCGAACCGACCGGAATATTACGCAACGGCAGCGTATTCCCTGACTTGATCGGCGCCTCGGAACCACTGACCACCTGCTGTCCGACCACCATGCCCTTCGGAGCAATGATGTAGCGGCGCTCGCCATCGGCGTAGCACAGCAGCGCGATATGAGCCGAACGATTCGGGTCGTACTCGATGCGCTCGACCGTAGCGACGATGCCATCCTTGTTGCGACGAAAATCGATCACGCGATATTGCTGACGGTGACCACCCCCCTTGTGACGGGTCGTGATCCGGCCGTGGTTGTTGCGACCAGAGGTCTTGTTCTGACTCTCGGTGAGCGAATCAACCGGACGGCCCTTGTACAGGGTCGGATTGACAACCTTGACGACCGCGCGGCGGCCGGCCGAAGTCGGCTTGACTTTGACGAGTGCCATTAGATAGCCCCTCCTTCAGCGAACTCGATATCCTGGCCCGGCTTGATGCGCACAAAGGCCTTCTTCCAGTCGCTGCGACGGCCGAACGAGCGGCCAAAGCGCTTGATCTTGCCCTTCACGTTCAGGACTTGAACAGACAGGACCTCAATCTTGTTGTCGCCCTTGCTGAACAGCAGTTCGACCGCAGCCTTGATCTCCGGCTTGGTAGCATCCGGCGCAACCTTGAACACGACTTGGTTGTTACGGTCGGCAATGAAGGTCGCCTTCTCGGAAATCTGCGGCGCGAGCAGAACCTGCATCAGCCTTTCCTGCGAAAAGTTGCTCATGCCCACATCTCCTCGAATTTGCTCATCGCGCTGCGCGTGACCAGCACCTTGCCGAAGCGGATGAGCGAAACCGGATCCGTCTCGTGCGCTTCCAGAACCAACACGTTATGCAGGTTGCGCGACGACAGGAACAAGTTCTCATCGAGTTCGTCGGTGATCACGAGCACCGAATCCAGACCCATGCCCTTGAGCTTGCTCGACAGCAGCCTGGTCTTCGGAGCCTCTACATTGAAACTATCGACCACAGCGATGCGGTCTTCGCGAGCAAGCTGCGAGAGGATCGCGGCGATGCCGGCGCGATACATCTTGCGATTGACCTTTTGCGAGAAGTTCTCGTCGGGAGAGTTCGGGAAGATGCGGCCGCCACCACGCCACAGCGGGCTGGAGGACATACCGGCTCGGGCGCGACCCGTACCCTTCTGACGCCAAGGCTTGCGCGTGGTGTGCTTGACCAGCGTACGGTCCTTCTGAGCGCGGGTCCCCTGGCGAGCGTTGGCCTGATAGGCCACCACCACCTGATGAACCAGCGCTTCGTTGTATTCGCGGGCGAACAGCGCGTCCGGCGCCTGCACCGTCGCAGCCTGTTGACCAGCGTCGTTCAAAACTTTCAATTCAGCCATCGCGCTCTCCTCAGCCCTTGACCGCCGGCAGCACGACAACGTCGCCGCCTTTGGAACCCGGAATTGCGCCCTTGATGAGCAGCAGCTGACGGGCCTCGTCGATACGCACGACCTCCAGCCCCTGTTGGGTGCACTTGACGTCACCCAAGTGACCAGCCATGCGCTTGCCCGGGAAAACGCGACCAGGGTCCTGCGCCATGCCGATCGAACCCGGCGAGTTGTGCGAGATGGAGTTGCCGTGCGACGCACGGTTGGACGAGAAGTTGTGGCGCTTGATGGCACCGGCAAAGCCCTTGCCGATGGACGTACCCGTCACATCGACCTTCTGACCTACCGAAAACACCGAGGCGGGACTGATCACATCGCCCGCCTTGAATTCGGCGAGCTTTCCAGCATCCACACGGAATTCACGCAGCACCTCACCGGCCTCAACACCTGCCTTGGCGAAATGCCCCGCGGCGGCTTTGTTCACGCGCGTGGCGCGACGCTTGCCGAAAGCGACCTGCACCGACGTATAACCGTCGGTTTCTGCTGTCTTGATCTGGGTGACGCGATTGTTCGACACATCCACGACCGTCACCGGAACGGTTTGCCCGTCATCGGTGAAAATACGCGTCATGCCGACCTTGCGACCCACAAGGCCTAGAGTCATGTTTTTCTCCTCATCCCGGTTGCGATTGACCGGGATCCGTTTCAACTGCCACCGGAACATCCGATGACGCTTACCGGCAAAAAGAACGCCGGAAAAGACTGCCCTTACTGAAGCTTGATCTCGACATCCACACCCGCCGGCAGATCGAGTTTCATCAACGCGTCAACGGTCTTGTCTGTCGGATCGATGATGTCCATCAGGCGAACGTGGGTGCGGATTTCAAACTGATCGCGCGAACTCTTGTTCACGTGCGGCGAACGCAGCACGTTGAAACGCTCGATGCGGGTTGGCAGCGGCACGGGACCACGAACGACGGCACCGGTGCGCTTTGCGGTATCCACGATCTCCAAGGCGGACTGGTCGATCAAGCGATAGTCGAACGCCTTGAGGCGGATACGGATCTTCTGGCTTTGCATTGGATTTTCCCAAAGAGCGAAAGAGCAATGTCGGGTAGCGCAAGCTACCCGACACAAAAGCTGTCGATTGTACTAATTACTCGACGATCTTTGCAACCACGCCGGCGCCGACTGTGCGGCCACCTTCGCGGATCGCGAAGC
>CAZKRN010000043.1:0-30040 GCA_964555165.1 uncultured Methyloversatilis sp. | reverse complement strand
CACATCACGAACGACATCCTGCGCGAGCTGCACGGCTTCATCCACATGTTCGAGGACACGCCCGAGTTCGTCGCCCGCTACATCGTGCGCGAGGCGCGTGCCTACCTGGATTCGTTGCCACCGCCCTTCTTCCGTGCGCTCACCCACTATGCGCAGGACGGCTCGTACTCGTGGCACTGCCCGGGCCATTCGGGTGGTGTGGCCTTTCTCAAAAGTCCGGTCGGGCGCATGTTCCATCAATTCTTCGGCGAGAACATGCTGCGGGCCGACGTGTGCAACGCCGTCGAGGAACTGGGACAGCTGCTCGATCACACCGGCCCGGTCGCCGCGTCGGAACGCAATGCGGCACGCATCTTTCATGCCGATCACCTGTACTTCGTCACCAACGGAACCTCGACCTCGAACAAGATGGTGTGGCACTCGACGGTAGCGCCGGGTGACATCGTGGTGGTGGATCGCAACTGCCACAAATCCATCCTGCATTCGATCATCATGACCGGCGCCATTCCGGTCTTTCTGACGCCGACCCGCAACCACTACGGCATCATCGGGCCGATTCCGCTGTCCGAGTTCAGCCCGGAGGTGATACGCGCCAAGATCGAAGCCAACCCCTTCGCGCGCGAGGCAGCGAACAAGAAGCCGCGCATCCTCACCATCACGCAGTCGACCTACGACGGCGTGCTGTACAACGTCGAGGCGATCAAGGATGTACTCGACGGTGAAATCGACACGCTGCACTTCGACGAAGCCTGGCTGCCGCACGCCGCCTTCCATGACTTCTACGGCGACTACCATGCCATCGGCGAAGGACGCCCGCGCTGCAAGGAATCGATGATCTTCTCGACCCAGTCGACGCACAAGCTGCTGGCCGGCCTGTCGCAGGCCTCACAGATCCTGGTGCAGGACTCGCAGACACGCTCGCTTGATCGCGACGTGTTCAACGAGGCTTACCTGATGCATACCTCGACCAGCCCGCAATACGCCATCATCGCATCGTGCGACGTGGCGGCGGCGATGATGGAGCCCCCAGGCGGCACCGCTCTGGTCGAAGAATCGCTGGCCGAGGCGGTCGAGTTCCGTCGCGCCATGCGCAAGGTCGATGCCGAGTTCGGTGCCGACTGGTGGTTCAAGGTATGGGGCCCGGATCATCTGGCCGACGAAGGGCTGGGCACCCGCGAGGACTGGACGCTGCGCGCCGGCGAGCGCTGGCACGGCTTCGGCGATCTGGCCGACGGTTTCAACATGCTGGACCCGATCAAGGCCACGGTCATCACGCCGGGCCTGGACGTCGATGGCGATTTCGCCGATTCGGGCATTCCGGCCGGCATCCTGACCCGCTATCTTTCCGAGCACGGCATCATCGTCGAGAAGACCGGTCTGTACTCCTTCTTCATCATGTTCACCATCGGCATCACCAAGGGCCGCTGGAACACCATGGTGACCGAACTGCAGCAGTTCAAGGACGACTACGACAACAACCAGCCGCTGTGGCGCGTCATGCCCGAGTTCGTCGCCGCCCACCCGCGCTACGAGCGGGTCGGACTGCGCGACCTGTGCGTGCGCATCCACGAGATGTACAAGAAGCACGACATCGCGCGGCTGACCACCGAAATGTATCTGTCGCCGATGGAACCCGCGATGAAGCCGGCCGACGCCTGGGCGCGCATGGCCCACCGCGAGATCGACCGCGTGGCCATCGACGAGCTGGAAGGCCGCATCACCAGCGTGCTGCTGACGCCCTATCCGCCGGGTATTCCGCTGCTCATTCCGGGCGAGCGCTTCAACCGCACCATCGTCAATTACCTGCGCTTCGCTCGCGAATTCAACCGGGCCTTTCCGGGCTTTGAAACCGACATTCACGGTCTGGTGGCCACCGGCGAGGGCGAAGAACTGGATTACGCCGTAGACTGTGTGCGCGACTGACACGGAGCGGCGGTTCCGGTTTTTCGAGGAGGAAACCGTGCGTGCACGTGTGGCGCAGCAGCCGATCGCCGGTCGCCCCGACAGCACCGGCCGGGAACAGACTCCGGCAAGGAAGCCGTAACCGCTGCGCCTACCGCGGCTGCGGCGCGCGCCTCACGTAATCGACGAAGGCATGGTGCAAGCCGGCGGCACTGACCGCCTCTTCGCGCGCGACCTCCTGCCAGTTGCCTCGATCGAACTCGGGGAAGCGCGTGTCACCGTCGAAGGCGTCGGCAATTTCGGTCAGCAGCAGGCGATCGACCCGCGGCAGGGCAAGCGCATAAAGCTGGGCGCCGCCGATGACGAAAGCGTCTTCGCCGCCATCGACCGTCGCAGCCAGTTCGACCGCTGCGTCCAGCGACGGCACGACCCGCGCACCGCCAATCTCCAGGCCAGCCTGCCGGCTCACCACGATGCTGGTGCGCCCGGGCAGCGGGCGGCCGAGAGATTCCCAGGTCTTGCGCCCCATGATGATGGGGTGGCCCATGGTCAGCGCACGAAACCGCTTCAGGTCCTCCGGCAAATGCCAGGGCATGCTGTTGTCGCGACCGATGATGCCATTGGCGGCGAGCGCCGCGATCAGAGACAGCCTCATACCGCCACTGCGGCCGGGATGTGCGGCCAGGGATCGTAGCCGTCCAGCCGGAAATCTTCGGGGCCGAAAGCGAACAGGTCGCTCACCTCGGGGTTGATCCACATCGTCGGCAGCGGCCGCGGTGCCCGCGTGAGCTGCAGCCGCGCCTGTTCCAGGTGGTTGGAGTAGAGGTGCGCGTCGCCCAGCGTATGGACGAACTCGCCCGCCTTGAGGCCACATACCTGCGCCACCATCATCGTCAGCAGCGCGTAACTGGCTATATTGAAAGGGACTCCGAGAAATATGTCAGCGCTGCGCTGGTACAGCAGGCAGGACAATCGACCGTCTGCAACGTAGAACTGGAACAGTGCGTGGCAAGGCGGCAGCTTCATCGCCGGGATTTCTGCCGGATTCCAGGCACTGACGATGTGGCGACGCGAGTCCGGGTTGTTGCGCAGACCCGTCAGCAGTTCGCTGATCTGGTCAATGTGGCGGCCGTCGGGCGTCGGCCAGTTGCGCCACTGGGCGCCGTAGACCGGGCCGAGATTGCCGTCCTCGTCGGCCCATTCGTCCCAGATGCTGACGCCGTGTTCCTTCAGCCATGCGATATTGGTGTCGCCGCGCAGGAACCACAGCAGTTCGATGATGATGGAACGCAGGTGCAGCTTCTTGGTAGTCAGCACCGGAAAGCCCTGCGCAAGGTCGAAACGCATCTGCCAGCCGAACACCGAACGGGTACCGGTGCCGGTGCGGTCAGACTTGACGGTGCCGTATTCCAGCACATGGCGCATGAGATCGAGATATTGCTGCATGGAAAAGTTTGCGCAGTCGCGTTACGCTAGAGGGTCGGGATTCTAGACCACTCTGGTCAAAGCTCCCGGGCGCGGCGACAGCGGATCGCGGCGCGACCGGATAAAACACGTATTCAGCGGTCAGTCGGGTTGTGCCGACGGGCGGAGGTGGCAGGCATGTTCGGCGTTTTCTCATCATCACCGGCTAGCGTACTCGGCAACCCGGCCGAGTTGCGCCGGGTGCTCGCCGAGATTGCTGCAGCGCAGCCCGATCTGGCGATCAACGAACTGACCGGATGGGTCGAGTCGGTCAGCGAAGCCAGCAATATCGATCTGGCTCATCACGTCAATCTGCTTTATCAGTTCGATTCCAGCGCCCAGCCGCATCTGCGCAAACTCGATCTGCAGTACTCGGAAGATCCCGAAGGCAAGGATGTGCTGTGGCGGACAGGGCGTGATTTCTGGTCCATCCTGTCGTCCGCCTATGAGGTTGCACTCGCGCGCTACCTGTCCGATCCGGCACACGCCACCGTACTGAGCGGACTGTCACGGCTGGCCTCCCGCACGGTACGGGCCTGCCGCCAGCGATTCAAGTGGGACGTCTATCACAACGGTCCGGTCGATGCGGGGCTCTGGCAGGTCGCCGGTCAGGCCTATCTGCTTGCTCACGCCTCGAATACCGAAACGCGCGAGGTCGTGAACGCCGCCGACGAAATGCCGACCTCGGTCGAACGCGAATACCTGAGGCTGATCGCGCTGCACGTAGCGGCGCCCGAAGGCCTGATCGCGGACAGTGTGCGCCTCGCCGAGCAACTCACCGGCTACTTTGCGGCGCGCTATTCGATGTCCTCGACCATCGAGCGCGGAAGCACGCACTGGCTCGATGCCAATCAGCCCGCACCGCCGCTGCGCCTGGTGAGAGCCCCCCTGCAGGTTGACGGCATCCGCTTCTTTTCCGGCATCGCCGCGGCAGACGCCTCGCTCGCCCTCGCGCGCCGGGTCGAGGGTGGCGAATCTCCCGATTCTCTGAATCTGATCGACGGCGTGCCGCAAGAGCAACTGGCCAGGCTGCTGCGCCACCTCGCGGTGAACTGGGCGCTCGACCCGCCCACCCGCCAGTATCGGCGGCATTCGCTCGGCGGCGCCCTGGCCGTGGCCAATGGCATCAAGCACCTGCACCATGTGTTGCGCGGTGCGCGGGACGAAGCGGTCATCTATCGCTGGGAGATGTCCGACGCCAGCCTCGGCGGCATCGGCGCCACGGCGCCTACCGCCAGTGCAGAATGGGTGCGCGTGGGGTCGCTGGTGGGCATGCAGCCCTCGGGGGGCGACAACTGGCTCGTCGGTGTGGTGCGTCGCTACCTGCGTGGCCGGGATGCACGCGGCACGGTCGGCATCGAAACCCTGTCCACCACCGCGCGCCCGCTCGAAGTGTTTTCCGAACGCCAGAGCGGCGAGGCGGTGGCTCTGGACGACCCGGTCACCGGCGCCGTCGTGCGCCTGGCGATCAATGGCACCGGTTACTCGGCGGAGTATCCGCTGCACGCATCGATCAATGGCCGCCATGTGCGGCTCGATCCGGTTGAACTGATAGAACGCGGTTCGAATTTCGACCTCGCGCGCTTCCGCGTCAGCGACTTTCGCTGACCGGCACGTTCTCCTTGCGCCGTACGGGAGTGCACCGGAAAAACCGCCGGTCGCCGCCCGATCAAGGTTCGCGTTTGCTTCGCGCGCGCGAACGGCCTAGCGGTCGGGCAGCAGGAAGGCGGACAGACGGGGCAATTCGTCGGCAAAACTCTGCAAGCTGTGATCGCCACCGGCGCGTATGACCATGTTTGCGCCACGCAATCTGAGCACGGCCTGCCACCAGTCCAGGACTTCGTCGCCGGTTTCCAGCAACACGAGATAGCGCTCGGGAGATGTCATCGCCGAAACATCGAGCGCCTTCAGTTCCTCGACGTGATGCGGCTCGAAGCGGAAACATTCACCCGTATACAGGTGCGTATGCTCGCCGACGTACGCGTCGAGCGATATCGGTGCCACCACGGCAGGGTTGATCAGCGCGGCGCGCAGTCCGTATTTCTCGGCCAGATGCAGGGCGTAGAAGCCGCCGAGCGAAGAGCCCGCCAGCGCCACTTCCGTTCCCTGCGCCAGCGCCGGCTCCAGCACCTTCGCAACGGTCGCGATCGCGTCCCGGGGCCCGGGTGGCAACTGTTCGCACCACAGGTCCTGCGCCCGCCCCTGACGTGCCAGGTGAGCACGCAGCTGTCGTGCCTTGACCGACTGCGGCCCGGAGCGAAAGCCGTGCAGGTACAGCAGCTTCTGCATCAGTGATCCGACCAGTCCACCCAGCCGAAGCCGGCGCTCGCCAGCACGAACAGGCCGAACACGATGCGATACCAGGCAAACAGCTCGAAGGTATGGCTGGAAATGTAGCGCAGCAACCAGCGCACACTGAAAAAGGCTGCCAGAAAGGAGGCGACGAAGCCGGCTGCGAACACCGGCAGGTCTTCGGCACGCAGCAGTGCCCAGTTCTTGTACACGTCGTAGACCGTGGCCGCGAACATGGTCGGAATGGCCAGGAAGAAGCTGAATTCGGTGGCCGCGCGACGCGACAGGCCGAACACCAGCCCGCCCATGATGGTGGCACCCGAGCGCGACACGCCCGGGAACATGGCCAGCGCCTGGGCGAAGCCCACTTTCAGCGCGGCGCGCCAGTCCAGATCGTCAGCCGTTTCGTAGCGCGGGGCATGGTTGCGCCGTTCTATCAGCAGGATGACGACACCACCGACGATGAGCGCACCCGCCACCGTAAGGGGATTGAACAGATAGCTCTTGATGATGCCGTGGAAGAGGAAGCCCAGGACTGCCGCCGGCAGGAAGGCCACCATCACGTGCAGCACGAAACGGTTGGCTGCCGGTTCGCGCCCGACACCGGCGGCCACATCGACGATCTTGCGACGGTACTCCCAGCAGATCGCCAGTATCGCCGCGAGCTGTATGACGATCTTGAACACGCGGCTGGTGTCGTCAGTATAGCCGAGCAGACTGCCGGCGATGATGAGGTGACCGGTGCTGGAAATCGGCAGGAATTCGGTCAGGCCTTCGAGCAGACCGAGGATGACGGCCTTGAGCAGAAGCAGATCCATGAAGTTGCAGTGCAGCGAAACAGTCAAGGCGCCCGAGTATAGGTGAGCACGAAGACGGTTCCGCGTCGGCCTGCGGGGGAATTCGTCGTCGGGCGGCGGTATTTCACCGCTGGCCTGTAAAATCGGCGTCCATGTCGAAAAAACGCACTGCCGCCCGCCCCAGGAAAGCTGCCGCAGCAGCAAAAGCCGCGTCCGCGGCAGTGCACGCAGGCGCGGCCGTGTCGCCAGCGGGCATGCCGCCGCTCGCAGTAGGCATTGCGCTGTCGATACTGTTGCACGCCATCGTGCTCGCCATCAATTTCGCACCGGACATCCAGCGCAAGCAGAAAGCGCGCGACCAGGCGCTGGACGTGGTGCTGGTCAACGCGCGCAGCCGGCAGAAGCCGGTCGACCCGCAAGTGCTTGCACAGGCGAACCTGGATGGCGGCGGCAGCACCGACCAGAATCGCCGGGCAAAGACGCCATTGCCGGTCAGCCAGCGCGACAAGGTCGGCGACCAGTTGGTGGAGACGCAGCGGCGTGTGCAGGAAATGGAGGCGCAGCAGCAGAAATTGCTCGCCGAACTACAGGCCAAGACCGCCTTGCCGCCGCAAGAACGCCGGCTTGAGCAGCCCGACCCGGCGCCGCAGCCGATCAATACCCTGTCCGGCGCCGACCTCGCGGCACGCGCGCTGGCCATGGCCCGCATGGAAGCCGAGATCGCCCGCAATGTGGACGACTACAACAAGCGCCCGCGCAAGAAATTCGTAGGCGCCCGCACGCAGGAGTACCGCTTCGCCCAGTACATAGAGGACTGGCGGCAGAAGGTGGAGCGCATCGGCAACCTGAACTATCCGCCGGACGCCCGCGGAAAGCTGTACGGCAATCTGACCCTGACCGTGGAAATCCGCGCCGACGGCGAAGTGGAAAAGATCGACCTGAACCGTTCGTCCGGACAGAAGGTACTGGACGACGCGGCCATCCGCATCGTCCGCATGGGCTCGCCGTACGCCCCCTTCCCGCCGGACATCCGGCGCGAATTCGAAATCCTGTCCATCACCCGTACCTGGACCTTTTCCCAGGGCGACCTGCTCGAATCACGCTGAAGCCCGAACATGACAGACCGCTACGCCGTCATCGGCAATCCTATCGCCCACAGCAAGTCGCCGCCCATCCATGCCGCCTTCGCCTCCCAGACCGGCCAGGACCTGACGTACGAAGCGCTGCTCGCACCGCTGGACGGCTTCGCCGACACGGTGGCCGCCTTCCGCGCAGGAGGCGGATGCGGCATGAATGTCACGGTGCCGTTCAAGGAAGAGGCCTGGCGACTGGCCGACCGGCTGAGCGAACGCGCCCGCCTGGCCGGCGCGGTGAATACCCTGTCCTTCGGCGACGACGTGCTGGGCGACAACACCGACGGCGCAGGGCTGGTGCGCGATCTGGAAGTACTCGGCTGCCGGCCGCGCGGGGCGCGCGTATTGCTGCTCGGCGCCGGCGGCGCGGCCCGCGGTGTCGTTCTGCCCTTGCTCGAAGCGGGCGTTGCGCGGCTGTTCATCGCCAACCGCACGGCCGACAAGGCGCATGCCTTGCGCACACATTTCGCGGCGCTCGATACGCAGGGCGCACTTGCCGCCGGTGGCTGGAATGACGCGGCGAGCGACCGTCCCTACGACATCGTGATCAATGCCACCAGCGCCAGTCTGAGCGACCAGGCACCTCCCCTTCCGCCCGGCCTGTATGCGCCGGACAGTCTGGCCTACGACATGGTCTATGGCCGCGGCCTCACGGCCTACCTGAAGCAGGCCCGCGAACAGGGTGCGGCGCGCCTGGCCGACGGGCTGGGCATGCTGATCGAACAGGCGGCCGAGGCGTTCGCGCTGTGGCGTGGCGTGCGTCCGGATACCGCCGGCGTGCGCGCAGCGATGCGCGCTGCGCTGCCACCGCTGGCCTGAGTCCGATGCGTCGTCTGCTGCAAGCGCTGAAATGGGTGCTGGCCGGCGCGGTGCTGCTGGTGCTGGCCTATCAGGTCTGGGTGTTCGGTCACCTGCTGTGGTGGACACAGTTCAATCCGTCGCAGACGCGCTTCATGTCGATGCGCCTGGACGAGCTGCGCGCAGGCAACCCGGGCGCGCAACTGCGCCAGCAGTGGGTGCCTTACGAGCGCATTTCGGTGCATCTGAAGCGCGCCGTAGTCGCCGCCGAGGACGACGGCTTCGTCGAGCACGAGGGTTTTGACTGGGAAGGCATCCAGAAGGCGATGGAAAAGAACCGCCGGAAGGGCCGCGCAGTGGCCGGAGGTTCGACCATCAGCCAGCAACTGGCCAAGAACCTGTTCCTGAGCCCCAGCCGAAGCTATCTGAGAAAGGCGCAGGAAGCGGCCATCACCTTCATGATGGAAGCCGTGATGGACAAGCGGCGCATACTGGAAATCTATCTGAACGTGGTCGAGTGGGGCGACGGCGTGTTCGGCGCCGAAGCCGCGGCGCAGCGCTACTACCGCATTCCGGCCGCGAAGCTCGGTCCGGAACAGGCCGCCCGACTCGCCGTCATGCTGCCCAACCCGCGGAAGTACGAAAAGACTTTCGGCCCGAGACTGGCCGCGCATGCGGCGCGCATCGGTGCACGCATGCACGCCTCGCAAGTGCCTTGAGCGCTTTTCGGGCGGGGACCGTCCGGACCCCGCCCGGCCGTCGTTCAGCGGCGGCTGCGCTTCGCGGCCAGACCGATCAGGCCGAGACCCGCCAGCAGCATGGCGTAGGTTTCGGGTTCCGGCACGGCGGTGATGGAAAACATCGATGTCGTGCCCGACACTTCGTTCGCCACCGCGAGGAAGAGCTTGCCGTCGTATTCGAAGGCGCTCAGACCTTCCGGCGACAGCGAGTCGGCATCGACGATGAAGTCGAGGAAGGTGGCGGCGTTCGGGTTGGTCACGTCGTAGATCGCGATCACCGAATCCAGCGTGCGTTCGAAGCCGATGAAAGCCAGCGTACGGCCACCGACCTGCAGCAGTGTCACGCCTTCCGGCTCCACGCCCTTGTTGTCGCTGCGGCCATCGTCGATCAGCGCGCGCAGGGCCGGGTCGGCGAACAGCAGCGCTTCCAGCTCGTTGCCACTGTCGAAAACCATATTGCCGTTCTCGTCCAGGATGGAGAAGGAACGGCCGCCGAAGGTATGAATCTCGTCGTAGTCGCCGTCGCCGTCCAGGTCGCCACCCGAAGTGGTGACCGTGAGGCGACCGAGGTTGGCGTTCTTCTTCAGATCGGCGGCGTCCGGGAACACGGTCGGGTCGAGCTTGTAGCTGCTGGAGCCGACGCGGATCTCCTCGTTGAAGGTACCGCCGAAGTCCTGCAGGTTGCGCGAATCGCCTTCGTTGGCGATGACGTAGAAAGTCTTGCCGCCACTGCTGTAGGCGGCGATGCTATCCGGCATGTACATGCCCTTGACCGGCACGGTACGGTAATTTCCCACCAGCGCGGAGTTGCTCGCACCGTCGCGGTCCGAGGTGTCGATCGCGTTCTGCGGCAGGCTGTAGTCCTTCAGGCCGAGCGACTTCACGCTGGCGATGGAGTTCGTCGTCAGGTCTATCACGGCGACCGCATTGGCTTCCTGCAGCGTGACCAGCGCGCTCTTGCCGTCCTTGGCGACAGCGATGTACTCGGGCTCCCAGTCCAGCGAAGGCTGGCTGCCCGGCGTGACGATGCGGCCCAGGCCGCTCGTGCCGTCGTAGGCGCTGAAATCCAGCGTGGTAACGACGTTCTGCGTGGTATCGATGATACTTATCGAGCCCTGCGCTTCCTGCGTCACGCTCGAACTGATCACCAGAGGTTCGCCCTCGTTGGCCGTCATGATGCGGCCATCCGGCGTGAAGGTGACCATGTCCGGCAGTGCGCCGACCAGATAGCTGTTCAGCTGGCTGCGGCTGGTCGTGTTGTAGGTGAGCACGGTACCGGCATTGGTCTTGACCGGCGCGGCGATGGCGAAGGCGGCCACGCCGTTGCTGATGGCGACGCTGTTCAGCTCGCCCCAGGCGGTGGTGTCGATGTGCTGCACGAAACTGCCGGTGCTCGCATTCAGGATGTCGACGCCCTTCAGGCCGGCCACCCACAGTTCGTTGTTCAGACTGTCAAAGGCGACAATCTCCGAAGTCTGTCCGGCGACGCTGGTCGCAGCGCCGTGAGTAAAGGTCCACAGCTTTTCCCAGCTGACGGTGTCGGCCGCCTGGGCCAGCGGAACGAAAAGGGCGGCAACGGCCGCCGCGGCAATTTTTCTGACCATGAAGAAACTCCTGTTGTTTTGCAGACCTGTGCGCTCGCAGGGCGCGAACATGCAATGGCAACAACAGGGTGTTTCAACAAGGTTACAGCCCGGTGACGTGACACATTTTTGCTTTTCACCGGGCACCCTTCTGCATGCGCCGGACTACACGTAGTCCGACAGTGGCGGGCAAGTGCACACCAGATTGCGGTCGCCCGCCACGTTGTCCACCCGCGCGACCGGCGGCCAGTACTTGTCGCGGTCCACCGATTCGCTCGGGAAGAAGGCGGCGCGCCGGCTGTAGGGGCGCGCCCATGCGTCGGCGATCAGCAGTTCGTGCGTGTGCGGCGCGTGCTTGAGCAGGTTGTCCTCGCGGTCGGCACGGCCGGCTTCGATGTCGGCGATCTCGGCACGAATCTGGATCATCGCGTCGCAGAAGCGGTCGATCTCGGCGCGGTTCTCGCTCTCGGTCGGTTCGATCATCAGCGTGCCGGGCACCGGGAAGGACACCGTCGGAGCGTGGAAGCCGTAGTCCATCAGCCGCTTGGCCACGTCCTCGACGGTGACGCCGCTCGTGTCCTTCAGCGGACGCAGATCGACGATGCACTCGTGCGCGACGCGCCCGTGCTTGCCGGTGTAGAGCACCGGGTAGTGCGGCGACAGCTTCTGCGCGATGTAGTTGGCGTTCAGTATCGCCACCTGGGTCGCGCGCTTCAGTCCGGCTGCGCCCATCAGCGCGATATAGGCCCAGACGATGGGCAGGATGCTGGCCGAGCCCCAGGGCGCGGCCGACACCGCACCGATGGTGCCGGCCGGACCGGCCACCGGATTCACGCCCTGCACTACCGGATGGTCCGGCAGGAAGGGCGCGAGGTGCGGTGCGACGCCGATCGGACCCATGCCCGGACCGCCGCCGCCGTGCGGGATGCAGAAGGTCTTGTGCAGGTTCAGGTGGCACACGTCGAAGCCGATGTCGCCCGGACGCACCAGGCCGACCATCGCGTTCATGTTGGCGCCATCCATGTAGACCTGGCCGCCGTGCGCGTGGATCAGCGCGCAGATGTCGCGCACGCCTTCCTCGAACACGCCGTGCGTGGACGGGTAGGTCATCATCAGCGCGGCCAGCCGGTCGGCATGCTGTTCCGCCTTGGCCTTCAGGTCGGCGAAGTCGACATTGCCCAGCGTGTCGCAGGCGACGACGACCACCTCCATGCCGGCCAGCACCGCGCTCGCCGGGTTGGTGCCGTGCGCCGACGCCGGGATCAGGCAGACCTTGCGGTGGCCCTCGCCGCGTGTCTGGTGGTATTTGCGTATCACCAGCAGGCCGGCGTATTCGCCCTGCGAGCCGGCGTTCGGCTGGAAGGACATCGCGGCGAAGCCGGTGATTTCGCACAGCCGCTCTTCCAGTTCCTCGAACAGTTGCTGGTAGCCCTGCGCCTGTTCCAGCGGCACGAAGGGGTGGAGCGCGGCGAACAGCCGGTAGGTGACCGGCGTCATTTCGGTGGTCGAATTGAGCTTCATCGTGCACGAGCCGAGCGGAATCATCGCCCGGTCGAGCGCAATGTCGCGCGCGGCCAGCCGGCGCATGTAGCGCATCATTTCGGTTTCCGAGTGATAGCGCTGGAACACCGGGTGGGACAGGATGGCCGATTCGCGGCGCAGTTCGGCCGGGATGCAGTCGGCGACGCGGGCGTCCATCTCGGCCAGATCGAGCACGCTGTCGGCACGCGTGGCGAAACTGGCCAGCAGGCGTTTGAGTTCGCTGCGGCGCGACGTTTCGTCGAAGGCCGCCGACAGGCGGTCGGCGTCGATCACGTGCAGGTTGAAGCCTGCTTCGCGCGCGCGGGCGGCGATGCGCCGTGCGATGCCCGGCACGCGTACCTGCACGGTGTCGAAAAAGCGCTCATGCACGACGTCGAAGCCCAGTTCGCGCAGGCCCTGCGCGAACAGCACGGCCATCCGGTGCGTGCGCTCGGCGATGGTGCGCAGCCCGGCCGGGCCGTGATAAACGGCGTAGAAGGAGGCGATCACCGCCAGCAGCACCTGCGCGGTGCAGATATTGCTGTTCGCCTTCTCGCGGCGGATGTGCTGCTCGCGCGTCTGCAGCGCCATGCGCAGCGCCGGCCGGCCGTTGGCGTCAGTCGATACGCCGATGATGCGGCCCGGCATCTGCCGCTTGTGTTCGTCGCGGCAGGCGAAGAAGGCGGCATGCGGGCCGCCGTAGCCCATGGGCACGCCGAAGCGCTGCGCGCTGCCGAACACGATGTCGGCACCGCCGTCGCCCATGGCCCCCGGTTCCTTCAGCAGCACCAGCGCCAGCGGGTCGGCCGCGACCGCCGACAGAGCACCGGCGGCGCGCGCCGTGGCGAGCACCGGCGACGGGTCGCGCAGGCGGCCGCTGGAACCGGGATAGCTCAGCAGCACGCCGAAGTATTCGCCTTCGACGCCCGCCCACGGATCGCATTCCACCACCTCGATGCCCAGCGGTTCGGCGCGCGTGCGCACCACCGCCAGCGTCTGCGGGTGGGTGTCGGCATCGACGATGAAACGCGGCGACTTCACCTTCGAAATGCGGTGCGCCATCGTCATCGCCTCGGCGGCGGCGGTGGCTTCGTCGAGCAGCGAGGCGTTGGCCACCGGCAGGCCGGTCAGGTCGATCACCATCTGCTGGAAGTTCAGCAGCGCCTCCAGCCGCCCTTGGCTGATCTCGGCCTGGTAGGGGGTGTAGGCGGTGTACCAGCTCGGGTTCTCCAGCACGTTGCGCTTGATGACGTTGGGCGTGATGGTGTCGTGATAGCCGAGGCCGATCAGGCTGGTCACCAGTTCGTTGCGCGCGAACATGCGGCGCAGCGCATCGTCGACCACGCGCTCGGAGCGCGGCGCCGGCAGGTTCAGCGGTGCATCGAGCTGGATGTCGGCGGGTATGGTCTGGGCGATCAGTTCGTCCAGGCTGGCCACGTCGAGTGCGGCCAGCATGACGGCGAGGTCGCGTTCGTCGGGGCCGATGTGACGGCGGATGAAGTCGCCGCGGTCTTCCAGCGCTTCGAGGGAGGGACGCTTGTCCATGGTTCAACAGTCCTTTCCGGGCCGCTTCTGGCGGTCCTTTGGTGAAGGTACCGGTCTCGCGTCATGTCGACGTCCGACCGGAGTCGAGGTTCGGCGTATCGATGCTGTTTATCGGCGATAGCGGTTCGGAACGAAAGGGAAAGCGGTCAGTGCCGCGGGCACCTTCTGCCCGCGCGATTCGATGAACAACGGCGTACCGGCAGCCTTCGCGGCGCGCTCGATCGAGGCCATGGCGATCGGCCGGCCGAGCGTCGGGCTGTGGTTGCCGCTGGTGACCACCCCGAGTTCGCGACCGTCTGCGTCCACCACCTTGCTGCCTGCGCGTTGCGGTGCGCGGCCCTCCGGCAGCAGGGCGACGCGCAGGCGCGCAGGCGGGGCGTCGAATTCGCCCAGAATGACCGCCGCACCGGGGAAGCCGCCGGCACGCACGCCGCCGGCGCGACGCACAGGCGCCACCGCCCAGCCTATCGATGCGGCCAACGGCGTAGTCGTGTCGTCGATGTCGTTGCCGTAGAGGCACATGCCGGCTTCAAGGCGCAGCGTGTCGCGCGCGCCGAGGCCGATCCAGCGCACCTCGGGCCGGGCCAGCAGTCTTTCGGCGAAAGCGGACGCCGTGCCGGCCGGCAGCGAAATCTCGAAGCCATCCTCGCCGGTATAACCGCTGCGGCTGATGCGCAACGCGCCCCCGCCGAACTCGTGCACATCGAGAAAGCGCATGTCGCCCACGTCGGCAAAGGGCTGCAGCACTGCTTGCGCCTGCGGACCCTGCAGCGCCAGCAGCGCGCGGTCGTCGCGCAGCGCCCATGTGCAGTCGGCGCCGGGCGGATGGCCGGCGAACCAGGCTCGCACGTCGGCCAGCCGCGAAGCGTTGCAGACCACGTGGAACGTCTGGCCCATGCGCTGGATCATCAGGTCGTCGATCAGGCCACCGGCCATGTTCGGCAGCAGCGCATAGGTCTGGCGGCCGTCGGGCAGTCCGGCCAGGTCGGCAGTGGTGAGCGATTCGAGCCAGGCGCAGGCGCCGGGGCCGCCGACCTCGATCTGTCCCATGTGGGACACGTCGAACAGGCCGGCCTGGGCGCGCGTGTGGAGGTGTTCCTGCAGGATGCCCGGCGCGTACTGGATGGGCATGTCCCAGCCGGCGAAGGCAACCATCTTCGCGCCCGCGGCCAGGTGCAGCGGATGAAACGGGGTGCGGCGCAGGGCCGCGGTGTTCGGGGTGTCCATCAATGCATCCTTTCCTGCCGTGCGGTCGGAGGGTGACCGGCGCATGGCGCGTGTCCGGCCCGCCGGGTGGGCGGGCAAGGGCGCGCATGATGCCATGCAACAACAGCGGTCGACGCGTCGACGACGCCGATGTTGCACCTTGACGACGGAAAGTTATTAACTGAACATTCGGTCATTAAAAGCCGGATGTCCTGCACGCCGTGACAACACGCCTTTCCGCCACTTTCCGGGTGCGCCCACGATGAGCGTCGCGACTCGCCGGGGGCGACCGGCACTGGTCGATCCGGCGGCACTGATACGCTGCGCGCTGGACCTCTTCGTCGAGCACGGCTACGCCGCGACCCGGCTGGAGGACGTGGCCCACGCGGCCGGGGTGTCCAAGGGCACGCTCTACCTCTATTTCGCGTCCAAGCAGGCACTGTTCGCCGCCGTCGTGCGCGAAGGACTGGTGCCGGCACTGGCCGAAGGCGAAGCGCTGGTGGCCGGCTGGGCCGGCAGCGGCCCCGACCTGATGCGCCAGTTGCTCGCGGGCTGGTGGCGGCTGATCGGCGACACACCGCTCGGCGGCCTGCCCAAGCTCATGGTGGCCGAAGCGCGCAACTTTCCCGATATCGCGGAGCTTTACCACCGCGAAGTGATGCAGCGCGGCTGCGCGCTGGTCGCGCGCGCCATCGACTATGGCCATGCACGCGGCGAATTCCGCTGCGCCGGCGACGCGCGCACGGTCGACGCGGTGATGGCGCCGCTGCTGCTGCACGTGCTGATGAAACATTCTTTCGCTTCGATTGCCGACTGCCGCAGAGGCGGCGACGAAGCTGCCGATATCGCGTTCCGCATCGAATTTTCCATTCAGGCCCTGCTTACATGATCAAGCCGCTCGCGTACTGCCTCGCCGCGCTGTTGCCGACACTGGCGCTGGCCCAGACACCGCCCGCCGTCGTCTTCCGGCCACTGTCGGAAATCGCCACCTATCCGCAACGCGACGCACCGGCGCAAGCGGTGGCGCTCAACCGCACCCAGCTCGCCGCCGAGTTGAGCGCTCGCGTGGCGTCCACCCACGCCGAACCCGGAGAGCGCGTGAAGAAGGGGCAGGTGCTCGTACGCCTCGACGCGCGCGACTATCTGCTCGCGCTGGAACGTGCCCGGGCACAGCTTCAAGCGGCACAGGCGCGACTGACACAGGCGGACGCGCAACTGCGCCGTACGCAGGCGCTGCGCGAACGCAACTTCGTGTCGCCGGAGGCACTGACACAACGCGAGACCGAAGTCGAGGTGGTGCGTGCCGACGTGGCGGTGGCCGCCAATGCGGTCGACCTGGCCCAGCGCAATGTCGACAAATGCGTGCTGCGCGCCCCCTATGACGCCGTGGTACGTACGCGCGATGCTTCGGCGGGGTCGCTGGCTGGCGTCGGTACGCTGCTGATGACGCTGGACGACGCGCTCAGGGTGGAGGTGTCGGCACGCGTCGCACCACGCGATCTCGACGCGTTGCGCTCCGCCCGGGAACTCGCTTTCGTGTCGCCGGCCGGGCGCCAGCCGGTGCGCATCGCACGCGTGTCGCCGGCCATCGACGACGCCACTCGCACGCATGAAGTCAGGGCGGTATTCACCCGCGAACGCGCCCCCTCGGGCGCCGACGGCCGGCTGGTGTGGACCGACCCGGCACCGCACGTGCCGGGCGAACTGCTGGTGAGGCGCGGTCCGGCTCTGGGCGTGTTTGTGTCCCGCGACGGTGTCGCCCGCTTTGTGCCGCTGGAAAGCGCGCAGGAAGGCAGGCCGGCCCGCGCCGGCCTGCCGGTCGACACGCGCGTCGCGGTCGACGGACGCAACAGTCTGGCCGACGGGCAGGCGATCCGATGAGAGGCTACGCACGCTTCATCGGCAATCACCCGCTGGCCAACATTTCCTTCATGGTGGTGATGCTGCTCGGCCTGCTGGCCTATCTCGGACTGCCGCGCGAACAGGACCCGGAAATCAATTTCAACTGGGTGCAGATCACGGTCGCACTGCCCGGCGCCTCGCCGGAAGACGTGGAAAAACGGGTGCTGCAGCCGCTGGAGGACGCGATACAGAACGTCTCCGACATCCGCTTCATCTCGTCGGCGGCGCGCGACGGGCTGGCCGGCATCCTGGTCCGTTTCGACGAGGTGCCTGCCACCACCTTTGACAAGCGGGTCAACGACCTCCGGCGCGAAATCCAGAACAAGGCTCGCGCCGAACTGCCGGTCGAGGCCAAGGAGCCCGTGATCATCGAAGTCACCAGCTCCAACGGTTTCCCGACAGCGCAGATACTGCTCACCGGCCGCGCCGACGATGAGGTACTGCGCGCGCTCGGACGGGAAATGCGCACCGACCTGGAGCGGATGAAGGGTGTGGACCGCGTGTTTGCGCTCGGCCTGCACGACCCGGAGCTGCGCATCGAGTACTCGGCGCAGGCGGCACAGGCGCGTGGCCTGCTGCCGACCGACATCGCCGACGGTGTCGGCGCCTGGTTCCGCGACGTATTCGCAGGTCGGCAGCGCGCCGGCGAACAGGAGTGGCTGGTGCGCGTGGTCGGTCAGGACGCCGATCCGGGCTGGCTGGCCGATGTCGGCGTCACGCCGCTTGCCAGCCCCGGCCGCATGGTGAAACTGGACGAGGTCGCGACCGTGGTGCGCGCACGTGCACGGCCAAGCCAGCAGGTATCGTCCGATGGCCAGCCCGGCGTGCTGTTCTCGCTGGCCAAGAAGCCGAGCGTCAACACGCTGGCGCTGATCGAGCGCGTCAACGACTATGTCGCGAGCAAGAACACGGTACTGGCGGCGCAGGGGCTGAAGCTGGAACTGATGGACGACCAGACGGTGCCGACACGCGAGGCGATTTCCGTCATGGAATCGAACGCGCTGGTCGGCCTCATCATGGTCATCCTGCTGTGCTGGATCTTCCTCGGATCGCGCATCGCGCTGCTGGTCGGTCTGGGCATCCCGTTCTCGCTGGCCGGCACCTTCGCCATCCTGCAGGCGACCGGCTTCACGCTGAACATCTCGGTACTGCTGGGCGTGGTGATTGCGCTCGGCATGCTGGTGGACGACGCGGTCGTCATCGTCGAGGCCATCCATTACCGGCTGCAGCGCGGCGCGGCGGCACTCGACGCGGTGGTCGAGGGGGTGCGTGAAGTGTGGGCACCGGTGCTCGCGTCGGTGGCCACGACGATGGCCGCCTTCCTGCCGTTGATGCTGCTGCCGGGCATCGTCGGCAAGTTCATGTTCGTCATTCCATTCGTGGTCACGCTGGCCTTGCTCATCAGTCTGGTCGAGGCCTACTGGATGTTGCCGGCACACGTACTTTCCATGGGCAGCAAGCTCGAACGGCCATCGCGCCTGCAGCGGATACGCACCCGCTACACCCGTGCGCTGCGCCACCGTTACGCGGGCGCGCTTACCTTCGTCGTGCGCCACTGGATCGTACTGTGCGTGGTCGTGCTGTCGCTGATCGCCGGCGCGGTCGCGGCAATGGGAACCGGGCTTGTGCGTGTGCAGTTCTTCGCTTTCGATCCGATGCGCATCTTCTACGTGAATGTCGACATGCCGGCCGGCAGCCCGCTTTCGGCGACACTGGCGCGGGTACGGCAGGTCGAAGCCGAGGTGCGCCGCCATCTGCAGGAGGGCGAGGCGCGACGTGTCGCCTCGCTGGCCGGCGCCAAGTTCACCGACGCCGAAGCGCTGTTCGGCGACGCCTACGGTCAGGTCGTGGTGGCACTGCTTCCGCGCGCGGACGATGGGCGCGAGGTCGGTGCCATCGTCGACGGTCTGCGCGGCGCGGTCACCGCGCTGCCCGGCGCCGGTACCGTCAGCTTCACCCAGCTGTCCGGCGGGCCGCCCGTGCAGAAGCCGGTCAAGGTACGTGTGCGTGGCGACGATCCGGTCGAACTGCGGGCCGCCAGTGCCGAAGTGAAGCGCATCCTGACCGGCATGGACGGTACGCGCGACGTCGTCGACGACGACATTCCGGGCCGGCCGCAACTCGCGCTGACGCTTGATCGCGACGCCCTGCGCGACGCCGGTCTGAGCGCCAGCCAGGTGGCGCGTGCCGTGCGCCTGCAGGTGGAAGGTGAAATCGTCGCGATCACCCGTGATCAGGGCGCAAAGCTCGAAGTACGTGTCGCCGCCCGCCATGACGATGCAGGCGGGATGCAGGACGTGATGCGCGTGCTCGATGCCCCGATCGCGTTGCCGGGTGGAGGCGCCACCACGCTGCGCGCGCTGGTCACCGCCGACACCACGCGCGGTCCCGGCGTGATCAAGCATTACAACCTGCGCCGCACCATCACGGTCGAGGCCGACCTGGACAAGGACAAGCTCAATGCGCTGCAGGTGACCGACGCCCTGAAGACCGCCTGGGACGACGCGCACACGCGCTTTCCGCGCACCGGACTGGACTTCTCCGGCGAACTGGAGGACGTCGAGGAGAGCCTGCAGGCGATGAAAGTGCTTTTCCTGCTGGGCATCGGACTGATCTACCTCATTCTGGCCGCCCAGTTCCGCAGCTACTGGCAGCCGCTGATGATTCTGGTCACCGTGCCGCTCGCCTTCACCGGCGTTGCCTTCGGCCTGCTGGCCAGCGGTTCGCCGCTGTCGCTCTACACACTGTACGGCGTGATCGCGCTGACCGGCATCGTCGTCAATTCCGCCATCGTGCTGATCGACGCCGCCAACGAGCGCCTCGCGGCCGGCATGAGCGTACTGCACGCGGCGATCTACGCCGCGCGTCGCCGCGTCGTGCCCATCCTCATCACCACCAGTACCACGGTCGGCGGCCTGTTCTCGCTGGCCGCCGGCATCGGCGGCTATTCTTTGCTGTGGGGTCCGGTGGCCGGCGCCATCGTGTGGGGGCTGGGTGTCGCCACGGTACTCACGCTGTTCGTGATGCCCGCGCTGTACATCGCGTGCATGCGCCCGCGTGGTTCACGCCCTCGCGTACGCCCGGCTTTCTGACGCACTGCATCACGGTACAATCGCCGCTTCTTTCAGGGGACCGGAAAATGGATATCGAACAGGCGCGCTTCAATATGGTGGAACAGCAGATCCGGCCGTGGGACGTGCTGGACCAGGACATCCTCGACCTGCTGTTCGTCGTGAAGCGCGAAACTTTCTTGCCGGCGCCGCTGCGCCAGCTTGCCTTCGTCGATTCCGCGATCCCGCTCGGTCACGGCGCGGCCATGCTTGAGCCGAAGATCGAAGCGCGGGTACTGCAGGAACTGAAATTGAAGAGCACCGACACCGTGCTCGAGATCGGTAGCGGCTCCGGCTACATGGCCGCGTTGCTCGGTGCCCGCGCAAGCCAGGTCACGAGCGTCGAGATCGAACCCGCACTGGCGGAGCGTGCCCGGGAGAACCTGACCGCCGCGGGTGCGCTGAACGTGCGCGTCGAGGTCGGTGACGCGGCCCGGGGCTGGCCCGCGCATGCGCCCTACGACGCGATCGTGGTGTCCGGCGGACTGCCGGTGCTGCCGCAGGAACTGCTTGCCCAACTGCGGCCGGGCGGCCGTCTGATCGCCTTCGTCGGCGAAGAACCGTTGATGAACTGCGTGCTGGTCAAGCTGAACACCGACGGCACGCACTCGCAGGAAGTACTGTTCGAAACCGTGGTCCCGACGCTGCGCAACGCGCACGGCGCCCAGCGCTTTGTTTTCTGAGGCAGACGCGATGCAACAACTGAGCGTGACCGATCTTGCCGCCTGGCTGGCCGACGACAGCCGCGAAAAGCCGCAAATGCTGGACGTACGCGAACAGCACGAATGGGCAATCTGCCGCATCGAAGGCAGCCAGCTCATGCCGATGAACACGGTCCCCGCCCGGGCACAGGACCTCGACCCTGACCGCCCTTTGGTGTGCATCTGCCATCATGGCGGACGTTCGATGCAGGTGGCCATATTCCTGGAGCGCAACGGCTTCGCCCAGGTGCACAACCTGAGCGGCGGACTGGACGCATGGGCACTGCAGGTGGACAAGGGCATGACGCGCTATTGAGCGTTCCGGCGCAACCGTAACGTTCTGACGTATCCTGCGGCGCGCCATCCTGCCTGCCCGGCACCGGGCCGCCAGGCGCTCTCCGTCCGCATCACCGCAACGCGGCAATCACCTCGGCCGGCGCCTGCACCAGCTCGATCAGTACGCCTTCTCCGCACAAGGGGAACATGTCGTTGCCCTTGGGATGGATGAACACGATGTCGTGCCCCGCGGCGCCGCGACGTATGCCGCCGGGCGTGAAGCGCATGCCCTGGGCGGCAAGCCATTCGACCGCCTTCGGCAGGTCGTCCACCCACAGACCGATGTGATTCAGCGGCGGTTCGTCCACACGCGGCTTCTTCGCCGGATCGAGCGGCTGCATCAGGTCCACTTCGACCCGGTGCGCCCCGCTGCCCAGCACCGCGATGTCCTCGACCACGTTCTCGCGCTCGGACGTGAAATCGCCTTCGAGGCCGAGACCGAGCAGGTCTACCCACAGGCGGCGCAATTTCATGCGGTCCGGACCGCCGATGGCGATCTGCTGCAAGCCGAGGATGCGGAAAGGACGACTCATGTGTTCACTCCTGTGTTGCGTCGGTAGGACCAGACCATCATCGTGATGCCGGCAAGAATCATGGGAAGGCTCAGCCATTGGCCCATGGAAAGGCCGCCGGCCAGCAGGCCGAGAAAATCGTCCGGCTCGCGGCCGAATTCGGCCAGGAAGCGGAAGCCTCCGTAGCCGATCAGGAACAGGGCGCTGACCGCCGCCATCGGCCGCGGGCGGCGTGCGAACCACCACAGCAATCCGAACAGCGCCAATCCCTCGCCGGCGAACTGGTAGAGCTGGGACGGATGGCGCGGCAGCATGTCCACGGTCGGGAAGATCATGGCCCACGGTACGTCGGTCACCCGTCCGACCAGTTCGGCATTCAGGAAATTGCCGATGCGCCCGGCCGCCAGACCCAGCGGCACCAGCGGCGCGATGAAATCGGTGAGCTGGAAGAAGCGCCAGTCGACGCGCCGCGCGAAGACGGCCGCCGCCACCAGAACACCCAGGAAGCCGCCGTGAAAGCTCATGCCACCGGTCCAGATGGCGGGGATTTCGGTCCAGTTTTCGAGGTAGTAGGCCGGTTTGTAGAAGAGCACATAGCCCAGCCTTCCGCCGAGCACGACGCCCAGCACGCCGTAGAACAGCAGGTCGTCGATCCGTTTCGCATCGAGCGCAGGCACGCCGGCCGCCGCCATTCGTCCGGCATGGACACGACCCAGCAGCATGAACGCAACGAAGGCAACCAGATACATGAGTCCGTACCAGCGCACGGCCAGAGGGCCGATCTCGAAGGCGATCGGGGAAATGGTGGGGTGGATCAGGTAGTCTTGAACGGGCACGGAAGACGAAGGGCGGAAAGTCGAGTCCTCAGTTTACCCTGCCGCCCGCGACGCGATCGGGTCGGTCGCTGCAGGCGCCGAAGCCCCGCTTGCCGGCGCATCGTGGCGTCCATCCGGTCCCGGGCGCGCCCGATCGACGACCGGACGCCTTGCCCGCCAGCGACAGGGCATGAGCCGCCGTCCTTACCCGCGTGCCCCGAACAGCGCCGTGCCGACCCGTACGACAGTGGCCCCTTCGGCAATCGCCGCTTCGAGGTCCTGCGACATGCCCATGGACAAGGTATCCAGACGGTGACCGTGCGCGTTCAGATCGTCCCTGATCTGCCGTAAATGGGCAAAACGGGCACGCTGGAGGGCCACATCGTCAGTCGGTTCGGGAATGGCCATCAGGCCGCGCAGCGCAAGTCGCGGCAGCGCCGCGACCGCAGCGGCCAGCGCCGGGACCTCGTCCGGAGCCACACCGCTCTTCGAGGCCTCGCCGCTGACGTTGACCTGCAGGCACACGTTCAGCGGCAGCCGATGGGCATCGCGCTGTTCGGACAGCCGGACAGCGATCTTTTCGCGGTCTACCGAATGCACCCAGTCGAACCAGGCCGCAACCGGGCGGGTCTTGTTGCTCTGGATCGGCCCGATGAAATGCCATTCCAGTTCAAGCCCGGCCGCCTGCAGCCGTTGCGCCTTGTCGCACCCTTCCTGCACGTAGTTCTCGCCAAAGGCGGTCTGGCCCGCGGCATGCGCGGCAACGATGTCGGCATCGGGCCGGGTCTTGCTCACGGCGAGCAGACGGATGTCGCCCGGATTGCGCCCGCATGCGTAAGCCGCGTCCGCAATACGGCGCCGAACTGCTTGCAGGTTGTCTGAAATGCTCATCATAATGCCCTGAATTTCTTCGGATTATATCGGCCTCGAAACCCGATCCGGCCGTCGCCCGTGACTACATCCCTTGCCCGAGGTTTCCCATGGACATCACCGAACTGCTCGCCTTTTCCGTCAAGAACAAGGCCTCCGACCTTCACCTGTCGGCGGGCCTGCCGCCGATGATCCGCGTACACGGCGACGTCCGCCGGATCAATCTGCCGCCGATGGAGCACAAGGATGTGCACGGCATGATCTACGACATCATGAACGACACCCAGCGCAAAATGTATGAGGAGCACCTGGAGTGCGACTTCTCGTTCGCGGTGCCCAATCTGGCGCGTTTCCGGGTCAATGCCTTCGTGCAGAACCGCGGTGCCGGAGCGGTTTTCCGGACCATTCCGTCGAAGGTGCTGACGCTGGAGGACCTCAAGGCACCGAAGATCTTCCAGGACATCGCGAACACGCCGCGCGGCATCGTACTGGTGACCGGCCCGACCGGCTCCGGCAAGTCGACCACGCTGGCGGCCATGATCGACTACATCAACGAAAACGAGTACGGCCATATCCTGACCGTCGAGGACCCGATCGAATTCGTGCATGAATCCAAGCGTTGCCTGATCAACCAGCGCGAGGTCGGGCCGCACACGCTGAGTTTCTCCAACGCGCTGCGCTCGGCGCTGCGGGAGGACCCGGACGTGATCCTGGTGGGTGAAATGCGCGACCTCGAAACCATCCGTCTGGCGCTGACCGCGGCCGAAACAGGCCATCTGGTGTTCGGCACGCTGCACACCTCCAGCGCGGCGAAAACGATAGACCGCATCGTCGACGTATTCCCGGCCGAAGAAAAGGAAATGGTGAGGGCGATGTTGTCGGAGTCCTTGCGCGCGGTCATTTCGCAGACGCTGCTGAAGACCAAGGACGGCGGCGGACGGGTAGCGGCGCACGAGATCATGATCGGCTCGCCGGCCATCCGCAACCTGATCCGCGAGAACAAGATCGCGCAGATGTATTCTGCGATCCAGACCGGACAGGCGCTGGGCATGCAGACGCTGGACCAGAACCTGACCGACCTGGTGCGCCGCAACGTCATCGCGCCGGCCGAAGCGCGCACCAAGGCGCAGAACAAGGATATGTTCGCCGGCTGAGCGCCGCGCCTGCCGCTACACTGACAACGACAACCGCCGCGGAGAGCGCAGATGGAAAGAGATCAGGCCCTGAAATTCATGTATGACCTGCTGCGCCTGATGGCGACCAAGCGCGGCTCCGACCTGTTCGTGACGGCCGGCTTTCCGCCGGCGATCAAGGTCGATGGGCGCATCGTGCCGCAGTCCAACCAGTCGCTGACGCCGCAGCACACGGCCGAACTGGCGCGCGCCATCATGAACGACCGGCAGGCGGCGGAATTCGAATCCACCAAGGAGTGCAATTTCGCGATCTCGCCGGCCGGCATCGGCCGCTTTCGCGTCAACGCCTTCGTGCAGCAGGGAAAGATAGGCTGCGTGCTGCGCACCATCAACGCCAAGATTCCGACGCTGGACGAGCTGAACCTGCCGACCGTGCTCAAGGATGTCGCCATGACCAAGCGCGGTCTGGTCATCTTCGTCGGCGGCACCGGCACCGGCAAATCGACTTCGCTGGCCGCCCTCGTCGACTGGCGCAACACCAACAGTTACGGCCACATCATCACGATCGAGGACCCGATCGAATACGTGCATGACCACAAGAACTGCGTGATCACGCAGCGCGAGGTCGGCCTGGACACCGAAGACTGGGAAATCGCGCTGAAGAACACCTTGCGGCAGGCGCCCGATGTCATCCTGATGGGCGAAGTGCGCGATCGCGAAACGATGGAGTACGCCATCCAGTTCGCCGAAACCGGCCACCTCTGCCTGGCCACGCTGCACGCCAACAGTTCCAACCAGGCCATCGACCGCATCATCAACTTCTTCCCGGAAACCAAGCGCGAACAGTTGCTGATGGACCTGTCGCTCAATCTGAGGGCCATGGTGTCGCAGCGCCTCATCCCGCTGAAGGAGGGCAAGGGCCGGGCGGCCGCCATCGAGGTGATGCTCAATTCGCCGCTGATCGCCGACCATATCTTCAAGGGCAATATCGGCGAGATCAAGGACGTGATGAAGCGCTCGCGAGAACTGGGCATGCAGACCTTCGACCAGGCGCTGTTCGACCTGTACGAGGCCGGCCGCATCACCTATGAGGACGCGCTGCGCAACGCCGATTCGGTCAATGACCTGCGCTTGCAGATCAAGCTCAACAGCAAGGAAGCGCAGGATCGCAACCTGAATACTTCGGGGCTGGATCTGGTGTGAGTCGAAGGAACCGGCGGACAGGGAGCACGGGCCGACCGGCCGGTGCCCTCTGCCGCCGTGTCAGCGTACCACCAGCACCGAGCACGGCGCGTGGTGCAGCACGCTGGCGCTGACCGATCCCATCACGATGCGCTTGGCAAGGTTGAGGCCGCGCGTACCGAGGATGATGAGGTCGGCCTTTTCCTCTTCAGCGACATCGACCACGACGTCGGCCGGTTCGCCCATGGCGAGGCGGGTACGGGCGGTGAGGCCGGCCGCGGCCAGTTCGCCGGAAACCTTGTCCAGCGCGGAGCGCGCGTGATCGATTTCCGCCTGATCGACCTCGACCGCTGCACCCCGTATGCCCAGAGCCGGGCCCCGCACCACCGACACGACCACCGCGTCAATTGTGCCGTTCAGCAGATGCAGTTGTTCGATCGCCTTGTGCGAATGTTCCGAACCATCATAGGCCACCACCACCTTCATTGCGCTCTCCCTGTGGATGCCGCACGCCTCTGCGCCGACCCGCTCGTTATCCTGAAAAACCCGGCCGACCGCTTGCCATGATGCTGAAAGCCCTGCCCATCGGAAGTGTCTGCGGTGTGCATCGCTCACCGTCCCGGTGAGACCGCTCAGACCTTGCGGGCACGGCCGGCGGAGCGCGCGGCTGTGTTGCTCGTCCTCGCAGCGAGCCGGCCGCCGCGTCCTCGCGCCTTGCCGTACGCTCTGCCAACCATGCCCGCAACGCCGATGGGCTGAGGCTTTCAGGATTATCCGGAGCACACGGGCGATGCGGCAATGATCAGGAAGAGGTAACCCCAAATGGGTAGGGCCGGGCAACGCGCGCCGCCGTCAGCAACCGCACTGCCGGACCACCGGCCGCACCGACAGCAGTTCCAGCGTCTCGTCGATGCCCAGACCAGATTCGAGCAGGGCCGCGCCGTCGAAACACCAGGCCAGGTCAGTATTCGGTGCAAGCACGGCCTCTCCGGTCGTGCTGTCGAAAACCTCGTGCAGCCAGCAATTGTGCTCGCTGCGGCTGCGCACCTGATAGCGCTTGCCGTTCATGTGCCCGACTTCACCGCGTGCGCGGCACCGTAGCGCAGCCAGGCCAGCCAGCCGACGAACACGAAAGCCGCCATGCCGGTCGCCAGATGCAGCGGCTCGCCCCACAGCGCCGGCACCACGAGTCCGGCCGCCGCCGCATTGGTGAGCGATTGCGCAAAACCCTGGCACGACGACACCATGCCGCGCGCCCGCGGAAACAGTTCCAGCGCCAGCAACGACAGTATCGGCATGGCCAGCGCCTGACCCACGTTGTACAGCGCGACCGGCAGCACTGCCCAGGGCAGACTGGCCGGCACGAACATGTTCAGCAGCACGTTGCCGAAAGCCGCGCACAGCATGACGGTATAGGCGAGCTTGAGCTGGGTATGCGGCGGCACCTTCCCGGCGAGCCGGCGACCCAGCCAGGAACCGGTCATCATGCCGGCCACCGTCGGCCCGAACAGCCAGGCAAAGCCCTGCGGCGACACCCCCAGGTGCTCCATCAGGAACACCGGGGCTGACATCACGTAGAGAAAGAAGCCGGCGAAGTTCATCGACACCGCGACTACCAGCACCAGCAGGGCCGGATGGGCGAACATGTGGGCGTAATCGCGCGCCAGCTGGACCGGGTGCAGGCTGCGCCGGTGGTCCGGATCCAGCGTTTCCGGCAGGCGACGCAGACAGAGCCCCCACATCAGCACGGAATAGACCGCCAGAAACCAGAACACCGCACGCCAGCCGAACAGCCCGAAAACCCAGCCACCGATGATGGGGGCTGCGGCCGGCGCCAGTGCGAACAGCAACTGTATCGTGCTCATCAAGCGCTGCGCCTCGGCGCCCTCGAACAGGTCGCGCACGACAGCCCGGCCCACCACCATGCCGGCACCGGCACACATGCCCTGCAGCGCGCGGGCCACCCACAGTTGTTCGATCTGCGTGGTCAGTGCGCAACCGACCGAAGTGAGGAAGAACATGACCAGCGACCACAGCACGACACGGCGACGCCCGAGCGCGTCGGCAAGCGCGCCGTGCCAAAGCGTCATCAGCGCAAAGAAGCCGAGGTAGATGGTGAGCGACTGCTGCACTTCAAGCCGGGTCGCACCCAGATCGGCTGCGATTGCCGGAAAGGCCGGCAGATAGGTGTCGATCGCGAACGGGCCGATGGCGGACAGGCCCGCCAGCAACAGGGCCAGACTGCGTGGCGAGCGGCTCACTGCGCGCGCGCTGCAGCCGGGGTGGCCGGCGGCACCGTGGCCGGCGTCATCGCCTTCTCGGCCGCCGGCACATCGACCACGCGCACATCGCTGACGAAATACTGGGTTTCACCGAAGCAGGACGTCGGTACGCCGATGTGCTGCTCGTAGTGCAGGGACACGCGCTGCCCCATGCTTTCGTTGAGCTTGCGCGCCACCTGATCGTCGCGCACCGAGAACTCGAACTTCTCGGTCAGCGTGCCCGGCATGGTCACCATGGCAAGTTCGCCCTCCCAGGTCTTGCAGACCCAGCCCTTGTGGGAAAACTTCTGTACATAGCCGGCGCGTTCGCCGCTGGAATAACTCCAGTTCAGCACCAGCCAGGTGTAGCCGCCGAACAGCGCGACCAGCAATGCGAGGATGGAAAAGACGTGCACGCTGTTCTCCCTTGCCCTACAGGCCGAGTCGCTGCCAGACGGTCGACGTCAGACCGGCCTGGTTCAGCGTGTAGAAATGCAGGCCGGGCGCGCCACCTGCGAGCAGGCGTTCGCACAGCGTGGTCACTACATCGAGGCCATAAGCCCTGACCGAAGCGGCGTCGTCGCCGAAGCCTTCGAACTTGCGCTGCATCCAGCGCGGAATTTCGGCGCCGCAGGCCTCAGAGAAGCGCGAGATCTTGGAGAAATTGGCAATGGGCATGATGCCCGGATAGATAGGCGCTTCGATGCCCATCGCACGAACATCGTCGACGAAGGCGAAATAGGCATCGGTATTGTAGAAATACTGCGTGATGGCCGAATCGGCGCCCGCCTTCATCTTGCGCACGAAAGCCTGCAGATCCTTCGCTGCGTTGCGCGCCTGCGGATGGACTTCCGGGTAGGCGGCCACCTCGATGTGAAACCAGTCGCCGGTTTCCGCCCGGATGAACTCCACCAGTTCATTGGCGTAGCGGAAGTCGCCCGGATCGACCACACCGGACGGCAGATCCCCGCGCAAGGCGACGATGTGGTGGATGCCTTCGGCCTTGTAACGATTCAGGATGTCCCGGATGTTGTCGCGTGTCGAACCGATGCAGGACAGATGCGGCGCGGCATTCAGGCCTTCGGCCTTCATTTCGAGCACGGTGTCCAGCGTGCGGTCGCGCGTGGTACCGCCGGCACCATAGGTCACCGAGAAGAAGGCCGGCTTGAGCTGACGCAGCTGACGGCGCGTGGCACGCAACTTTTCGGCCCCCTCTTCGGTGGCTGGCGGGAAAAACTCGACGCTGCAGATGCGCGTGGTGTGATCAGTCATGATGTTCGTTTGCATCGCGCCGGACCGCATGCAGCAGGAACTCGCGGTTGCCGTCGCCGCCCTTGATCGGGCTGTCGAAATAATCCAGTACGTTGAGGCCGTTCGCGTCGGCGAACGCCCGCATGCGCACCTCCAGGGCTGGGTATTGTGCCGCATCGCGCACGATGCCACCCTTCCCGAGTGCATCCATGCCAAGTTCGAACTGCGGTTTGACCAGTGCCAGCACCTCGCCGCCCGCCGCCAGCAGCGCCGGCCACTGCGGCAACAGCAGCGTGAGCGAAATGAAGCTGGCGTCGCAGACGACGAGATCGAAGCCGCGTCCCGGCCAGTGCGCGCCCAGCGCCGCTGCGTCCAGCGTGCGCGCGTTCAGATGCTCGATGCAGGCGATGCGCGCGTCGCCACGCAGACGCGGATCGAGTTGTCCATGTCCGACCTCGACGCCAATCACTCGGGCGGCCCCATGCTGCACCAGGCAGTCGGTGAAACCGCCGGTACTCTGGCCGATGTCGAGACAGACGAGGCCGGCGACCGACAGACCTGTGTGTTGCAGCGCCCCCGCCAGCTTCAGACCGCCACGCGACACATAGCGGTCGTCATCCGACACCTCGACCTGCAGCTCGGCCGATTCGGGAATGTCCTGTGACGATCGGGTGACAGCGCGCCAGCCGGCACCGGACGCGACGCGCACACGCCCGGCCTCGATCAGAGCCTGGGCTGCGGTACGTGAACGGGCAAGACAGCGGGCAACTAGAATCTGGTCGGCTCTCATGCGTTCAGTAAGACGGTATCGCAGGACTGCAGGGCACGAGGTACACGATGCGCGGAACTACGGCCGGAGCGCGCCGCGCACGCGGGCGACCGGTGTGCGGACGCATCGATGTACTCCCTGCAGTTAAGGCCCTCACCGCATTCACACCTTGCGATAGATTTCGGCGCCCGACTTGACGAACTCGACCGCCTTCACC
>CAZKRN010000042.1:0-30667 GCA_964555165.1 uncultured Methyloversatilis sp. | reverse complement strand
ACCGGCCAGATCAAGTGGCACTTCCAGGGCACGCCGAACGACGGCTGGGACTACGACGGCACCAACGAATTCGTCACCTTCGACGCCGGTGGCAAACGGCTTGGCGGCAAGGCCGACCGCAACGGCTTCTTCTATGTGCTGGACGCGAACACCGGCAAGTTCGAACGTGGCTTCCCCTTCGTCAAGAAGCTGGACTGGGCCAAGGGCCTGGACGAGAACGGCCGTCCGATCTACGACCCGGCCAAGCGCCCGGGCGACCCGACCGCCAGCGAGGACGGCAAGAAGGGCTCGGTGGTGCATGTATCGCCGTCCTTCCTCGGCGGCAAGAACCAGATGCCCATGGCCTACAGTCCGGACACCGGTCTGTTCTACGTGCCGGCCAACGAGTGGAGCATGGAAATCTGGAACGAGCCCATCACCTACAAGAAGGGTGCGGCCTACCTCGGCGCCGGCTTCACGATCAAGACCGCCGACGCCAAGGACATCGGTGGCGACTACATCGGCGCACTGCGCGCGGTCGATCCGAAGAGCGGCAAGGTGGTGTGGGAAATCACCAACAACGCGCCGCTGTGGGGCGGCGCGATGACCACCAAGGGCGGCCTGGTGTTCTGGGGCACGCCGGAAGGCTTCTTCAAGGCGGCCGACGCGAAGACCGGCAAGGAGCTGTGGTCCTTCCAGGTCGGCACCGGCATCGTCGCGCCCCCGATCACCTGGGAACAGGACGGCGAACAGTACGTCGCCGTGACGGCCGGCTGGGGCGGCGCAGTGCCGCTGTGGGGCGGCGACGTCGCCAAGAAGGTGAGCTATCTGAACCAGGGCGGTTCGATGTGGGTGTTCAAGCTGATGAAGGACTGAGCACCCCGCCCGCCGACCCGGCGCTGCGCGACAGCAGCCCGGAGCAACGTCTCCTCATGGTGTTCGCCTGTACCGGGTGAACGCAACCGGCGCCTCGTGCGCCGGTCTTTTTTTTCGCCCCTGAACATGGACATGAGCACCCGCACCGCCGCCGCCCTGCTCGGGCTGGCATTGCTGATCGCCAGCCTGCCCGACCTCACGACCGACGCCCCCGCCCGCACCGTCACCGCGTCGGCACGCTGAGGGCCGGTGGGCGCGAGCCTGCTCGCGGCGGCGGCCTGCATCGAAGCCCTCGGCCTTCCGACGCTGTATCTCGACCGGAGGTCGCTCCCACAAGCACACGCCCGATCCATCGCCGGAGCCGGGTTTCTGTGGGAGCGGGCTTGCTCGCGATGGAGCCTGACCCGAAGCCGCCGCCCTCACCCGGCGCTGCGCGCCACCCTCTCCCGCCGATGCGGGAGAGGGACAGAACCCGTCCACGCACACAGACGACGCTTTGCTCCCCTCTCCCGCATCAGAGGGAGAGGGGCCGGGGGTGAGGGCTGAAGCCCAGGGTCCGACGATTCCCTCACGAACGCGTGCGATGTCACAGCGGGCCCCGGCATATCGTGTCACGATGCCGCCCGCTTCACATTCCATCCGCATCCACACGGGACTCCTCATGAAGAAAGCCGTCGCCCTCGTCATCATCGCCCTCCCGCTCGTCGCCTACACCGGTGGCGCGTGGTATCTGGGCCAGCGCATCCAGAACTCGCACGACGCCCAGGCGAAGCAGGCCGAGGGCATTCCGAACGTGAAACTGGTCAACCGCGACTATCAGCGCGGCCTGTTTACCTCCACCGAAACCGTCACCATCGAACTGATGGGCGACACCGCACGCGCGCTGCGGGCGGCCGGCGAGGAAGCCATCGAACCGGTGCGGCTGGCCGTGCGCACCGACATCCGTCACGGACCGTGGCTGGGCGGTACCGAATTCGATGCCGGCGTCGCGCATTCCGGGCTGGTACTTGAAGGCGAAGCACTCGAACTGGTGCGCAAGGTGTTCGGTGACCGCAAGCCGCTGGACATCCGCACCGTCTACCACTTCGCCGGTGGCGGCCGCAGCGAGCTGTCCAGTCCGGCCTTCGTATTCGACGCGCCAGCCGACGACGACGGCAATGCAGTGAAAGTGAGCTGGGACGGCATCACGGCACGCATCGACTTCGAGGAAGGCATGACGCGCTACACCATGAGCGGCAGCGCGCCGAAGCTGGAACTGACCGACACCCGGGGCATGCATGCCGTCATGACCGGGCTCGGTTTCTCAGGCGACCAGTCGCGGCTGTTCGACGACGAGCCGCTGCTCTACTCCGGCCTGCAGCGCTTCACCGTCGATGCGATCACCCTGGATGGCCGAAACGGCGCGATGCCGAAGATCGCGCTGGGCAAGCTGGTGTACGAAGCCGACATTCCGAAGGACGGTGACTTCATCGACCTGGTCGCCCGCATCGGCGCCGAGAAGCTGGAGGTGGCCGGCGGCAGCTACGGTCCGGCCCACTATGACTTCTCGATGCGCCATCTGCACGCGCGCACCGCGGCACGGCTGTACCGCAGCTTCATGGAAATATCTTCCGACCCGGCCGCGCTGGCCGATCCGGAGGCCATGCGCGCGCGCATGGGGCCGCTGATGGGTCCGGCGATCGAACTGCTGGGCCATGCCCCGGTGGTCGCCATCGATCGCCTTGCGTTCAATACGCCGCAAGGACAGGCGTCGCTGAGCGCCCGGGTGTCGCTGCCCGCCATCACACCGGACGAACTGGCCAACCCGATGCTGCTGATCGGCAAGGTCGACGCGAGTGGCGCGGTATCGCTGCCCGAAGCGCTGGTGCGCAGCACGATGGTCGAGCGGAACAAGACCGGCTTGCGCGCGGTAGTCGGCGAAGACGCCGATGCCGACGAGGTGGCGACGATGGCGGGCGCCCAGTACGAGCAGACCCTGCAATCGCTGACCGCGCAGGGTTATGTCACGCGCGCGGAAGGCCAGCTGTCGGCGAAACTTGCTTTCAGCAAGGGGCAGCTCACGGTAAACGGCCAGCCTTTCAACCCGACCGCGATGGCGCAGCCGGTACCGGCGGAGTAAGTCGGCCGGTTCCGGCGTCTGCCGCTGCCCGAGGTGGCCGATTCAGGCCGCCTCGGGTGACGGATCGGACCACTTTCGCGTCGGGCCACTTTCGCGTCGGGCCGGGCAGCCATCCCCCGCAAGCGACGGACGGACGGACGGACGGCGCTCGCGCAACACAGTCATCCCGTCCGGTCGGACCTGTACGCCGCACGGACGAGCGCCGGCCCCGAGCCAGCGCTGCGATCACGATCCCGCGAACGCCCGTCGCCCGGCGCTGTCATCTCGACGAGCGGCCCGCTTCCCGTATCGCCTTGTCCGGCCGCGACCGGGGCACGCAGCCGATGCGCCCCTGCGCTGCAACGGCCGGACTGTGCGCCCCGGATGCGAGCGGGCTCGCATGTCTGCAACGCAAGCAAGGTTGCAAAGGAGGGGGTCATGGCAGAACCGCATTTGCCCACGGAGTGCGCAGCACCGCGCCTGCCGCGGCTGAGCAGGCAGCGCATCTGCGCGATCCGGCGCTGGACGCCCGTGCTGTGGTCGATCCGCATCGAGCGGCCGGCGAACTACACCTTCCAGCCCGGCCATTATGCCCGCCTCGGGCTGCCCGCCGACACGCCGGACGCCGCCGTGTGGCGGCCCTACTCTCTCGTGTCGGCCCCCAGCGACAGCGAGCTTGAGTTCCTGCTGGTGCTCATCCCGGGTGGTGCCTTTACCTCGCAACTTGCTGCACTGAAAGAAGGCGACGCCTTGCTGCTGGAACAGGCCGTATTCGGCTTCTTTCTCGAAACACAGCTCGCCCCCGGCGACACGCTGTGGATGCTGGCGACCGGCACCGGTGTCGGTCCCTGCGTTTCGCTGCTGCGCACCCCCGGCGCGCTCGACCGCTACGCACGCGCCGTGCTGGTTCACAGCGTGCGCCACACCGCCGAACTGGCCTGCCGGGACGAGATCGAAGCACCGGCCGCGGTGTCGAACAGCAGGCTGGTCTACGTACCCATCGTCACGCGCGAGCCGGGCGCGACCGCGCTCTCCGGGCGCATCCCGCGGCTGATCGCCGACGGCACGCTGCAAGCCCGGGTCGGGCACACGCTGGAACCGGCCGACAGCCGCGTCATGGTGTGCGGCAACCCGGAGTTCACCACGGAAATGCGCGCGCTGCTGACCGAGCGCGGCTTCACGCCCTGCCGGCGCAACAGTCCGGGCAGCATGCTGTTCGAGAAATACTGGTAAGCGCGTTCAGCGCGGCACCCGCCACAGATACCAGCTGGCGGCCGTACGGTGCGGCGACCAGGGCAATGCCAGTTCCGTCATCTGCCGCGGCGTCGGCGGACGGTCGAGCCGCCGCAGCCGACGGTAGCCTTCGCGCACGCCGAGGTCGTCCGCCGGCAGCAGATCGGTCCGGCCCAGCGTGTAGATGAGCATCATCTCCACGGTCCACCGGCCGATGCCGCGCAGTGCGGTCAGGCGGTCGATCAGCGCCTCGTCGTCCATGTCGCGCGCCTGAGCCAGCGTCGGCACGACGCCGCTGCGCGCGGCTTCGGCGATGCCGCGTATCGTGTCTGCCTTGCGACCGGAAAAACCGCAGCCACGCAGTGCCTCGGGCGTGGTGGCGCAGACCTGTTCCGGCGACGGAAAATCGCCGTCGCCGTACAGTGCGACAAAGCGCCCGATCATGGTGTCGCCGGCGCGCACGCTGAGCTGCTGGTAGGCCACCGCGCGCAGCAGCGCCTGCCACGGCTCGCGCGCCGGCTTCGGCGCGTGCAGGCAGGGGCCGACCGTGGCAACCAGCCCCGCCCAGTCCTCGTCCAGCGCGGCAAGAAATTGCGCCGCCTCACGGTGGCGGTCAGAAGTGTCAGGGGAGTTCATGGCAACGCAGTATCGCGATTGCAGGCGGGCGATGTCGACGGTGACTTGCCGCGGGGTTCAGCGCGAGCGCTGGCCCGGCGATGTCCGCCTGAACCGGAGCACACGCCTGGGCGCGGTCTCTGTGGGAGGGCGCTTCCGACCCCGACAGCGGCCTGGATCGAAGCCCCGACCCCTCGCCCGCATCGGCGGGAGAGGAGCCGGGGATGAGGGCTCGCAGTTGCAGCCTGAATCAGAGCAGGCGGGTCGCGGCGGCCAAGGCCGCGCCCACAAGGAGTCGACCAGCGCCGCCCTGCGCGAATTCGAAAGCAATCGGCGGAGTGCGTCGTCGGTGCGCAGCGATTAATGTCCCGGTATCGACCACCCGGAAGAAGCGGAAGCACGATGACGAACACCGCCAGCCGCCGTGAAGCACGCGCCGCAGCCACGCTGGCCGACCCGCGCTGGGCCGCGGTGCAGGCACGCGATGCCGGCGCCGACAGGCGCTTCGTCTATTCGGTCGCCAGCACCGGCGTGTACTGCCGCCCATCCTGCGGCGCACGCACGCCACGACCCGAGAACGTGGCCTTTCACGCCAACCGCGCCGAGGCCGAAGCGGCGGGCTTCCGCCCGTGCCGCCGCTGCCGCCCGGACCTGCCGCCTTTGGTCGAACGGCAGGCTGCCATGGTGGCCGCGTTGTGCCGTTACATCGACGCCGCCGAAAGCCTGCCGTCGCTCGAAGCGCTGGCCGCGCACGCTGGCATCAGCCGCTTTCACCTGCTGCGTGTGTTCAGGGCGCACACCGGGCTGACGCCGCATGCCTGGGCACGGGCCAGACGTGCGGCGCGACTGCGCGAACGGCTCGCCGAAGGCGCGTCGGTCACCGAGGCCATCGTCGACGCGGGTTACGGCTCGACCAGCCGCGTCTATGAAAGAGCCGCGCAGCCGCTGGGCATGACGCCCCGCAACTACCGCGCGGGCGGCGCCGACACCGACATCCGCTTCGCCATCGCGCAGTGCACGCTCGGCGCACTGCTGGTGGCGGCCAGCCGGCAGGGCGTCTGCGCAATCGCGCTGGGCGACGACGCCGACGCGCTGGCACGTGACCTGCAGGACCGCTTCCCGCAGGCACGCCTCAGCGGCGACGACGCCGACTTCGCGCGTGTGGTTGCGCAGGTGGTCGGCTTCGTCGAGGCGCCGCGCATCGGTCTGGCGCTGCCGCTGGACCTCCGCGGCACCGCCTTCCAGCGGCGCGTATGGGCGGCTCTGCAGGCCATCCCGCCCGGGCAGACCGTGACTTACGCCGGACTGGCGGAGCGCATCGGTATGCCCACCGCGGTACGTGCCGTCGCCGGCGCCTGCGCCGCCAACACACTGGCGGTGGCCGTGCCCTGCCACCGCGTCGTGCGCACCGACGGCAGCCTGTCGGGCTATCGCTGGGGCGTCGAACGCAAGCGCGCGCTGCTCGACCGCGAGCGCACCGACTGATGGACCTGTTCGACGACCTGGAGCGCGCAGCCGGCATCCAGGCGCTGGCGCCGGGCGCCGCGCTGCTGCGCGGCTTCGCGCGCGACGCTGCACCCCTGCTGCTGGCCGCCATCGACGACATTGCCGCCGTGGCGCCCTTCCGTCACCTGACCACCCCCGGCGGCCACGCGATGTCGGTGGCCACCACCAGCTGCGGCGCGCTGGGCTGGCATTCCGACGCGGAGGGCTACCGCTACACCGCGCGCGACCCGGACAGCCACCGCGCGTGGCCGGCGATGCCCGCCTGCTTCCTTCAGATCGCGCAACAGGCGGCGACATGCGCCGGCTTCCCCGGATACGCACCCGACGCCTGTCTGATCAACCGCTACGCGCCGGGCGCGCGGCTCACGCTGCACCAGGACCGCAACGAACGCCGTGTCGACGCGCCCATCGTATCGGTATCGCTCGGCATACCCGCCGTCTTCCTGTTCGGCGGCCTGCGGCGCAACGACCCGACGCAAAAGCTGCGCCTGGTGCACGGCGACGTGCTGGTGTGGGGCGGCCCGTCGCGGCTGCGCTTCCACGGCGTGCAGCCGCTGACTCATGCGGAACACCCGCAGACCGGCGCCTGCCGGATCAATCTCACGTTCCGCACCGCCGGATGACGTCCGGGTTCAGGCGAGCAGTGCCTGCATGATGCGGCGGTGCATGCCGCTCGGCGTGAAGCGGACCGACACGGCCGACAGCTTGTTCAGCCAGCCCGGCACCACGCAGGAACGTCCGGCGTCGAGTGCGCGCAGGCCGGCTTCGGCCACCGGTCGCGGCTGCATCAACATGAGCTTCAGCGTCGCCGACGCCTCGTGACCGGCGTTCCGGGTGAAGGCGGTATCGGTCAGACCCGGCGCCAGCACGGTAACGGTAACGCCATACGGCGCCAGTTCGTCATGCAGCGCCTCGCCGAGGTTGAGCACATAAGCCTTGGTCGCGGCATAGGCCGCATAGGACGGCGAGGCCATGAAGCCGAGCAGGCTGGCCACCAGCAGCATGCGGCCGTCGCCGCGGCGACGCATGTCCTCGCCGTAGAGGCGGGCGAGCTGGGTGAGCGCCGACACGTTCACGTCCAGCATCTGCTGCAGCCGCCTGCCGTCGGCGTCGATGAACTCGCCATGCACACCGATGCCGGCGTTGTTGATGAGGGTGTCAACGTACAGGCCCGCTTCGTCGGTACGTCGCTTCAGTTCAAGCGCAGCCGCCGGCTGCGACAGGTCCAGGGCCTCCACTCTGACCGCGATCCGATGGGCGGCGCTCAGTCCGGTCGCCAGCGATTCCAGTGCACCCGCGCTGCGCGCCACAAGTACCAGATCGCGTCCGCGCGCAGCGAGCAGATGCGCGAACTCGACCCCCAGTCCGCTGGACGCACCGGTCACCAGCGCCCAGCCTCTCTCCCGTGCAGCACTCATGTCCTTCTCCCGATCTGTCGTGGGACGCGCATCCGTGGAGCCGTGTCGAAGCCTCCCGGTGACCCTGCGCTATTACGATATAGACCCGCCGTCCGGGCCCTGCCTGCCGGCGCCCCGATCGGCGGCCAATCCCGCGGGCAGCGGACGACCGGGGCGGTCGCCGCAGGGCCACACACCGAAGACACGCGGTGCCTCATCCCATCTTCGTAGACCCGGCACTGGACAGCACGCTTCAGGCACAGATCGTGGCGCAGATGCGCGCGCCGATCGAACACCACCTGCGGTCGCCGGGCGCGCCGGTACCGGCGGCGCATGACCTTGGCCGGCAGATCGGCATATCGCGCAATACGGTCACCGCCGCCTGCGACGAACTGATCGCCCGAGGCCTGTCTCTACACCGAGCGTGCGGACGGCACCTTCGTCGCGAAATCGCTGCCCCTGCCCTGCGGCGGCCGCGGTCTTGCTGGACTGCGCCGGCCGACGCAACCGGGGCTCGAAGCCGATTTCGTGTTCGGACGCTCCGATCCGCGTACCCTCCCCGAACGCATCGGGCGCAAGCGCATCGTCGAATGCGCCCCCCTCGCCCGCGGATCAGCCCTTCGCTCCTTTCCCCGCATCGGCGGGAGAGAGGCCGGGGGTGAGGGCGGGAGCGAGCGTGCTCGCGATTCCGACCCGAAAGTCAGGCGCTGCCGTAGCGCTGTCGCGCCACCACGGCGAGACCGCAGCCGACGCTGCCGTAGAGGTCGCCTTCGACCGGCGCCGCATCCGGAAAGCGGGCG
This sequence comes from uncultured Methyloversatilis sp., assembly GCA_964555165.1. Lineage (GTDB taxonomy): Bacteria > Pseudomonadota > Gammaproteobacteria > Burkholderiales > Rhodocyclaceae > Methyloversatilis. The sequence continues at coordinate 22,163 of CAZKRN010000042.1, read as the reverse complement.
GCCAGGGCCTGGCGCAGTGCCGGCACGCCGCTGGAACCACCGGTGAAGAACAGCGTATCGACCGCCGACGGCGCGAGGCCCGCCTGGGCGACGCAGGCGAGCGCGGCGTCGCCGACACGGGCGATCTCGGCCGCGATGGCGTCCTCGAACGCGGCACGACTGACCGGCACGTGCAGGCCTGCCTCGGCCACGTCGAGGTCGAGGTCAACCAACGGCGTGTCCGACAGCGCAATCTTCGCCGCCTCCGAGCGGATCGCCAGATGGTGGCCACTGCGCTCGCGCAGCACGCGCAACAGCCGTCCGAAGCGACGACCGTCGGCCACGTCGCGCGCCATGTCCTGCAGACCGGGCAGCACGTCGCGCCGGTAGGCGAGGTGGATGGTGTGCCAGGTGGCGAGGTTGAAATACACGCTGTTGGGCAGCACGGCGCCGCTGGCCAGCACGCCGCCCATGCCCAGTTCCGGCATCACGCAGGCGAGCGACAGACGCTTGTCGAAATCGGTGCCGCCGATGTGCACGCCGGTATTGCCCAACAGATCGGCGCTGCGATCGACGTGGCGTCGGCGCTCGGGTGACAGCCGCACCAGCGAGAAGTCGGAGGTGCCGCCGCCGATGTCGACCACCAGCACCAGCGATTCGCACTCGACCGTCTGTTCGAAGGCGTGTGCGGCGGCGATCGGTTCGAACTGGAAACTCACGTCGCGGAAGCCGGCGCGGCGCACGATGTCGGCCAGCGTGTCCTCGGCCAGCTTGTCCGCCTCGGCGTCGTCGTCGACGAAGCGCACCGGGCGGCCGACCACCACCTGTTCGAAGCGCATCTGCGCCGCGGTCTCGGCACGCTTCTTCACTTCACCGATGAAGCCGCCGATCAGGTCGCGGAAAGCCAGGTGACGGCCTCCGACGTCGGTGCCCGCGTCCATCAGGCCGCTGCCGAGCAGGCTTTTCATCGAACGCATCAGCCGGCCCTCGAAACCTTCGAGGTATTCGGCCAGCGCGGCGCGGCCGACCGCCATCGAATCCTCGTCGAGATTGAAGAACACCGCCGACGGAAGCGTGGGTTTCCCGTCTTCGAGCGGCAGCAAACGCGCCAGCGGGCCGTCGTGGAGGGCGGCAGTGGAATTCGAGGTACCGAAATCGATACCGCAGGCAGAGGTAGTCATCGGACGATGCGGTAAAGCGCAGGGCCGCGCAGCGTAAGGGGCTGGCGCACGCCGCGCAAGTTCATGATGCCGCCGCGAGCAACAGCCTGGCCAGCGCGCGCTCGCTGCCGGGCGCGCTGTCAAGGAAGAGCGAAGGCTCGATCAGTTCCAGTTCGATCAGTACCGGCCGGCCATCGAGCCGCAGCATGTCGACGCGGGCGTAGGCACAGCCCGCGGGCGCGGCCGCCAGTGCCGCTTCGGCCAGCGCCAACTCGTCCGCCGCCGGCGCATGAGCGCTGGCCACCCCGCCCCAGATGTCCTGGCAGCGGTAGTCGCCCGCCTTCGGCACCTTGCGCACGGCGTGCGAGAAGCAGCCGCCGAAGTAGATCAGCGACACCTCGCCGTCGGCGATGCCCGGCACAAAGGGCTGCAGGAGCACATCGCCCCCGGCCAACAGCGCATGCAGATGTGCGGCGCAGGCGGTGCTGTCGGCCGGGCCGCGGAAAGCTCCGAAAGCACCGATCGAGACGGCCGGTTTCAACACCACCTCGCGGCCGCCGAATTCGGCGAGTGCAGCCTCCGGTTGCCGACTGAACTGTTCGATGAATCGCGTCGGCACAATATCGACGCCGCCCGCCGCGAGTTCGAACAGATAGCGCTTGTGACTGTTCCACTCGATCACCGGCAATGGATTGAGCAGCCGCGTCAGCGCATCGACCCGCCTTGCCCAGGCGAGGAATCCGGGAAGCCGCGTGTGGTAGTCCCAGGGCGAGCGCAACACTACGCAACGATAGACCGACCAGTCGATGTCGGCGTCCCACGAAACGAGATCGACCGGTACCCCGCAGGCGGCCATCAGTCGTTCGGCGTCGCTGTCCGGCTTGGGCATGTCGGCACAGGTCACGAAGGCGATGCGTGCGAGGGCGTCCACTGCGACGGGCTTCCGGCAAGGGTTTGAGAAGTGTGCAATCATACCGGCGCAGCGCTTCGGCCGAGCCGGGAACGAAGCGCGCGGAATGCGGCCGCGTCAGGACATCGATGCGTTCGAAGCCGGAAGGCCAGGCAGGCGGACGAAAAAAAGGCGGCCCGGAGGCCGCCTTGCAGAACTCACAGCCATTGCTGTGGAGGAGGAGGCTCGATTGTCTCCTCTGCCCGGCAACCCCGGTGCGCCCACCCGCCGGCTGCACCGGCGATTGCTCCGCTGGCGGCTCAGGGTGTGCAGTCACCCTTGCTCAAGTGGTCGGTCGACGTGGCACAGCGCGCGACCCGGCCACCGGATGGTGCGTTCGCCTGCGCCCGGATGGCGTGCGCACCACGCCTGAACGACCGCGCCGACGCGCTTGCGGACACCCGGGCCGACCCACCCGTCCGCGCGCATCGCAGATGCCTGCACGGTCAGGGCCGGAACGGGACTATCAGCCAGGATTGAAACGGTAGCCGACGCCGGTCTCGGTCAGCAGATGCGCCGGCCGCGCCGGATCGGCTTCCAGCTTGCGCCGCAGATGGCCCATGTAGATGCGCAGGTAGTGGCCGTGCTCGATGCTGTTCGGGCCCCACACCTCGCTCAGCAGCTGGCGGTGCGTCAGCACCTGGCCTTCGTGCGCCGCCAGCGTGGCGAGCAGCCGGTACTCGACCGGCGTCAGGTGCACCGGCTCGCCGGCGCGCGTGATCAGGCGGCGCGCCAGATCGAGTTCGCAGTCGCCGAAACGAAGCGGGCCCGCGACGTCGCCCGGTGTGCTGCCGCGGCGGCGCAGCGCAACGCGCACGCGCGCCATCAGTTCGCCGACCGAGAACGGTTTGATCAGGTAGTCGTCGGCGCCGGCGTCCAGGGCGGCGATCTTGTCGTCGTCGCCGGTGCGTGCCGACAGCACGATGACCGGCACGCTGCTCCAGCCGCGCAGGTCGCGGATCAGGTCGTTGCCGTCGCCGTCGGGCAGCCCGAGATCGAGCACCAGCAGATCGGGCTTGCGCGTGCCGGCCTCGACCAGGCCGCGCTGCAGCCCTTCCGCCTCGAACACCTGATGCCCGGCCTCTTCCAGCGCCTGACGGACGAAACGGCGTATCGCCGCATCGTCTTCGACGATCAGCACGCGCGACACCGGAGGCTGCAGGCTGCTCATGCCGCACAGTCTGCCGCAGGCGGCAGATCGTTGCCTGCCGGCGCGTCGCGGTGCGGCAGGGTCCAGCGGAACACGGCGCCGTGGGCCGGCGGTGGCCGGTTGGCGGCACCGATGTCGCCGCCGTGCGCGCGCACGATGGCGCGGCAGATGGCCAGCCCGAGGCCGACGCCCGGCGTGCTCGATTCGGCTTCGCCGCGCGTGAACTTGCGGAACAGGTCTTCCGGATCGCCGGCCGGCAGGCCCGGGCCGTCGTCGCTCACCTCGACCGCGATCGCGTCGTCGTCGCGCGCGGCGGTGATGCGTATCGTCGTACCGGCCGGCGTGTACTTGGCGGCGTTCTCCAGCAGATTGACCAGCACGCGTTCGAGCAGCACGGCGTCGCCGTACAGCAGCGGCAGATCGGACGGCAGATCGACGCGCACCGCGTGCCGTGCCAGCGCCCCCTCGACGGCGCGAATCGCGCTGCCCGCCAGTTCTTCCAGGGACTGCCAGTCGTGGCGCAGCGCCACCGCGCCGGCCTGCAGCCGCGCCATGTCGAGCAGGTTGTTCACCAGCTGGGCGGTGCGCCGCGCCTGTTCGACGATGGCGGCGATGGCCGGGCCGTGGGCGGACCCTTCGCGTGCCAGCGCACCGGACAGGTTTTCCGACATGCCGATCAGCGCGGTCAGCGGCGTGCGCAGATCGTGCGACAGCGCCGCCAGCAGCGAATTGCGCAGGCGTTCGGATTCCATCGACAGCAGTGTGTCCTGGGCGACGGCGACGAAATGCACGCGCTCGATGGCGATCGCGACCAGCGCGGCATAGGTGTCGAGCAGCTGGCGCTGTTCCGGAATCATCAGCAGCCGCGCGTGCGCCGGCTTGACGGCGATGACGCCGCGCGTGCGCATCGGCGCCCGCAGCGGCAGGTAGAGCGCCGGCGCACCGGGCAGCGTGCCGGTGCCGGCGCCGGCCGGTTCGCTGTGGTCGTAGGCCCACTGCGCCAGACCGGCGTCGGGCGCGAAGCGGTCGTTATCGGGCGAGGCGGGCGCCAGTCGTTCGGCGGCGTCCGGCAGCAGCAGCGCGGCGTGGCCGCGGAAGGCGCGCTCGACCGCGCGTTCGCCGATCTCGGCCACCTGTTCCAGCGTCAGCGCGCGCCCGAGATCGCGCGCCATTTCGAACAGGCTGCGCGCGCGGTCCTCGCGGTAGCGGGCGACGCGCGCCTGGTACTGCAGCGAGGCAGTGAGCTGTCCGATCACCAAACCGACCGCCATCATGACAGCGAAGGTGATCAGGTACTCGGCGTCGCTGACCGAGAAGGTGAAGCGCGGCGGCACGAAGAAGAAATCGAAGGCCAGCACGTTCAGCACGGCCGACGCCAGCGCCGCCCGGCGACCGTGGCGCACGGCGATGGCCACCACGGCCAGCATGAACAGCATGACGATGTTGGCGAGGTCGAAGTAGGGCGCCAGCGGCGTCGCCAGTACCGTCACCGCGGCACAGGATGCACCGGCCCACAGATAGCCGCGCAGCGAGCGCGCGAGCGCTTCGCCGTCCTCGTCGTCGGCGGGCGATGCCGGTGACGGGAGCGGGCGGCCGTCGTCGCGCCGCGCGATGACCATGAATTCGATTTCCGGCGCCAGCGCCGCCACCCGTTCGCCGAAGTGGCTGCGGCCGGTGGCACGCTGCCACAGCGACCCAACCCTGCCGCGCAGCGAATAGCCGGTCACCAGGGTGCCCAGATTGTGTTCGCGCGCGTAGGCCACGGCGGCCACGGCAGCGTCCTGCGCGGTCAGCGTGGCGGTGGTCGCGCCCAGCGACTCGGCCAGTTTGAGCGTGGCCAGTATCGCGCGTCGGCGCGCTTCGGGCAGGCGCTGCAGCGCAGGCGTCTCGATGTAGACGGCGTGCCAGGGTGCGTCGGCCTGCGCCGCCCGGCGGGCGGCTGCGCGCACCAGCCGTTCGGCGCCGGCGGCCGGGCCGACGCAGGCAAGCAGCGCATCGCTCACCTGCCACACCGCGCGGCTGGCCTGCGCAACGTGTTCGCGCCGGTAGCTCCGTACGTCCTCCTCGACCCGCTCGGCCGTGCGGCGCAGCGCCAGTTCGCGCAGCGCCATCAGGTTGCCCTTGCGGAAGAAGTTCTTCACCGCGCGCTCGGCCTGCTCAGGCAGATACACCTTGCCTTCGCGCAACCGGCGCAGCAGGTCGTCGGTCGGGAGGTCGACCAGAACCACCTCGAAGGCGGAATCGAACACGTGGTCGGGCACCGTTTCGCGCACGCGGATACCGGTGATGCCACCGACCACGTCGTTCAGGCTTTCGATGTGCTGCACGTTCACCGTGGTCCACACGTCGATGCCGGCGTCGAGCAGTTCGTCGATGTCCTGCCAGCGCTTCGGGTGACGCGAACCGGGCGCGTTGCTGTGCGCCAGTTCATCGACCAGCAGCACGGCCGGCCGCCGCGCCAGCGCTCCGTCGAGATCGAATTCCTCCAGCGCGCGCGCCTGCACCGTCAGCACACGGCGCGGCAGCAGTTCCAGCCCCTGCAGCTGCTGCGCGGTTTCGCTGCGGCCGTGCGTCTCGACGATGCCAACCACGACGTCGATCTGCTGTTCGCGCAGGCGCTGCGCAGCGTCAAGCATGGCCCAGGTCTTGCCGACGCCGGCCGACGAGCCGAAGTAGATCTTCAGCTTGCCGCGCGCGGCGCGCGCCTCTGCTGCCTGCGCGGCGGCGAGCAGCGCGTCCGGATCGGGGCGTATCGGTTCGTCGGTCATCGACGCAGTCTAGGGTCTGTTGGAATTGAATCGCGAACCGCGTTTGCTGCGCGCGACCGGCCACCCGACCAGCGCCAGCGGCGCGGCGATGGCCAGCCGACCGAGCAGCAGCACGAGGAGGTCGTGGTCCATGTTCAGCGCAGCGCGTCGAGCGCGCGGTTCAGCGCCAGCACGTTCACCCGCGGTTCGCCGATGAAGCCCAGCCACGGATGACGCGCGTGACCGTCGATCAGCGCGTCGACCGCGGCCGGGTCGAGGCCGCGCACCCGCGCTACCCGCGCGGCCTGATAACGCGCGGCGGCGAGGCTGATGTCGGGGTCCAGGCCGCTGGCCGATGCGGTGACCAGATCCACCGGTACCGGCGCGCGGTTGTCCGGGTCGGCCGTCCGCAGCGCGGCGATGCGCTGCGCCACCGCGTCGATCAGCACGCGGTTGTTTGCGCCCAGATTGCTGCCGCCGGAGGCCGCGCCGTTGTAGGGCTGCGCTGCGGTGGCCGACGGGCGCGACCAGAAGTGGCCGGGCGACGAGAAGGGCTGGCCGATCAGTGCCGAGCCGCTCACCTGCTCGCCGTCGCGGATCAGCGATCCGGCGGCGCGTTCGGGGAACAGCGTCTGCGCCAGCGCGGTGACCAGCAGCGGGTAGGCGAGGCCGGTCAGCGCGGACAGCAGCAGGAAGAGCGACAGCGCGGGACGCAGGGCATTCAGGGTGGCGTTCATGGCAGGACTCCGTGTTCAGGTGAGGTGCAGCGCGCCGAGCAGCACGTCGATGACCTTGATGCCGACGAAGGGCACGACGAAACCGCCCAGGCCGTACAGCAGACCGTTGCGACGCAGCAGCGCGGCGGTGCCGAGCGCGCGGTACCGCACGCCGCGCAGCGCCAGCGGAATCAGTACGACGATGATTAGCGCATTGAAGATGACGGCCGACAGGATGGCCGACTCGCCCGACGCGAGCTGCATCACGTTCAGCGCACCCAGCTGCGGATAGGTGGCGGCGAACGCGGCCGGCAGGATGGCGAAGTACTTGGCGACGTCGTTCGAAATGCTGAAGGTGGTGAGCGCGCCACGCGTCATCAGCATCTGCTTGCCGATCTCGACCACCTCGATCAGCTTGGTCGGATTGCTGTCGAGGTCGACCATATTGCCGGCCTCCTTCGCCGCCTGCGTGCCGCTGTTCATCGCCACCGCGACGTCAGCCTGGGCCAGCGCCGGCGCGTCGTTGGTACCGTCGCCGGTCATCGCCACCATGCGGCCTTCGGCCTGGTAACGGCGGATCAGCGCCAGCTTGGCTTCAGGCGTCGCTTCGGCCAGCACGTCGTCGACGCCGGCTTCGGCGGCGATGGCGGCGGCTGTGAGCCGGTTGTCGCCGGTGATCATCACGGTGCGTATGCCCATGCGCCGCAGTTCGACGAAGCGCTCGCGGATGCCGCCCTTGACGATGTCCTTCAGTTCCACCACGCCAAGCACGCGCTCGCCGTCGGCCACCACCAGCGGCGTGCTGCCGCGGCGGGCGGCGTCCTCGACGATGCGCACCAGCGCCGGCGCGAACTGGCCGCCCAGCGACTCGACGTGCTGACGCACCGCTTCGGCCGCGCCCTTGCGGATCTGCCGGCCTTCCCAGTTCACACCGCTCATGCGCGTCTGCGCGGTGAAGGGCACGAAGGCAGCGTCGTGCGACAGCAGCTGGCGTTCGCGCAGCGCGAACTTCTGTTTGGCGAGCACGACGATGCTGCGCCCCTCCGGCGTTTCGTCGGCCAGAGAGGCGAGCTGTGCGGCGTCGGCCAGTTCGCGCTCGCTCACGCCGGGTGCCGGCAGGAAGGCGGCGGCCTGGCGGTTGCCCAGCGTGATGGTGCCGGTCTTGTCGAGCAGCAGCACGTCGACGTCGCCGGCCGCCTCGACCGCGCGGCCGGAGGTGGCGATCACGTTGGCGCCCAGCATGCGGCTCATGCCGGCCACGCCGATGGCCGACAGCAGGCCGCCTATGGTGGTCGGGATCAGGCATACCAGCAGCGCCACCAGCGCGGTCACAGTCACCGGCACGCCCTGCTGCGTGGCCTGCACCGCGAACAGCGAGAACGGCAGCAGCGTCACGGTGGCCATCAGGAATGCCAGCGTCAATGCGATGAGCAGGATGGTCAGCGCCACTTCGTTCGGCGTCTTGCGCCGCTTCGCGCCCTCGACCATGGCGATCATGCGGTCGAGGAAGCTGTCGCCCGGATTGACCGTGCAGCGCACGACGACCCAGTCCGACAGCACGCGGGTGCCGCCGGTGACCGACGAGAAGTCGCCGCCGGCCTCGCGGATGACCGGCGCCGATTCGCCGGTGATGGCGCTTTCGTCCACCGAGGCCACGCCTTCGATCACCTCGCCGTCGCAGGGCATGGTGTCGCCGGCCTCGACCAGCAGCACGTCGCCGATGCGCAGCGCACCGGTGTCGACGGCGTCCCAGCGCTCGCCCTGGCGCGGCGAGCGCAGCTTCTTCGCCGTGCCGCGCTTCTGCAGGCTGCGCAAGCTGGCCGCCTGCGCCTTGCTGCGCCCCTCGGCCAGCGCCTCGGCGAAATTGGCGAACAGCACGGTGAACCACAGCCACAGCGCATTGGCGCCGATGAACCAGGCCGGCGCCTCGCCCTGACCGGTCAGCGTCTGCAGCCACAGCGCGCTGATCAGCACGGCGCACAGCCAGACCACGAACATGACCGGATTGCGCCACTGCGCAGCCGGACTGAGCTTGATGAAGGCGTCGCGCACCGCGCCGCGCAGCAGCGCGGGATCAAGCAGGCCGGCGGCCGGGCGCGAAGGATGAAGGGTGTCGGTCATGATCCTGAAAACCTCAGTTGATCGGCGTTGTGGGTGCGGTTGGCGGGGTGTACGGCAAGGCGCGAGGACGCGGCAGGATGGCTCCCTGCAAGGACGAGCAACGCGGCCGGGCAGCCCGCCGGCCGTGCACGCGACGTCGAAGCGGACTCACCCGGAGTAAGGGCGATTCAAACTGCCGATGCTCCTTGATGGGTAGGGCTTTCAGCTTCATGGCAAGCGGTCAACTGAGGTTTTCAGGATCATGCGACCTCAGCGATACAGGTTGATGTGCTCGACCAGCGGGCCGAGCGCCAGCGCGGGCAGGTAGGTGAGAGCGCCCACCAGCAGCACGGTCAGTACCAGCAGCACGACGAACATCGGTCCGTGCGTCGGCATCGCGGCTTCCTGCGCGGCGGCGGGATCGCGCACGGCGCGGGTGCGCGCCGCCAGCGCGCCAGCCAGTGCCAGTACCGGCACGATGACGGCGAAGCGGCCGAGCGCCATCGCGATCGCCAGCGTCAGGTTGTAGAAGGGGGTGTTGGCCGACAGGCCGGCGAAAGCGCTGCCGTTGTTGTTGGCGGCCGACGAGAATGCGTACAGCGCTTCGGAGTAGCCGGCCGCTGCCGGATTCAGCAGGCCGGCGCGACCGGCTTCGGTGCTCACCGCGAGCGCGGTGCCGGACAGCACCAGCAGCGGCGTGACCAGGATGGCGGCGGCCACCCATTTCATTTCCGCCGGTTCGATCTTCTTGCCCAGGTAGGCCGGTGTGCGCCCGGTCATCAGGCCGGCGATGAATACCGTCAGCACGGCGAACAGCAGCATGCCGTACAGACCAGAACCGACGCCGCCGAACACCACCTCGCCGAGCTGCATCAGCAGCATCGTGATGCCGCCGGCCAGCGGCGTCAGCGACGCGTGCATCGCGTTAACCGCGCCGCAGGACGCCGCCGTCGTGATCGCCGCGAACAGTGCGCTGGCGGCGACGCCGAAGCGCACCTCCTTGCCTTCCATACTGCCGCCGGCCTGCAGCGCACTGGCCGCCTGGTCCACCCCGAGCGCGGCCAGATGCGGGTTGCCTGCCTGCTCCAACGACATGACGCCGATCACCGCGGCAACGAACAGCACGGTCATCGCGGCCAGCAGTGCCCAGCCCTGACGACGGTCGCCGACCAGGCGACCGAAGGCCATGCACAGCCCGGCCGGAATCGCGAAGATGGCCAGCATCTGCAGCACATTGGTCCACGCCGTCGGGTTCTCGAAGGGGTGGGCCGAATTGGCGTTCATGAAACCGCCGCCGTTGGTGCCCAGCATCTTGATGGCCTCCTGCGAGGCGACCGGCCCCATGGCCAGCGTCTGCGTGCCGACCGTACCTGCATCGGTATGCAGCGGTTCGAGCAGCGCGACCGTCAGGTCGGGCGACAGGTTCTGGATCACGCCCTGCGCCGCGAACGCCAGCGCCAGCACGAAGGACAGCGGCAGCAGCAGCCACAGCGTGATGCGCAGAAGGTCGACCCAGAAGTTGCCGATGCCGCCTGCGCCGCTGCGTGCGAAGCCGCGCATCAGCGCGAAGGCGACCGCGATGCCGGTGGCGGCGGACAGGAAGTTCTGCACCGTCATGCCCAGCATCTGGGTCAGGTGGCTCATCGTCGACTCGCCGCCGTAGCCCTGCCAGTTGGTGTTGGTGACGAAGCTCACTGCGGTGTTGAGCGCCGAATCCCAGGTCGGCGCAGCGAACTGCTGCGGGTTCAGCGGCAGCTCGGGCTGCAGCCGCTGCAGTGCGTACAGCGCGACCACGCCGATCAGGTTGAACAGCAGCAGCGCGCCGGCGTAGCCACTCCAGCCCTGCTCTTCGACGCTCACACCGCAGGCGCGCAGCAACGCCGCCTCGATGCCGGCCAGCGGACGTGGCGCCCGTTCCGACAACATGGCGAGCCAGCGGCCCAGCGGCAGCGCGATCAGCCAGACGGCCGGTACGAAGCTGCCCAGCAGCATCCACATCTGTGTGGTCATCACAGATCCTCCGCGCGCCGCAGCGCCCACAGCAGATAGACGAACAGCGCCGCGGCCAGCGCGGCGCAGATTCCGTACAGCGTTTCCATCACGACTCCTCCGCAAACGATGTGCGAAGACTAGGCGGACACGTGCAAAGACGGTCTATAAATCGTGCGCGCCGCTGTATACGCGGCGTAAACGTGCCGGCCGCGCAGGCTTCGGCAACGAACGTTCAGGGCGTGAAGAAATAGCGCGTGAGGTGGAAGAACACCGGTGCGGCGAAGCTGACCGAGTCCATGCGGTCCATCATGCCGCCGTGACCCTGGATCATGCTGCCCCAGTCCTTGGCGCCCAGGCTGCGCTTGACCGCCGACAGCACCAGTCCTCCAAGAAAGCCCATCACGACGATGGCGGCCGACATGCCGGCCGCCTGCAGTGGCGTGAAGGGGGTGATCCACCACATCGCGGCACCGATCGCGATGGCCGAAACCGCCCCGCCGACGAAACCTTCGACCGTCTTAGACGGGCTCACCACCGGCGCGATCTTCGTCTTGCCGAACAGCTTGCCGAAGACGTACTGCAGTACATCGGACAGTTGCACGACGAGCAGCAGGTAGAACAGCAGCAGCGCGTTCTGGCCGGCATAGTCCGGAATGTCGAGCAGCAGCAGCGCCGGCACGTGGCCGATGCAATAGATGGTCAGCATGACACCCCACTGGATCTTGGCCGCGCGTTCGAGGAAGTGCTCGGTATCCTGCGCCAGCACCGACAGCGAGGGCAGCAGCAGGAAGCCGTAGACCGGGATCAGGATCGAGAACAGCGCATACCATTCGTCGGCGATCAGCGCGTACTGCAGCGGAATCGCGACGAAGAAGGACACCGACAGCGCGCGGTGATCGCCTGGCCGGGTCGGCGTCAGCGTCATGAACTCGCGCAATGCGAACCACGATATGAGCGCGAACATGACGATGGTGGCCATCTTGCCGAGCATGAAGGCGACCGCGAACACCGCCACCATGATCCACCACGCCTTGATGCGCGCATTGAGGTTGTCGACGACGGCGCGGCCCGACTCGCCGCTGACCCGCCGCGACAGCACCCAGCCGATCAGCGACGACATCAGCAGCACGGCAGCGATGCCGCCCATCAGCCAGTAGAACTTGTCCTGTGCGCTCATTCCGTTTCCTTCTTGTTGTCGCGCGGCCGTTCAGGCCAGATCGATCACCGCCTGCCGGGCGCGTTCGAGAAAATCCGCCTTGTCTTCGCCGGCGATGCGGGCGAGCGGCGCACCGAAGCGCACCGTGCAGATCAGCGGCACCGGGAAGAAGGTGCCCTTGGGCATGCAGCGGTGCAGGTTTTCCAGATACACCGGCACCAGTTCGACCTCGGGGAAACGCTCGGCCAGATGGAACAGCCCGGCCTTGAACGGCCCCGGCAGCGGCTGCAGATTGCGCGTGCCTTCCGGAAAGATGATCAGCGAATCGCCGGCGGCGAGCGCTTCGGTCAGCGGCGCCAGCGGGTCTTTCGTCGCCTCGCTGCGCTGGCGCTCGATGAACACCGCGTTCAGCCCGCGCACCGCAATGCAGCGGCGCACCGCATCGGTGTTCCAGTAGTCGGCGGCCGCCACCGGCCGCGTGTGCCGCCGCAGTGCACGCGGCAACGCGGACCACAGTGCAAGCGTGTCGATGTGGCTGGAGTGGTTGGCGAAGTAGATGCGCTGCGCCGGCGACGGCGCACTGCCCTGCCAGCGCGGCGCAGCGCCCACCAGCGCGCGGGTGATTCCGATCAACAACACGGAAATCAGCACGTCGGCCCCGCCGCGGTGAGCTGACGCGCGATGCCCTGCGTGCGCGTGATGCAGGTGAGTACGGACCCTGCGGCGATCACCGCGCAGGCCACCTGCAGCGCCCACTGGCTGCCGGCCCAGGCCAGTTCGCCGGCGCCGATCAGGCAGGCGGCAGTCATGACGGCCATCCGGTGCTGCTTGGCCATCGGCCCGCGGAAGCTCTGCACCAGTCCGAGCGCGCCGCCGGACACCCGCACATAGGCGGTCAGTGCCGCCGCCAGCGCGCCGAACCAGCCCAGCGCCGGCCAGCCGACGGCGTAGCCGAGCGCGACGATGAGCAGCGAGTCGGCAACGCGGTCCGGGAATTCGTTGTACAGCGCGCCCAGCGCCGACTTCTTGCCGCCCTCGACCGCCACCATGCCATCCAGCAGATTGCAGATCAGCCGCCCCTGTATCGCCAGCGCGCAGCCGATCAGCCCGGCCGGTGTCGGCCACCACAGCAGCAGCGCCGCTCCGGCAGCGGCGAACAGGATGCTGACGACGGAAATCTGGTTCGGCGTCACGTCGGTGCGCGCCAGCCAGGCCGCACTGCGCTGCGCCCAGCCGGCCGAGCGGGCGGCAACCGGACGTCGGTTCTCGCCCGCTTCGTCCCTCGATCGTCGGTCTTCGTCCGCGAGAGGCTCTGCGTGGGGAAGGTCGTCCGCATCGTTCATGTCATCGGGCTCCGCATGGGTGAGACGGGATACGGCGACGGCATTCTGCCCGGAATGCCGGGAGTCGTCATGGGTGTCGCCACGAACGATGTAAGCATCCAGCGCCGGGCTCGGTCTGTTGCGGTATCGACCCGGGACGCAGTGCCGAAGCCCCCGACCGGCACTTCGACGTCGACGAGTCAGTTCCGCACACGGAGGACACACCATGAAACGCCGCCAACTGCTCGGCCTGCTGGCACTGAACGGGCTGGGTCTCGCCCCACTGTCGCTGCGCGCCGACCCGCCGCCACCGCTGAAACTGAGCGATGCCGAATGGAAGAAGCGCCTGACGCCAGCCCAGTTCGCGGTACTGCGCGAAGAAGACACCGAGCGCCCGGGCTCCAGCCCGCTCAACGCGGAGAAGCGTCGCGGCACGTATCACTGCGCCGGCTGCGACCTCGCACTGTTCTCCTCGAACGCGAAGTACGACAGCGGCACCGGTTGGCCGAGCTTCCATACCGCCCTCCCGGACGCAACCGGAACGAAGACCGACTACGCGCTCATCCTGCCGCGCACCGAGTACCACTGTGCCCGCTGCGGAGGCCACCAGGGTCACCTGTTCAACGACGGCCCTGCGCCGACCGGAAAGCGCTACTGCAACAACGGCGTGGCGCTCCGCTTCGCGCCGGCGGCGGCATGACGCCCCTCCGGGTGCTGATCGGCCTGCTCGCGACGCTGGCGTCCGGCAGCGCGGCACATGCGCAGGCCACGGCCCTCGCCACGTTCGCGGGCGGATGTTTCTGGTGCGTGGAGGCGGACTTCGACAAGGTCGACGGCGTACTCGGGACCACCTCGGGCTACACCGGCGGCAAGACCGCCAATCCCAGCTATCAGGAAGTGTCTTCGCATGGCACCGGTCATGCGGAGGCGGTCCGAATCGAGTACGACCCGTCGAAGGTCAGTTACGAGAAGCTGCTCGACGTGTTCTGGCACAGCATCGATCCGACGACCCGTGACCGTCAGTTCTGCGATATCGGAACCCCCTACCGCACAGCCATTTTCGCCCATGACAACGCACAGCTCGAAGCGGCGCGGCGATCGCTCGCGGCACTGGAGAAGAGCAAGCCCTTCAAGGCGCCTGTCGTGACCGAGATCCGCTTGGCCGACACTTTCTACCCGGCCGAGGACTACCACCAGGATTACTACCGCAAGAACCCGGCCCGCTATACCTATTACCGCTGGAGTTGTGGCCGCGACGCACGGTTGCGCGAATTGTGGGGCGCAAAACCGTAGCGGACCGCGGCGGCAGACTCACACCTGTGTCATCACGACACTTGCCACCGCAAAGTAGGTCAGCAGCGTGAGCAGATCCTGGGCGATGGTGGCGAGCGGACCGCTACCGTAGGCCGGATCGCCACCCATCCGGGCAAGCAGCCAGGGCAGGAAGAGACCTATGGTCGTTGCGATGCCACCGGCCACGAGCAGCGACAGCGACACCGCCAGGGCCAGGGCGGGATCGCCGAACGCAAACCATACGCATGGAAAGGTCAGCCCGCCGAGCACCAGTCCGATCAGCAGACCGGTCCGCACCTCGCCACCCACCAGCGCGCCGACCGACGCATGACTGAGCGACAGACCGCGCACCGCAACCGCCTCGGTCTGCGTGCCGATGGCGTCCGCCAGATACACCAGACCCGGCACGAAGAAGGCGAGTGCCGGGTTGAGCGACAAGGTCGATTCAAAGCCGGTCATGATGAACGTGGCGAACATGCTGCCGACCAGTCCGATCAGCAACCACGGCAGGCGATGGCGCAGGCGGCGCAGCGGCGGCGATTCGATCGCCTCCCGCGCACGCCGCGTCTCGCGCGCGATGCCGGCCAGGCGATGGATGTCCTCGACATGCTCGCGCCGCAGGATGTGCAGCAACGCGTTCGAGGGCACCACGCCGATCAGGCGGCCACGTGCGTCGACCACCGGCATGGCGTCAAGCCCGTGGTGCAGTGCCAGCGAAGCCACGCGCTCCTGGTCCGTATGCGCCTGCACCCGAGGCGCGTCCCGCATCATCAAGGCGTCGATGCGCGCATCGGCGGCCGGACCGAACAGACCGGACAGCGGAACGATGCCGATCAGGCTGCCTTCGTCATCGA
Source organism: uncultured Methyloversatilis sp. (assembly GCA_964555165.1). GTDB lineage: Bacteria > Pseudomonadota > Gammaproteobacteria > Burkholderiales > Rhodocyclaceae > Methyloversatilis. The sequence goes on along the minus strand of CAZKRN010000042.1, from coordinate 6,745 downwards.
CCACGCACACGATGTCGAGACAGTCGAAGTGGCCATTCCGCAGATCGGCCAGCACGGCTTCGACCGTCTGCGCCGGATGCACGCGTGGCACGGCTGCGAGCAGATAGCGTGCCGCGCTTTCGTCGGCCGCCGGACACGGCTCCAAAGCGGAATCGGCATTCAGCGGCATGGGGGCAGTCATGATCGGCATCCGTTCGGAAATTGACGCCAGGCCATGGTGCCGCAGTCGACGCGGTGCGGCCACTCACCGGATCGCTTCATCGCGCCGCCTTGATCTGGCGCAAACGAAGCCGCGATGCAAAACGGCTGAAACCATACCGTCGCCTGCCGGTAACACGCCCGCGCAATCGTGATCGCCTGTCATCGACTTCCCGGGAGACCGTTCTCATGCCGCGATTCATGGACAAGGTGCGCACGCTGCGCCTGGACGACCATCGCTACTACCACCAGAGCCGCATCAACCAGACCCTGCATCTGGTGAGCGCCGTCAGCTTCCTGTACGCCTACGCGCTGCTGTTCACCGACCCGGCCACCGCCGGCCTGGTGGGCTGGCTGGTGGGCATGGTGACGCGCCAGTCCGGTCACATCTTCTGGGAACCGCGCGGTCACGACCACATCCACAACGTGAGCTACGAGTACAAGGAATCCATCAAGGCCGGCTACAACATGCACCGCAAGAGCGTGCTGATCGCCGTCTGGCTGTCCATCCCCGTCGTGCTCCAGGTCAGGCCCGACCTGTTCGGCCTGATCGAGCCGGCACGGGATTTCGCCGGCTTCGCCCACGATACCGGCATCGCCTGGCTTTTCCTCGGCGCTGCGGGGCTTGCCCTGCGCACCGTGCATCTGTCCCTGCTGCGCGGCCCCTCATGGGGCTTCGCCTGGGCCTGCAAGGTGCTCACCGACCCCTTCCACAATATCGATCTGTACTGGAAGTCGCCGATTGCGCTGCTGCGCGGCGAACTGTTCGACCCGATGGACGACTGCGTGCCCGACGCAAGCCACTGAGCACGCAAGCCACTGAAGCCGGCCCGGCCGCGGCGCGACCGGGCCGGCTTCATCACTTCACCAGCGCGGCGAACTGCGGGTGCCTGAGCGTCTCCGCTATCAGCGCGCGCACGGCGGGCGCGAACTCGGCGGCACTTCTTTCGCAGCCCTTGTCGGCACTGATGTTGCCAGTGAAGGGATGTTTGATCGAGACCGCCAGCGTTTCGCCGCGCGCGTTGGCGAGCGTGAGCGCAAGCACCCACTTGCCGAGCAGGATGCTGGAATTGAAATCGGCCACATCGAGGCGGCCGCTCAGCACCCGCGGCGACGCCGCATCGAAGCGCCCGCCGCGGCTCAGTTCATCGATGAAGGCCGCGCGCACATAGGCCGCAAAACCCGGGTCCGCCGAAACGGTGTTGCTGATGTGGCAGTTGATGCTCTTGAGGCCGGGCGGAACCGATTCGAAAGCGCCGACCGCCAGCGGCCGGAAATCGAGCGCCTTCAGGGCGGCGATGTTGTCGGGTGAAGCGTCGTACGGCCTTACGGCGTAGCCGCAGGCCGACAGGAGAAGGACGCTGGCGGCGACCATGACGAGCGATTTCATGTCGAGCTCTCTTTCTGTGAGGGCGCCAAGTGTAACGCGGCGGCCCTCGGCTCCGGCTACTGCAGCACGCGATGCGCCACGGGAGTCTCCGGCACCGGATATCCGGCGGCGCCGAAGGTGGCGACGATGGCCTTGTGGGTATCGAAATAGACCTGCCAGTAGTGGTCATTGTGGGCGTAGGGCCGCACACACAGTTTCGGGCCCTCGGGCGTGAATTCTACGATCTCGATATCCGGCGCCGGGCTGTCCTTCACGTTGGCTATGGCTGCAATGGCCGGACGAAGGCGGGCGATGGCGTCCTGCACATTCACGCTGTTGGCCACCTTGGCCACGCAATCGACGCGACGGTAAGGTTCGGCGCTGTAGTTCTGGATGTTGTCGGAGAACACCTTGTTGTTGCCGACCACGGTAAGCACGTTATCGGGCGTCAGTATCGTGGTGGCAAACAGACCCAGTTCCTTCACCGTGCCGGTCACGCCGCCGGCGCTGATGAAATCGCCCACCTTGTAGGGACGCAGCGTCTGCAGGAAAAGGCCGGCCGCGAAATTGCCGAGCATGCCGCTCCACGCCGCCCCGATGGCCAGACCGGCACCCGCCAGCAGCGCGGCGAAGGAGGTCGTCTTGATGCCGAAAATGTCCAGGATGGCGAGCACCAGGACCAGCGTCAGCAGCACCGAAATGATGGACTTGAGATAGTGCGCCAGCGTGGCGTCCACCTTCTGCCCGCGCTGCAAGGCCCGGCCGGCGATGGACACCGCAATGCCGATCAGCCAGCGGCCGATCACCCAGGCTGCGATGGCGCCGACGATCTTCAGCGCGAAGTCGGCACCCTGGGTGCTGAGGAAAGTCCAGATCGCTTCCATATTCATGATGTGACCCCTGTCCGTAACAAGAATGAATGGCCGGTGGCCGACCCCAAGCCGATGACCGACAACGTTCTGCGCCCGAAATCATCCGGTGGTCAGGCGTGGCGCCACGCCTGCGCTGCGCAGGCCGGCATTCTCACATGTCGCATCCGGCGCGCATCGCCCGCGAGGCCCGTCGCGGGAGCTTCAGTCCCCGCCGCCGCCACATCCGCCGCCGTCGCCACCGCCGTCCGAGCCACCGTCGCTGTCGCCGAAGCCGTCGGTGCCGCCGTCGAATCCGTCGCTGCAGAAATCGCTGCCGCAGTAGGCCGTACTGCCGCTGCTGTCGGCACCCGCGCGCCGCACGCCGCCGCAGTCCGGCACATAGGCGAAGCCGCCAGCGATGTTCAGCTTGGCATCCAGTGCAAACAGCAGCGGCAGCCGGCTGGGCGTGCGCGGGTCGATGTTCTCGTCGCGGCAGGCATGCCACCAGCAGCGCCGCAAGCCCTCGTTCTTCAGCCTGTCATCGGTCAGCACGACAGCCGGCGTGTGGTGCAGGAAACGGCCGAAGGCCTGGCGGCAGAAGCCCTGGTAATTCTTCGTGCAGAGGATGAACTCATGCCACAGGTCGTCCACCACCTGACTGGGCATGGACACGAACTTCCGGCCGCTCTGAAGATGCGCCAGGAAGAACTGCCGCAAGCCGTGCGCGACCAGTTCGCAGTCCTTCTGCGTGAGCTGCGGGTGGCGCGCACGCAACTTCTCGAACAGACCCTTGGGTAGCGCGGCATGCCGGATGTGCGCGGCGCGGCGCAGCGCGACATAGCGGAAGTGGAATACGAGAGCGACCCCGATGGCAGCCGCGACCAGAACGATGAACAGTGGATGCATGGGCAGATTCCCTTTCCCGGATGGAGCAGTCGCCCGGCATGATGCACCAGGGTCGGTCCGGCCGCAGCACCGGTCAGCCGGGGCCGGTGCCATCCCCGGCGGCAACCGGCCGCGCGTCGTACCGCGGAATCGGCACACCAACGGCAACCACCGCCAGAACCGGCGCCTGCGCATCGCCCGCGCGCCAGATGCGTGCAGGCACGGTCGCGGCGACCGGTTGCCAGCCCTGGGGCACGAATTCGTACTGCCAGTCCGGATGACCCGGCTCGCGCACGCGGGCATGGTAATGATGGTCGCCGTCCCGGACGCTGATCGAGACATCGACTTCGCCATCGGCCGGGGAACCGCCGTCGCAGGCGACGAGGGCGGCCACGATACTGGGGCCGGCGCGCCGTTCGGCCAGGCCGACGACAGCGAGGAAGAAGGCCACCATCGGCGGCACCGGATGCCAGAAAACCACCGCTGCGAACGCCCCCAGCAACGCACAGGCCAGCAGATGGCGATGCAGATGCGCAGCGAATCCGAGCGCGGGCCGCAGCGCGGCAAGCTGCTGTTCGACACTTGATCCGTTCATGCTGAACACCTCGCTTGATCGGTGCCTTGGCGAAGCGGTGCGGCACGAGGGCAAGACCGACGGGCGGGCGCGCGAATCGCCCGGAACGCTCGCGCTCGCCTCACCACAGCGCCGGATCCTGCAGCGCCTCGACGCAGCTCAGCCGGAGCGACCCGGCAGTCGCCCCGTGCGCACGCAGCGCCCTGGCCTGCCAGCCGGCCGGATGCTGCAGTTCGCACGGCGGCACGAAGCGGCCGTAATACGCCGGATCGCCATAGACGAACACCCGATCGACCGCCCCCTCAGGCAGCCGCCCGATGCCGTGCTCCACCAGCGCCGAGCCGATGCCGGCCTTGCGCCATCCGGGCAGAACCGCCAGCGGCGCCAGAATGCAGCCCAGCCATTCCGGCGCATCGTCCGCCGTAACCGGACTGTGGGCGATGTGGCCCACCACACGGCCATCCCCTTCGGCCACGAGAGAGATCGCTCGCGGCTCGCCCTGAGCGCCGAGCAGGTCGAGCGCCAGCTTCGCCACCAACCGGTTCTCGCTGTCGGGAAAGGCACGCCGATGAACGTCGCTGATCCGGTCGTGATCGAGCGTCGTCGCAGGGCGTATGCGGATGGCCAATGTGTGCATGGCGATGCGTGGCCGGACGTGAGATCGAAAGCGTCCTGACGTCCGTTCAACGCGCGAACAGGGTTCTGACGATCGCTCGACGCGGTCTGCATCGGTCATGGAGCACCTCCACACGATCTCCGCGTGCCAGCGACAGCAAGCTGCGGGTCTTGTGTACCGGCATCCACGACCTCAGCCGCGTGCCTCCGGCCTCGAACTCGAACTCCAGACGGCCACGATCCCTTGCGATGCGCAGATCGGTAATCGTGCCGCTGACCGCCACGCCGCGCGCAAACAGATCGGCCACCCGCTTGATGCGCCAGAACAGCACGGCGAGGAGGGCGACCGACACGCCGGCGGGCAGCGCAAGCGGCAATGGCACGGCTCCGCGCTGCAGATACGGAAAACCCCAATGGATGATCCAGACCACGGGAAGCGCCACCCAGCACGCAAGCGCGGGCCAGTCGTTCCACATGATTCTGAGGGGACTGAAATTCATGGCGTGACCTGGCCCCTGCGCGATCCGTCGCTCCAGCCGAAGTCCCGGACGTGTGCGCCATCGCGCACAACCGGAGGGCGGTGGCATGTCCTCACCCGTCTATTTGCCGGTGTTGATCAGCGGCGTCACCGTCATGCCCGAGGGCACGACGATGGTGTTCGAATTGCCCTTCTCGGCGAACTTGAGCAGCGCCATGTTCGCCTCGTGTTGCAGATACTCGCGCGTGAGCGAGCCCGCGATGATCTGGTTCGACTCGGCGATGCCGCGGGCCTCGGTCACCTTGATGTCGGCTTCCTTCTTCGCGATCTCGGTCTGCACCTGCATCGCCTCCAGCTTCTTCTGGTTGGCGACCGCCTGCTGTATGGATTGCTCGATCGACGGGTCGGTCTGCACCGAACGGATCACCGCGCGCGACACCACAAACACGCCCGGATCGTTCTTGTCGAGTTCCTCCTGCAGCTTCTTCTCGATCGCCTGCCCCAGCTGCTCCCGTTGCGTGTGGATGACCAGCGAGTCGAGCTTCGCGATCTCCTCGTAACAGGCATTGCGCGCGATGCGCCACACCAGTTCGTAAGCCGGCATGAGGTAGCCGTCGTCGTGACGCGCGGACTGCGACGCGTAGCGTGCCGACAGTTCGGCGATGCTGCTCGCGTTGGCCCGGTAGTAGATCGAAACATCCATGTCGCGCAGCGACAGATTGTCCTTCGCTTTCGGCGTCAGATCGGACAGGTCGATCACGATGTCCTTGCCGGAAAACTCATGCACCGTGGAAATGACCGGCCACTTGAAGTACACACCCGGCCCGATCTCTTCGGTCGAAATGACGCCAAGCGTGGTCCGTATGCCCACATTGCCGGTCTGTATCGTACCCGCCATCGACATCAGAACAGCCGCAACGACCACCAGCCCGACCGGCACCAGAATCTTGCGCACATCCATCACTCAGTCTCCTCACGCTATCGGTGGCATCGCCGCCACCTCGGCCGGGCCCTTGCCCTGTCGGCCAGACCGTACCTTATGCCAGACATGCATTGTCACGACCTCCACTGCACGAGAGGGGAAAGACCCAAAAGCAAGTAGATGACGCTTGCCGATATGAGCATGCCAAGACTGGCGATTGCATAGCAAGCGTAACGAGAGTTGACAGGCGCGGCTCGGAGCAGCGCAATCGCCGCAAGTGCTGTAAGAATGGCCGCCAATCCATAGAACTGAGCTGCAGACTTGCCGAGGGAGAGTGAGGTTTCCCCAAACTTTCCGGCGCGCCAAGGCAGTTCAAGAAAGCGAGCGATTACCGCAAAGGAAAGCACGTAGGCGAGAACGCCAATTACAGCCGCTGCAGCCGATAAGCCGATAGAGGTCTTGCTCTCCATTGGCTCGCTCTGACCTCCGTTTGCGACGCGACACGAAAGGCGAGAGACGCAGAGCGGAACAACAAATGCCGAGAAGGGCAGTACGAAATACGCGAACTCAAAAACCGGCGACACGCTGGCAAAGAAAAATGCAAAGATGCAAGCGATTGCCCAAAATACCAGAAAAGCAAGCGGTAACCACGGTGGAATATACAGGCGCATTTTGTTTTGCCTGACGAGGCTGTAGAAAAACTCGGTTCATGAGGATTTTTGGCGCTGCAAGCGCTTGATTTTAAATGATCATATTTTCAAAAAGATAGTTCTTTTACAGCCTCAACATGGAGGTGACCGGCGCTGCGCGGCTTTATCGCGCAGCGTCCAGCGACCGAAGGGAGCGAGGTCGA
>CAZKRN010000041.1:0-30735 GCA_964555165.1 uncultured Methyloversatilis sp. | reverse complement strand
CTGCTGCGCGGCAAGAGCGTGTTCAACCTGTTCTTCGAGAACAGCACGCGCACGCGCACCACCTTCGAGATCGCCGCCAAGCGCCTGTCGGCCGACGTGATCAACCTGAACATCGCCACCAGTTCCACCAACAAGGGCGAAACCCTGCTCGACACGGTGGACAACCTCGCTGCAATGCAGGCCGACATGTTCGTCGTGCGCCACGCGTCCAGCGGCGCGCCCTACCTGATCGCGCAGCATCTGGAGGCGACCGGGCGCGACCACATCCACGTCGTAAACGCCGGCGACGGGCGCCACGCGCACCCGACGCAGGGGCTGCTCGACATGTACACCATCCGCCACTACAAGCGCGACTTCACGCAGCTGTCGGTGGCCATCGTCGGCGACATCCTGCATTCGCGCGTGGCGCGCAGCCAGATCCACGCGCTGTCCACGCTGGGCGTGCCCGACCTGCGTGCCGTGGCGCCCAAGACCCTGCTGCCGCAGGACATCGAGCGTCTCGGTTGCCGCGTGTTCAACGACATGCGCGAAGGCCTGCGTGGCGTCGACGTGGTGATGATGCTGCGCCTGCAGAACGAACGCATGCAGGGCTCCCTGCTGCCCAGCGCGCAGGAGTATTTCAAGTTCTTCGGCCTGACCGAGGACAAACTCGCGCTGGCCAAGCCGGATGCCATCGTGCTGCATCCGGGGCCGATGAACCGCGGCGTCGAGATCGATTCCGCCGTGGCCGATGGCCGCCAGGCGGTCATCCTGCCGCAGGTCACGTTCGGCATCGCGGTGCGCATGGCGGTGATGGCGATGCTGGCCGGAGGAAACGCATGAAGATTCACATCGAAGGCGGCCGGCTCATCGACCCGGCGCAGGACATCGACGCGCCGACCGACGTGTACATCGCCGCCGGCAAGGTGGTCGCGCTCGGGCAGGCCCCGGAGGGCTTCCATGCCAACCGTGTGATCGACGCCCGCGGCCTTGTGGTCGCGCCCGGCCTGATCGATCTGTGCGCGCGGCTGCGCGAACCCGGTCTGGAATACCGCGCCACGCTGGAATCGGAAGTGGCGGCGGCGGTGGCGGGCGGCGTCACCAGTCTGGCTTGCCCGCCGGACACCGATCCGGTGCTCGACGAACCCGGCCTGGTGGAAATGCTGAAGCACCGCGCGCGCATGCTCAATCTTGCTCACGTCTATCCGCACGGTGCACTGACCGTGGGCCTGAAAGGAGAGCGCCTGACCGAAATGGGCGAACTGAGCGATGCCGGCTGCATCGCCTTCAGTCAGGCCAACGTACCGGTGGCCGACACCCAGGTTCTGTTCCGCGCCATGCAGTATGCGGCCACCTTCGGCTACACGCTGTGGCTGCAGCCGACCGATCTGCATCTGGCCGCGGGCGGTGTGGCGCATGACGGCGAGGTGGCGGCCCGTCTCGGCCTGACCGGCATACCGGTACTGGCGGAAACGCTGGCCATAGGCCAGATGCTGCAACTGGCGCGCGCCACCGGCTGCAAGCTTCATCTGACCCGCATTTCCAGCCGCGCCGGGCTCATGTTGATCGACCAGGCGCGTCTGGACGGCATGCAGGTGAGTTGCGACGTGGCCATCCATGCGCTGCACCTGTGCGATGTGGACATCGGCTATTTCGACCCGCAGTGCCGCACCGTGCCGCCCTTGCGTGCCCAGTTCGACCGCGAGGCCCTGCGTGCGGCACTGGCCGATGGCCGCATCGATGCGCTGTGCTCGGACCACACTCCGGTGGACGACGACGCCAAGCAGGTGCCCTTCGCCGAAGCCGAGCCCGGTACCACGGGACTGGAACTGCTGCTGCCGCTGACCCTGGCGTGGGCGCGCGAAATGCATCTGCCGCTCAAGCTGGCACTGGCGCGCATCACCTCGGACGCCGCGCGCGTGCTGGGCCTGAATGCCGGTCATCTGCGGGTCGGCGGCGTCGCCGACATATGCGTGTTCGACCCGGAGGCGCCGGTGCGCATCAGTCGCGAAACCCTGCGCAGCCAGGGCAAGAACACCCCCTGGCTCGGGCGCGAACTGCTCGGCCGGGTCAGTGCGACCCTGGTGTCGGGACAGGTGGTGTTTGAGGCAGCGGCGCACCGATGACGACATCGGGTGCGGTGTCCAGCCGCACGTCAACTTCGATGGCCTCGATCTGCAGCCCTTCGGCATCCTCCAGTGCCAGCCGGTGACGACCGGGGCGCGGTGCCCACAGCGCGCGCCCTTCGGTGGCCGGCAGCCGCTCGTCGTCGATCGCCCAGCGCAGGCCGGGCCAGGGCGGACGTGCCTCCAGCAGCAGGGCCTGGCGGCCGGCCGACTGGCTGGCGCTCACCAGCCTGATTCCCGGCGCCGGCTGCACGATGCGCGGCCGGCCCAGCAGGTCGCGCACGTTGGCGTCGGCGAAGGCCTGCTGCGTGCCGGGCAGGAAGTACTCCCTGCGCTCGGATTCGATCTCCGGTTCGAAGCGCAGGTACACGCCCTCGACGCCGGGCGGCGGCGGCGGCGCCTCGCCCGGCACCGGGTCGATGGCTGCCGCCACCGCCAGCCAGGCGGTCGATACCGGACGTGCCGCGCGCAGCGCGATCGTGTAGCGGCGGGTCCAGCCGACCGACCAGTGCGTCGAGCGGTCGCCCGAGCGGCCGTGCATTGCCGCGCGCCAGTCGCGCGCGCCCGTCGTGGTGCGCGAGGACAGCAGATCGCCGACGATCCACGCCACCGGTGAGCTCCACAGCCGGCGGCCGCTGCGGTCTGCCCCCTGCCACTGCGCGGATTCCAGCGCCCAGGGTGTCCAGACACCGTCATTGGCCAGCGTGCGGAAGGCATTGGCCATGTCGGGCAGACTGACCCGGTTGCCCTGGCCCGCCGACGGGTCCATGCCGTGCGCGCGCAGCAGGGCGGCGTAGGCTTCGTCGCCCACCATGGCGCGCACGCGCAGCGCCGGAATGTCGGCAGCCTGGGCCAGCGCGGCGCGCGTGCTCAACGCCAGGCCGCTGCCCTGGGCGCCCGGCGGCAGCGGCCGGGCGACGAAGGCGGGGCTGTCGTCGAACACCGAAGCGGCGCTGATCCAGCGCAGGTCGAGCGCCAGTCCATACAGGAAGGGCTGCAGCGTGCTGCCGGCCGGCAGCCGGCGCGCGGCGGCGTCGCTGTCCGCCGGCCCGCCGGCCCATACCAGTGCTTCGCCGCTCGCGTTGTCCAGCACCACGACCGCAATGTCTGTGCGCTCCTGGCCGAGTGCGTCCAGCGTGCGACGCTGCAGCCGGGCGTCCAGCGTGGTGGCGCGCTGTTCGCCCGGTTCGCGCAGCAGGCGGCGGGCCAGCGGGGCGGCATCGTTCCAGCGGGGCTCCAGCCGGTAGCGCCGGCTCAGTGTCTGTTCGGCCAGCGCCTGCAGTTCGGCACACGGGGGCGCCGGTTTGAGCTTGCGCGACACCGCGCAGGCACGCTGCGCCACGCGTTCGGCCGGCGCATTGGGGCCGCGCAGCAGGGCGGCCAGCAGCAGCGCTTCGCGCACGTCGATCGCGTCCGGATTCTTTCCGAACAGGCCGCGACTGGCAGCCGATATGCCGCGCAGTTCGCCGCGGAAGGGCGCGAGATTGAAATAGGCTTCCAGTATCTGTGCCTTGTCCCAGCGGCGTTCGATCTCGCGGGCGGCGGTGGCCTGGTCCCACTTCTGCGTGACGCTGCGGCGATCGCCCTGCAGGCGCAGCGCCGGATCGATCAGTCCGGCCAGTTGCATGGTGAGGGTCGAAGCGCCGCGCGGTCGACGGCCTTCCAGCGTGCGCCAGATATTGTCCCAGGTCGCGCCTGCGATGGCCGTCCAGTCGACGCCCGAGTGGTCGAGGAAGCGCTTGTCCTCGGCCAGCAGCAGTGCGCGGATGAGCGGCGGGGACAGGGTGCGGGCCGACACCCAGTCCAGCCGGCGTTCTTCGAAATCCACCCGCAGTTCGGCCAGCGGCTGGCCATGGCGGTCGAGCAGGCGCGCTTCGGAAGAGCGCCAGTTGTCGCGTACCGTGTCGAAGTCGGGCGCCAGTGCATGGGCGACGGTGCTCGCCAGCGCGAATCCGATGGGCGACAGGCAACGCAATGTGGCCGAGAATCGCCGTGCGGTAAGCGGATGGCCGGCCATCATCCCTTCAGACGCGCGTCGCGTTCAGCATGCGCTCAAAGTGCACTTGTCGCCTGACGCCTGACGCTCGACCGTGACGCGTGCAAGCTGGGGCAGTTGTGGCGCGAGCTGTCGCCACAGGTAATGACAGAGGTTTTCCAGCGTGGCCGGGCCGATGCCTTCGACTTCGTCGAGAAAGCGGTGGTCGAGCCCGTCGCGCACGCTGGCCAGCGCGGCACGGAATATCGCCAGATCCATCAACATGCCGCTGGCCGGGTCCGGTTCGCCGCGCAGCGTCACTTCGGCGTGATAAGTGTGCCCGTGGATGCGCAGGCTGGATTCGGTTTCCACCTTGCGGCGCAGGGTGTGGGCAGCTTCGAAGAAGAAGCGCTGGCTCAGTTCAACAACCATTTCGATACGTCCAAATGGGACCGCTGCGTCATGCAGTGCACCGTGCCCCGGGTTTGCGACGGTCAGCGTATGCCGACCGCCTTGTGCGTCTGGAAGCTGAGCCGCCAGCGCGGGTGCTGCATGCACCATTCGATGGCCCAGCGTGCATTGTCTGCCGCATCGGCATTGTCCATCGGCTGTACCAGGAAGTGGTCGAAATCCCAGCCTTCCATTGCAGCCAGATCGAGGCCGGGCTGCGGCACCACCACTTTCAGTTCGTGCCCGCAGCGCTGCAGCACTTCGTTGCCGGCCTTGGGGCTGACGCAGATCCAGTCCAGGCCGGCTGGTGCCGCCAGAGTGCCATTCGTTTCAACGGCGATCTCGAAGCCGCGCGCGTGCAGCGCGGAAATCAGCGCATCGTCGACCTGCAGCAACGGTTCGCCGCCGGTCAGCACGACGAAGCGCACGCCACCGCTACCGCGCCAGCAGGCTGCGATCGCATCGGCCAGCGCGTCGGCGTCGTAGCGTCCGCCCAAGCTGCCGTCGGTGCCGACGAAATCGGTGTCGCAGAAGCGGCACTGTGCGCTGGCGCGGTCCTGTTCGCGCCCGCTCCACAGATTGCAGCCGGCGAAGCGGCAGAACACCGCGGCGCGACCGGCGTTCAGCCCTTCGCCCTGCAGCGTGTAGAAGACTTCCTTGACCCGATAAGCCACGACAGATGCCGGAAACGGCGGAAAACGCGCTAGGGTATCGCGTTTGAAGGATTTTTCCACTCGATGAGCGACGCCACCACCCAGCAGCCCTACGCCGATCTGAACCCGGACACCGTGCTCGACGCACTCGAAGCGGCCGGTTTTGTGGTCGATGGACGCCTGCTGGCGTTGAACAGTTTCGAGAACCGCGTCTATCAGGTCGGCCTGGACGAAGGTCCGCCGGTGATCGCCAAGTTCTACCGGCCGGCGCGCTGGACGGACGAGGCCATCCTCGAAGAGCACGCGTTCTGCCGGGAACTGGCCGGACACGAAATCCCGGTGGTCGCTGCGCTCGACCTTCCCGGCGGCGGCACGCTGGCCCGCCACGCCGGCTACCGCTTCGCGGTCTTCCCGCGCCGCGGCGGCCGCGCGCCGGAACTGGACCGCAGCGATACGCTGGAATGGATAGGCCGCTTCATGGGGCGCATCCACGCGCTCGGCGCGGTGCAGGCCTATGTGCACCGGCCGGCGCTGGACATCGCCAGCTTCGGCGACGAGCCGGCCGCCTACGTGCTCGACCACGGTTTCGTGTCGCCGGAACTGGCAGGTGTCTATCGCGGTGTGGTCGCGCAGGCGCTCGAGGGCGTGCGCGCCGCCTTCCAGCGTGCAGGAGAAGTTCGGTACATCCGCACCCATGGCGACTGCCACGTCGGCAATATGCTGTGGGTCGAAGGTCAGGGACCGCATTTCGTCGACTTCGACGACAGCCGCATGGCGCCGGCCATCCAGGATCTGTGGATGCTGCTGTCCGGCGACCGCGCCGACCGTGCGCGCCAGCTCGGCGACGTGCTGGCCGGCTACGAGGAGTTCTGCGGATTCGACCTGCGCGAACTGCATCTGGTCGAGGCACTGCGCACGTTGCGCCTGATCCACCACAGCGGCTGGATCGCCCGACGCTGGCAGGACCCGGCCTTCCCCGCCGCCTTCCCCTGGTTCGACACGCCGCGCTACTGGGAGGCGCGCATCCTCGAACTGCGCGAACAGATCGCCGTGATGGACGAGCCAGCACTGTGGCTGGCACCGGGCATGCGCTGAAGCGCGCCGTCCGGGCACATGCGGGCGCTCAGCGCACCCGGAACGGCAGATTGGCGGTCGCCACCTTGCCGGTGCGGTCCGTCACCTCGATGAACAGCCGGTAGGCGCCGGGTGCGGACGGCGCGACGAAGCGCACGCTGCGCGCATCGGCCTGCCGCACGCGCACTTCGACGCGTGGCGGCGGTGTTTCCGCGTCGCCGCCGACGCGCAGATCGGTGGCTTCCGCCTTCACCGTCCATGCCGTCGTGAGCGGCGAGCCGTCGAAGGACTGTGCATCGACACCGGCCGACACCTCGCTGCCCGGCGAGAACAGGTCGGCCGCGATGCCGATGCCGACAATGCGCGGCGCCGTCGCGGCCGGCGGGCGTCCCCAGGCGGTGGCCAGCGCGTCGGTCATCGCCGTCGGCCGGCCGTCATCGAGCAGGCTGTGCCAGGTCGCCGTCTGTTCCTGCTTTTCGCCCCACAGGAAGGGAAAGGCGGCGACGATCCGCTGCTGCCGGGCGACGAAGGCCAGTGCGTCGCGGAAGAAGTCCGCCTTCTGCGTACTGGTCAGTTCCACCGGTGCGCCCCAGGGCTTGCGCCCGGCCTGCCACTGGCCGAGCGGCCCCAGTTCGGTCACCAGCACCGGCTTCGCGATGCCCAGCCTCTGCAGCCGGGCCGGCAGTTCGAAGATCGATCCGCCATAAAGATTGAGCCCCAGCAGATCGACATGGCGGCAGCAGTCGGCCAGCGGCCGCAGCCAGTCGTCGCTGTTGTCGGCCACCACCATGAGGGTCGGATGCTGCCGGTCCAGCGATTTCACGACGCTGGCGATGCGGTCGATTTCGCGCCACAGCGGCAGCGGGTCGGCGACGCCGGTTTCCACCTCGTTGCCCACGCCCCAGGCCAGCAGCGCCGGGTGGGTCCGGTGGCGCTGCACGAAGTCGCGCACCCGCGCCTCCTGTGCCGCCACCTGTCGCGCGTCTGCGTAGTCGAAGCCGTGGCGCGGATGCCCCAGCCACAGCCCCATCACCACCTTCATGCCCATGGTCTGCGCCGCGTCCAGCACCCAGGCGTCGCTCTCGCGATAGACGCGCACCACGCGCGCGCCGGCATCGGCCAGCTTCTGCAACGCCGCGCGGTCGCCTTCGAAGGCAGCGCCCTGCCAGGCGGGGTCGGCGGTACGGCCCGGCAGCGGCAGGCACAGCAGTGCGACGAACGCGAGCAGGGTCAGCGCGCGGGACAACCGATCGAATGCCCGGTGTCCGTGCAGATGCGGGCTAGCTGGCGCCAGCCCGCAGCCGTGAGGGCAGAAGCGTGCCGGTTCCGCCGCTCTCCTTGTCGTTCCGTTGCGTTCGTCCGTGCGCACGCCCGGGGTGCCCGGCCGGCCGCGGAATCGAGGCCGATGCCGCATTCAGTCCTTACCCTCCGGCGCGACCCGCGTCGCCATCACCTGATCGATGCGATAGCTGTCGACGTCCATCACCTCGAAGCGGTAGCCGCCCCAGACGACACTGTCGGTGCGGCGCGGCACGCGGCGCAGCATGACCATCAGGAAGCCGGCCAGCGTGTCGTACTCGTCCTCGTCCAGCAGCGCGTCCAGGCCCAGCACGCGTTTCACGTCGCCGATCGGCGTCACGCCGTCGATCAGCCAGGAATGGTCGTCGCGGCGCACGATCTGCTCTTCGTACCAGGGCGACACGAGATCGCCCATCACCGTGCTCATGACGTCGTTCAGTGTCACCACGCCGACCACCAGGCTGTACTCGTTCACGATGACGGCGAAGTCCTCGCCGACCTGGCGGAACTGGTCCAGCACCTCGGCCAGCGTGAGCCGGTCCGGCACGATGAGCACCTTGTGCACCAGGTTTTCGTCGACCAGGGACAGCGGCTGGTTCTTCAATACGCGCTGGAACAGGTCCTTGGCGTCGACATAGCCGATCACGTGGTCGATGTCGCCGTCGCACACCGGATAGGTGGAGAAGGGCTCTTCCGTGATGCGGGCGCGGATGACGGGATCCGGGTCGTCGCGCAGGAAGTAGGCGATGCGTTCGCGGTGCGTCATGGCACTGGGCACGGTGCGGCTGTCCAGTTCGAACACGTTCTCGATCACCTGCTGTTCGCGCCGCGCCAGCGCGCCGCTCTGCGCGCCCGCTTCGGTCAGCGCCAGAATGTCGTCCGGCGTCACCCGCTCTTCGCGCGCGCGCGGCAGGCGCAGCAGCCGCATCAGCACGTCGGTGAGCCGCGCGTAAGCCCATACCGCCGGCTTGAGCAGCGCGGTCAGGAACAGCATGGGGGCGGCCACGCGCACCGCCAGATGTTCCGGCACGGCCATGCTCACCCTCTTCGGGATCAGGTCGGCGCACAGGATGAACAGCGAGGTCACGATCAGGAAGGACAGCAGGAAGCCGCCGGTGGCTGCGCGCTCCGCCGGCAGCCACCACAGCAGCAGCGAAGACAGCCAGGGGCTGAGCACGCCCTCGCCGACGATGCCGCCAAGCACCGCTACAGCATTGACGCCGATCTGCACTACCGTGAAGTAATGGCCGGGGTCTTCCTGGATGCGCATCACCGCCTCCGCCCGCGTGTCGCCGTCGTCGGCCATCTGGCGCAGGCGCAGGCGACGCGACGCGGCGAGCGCGATCTCGGCGATAGAGAAGAAGGCGCTGGCAAGCACCAGTGCGGCAAGCAGCAGCAGGCTCTGGGTCAGGCTCATGGTCGGCGTGTCCGGCCGGTCGCCGGACGGTGGTGCTGGGTTGCGCGCAGTCTACCCGCAGCCGGTCAGCGTCATCAGGATGTCGGCGTACCAGGCGCAGTTCAGGCCCAGTGCTTCGTCCATCTTGAGGTCGCGCGTACCGACGTCGAGTCGCGCCGAATGCACTCCCAGCAGCATCCACGGCAGATCGCCGAGCACGGCATGATCGTCGGCCACGCGCATCACCACCGGGGCGCCGCTGATGCCGCGATGGGTGCGGGCATCGGTCAGGAAATAGCCCTCGCCCTGGAAGCGCAGACCGAAGGACGAAGCGATGCCGGCCTGACGCACCACGGGCATGTGGTGCAGCGTGTCGTGGAAGCCGAGCGGAAAGCCCACTACCAGCAGCGAACTGCCGACTTCGATGCGGTCCAGGTCGGCCGACAGGTGGGCGGGCGTGAAGGCGCGCCAGACGGCGGTCGGCGGCAGCGCCGTGCGGTTCAGCTCTATCAGTGCGACATCGATGGCGCCGGCTCGGTCCGAACCCTGGCGCCACAGGCTCTTGCCGTTGCGGTAGAGCGGAATCGAGAAGCCGGTCGAGCGCGCCATATTGCCGGCGTCGATGTGCAGTTCGATCTCGATGCGGTCCGGAAAGTGACGGCTGGGCTGGTCGACCAGCACATGGCGGCTGGTCACGAGAAAAAGCCGCCCTTCGCGCTCGAAGAAAAAGCCGCTGGCATTGGTGAGCGCCCGCGCGCCATCGAAGGTGCAGATGCGGGCGGCGGCGAGAAGGATGGGTTCAATCATCGGAATCGGCGGCATGGAACGGTCCTCATTGTGAACGCCTTCCGCAGATTTACCGGCAGAAAGCCCGCATTCGGTGCATAGTGTCGGCCGGCGCCACACGGTGTTCATCGATTCCGTGCCGCGCCGTCACTGCAGTTTTCCGGTTTCCTTCCCGCGCAGACCCCGTCGTCGGCGACCCGAATCCCGTCGCATCCCAAAGCGATCCCGCAGTCAGTCCTGCTGACGTCCCGTGGCCTGCACGCCTGCGGCCCGGCGTCCACTTTTCACGCCCACTCCGGGAGAAGCGCAATGGCCAAGGAAGAACTGATCGACATGAACGGCGTGGTGACGGAAGTCCTGCCCGATTCGCGCTACCGCGTCACGCTGGAAAACGGCCACATGGTGGTCGCCTACACCTGCGGCAAGATGCGCAAGCACCACATCCGCATCATTGCTGGCGACAAGGTGTCGCTGGAAATGTCGCCCTACGATTTCAGCAAGGGCCGCATCACCTTCCGTCACATCGAAGGGCGGGGTGCTGCGCCCGCACCGGTGCGGCGCGCACACTGAGTTTCCGGCGCCTCATCAGCGGCCGCGCATCTTGCGGCGCTTTTCATGCAGTTCCTGCGCCTCGACCGACATGGTGGCGGTCGGTCGGGCGAGCAGACGGGCGAGTCCGATCGGCTCTCCGGTGAACTCGCACCAGCCGTAACTGCCGTCGTCGATGCGCGCAAGCGCCTCGTCTATCGTATGCAGGTGCTTGCGTTCGCGGTCGCGCACGCGCAGTTCCAGCGAATGATCTTCCTCCAGCGACGCGCGGTCCGACGGGTCGGGCGTGCGCTCGAACTCGTGCAGATGCTGCGTCGTCTCGTGGGCCGACCGCAGCAGCGTGTCGCGCTCCGCGAGCAGACGATCGCGGAAGAAGGCGAGCTGGGCCGGCGACATGTATTCCGACGGAGGGGATGCGAGCAGGCGGGCTTCTGTGTCCGCCTCGGCAATCGGGTTGGCGCTCATGGTGCGGGCCTTCCGGGTGAGCGGTGGATGGGCGCACGCAGCGGTGCGTGCCCGCCGGGCGCCGCGGGAATCGGCCGACCGGTATGCTCACGATACACGTCCCGGGTGACGGTCGTGCGCACAACTTTTCCGCCCGCACACGATAAGGTGTCTGCCCCGCACTGCGTCGCCGCCCCTCCGGCGGTCGCCAGGATTGACAGCGGCGGCGTCGCCGACGCAAGGTAGGCACCCCGCGACGTTCCGCCCACACCCTTGCTGAAACTCCTCCACACCGCCGACTGGCAGATCGGCAAGCAGTACGGCCAGTTCGAGGCCGACGAGGCCGCGCTGCTGGCCGAAGCCCGCATCGCCGCCGTCGAGCGACTGGCTGCCCTGGCCGAGGAACAGCGCGTCGATCTGGTGCTGGTCGCCGGCGACGTGTTCGACGCCCAGGGCATCGCCGACAAGACGGTGCTGCGGCTGTTCAATGCCATGCGCAGCCATGCCGGTCCTTGGGTCATGATTCCCGGCAATCACGACGCCGCACTGAGCGAGTCGGTGTGGACACGCGCGCGGCGGCTCGACGCGGTGCCCGGCAACGTGCATCTTTGCCTGCGCCCGGAGCCGCTGTACTTCGAAGGCCTGAACGCGGTCGTGCTGCCGGCACCGCTGACCCAGCGCCACACCTACAACGATCTCACCGACTGGTTCGCCGCCGCCGACACGCCTGCCGGCAGCCATCGCATCGGCATTGCGCACGGCGCGGTGCAGGGTCTGCTGGCCGAGGGCATCGATTCGGCCAACCCGATTGCCGCCGAGCGCGCCGCCCAGGCGCGGCTGGACTACCTCGCGCTCGGCGACTGGCATGGCTGCCGTCGGGTCGATGCGCGTTGCTGGTACAGCGGCACGCCGGAAACCGACCGCTTCCGCAACAACGACTCCGGGCGCGCACTCCTGGTCGAGATCGCCGAGCCGGGTGCCGTGCCGCAGGTGACGCCGGTCGATACCGGACGCTACCGCTGGCGCAGCGAAGCCCTGACGCTGCAGGTGGCGAGCGACGTCGACGTCCTGTGCACGCTGCTCGGCGCACTCGAAGCGCGTGACGTGGTTCAGATCGATCTCGCCGGCCAGACCGATCTGGCCGGCCTGACGCGCATCCGCGAGGCGGTGACGCAGGCGCGCGGCCGCGCGCGCGCCGTGCTGGCCGACCTCGACCGCGTGCGCATCGAACCGACCGACGCCGATCTGGCGCGGCTGGCCGCCGAGGGTTATCTGGGCGAAGTGATCGCCGATCTGCGCGCGGCGCAGGACGGCGCGAGCGGCGACATTGCACGCGACGCGCTGGTCTTGCTGGCAGGCCTGCTCGATGCGCGACGCGCGGAGGCAGCGCGATGAAGCTCAACCGCCTGCGGGTCGAACAGTTCCGCCGCTTCCGCCAGCCCTTCGAACTGCGCGACCTCGCGCCCGGCCTGAACCTGTTCACCGGCGCCAACGAAGCCGGCAAGAGCACGCTGGTCGCGGCCATCCGCGCCGCCTTCTTCGAGCGTCACCGTTCGGGCACGGTCGATCACCTGCGCCCGTGGGACGACCCGGCCGCTTCGCCGGAGATCGAACTGGATTTCGAACTCGATGGCCGGCCGTGCCGCCTCAGCAAGCGCTTTCTCGGCCGCCGGCGGTGCACGCTGCAGTATGGCGAACGCGTGCTGGACGGCGCCGAAGCCGAAGACTTCATCGCCGGGCGGCTGGGCTTCACCCATGCCCTGCGCGGTGCCAGCAAGGCCGACGACTGGGGCATACCCGGCCTGCTCTGGGTGGAACAGGGCAGCGCACAGGCGCTGCGCGAGGCCGTGGCGCACGCGACCGATCATCTGCGCACGGCGCTGACCGCGTCGCTCGGCGAAATCGCCGGCGGTGACGGTGACGACATCACGGCCGAAGTGGAAGCACTGCGCAACGAACTGCTCACGCCAGCGTCCGACAAGCCGCGCGGCGCCTGGCTTGAGGCGATGCAGCAGGTGGCGAAACTGGATGAGGCGCTGGCCGCCATCGATGCCGATCTGCTGGCCAGCCGGCAGAAGGTAGACCGGCTGGCACAGTTGCGCAGCGACCACGACGCGGACGAAAGCGGCCTTCCTTGGCAAACGCTGCGCGCGCAGGCGGCTGAGGCGCGTGCGGCGCTCGGCGAGGTGCGGTCGCTGCAGGCGCGGCTGGCCGGGGAACGCGAGGCGCTTGGCGCGCAGGATCAGCGCATCGCGCTGCTGCGCCAGCAACTCGACACGCTGGCGGCGGAAGCCCGCAGCGCCGACGAGCGCGCGGTCGCCGTCAGCGAGGCGCAGCAGGCCGACGACGACGCGCAGTCGCTGGCCGCGCCCTGGCGGCAGCGCGAGCGCGAGGCGCAGCAGCGGCACGACGCGGCCCGCCTGACACTGGCGGCTGCGCGCGCACGCGACACCCGCGACGCGCTCGTGCGCGAGCTGGAAGAGCTGCGTGCCAAGGCGGCCGCGGCCGACAAGGCACTGGCCCGGGCCGACGCCGAACAGACCCGTCTGCTGGCACTGCAGAGCGAGGCCGCAGCCAGCGAGATCCGCCCGCCGGATCTCGCGGCGCTGCGCGAGCAGTCGCGCCGCTTGCGCGAACTCGACATCCGGCGTGCCGCGGTTGCGACGCGCCTGCGCTATGCGCTGGAATCCGGGCGCGAACTGCACATCGGCAACGAAACGCTGACCGGCGACGGCGAACGGCAGCTGCTGGATGCCACCACCCTGGTGCTGCCCGGTCACGGCCGGCTGCGCATCGAGCCGGGCGGCAGCGACACGGCCGCACTGGCGCGCGAGGCTGCCGAGCTGCGCGACCGTCACGACGGCGCGCTGGTGCGCCTGGGCCTGGCCTCGCTGGAAGCGGCCGAGGCGCGGCAGCAGGTGCATGCGCAGAAGCTGTCGGAGCTGACCGCCTGTGCGGCGACGCTGAAGGTGTTGGCACCACAGGGTGTCGATGCGCTGCGCAGCGCCCGTGCCGCCATGGATGGCCGCATCGCCGAACTGGCGCAGCGACTGGCGGCACTGCAGTGCGACGACCGGGCCGAGCTGCCGCCGGTCGCCCTGGCCGAAGCCGAAGAGGAAGCCGCCCGCCTGTCGGTGGCCGAGGCGGCGCGCAGGCTGTCCGACGCGCGCAGCCGTTGTGCCGCCACCGAAGCCGCCCTGGCGGCGGCACGGCGCGAACTGGTCGCGGCGCGCAGCCGTATCGACGACCCGGCTTGGGCGCAGCAGCGGGCACAGGCGAATGCCGCGCTGACCGATGCCGGTGCGCAACGCGCCGTGCTGGTCGAGCGCATGGGCGAACTGCAGCGCCAGCTGGAACGGGCGCGCCCCGATGCGCTGGAGCAGGACGTGCAGCGCTTCGAACGGAGTGCGGAAGTGCTGGAGAGGGCGCATGCCCTGCGGCGCGACGAGCTGACCCGTCTGGAAGTGGAGCTGCAGGCGGCGGGAGCCCGTGGTCTGGACGAACGCCGCGCCGGACTGGCGCGCGACCGGGCGGCCGCGGCCCGGCGGCTCGACCAGCTCGCCCGCCGCGCGCGTGCGCTCTCGCTGCTGCTTGAATGCCTGCGCGACAAGCGTCACGCGCTGACGCAGCGGCTGCAGGCTCCGCTGCAGCAGCATCTGAACCACTATCTGGGCCTGCTGCTGCCGGGCGCGCGCGTCACGCTGGACGACAGCCTGAGCCCCGGTCCGATCACGCGCGATGGCGGCGACCAGGGCAGGGTCGACGAGCTCAGCTTTGGCGCACGGGAACAGATGGGCGTGATCGCCCGTCTTGCCTGTGCCGATCTGCTGCAGGCAGCCGGCCGGCCGACGCTGGTCATTCTCGACGACGTGCTGGTACATAGCGATGCGGCGCGCCTGGCCCGCATGAAGAGCGTACTGTTCGATGCGGCGCAGCGGCACCAGATACTGCTGTTCACCTGTCATCCGGAGAACTGGCGCGACCTCGGGGTGCCGGCGCGCCTCATCGACGCCGGCTGAAGCGGTCCGCTGGCACCGGCGGCCGGAATGTGTTGCGTGCTGGCGCAGTGCACACCGGACCCCGCTGCGGGGCGTTTAGAATGCAGGCCGCTTACCCGCCGGACATCCGGCAGCGGGAGGCAAGACCAGCGGAGGTGAGATGCTCGGCGGCAGGACAGGACGGTCCGCAGCAGGAACGGATGGAGGGGTGCGGCCTTGAGCCTGCGTCTGCGCATTCTCGCGCTGGTGTGCGTCTCCTCCTTGCTGCCCCTGCTCGTTGCGGTGTGGATGCTGTTCGACAGCCGTGCGGCCGCGATTGCCCAGGCGCGGGAACGTGTGAGCATACGGGCCGACCAGATCGCCTCCGAACTCGACGACAAGGTGTCAGGCACGGCACAACTGCTGTTCGGACTGTCCCGCGTGCCGGTGGTCGGCCAGGGGGAACCGGCCGCCTGTTCGGGTTTTCTGGCCGAAGTGCTGGAGGAACACCCGCAATACACCGGTCTGATCCGCTTCGCTCCGGACGGGGTGATGCAGTGCGATTCGCTGCGCACCGGCCGCAGCCTCGATGTCAGCGATCGAAGCTACTTCCGGCGCGCGCTGACCGCCGAGACCATCGTCGTCGAACCGACCATAGGACGGCTCACCGGCAAGGGCGTGCTGCAGATCGCCTACCCGGCCCGAGCGCCTGGCGGGGCACTGGATTTTGTTCTGCTTGCCTCGTTCAACATGGACGAGTTCGGCCGGCAGGCGGCGGCCTCGCTGCCCTACGAGCGCATGAACCTTCAGTTCTGGAACCAGGACGGCGCGCTGGTGATGGACTATCCGGGAGCGGGCGCCACCCGCATCGAGATGGACAAGGCGACACGGCAATTCATCCTTGCCAGCGGACCTCGCGGCATCGGGGTACCCGGCAGCGGGCGTGACGCGAGACTGTGGGCGTCCTCCTCGCTGTCCCATCCGGCGGGTGCCGGCATGCGCGTCGTGCTCAGCGTGCCGCAGACAGCGCTCGCGAGCGTTGCCGATCGTCAGTTCGAACAGGCGCTCTACGGGCTGATTCCGCTCGCCGTATTGATGTTTGCCGGGGCCTTCCTGCTCGGCGAATTCGCACTGCGACGGCAGACGCAGCGACTGACGCAGGCCATCGGCAGGCTGGATCGGGGTGAATACGGCGAGGTGATCGGCGCGCCCTATCCGCGCGGCGAATTCGGCCTCGTCATGCGCGCGCTGGACCGCATGGGACTTTCCCTGCTCACTCAGCGCCAGCAGATCGAGCGCGACACGGCCGCACTCGAGCGGCAGGCCACGATAGATCCGCTCACCGGTCTCGCCAATCGCGCATTGCTCAGTGACCGCCTGACGCAGGCGCTCATCCATGGTCGTCGTACCGATCGCCGGGCCGCGGTGCTGCTGCTCGACCTCGATCGGTTCAAGACGGTCAACGACAGCCTCGGTCATCGCCAGGGCGACGAACTGCTCTGTCACGTTTCCCGGCAATTGCGCGCCAGCGTGCGCGAGGGCGATACCGTGGCCCGGCTCGGGGGCGACGAGTTCGTGGTCGTGCTGAGCGATCTGTCCGACGCCGCCGATGTCGCGCCGGTGGCGCAGAACATCCTCGATGCCGTCACCGCGCCGCTGGAGGTCCAGACGCACCGTCTTACCGGCAGCGCCAGCATGGGTATCGCCATCTACCCGGAAGACGGCGACGATCCCGACCTGCTGCTGCAGCATGCCGACACTGCGATGTACCAGGCCAAGTCCGGGGGCGGCGCGGCGTTCGCCTTCTTCTCGCCCGACATGATGCGGGCTTCGGTCGAGCGACTGCGCATCGAAGCCGGTCTGCGACGCGCGATCGAATGTTCGGAGTTCGTGCTCCACTATCAACCCATCATCGATGCGGCGACCGGACGCATCGCCTCGGCCGAGGCACTGATCAGGTGGAACGATCCGGAGCTGGGGCAAGTGGCGCCAGCCGATTTCATTTCCGTGGCGGAAGAGACCGGACTGATCGTGCCGATGGGCGAATGGGTGTTGCAGACCGCCTGCGCACAGGCCGTGGCGTGGCGGCAGGCGGGGTTGGGCGACATTCCTGTGGCGGTCAACCTGTCCCCCCGGCAGTTCGCCGCGCCGGCGCTGGACCACACGATCGCCCGCGCGATGGCAACGACTTTCTGTCCGCCCTCGCTGCTGCATCTCGAAATCACCGAAAGCACGCTGATCGACCGGCCGGATGCGGCGACAGCCCTGCTCGCACGACTGAGCGCGCTCGGCGTGAGCCTGTCCATCGACGATTTCGGCACCGGCTATTCCTCGCTCAGCCGGCTCAAGCATCTGCCAGTCAGCCGGATCAAGATAGACCGGGCCTTCGTACGCGACATCGATCTTGACGACAATGATCGCTGCATCGTCGAAATGATAGTGATGCTGGCCGACAAGCTGGGTCTGCACACCGTGGCCGAGGGCGTCGAAACCCCGGCCCAGCGCGCCTATCTCGAATCGCTTGGCTGCAACGAACTCCAGGGCTACCTGTTCGCGCGCCCCTGCGAAGCCGCTGCGGTCGCGGAGCTGTTGCGGGCACAATCGCCGGCTGTGTGCGCTCGTTGAGCGGGGTTGCGGCGCCTGCGCTCAGTCTATGAACTGCAGTTTCGCCAGCTGGGCGTACAGCCCGTTGCGTGCCATCAGTTCGGCATGGTTGCCCGACTCGACCAGCTGTCCGTGGTCGAGCACGACGATGCGGTCGGCGCGCTGCACGGTGGCCAGACGGTGCGCCACCACGAGTGTGGTGCGACTGGCCATCAACGGTGCCAGCGCCGCCTGAACCATGCGTTCGCTTTCCGCGTCGAGCGCGGATGTGGCTTCGTCCAGCAGCAGTATCGGGCGGTCGGCGAGGATGGCGCGGGCGATCGCGATGCGCTGGCGCTGGCCGCCGGACAGGCGCACGCCGCGCTCTCCGAGCGGGCTGTCGTAGCCACCGGGCAGATCGCGGATGAAGCGGTCCGCGAAGGCGGCTTCGCAGGCCGCGCGTACTTCGTCGTCGCTCGCTCCGGGTCGGGCGTAGCGTACGTTGTCGGCCACGCTGGCGGCAAAGATGACCGGTTCCTGCGGCACCAGCGCGACGCGCGCGCGCAGTGCGGCCGGATCGGCACGATGCAGCGGCACGCCATCGATTTCCAGCGAGCCTGACTGCGGGTCGTAGAAGCGCAGCAGCAACTGGAACAGTGTCGACTTGCCGGCGCCCGAGGGGCCCACCAGTGCCACTGTTTCGCCCGCCCTCACGGTGAGGTCGAAGCGATCGAGGGCCGGCGTGTCCGGTCGACTCGGGTAGCAGAAAGCCACGTTGCGGAAGGCGACGTCACCGCGCGCCGGTTCGGGCATGGGCTGCGGGTGGTCGGGTGCTGCGATGCCGGGCCGCGTGTCCAGCAGTTCGATCAGGCGCTCGGTTGCGCCGGCCGCACGCTGCAGTTCGCTCCACACCTCGGCCAGCGCGCCGACCGAACTGGCGACGATGGCGGCGTAGAACACGAAGGCCGACAGCTCGCCAGCCGTCAGGCGGCCGCTCAGCACATCGTGCCCACCCACCCAGAGAATGAGGGCGACCGAACCGAACACCAGCAGGATGACCATCACGATCATGGCCGCACTGTGCCGGTAGCGACGCACGCCGGTGCCGAAGCTGAGCTCGACCAGCGCGTCGAAATGCCGGCGGTCAGCTTCTTCGTGCCCGTTGGCCTGCACGATGCGTATCGCGTGCACGGTTTCATCGATATGGGCGCCGATATCCGCGATCCGTGCCTGACGCTCGCGCGAAAGGCCGCGAACGCGCCGTCCGAACAGCACGATGGGGGCAACCACCAGCGGCACGCCGGCCAGCACCAGCAGCGTGAGGCGACCGCTGGTGAGCGCCAGCATGACCAGCCCGCCGGTCAGCAGCAAGGCATTGCGCAGCGCGATCGACAGTGTGGAACCCACCGTGTTCTCGATCTGCGCCGTGTCGTTGGTGAGCCGCGAAATGACGTCGCCCGTGCGTCCGGCCTCGAAGAAGGAGGGGGGAAGCGACAACAGGTGGGCATAGACCCGGCTGCGCAGGTCGGCGGCCACGCGTTCGCCGAGCCAGGACACGTTGTAGAAGCGCAGCCATGTGGCACCGGCCAGCAGCAGCACCAATGCCAGCGTGCCGGCCAGTGCGCGGTCAAGCCAGAGCGGATCGGCGGCGGCGAAACCCCGGTCTATCACGGTGCGCAGGCCCTGACCCAGCGCCAGCGCCGAACCGGCGGCCAGCACCAGGCCCAGTCCGGCCAGCAGCAGTCGGCCACGGTGCGGCTGCACCAGTTCCCACATCACCTGCCGGATGCGTTGCAGTCGAGGTCGCAATTCGCTCACGCAGAAACGTCCTTTTTAATGTATATTCGCGCCCCTACCCGAGTGCGCGGGTGGCGAAATTGGTAGACGCGCTGTCTTGAGGGGGCAGTGCCGCAAGGCGTGAGAGTTCGAGTCTCTCTCCGCGCACCACATCTTTCCTGTCCGTCCCGACATCGCATCCTTGCTGCGACCATCCGGTGACGGAACCACCGACGGGTGTTCGCCCGTTGGCCGCGATCCATGCGCAATGAAATCCCCTGCTGACTGTAACGTGGCATTTGCTACTATGCGCGTCGCAATTCCGAACCAAACAACCTGAACAAGACGTCCCGCTGCCGAGCGAGGAGCGACAAGGTCGGAGAAGGAGACAGCGATGGCATTGGACAAGGTCCTGCTGGGACGCTTGCTGCAGTTGAACGAACCGTGGACGGTACGCGATTTTCGTTTCGATCCAGGTGCACGCAGGCTCGATGCCTGGATCGGCCTGGAGGTTCACCGGGGCTGGTTCGGCATTGGCCGCCGCCAGCAGGAGCCGGATGGCGAGGAGCGTGTCTGGCGCCACATCGACCTTGCCGGCTGGCGTTGTCATCTGCGTGTGACCGCGCCGCCCGATGCCGACCTCAGCGCCCTGCCCTGGGCCGGTCCGGCCGACATGCCGTTCTCGCAGGCGCTGTCGAAACAGGTGTTCGCACTGTTCAACGAAGGCGTGTCGCTGAACGGCATCTGCGCGATCACCGGCATCCCCTTGCAGGAACTGTGGAAGTTCAAGTTCGCGCTCGACCAGGGCAAGGCGGCCATCGCCGACCCGTCGAAGCCGGCGACCGGTTCCGCGAGTGCTGCGACCGACGCGGCGGCGGGCAGCGCGCCGGCGGCCGCCGACGACGACGTGCCGGACGTGGCAGACCCGGTCTGGCTGCAATTGATAGAAGGCCAGCGCGACATCGACATCCGGGCGCTCAGTCTGAAACTCCTTATGACGCGCTTGCGCAGCCAGATGGAGATGATCACCGACGACGAGGTGCGCATGCTCAAGCTGCGCGAACTGCATCGCTATTTCGTCAAGAACGCCCGCATGCTCGGCCATGAACTGGCGCAACTGCGCACGCACTGATTTCGAACGGATCGACATGACGACTCAGACACCGTCCGCGCCGAGCGGGCGCATGATGGGGCTGTCCGAAGCGACCGCCCTGATCCGCGGTGGTGGCTATTTCAGCATCGCGGGTGACGAGGCGCTGCTGCGACAGTTGCCCCGTGGTCACTGGATCGGCGGCACCATTCCCTACTTCATGGGCCAGGACGGAGGCGTTACGACGCGAGACCAGCTTTATGTCGCGCAGGTGCCGGCGACGGGGGGCGTTCCGGTCATCCGTTTCTACGATCAGATCAGCCTCGAACGCGTGTGTGTCGATGCGCCGGACAACGGTTTCTCCATCGTCGTCCTGCCGGCCTTTTCGGCCGTGCATTCGCTCTACGCGCGCAATGCGCCCGGTTACGAGGACATGTACATCAAGCCGCTGGTGGGCTGGGTATCCGGCATTCACCTCTCGGATCTCGGTCGCGCCAGCCCGCTCGTGGTCAATGGCGAGACGCTGGAATTCGACGGCGAACGCGCACTTGTCATGCATGTACCGCTTCCGGCGAGTCAGTACGCGAGCATAGACATCATCAATCTGTTCACTCAGGGTGACGGCGACCGCATCCGTTTCCCGGCCAAGGGCTTCAGCGCAAGCGACTGTCTGATCAACGGCCAGCCTGGCAATTTCGCGCAGTACGTGAGCTTGCGTGCAATCGATACCCGGTTGCCGCTGGTTGCCGACTACAGCGGTGCGATGATCAATGTGAGCATCAAGTCGGTCGACGCGCAGAAGGGGTTGGTCGATTTCTACGCTCCGGTGTTCGACGACATCGAATACCGGTTTGCAGCGCCGGTACCCGACTATGTGAGCGCTTTCCACGCCGCATTGCCGCAACAGACCGGGCCGACAGGCTTCAGCTGCAACTGCGTGCTGAACTATCTGTACAGCGAACTCGAAGGCAAGCGTGTGCCGTCCATGCTGGGACCGATGACTTTCGGCGAGGTGGCGTACCAGTTGCTGAACCAGACGCTGGTGTATCTCACCATCGAGGGCTGACGGTGTCGTCGGTCCGCAGCGGCGCGAGGCACGAAGACGGATCCGCTTGCCGGTGCTTGAATGGCGTAGCATCGCTGCTTTCCGACTGCCCATCGTGCCCGGCATGAACGACCCGAGCCTCCAGGCGCGTCGTCTCGCGCTCGTCATCGACGCCGACAACGCGCAACCTTCGCTGATCCAGCCTGTCCTGCTCGCGGCCGCATCGCGCGGACGCGTGACCGTTCGCCGCATCTACGGCGACTGGACCTCGCCCAACATGACGAGCTGGAAGGCCCATCTGCTCGATCATTCGATCCGCCCCATCCAGCAGTTCCGTATCGTCGGTGGCAAGAATGCGACCGACAGCGCGATGATCATCGACGCGATGGATCTGCTGCACTCGGGGCTGGTCGATGGCTTCTGCATCGTATCCAGCGATTCGGACTTCACGTCTCTGGCACGCCGCATCCAGGAAAGCGGGCTGTTCGTGATGGGGGTGGGCCGACGCACGACGCCGATCGCATTCCAGCGCGCCTGCGAGGAGTTCGTGTTCACCGACGACATGCGTGCCGTGCCGACGGCTGCCTCGCAGAAGAGGAAGGACGGCCCGCCCTCGCGTGCGACCGAACCTGCTCCGCGCAAGCCGCGCAGTACCCAGCCCGATGCGCAGATACTGGAATTGCTGGCCCAGGGCATCCGTTCGGCTGCGGACGAAGACACCGGCTGGGCGGGCATAGGTCGTGTCGGTCAGATCGTTCGTCAGTTCGAGCCCGGCTTCAGCCACAAGGATTACGGACACGCCAGCCTGTCCGGCCTGCTGGAAAGTCATCCGGAACTGTTCCGCCTGCACAAGGGAGACAACGGGCAGGCGGAAGTCCAGTTGATCGAACGGATGACGGAGAAACCGCCCGAACCCTTGCCGGCCGCGACCGGCGAAGCTGCGGCGGTGCCCACCGAGGACGTACCGGCGGCCGCGCCTCGGCGCAGCCGCCCTCAGCGCAAGCCCAAGCCGGTGGCCGACATCGTCGCCGCTCCGCCCGATACGGCGGAACTTTCCGTCACGCCGGCGCCGGAACTGCCGGCTGCGCCTGCCTCGTCCAAGCCGGCCGCCAAGCCGCGAGCGCCTCGCCGCAGCCGGTCGCGCAAGCAGGCCGGCGATGCCCCGTCGGGCTGACGCCTGCTCAGGTACGCGGGTCAGCGGTCGGCAGGAGCGCCTGTTTTGGCGGCCAGAAGAAATCGCGCGGGCGACTGAGGAAGCGGCGGACGAGCCGGGCCGACAGGCCGTCGGTGTCGCCGGGCTCGATGCCGCGCGAGCGCAGCGCCGTCTTCATCGCCAGACTGAAGCTCACCAGCAGGTTGGTGAGGCCGACCAGTGCCACGCCCAGCACGCCGATGGCGAAGGCATGCCAGTCGATGTCGAAGTCGAGCGCATGCGTGCCGTAGGCAAGATTGGCCGAGGCGAAGGCCACGTGGCGGATATCCAGCGGCAGGCCGAGCAGCTTGCCGACGATAGGTGTAGCCCCGAGCATGCAGCCGAACAGGAAGTTGCCCATGAGGGCGCCGAGATTGTGCTCGACATAGGTGGAAAAGCGCGCCAGCCGTGCTTCTCCCAGTAGCGCGCGCAGCCACTTCACACGCCGCAGGCGCTCCGGAACCCGGTGATACAGCGACTGGTTGTCGTAGTAGCCCGAGATCAGGCCGCTCAGGAACAGATAGACCCCGGCGATGGCGGCGTGCACGATGGCCAGGCTTTTCCACGGGTGCAGGTCGTGCATGAGGTGGGCGCCCTTGTCCGGGGCCACCGGATGCCAGTCGAAGAACTGGGCGCCCACCATCGCGATGGCCAGAGCGGTCAGAAAGCCGATCGATACATTGCCGGCAATCGATATCCATTGCGTGCGGCTGACCTGTGCGGCGAGATCGGTCAGCACATTCAGTCTCGCCTCGCGGTTCTGCTTGCCGTCGAGTGCGGCGGCCAGCGTGGCGGCGGTCATCGCCGGCTGTTTGGTGGCAATGGTCAGATGCAGGATGTGCACCAGCACGAAACCCAGACCGTAGTTCAGGCTGTAGGCCACCGCTTCCCAGACCGGCGGCAGATCGAGCTTGGCGGTCAGTATCTTGATCATGGCCATGGCGCCGATGATGAGGCCGGCGCCTGCGGCGGCACGGAACATGCCGAGGAATTCGCCGCGCGATTCGGTGACGTAGTGCTCGCCGGACTTGCTGGCCTGTTCGGTTACGCGCCGTGCCAGCAGTTGCGTGGTGCCATTGAACAGGTCGCGTACGCTGTGCCGGCGGTTCTCCTGACGCACGAGGCAGAGGAAGAAGTCGACAGCGCGCGAGCGCTCCGCGGCACGGTCCGTGCCTTCGTCCGGCAGTACCAGGGTACGCAGCAGGCGCAGGCGGTCGACGATCTGTTCGATGCGCGCCAGCACGAACACCAGATTGACGCCGACACCGGCGTCGCGCGAGCGGCGGCGTATGGTGTCGACATAGCTGATGCACTGGCCGAGCAGCACTTCAAGATGGCCGTCGTGCGCCAGGTGCTCGTCGCTTCCGGTGTGGCGGGCGATGAAGCTGCGCACTTCGTCGCTCTGCGCGAGGAAGGGCGATTCATGCCGGGCCAGCGCCGGCAGATAGCGCAGCAGCG
The DNA here is from genome assembly GCA_964555165.1 of uncultured Methyloversatilis sp. Classification (GTDB taxonomy): domain Bacteria; phylum Pseudomonadota; class Gammaproteobacteria; order Burkholderiales; family Rhodocyclaceae; genus Methyloversatilis. The sequence continues at coordinate 6,883 of CAZKRN010000041.1, read as the reverse complement.
CCGGCTCCATGCCCAGCGCGGCAAGTCGGTGAGACGCCATGCGCATGGCCTCGAATACTTCATGACGGCAGCGCTCGCGCGCGGCGGCGAAGCTGTCGCCGTCCACCTGCAACAGATCGAGCAGGGTGTTCCAGTCCTCGCGCGGAATGGCATTCGTCCATTCGCCGTCTCCGGCGTCGTCGAATACTTCGCTGAACAGGTCGCGCAGGAATTCGGCGTCCACGGCGGGCGGCAACAGGCGACCGAGCAGGCGGCTGGCCAGACCGCTGAAGAAGCCCTGGTTGGCGAGTACACCGGATTCGGAATACAGCGTGCGGTGTATGCGCGCGGCCAGCACCGCATTCAGGTGCGCGGCCAGCCCGGCCGCCAGTTCCGGGCGGGCTGCCAGCAGCCGCAGCAGCGCCCGGAAACGGGATTCGGCCACTTCGGCGTTGCCCCGGCGCCCCGGCCGGATCAGCGAAACCAGTCGCGACAGCCGTTCGCCGCCGGTGTCGGTGTCAGGGCGGGCGATTTCTTCCAGCAGTGAAGTCAGTTCGGCGACGTAGGCCGTGATCTGTGTCGTCATGGTCTGACCTTGTCGGAGTGTTGGATCGGAAGCCGCGGACGCCTCCCGCGAGGTCTGTCCGGCAGTCAAAGCCTGTCCGGGCGGGCGATGAGACCGTCTATCAGTTCGATCTGCCGGTCGCAGCGCGCGGCCAGCCGCGGGTCGTGCGTCACGATGAGACAGGCACTGCCGCGTTCGCGGTTGAATTCGCGCAGCAGAGCGAAGATGTCGTCGGCAGTATGCGTGTCCAGGTTGCCGGTCGGCTCGTCGGCAAGGATAAGCCGTGGCGAGAGCGACAGCGCGCGCGCGATCGCGACACGTTGCTGCTGGCCGCCGGAAATCTGGTTGGCCTTCTTGTGCTCGTGACCGCTCAGACCGACGCGGCCGAGAAGGTCCCGCGCGATGCGCTCCGCCTCTTCGCTGGCGATGCCCTGCTCGATGATGGACGGCATCATCACATTCTCCAGAGCCGTGAACGCCGGCAGGAGATGATGGAACTGGAACACGAAACCGATGTGACGGCCGCGCAGCCGGGTCAGACCCTGCTCGTCGAGGTGCACGGTGGGCTCGCCAGCGATGTCCAGCGTGCCCGAAGTCGGTCTTTCCAGCAGGCCGATCAGATTGAGCAGCGTGCTCTTGCCCGATCCGCTGGGGCCGATCAGCGCGCAGAACTCGCCCTCGGCCAGTTCCATGTCTATGCCGTGCAGCACTTCGGTTTCCACCGGTGTACCGACGCCGTAGGACTTGCGAAGGTCGCGCGTCGAAACGATGGCCGTCATTGCCCGCACCTCACGACCTGATGGCCTGCACCGGGTCCATCTTGGCCGCACGGCGTGCCGGAATGAGGGCGGCGAGAACGCCGACCGCCAGTGCGATCAGCGCAGCCGACAGCGCGATGCCGGTATCCAGTTCCGGCTGGAACAGCGGCGCACCGTCGCCGGTGCGATACACGCTGGAGAAGAACTGCAGCAAGCCCCGGGCAAGCGCCACCCCGGACAGTGCACCGACGAAGCCGACCAGCCCGCCCTGCAAAAGGAATACGCCCATGATGCGGTTCGAACTGGTGCCCATCGCTCGCAGAATGCCGATCTCCTTCTGCTTCTGTACCACGCTCACGACCAGCACGCTCGAAATGCCGAGCGCAACGATGACGATGACAAAGCTGCGGATGAGATTGTTGGATACGGTCTGGTTGCGCAGCGCGGCCAGCAGTTGCGAGTTGGTCGTCATCCAGCTCTCTACCGTGAGCCCGCTGGCAGCCTGCAGCCGTTCGCTCACCGCCTGCGCGTCGAAGATGTCGGCCACCGTGATGTCGATGTTGGAAACGCCGCCCGGCAGGTCGAGCAAGGACTGCGCAAGCTTCATCGTGGTGAACACCCAGCGCCGGTTCAGGTCCTTGTTGCCGATGTCGAACAGGCCGGTGATCTGCAGCAGTTCGTCGCGTCCGCCGGCAGCGCGCAGGAACACCTTGTCGCCCACCGTGACGCCCAGATCCTTCGCCAGTTCGGTTCCGATGATGGCGTTCGTGCCGTCGACCTGGAACTGTCCGCGCGTCATGTAGGTGTCCATCTTCACGATGCGGCGGTAGCGGTCCGGATCCACGCCCATCAATGCCACCGACTTGCTGGCGCGCCCGCGCAGTGCAAACGCCGGGCCGCTCACCACCGGAGACACGGCGACCACGCGCGGCTGCGCTTCCGCCAGCGTCATCATGGCCTCCCACTGGTCGATCGAACGCAGGCGCTGGGCGCGCGGCTCGATCACCGTCGTGCTCGATGCGTCGGTCAGTGCGCGCCGATTGGCTTCTTCGAGCGGCCGCATCACCACATGAGCCTGACTGCCCAGCACCCGGTCGATGATGGAGGCCTGAAGCTGCGATATGAGCTGCGAGAGAAAGACGATGACGGCCACGCCGCCGGTGACGCCGAGCAGGATGAGCGCGGTCTGCATGCGCCCTTCTCGCAGGAAGCGCAGTGCGACCAGGAATTCGAATGGAAGTCGCGGGCGCGCCATGACCATGCTCAGCGACCGAGATTGGGCACCGGGCCCGGTGCGCCACGCGGCGGCTTGATGCGGATGCGATCGCCTTCCAGCGCGCCGCCCGCCGGCATGATGGCAACGTCGCCTTCGCTCAACCCGTCGGCAATCTCGATGCGTCCGACGCCGCGCAGACCGATTTTCACCGGTCTCTTCGTCGCCCGGCCGTCGACGGCCACCAGCACCCAGGGCGTCGCGCCGTCGATCTCGCGCACGGCTTCCAGCGGCAGCGTCATCGCCTGCTCCTTGCGTCCGATCACGACCTCGACCGACACGGTCATGTCGGGCCGCAGGAAGGCCGGCGGTTCAGGCACGCGCAGCCTGACCTCGACCGTGCCCCGCTGCGCGTCGATGGCCGGCGACAGGTAGTACACGACCGCTTCGAAGGGCTGGCCGGGAAACGCGTCGGCGACGGCCTGCGCACGTGCGTCGAGGTGCAGGTAGCGCAGATTCTTTTCGTCCAGCGTCGCGTGTACGCGGGTTTCGCCGTCCTCGGCCAGCGTCAGCAGTGCGCGACCGGCCTGGGCAACGTCGCCCGGTTCCGCATCGCGAGCGATCACCAGCGCGTCGACCGGTGCCCGCAGCGTCAGCAGATCGCGTCGCGCCTGAGCCGATTCGAGCGCGGCGTTCGCCTGTGCCAGCCGTGCCCGGGCGCTGACCCGCTCGACGCCCTGTGACGAGTTGGCGTCGCGCTGCGCCTGCGCCGAGCGCAATTGCGCGCGCGCGGTGTCGACCTGGCGCGCCGCTTCGTCCAGTTTCGACGGCGAGTAGAACTGCCGGGCCACCAGGGCCTGCGCGCGCCGGTATTCGGCTTCGGCCACCCGCAGATTGGCTTCCGCCTGCCTGACCGCCTGTTCGGCCACCGGCAGGCCGACCGCATCGAGCTGTGTGAAGCGCGCCTGCGCCTCGGCGATCGCCGATCGCGCCTGTCCGATCGCGGCGTCGGCGTCGCTGGAGCGCAGGTGCACCAGCGCATCGCCGGCCTTCACGCGGGCGCCCTCGCGCACCGTCACGGCGTCGATGATGGCCGTGATCTGGGTACCCAGTTCGATGCGCGACGGTGTGGCGACCCGTCCGGTGGCGACCACGCTCTGGGTCAACGGTGTGCGGCTCACCGCGACCACATCGACGGCGATGCCGCGCGGCCAGAACAGCCATGCGACGAGCACCGCTGCCGTCAGCAGCAGTGCGATCAGGTAGCGGGTTTTCATCAGGGAAGGTCAGGAGGCGGGTGGTAGCAGTGTGTCGAGCAACTGGTCGAGCAGTCTGTGATCCGGGTTACCGATGATGCGCTTGACGATGCGGCCGTCGCGGTCGATCAGGTAGCTGGTCGGCGTCGCCCGCACACCGCCGAAGCTGCGTTCGACCTCGCCTGCCGGGTCGAACCCTACGCGAAACGGCAGGTTCTCGCGCGCGGCGAAGGCCTGTACATGGACGGGTGCGTCATACGGCATGGCAACCGCCACCACCTCGAAACCGCGAGCGGCATGCCTGCGGTGGGCTTCGGCCAGGGCCGGCATGCCGCGCACGCAGGGCGCGCAGGACGTTGACCAGAACTCGACCAGGCGCACCTTGCCGTCGGCCCGGCCGAAATCAAGCAGGCCGCCGTCCAGCAGGGCAATCCGCACCGCGGGCACGCGATCCGGATGCCCTTGTCCGCGCAGCAGCAGCACGATGGCGACCAGCGCGATCAGCACTATCGGCGATATCCAGTTGCGATTCATAATCCGGCTTCGTTCATCGATGAAGGGTCTTTGACCATGCGTGCAATTGTCGGTTTAGTGGCTTGTCTTGTCATGTGTACCCAGGTCTGGGCCATTTCGCTGTCCGACCTGACCGACAAGGACGCCGGGGGCGGCCTCAAGGAGGCACTGTCGCAGGGTGCGTCGAAAGCGGTCGATCTGCTTGGCAAGCAGGATGGGTTTCTGAAAAACGCCAGGGTGAAGATCCCGATGCCGGATGGCCTGCGCCAGGCGGAGAAGCTGATGCGTACTTTCGGCATGAAGAAACAGGCGGATGAACTGATTACCGCAATGAACCGAGCCGCCGAGGCGGCCGTGCCCGAAGCCAGGGAGTTGCTGGTCGGGGCGGTGAAGGACATGAGCGTCGATGATGCCAAAAAGATTCTTACCGGTGGCGAAACATCGGGTACGGAATATTTCAGGGACAAGACATCGGCCCGGTTGAAGGAACGCTTCAAGCCCATTGTGCAACAGGCGATGGACAAGGTGGGTCTGGCCAAGACCTACGAGAAGTTTGCGTCCAAGGGGGCAAAGTACGGCGTGATCAGCAAGGAAGACGCCGATCTCGACAACTACGTCACCGAAAAGGCGCTCGACGGCTTGTTCACGATGGTGGCCGAAGAAGAAAAGGCGATCCGCAAGAACCCGGTCGGCGCGGCCGGAAGTCTGGCGAAGAAGGTGTTCGGCGCGCTGGGCAAGTAAGCGGCGCGACCCCGGCCGGCGCGCCGAAGCCGCGGGATGGTCCACCGCGCAGGCCCGGGCGGGGCCGTCATGTCCGGCACGGATGTCCGTGCGACCGCCTGCGCCGGTGACGGCACCTCCAGAGGGGCGGTGTTCCGATTCAGCGTTTCACCGCCTTTGCGAACGCTGCAGCGAGCGCATTGTTGGCTTCCGGCGCGTCCTTGGCGCGGGCCATGGCCCGAGGATCGGGGCGGGCGTTGCGCTGGTCGCGACCGCCGCCGGCCGGCTTCCTCGCCACCTCGTCACCCAGCCGCATGGTCAGCGCGATGCGCTTGCGCGCCAGATCGACCTCGACCACTTTCACCTTGACGATGTCGCCGGCCTTCACCACTTCGGCCGGGTCCTTGACGAAACGATTCGCGATGGCCGACACGTGCACCAGGCCGTCCTGGTGCACGCCGATGTCGACGAAGGCGCCGAAGTTGGTCACGTTGGTCACCACGCCTTCGAGCTGCATGCCGGGTTCGAGGTCCTTCATGTCCTCGACGCCGTCGCGGAAGCTGGCGGTCTTGAACTCAGGTCGCGGGTCACGACCCGGCTTTTCCAGTTCGCGCAGGATGTCCTGCACGGTCGGCAAGCCGAAGCGCTCGTCGGTGTATTTCTGCGCCGTCAGCTTCTTCACCGTGGCGGCGTCGCCGATCAGCTCACGCGCCTTCTTCTGCACGTCGGCCAGTATCCGTTCGACCACCGGATAGGCTTCCGGGTGCACCGCCGAGGCGTCCAGCGGATTGTCGCCATTCATGATGCGCAGGAAGCCGGCGCACTGTTCGAAGGTCTTGTCGCCGAGGCGCGGCACCGACAGCAGGGCCTTGCGCGAGGGGAAGGCGCCGTGCGCGTCGCGGTGGGCGACGATGTTCTGCGCCAGCGTCGAGTTCAGACCGGAAATCCGCGCCAGCAGCGGGGCGGACGCGGTGTTCACGTCGACGCCTACGGCATTGACGCAGTCCTCGACCACCGCGTCGAGCGAGCGCGCGAGCTTGGTCTGGCTGACGTCGTGCTGGTACTGGCCGACGCCGATGGCCTTGGGGTCTATCTTCACCAGTTCGGCCAGCGGATCCTGCAGCCGGCGGGCGATGGACACCGCGCCGCGCAGGCTCACGTCGAGACCGGGGAACTCCTTGGCTGCCAGTTCCGACGCCGAGTACACCGAGGCGCCCGCTTCCGACACGACGATCCTGGTCATCGCCAGTTCCGGCTTCAGCTTGATCAGGTCGGCCGTCAGCTTGTCGGTTTCGCGGCTGGCTGTGCCATTGCCGATGGCGATCAGCTGCACGCCGTGCTTCTGCGCGAGTGCGGACAGCGTGTGCAGTGACCCGTCCCAGTCGCGTCGCGGCTCGTGCGGGTAGATGGTCGTCGTATCGACCAGCTTGCCGGTGACGTCGACCACGGCCACTTTCACGCCGGTGCGGATGCCGGGGTCCAGGCCCATGGTGACGCGCGGGCCGGCCGGTGCGGCCAGCAGCAGGTCCTTCAGGTTCTTGGCGAACACGCGGATCGCTTCCAGTTCGGCACGGCTGCGCAGCTCGCCCATCAGGTCGAGTTCGATATGCACCGACAGCTTGACGTTCCAGGTCCAGCGTGCGGTATCGACCAGCCAGCGGTCGGCGGCGCGGCCCTGGTCGCGGATGCCGGCGTGCGTCATGACGCGGCGTTCGCAGGGGTTGGGTTCGGGCGAGCGGCTGCCGTCTTCCGGGTCGCTGTCCAGCGCAAGCTTCACCCGCAGCGCCTCTTCGTTGCGACCGCGGAACAGCGCCAGCGCGCGGTGCGACGGAATGTCGGCCAGCTTTTCGCGGTAGGCGAAGTAGTCGCGGAACTTGGC
>CAZKRN010000040.1:0-30916 GCA_964555165.1 uncultured Methyloversatilis sp. | reverse complement strand
TTGCCTGCATTGTGAATCACTCAGCAAGGGATATGATTTTCGGGGGCAAGCTCAATCGTTCGCCGGACGTGCGTTAGCGACCGCCAAGATTTGGATGCCAGTCACCACCGGATCATCGACAACCTTCGGTACGAACTGCATGGATTGATCGCCTATCCGGATACCGAATGGCCCATGCTCACGAACGCGACGCCCACTCGACACAGCGGCGTAGACGTCCTCTACGTCTTCTTCAAATTGATCGCTCATATATCTCTTCCATTCGATCGCGCGACAAGCCGCGCACTTGGGTCTCGCGCTCTCTCTGCGGGATGCTGCTGAGCACTTGGTGCAACTTTAAGAACGCATGCTAAGTTTGTCAAGCATGCTAAGCGCGCGTTGAAAATTTAGCGGCGGAAGCTAAACTCGTGAAAAGCGGGCAGTCGTGAAGGTCACGGGTGCTGTCGCTACTCGGGGCAAGCAGTGAAAGTCACCTTAGGGCAGTACCTCGCCTCTATCCGTAACGATCGGAAGATGTCGCTTAGGCAGGTCGAAGAGGCCAGTGGCAAGGAAGTTTCGAACGCCTACCTTAGTCAGCTTGAGAATGGGAAGATCCAGCAGCCAAGTCCGACCATCCTCAATAAGCTGGCTGAGATCTACAGAATCGAGTACATCACGCTGATGGAACTCGCGGGCTACCTGCCTGCCGCTGCCACGCGCAGTGAAGGGCAGCGGCACGGCCGAATCGCGACGTTTGCCGAGCACAACCTGAGCCCTGACGAGGAAGCTGAACTCCTAGATTTTCTTAAGCATATCCGCTCGAGGAAACGCACCTGATGAAGCCCGACGACAGCAGTCTTCAATCCTTTGAACTGGCCGCTGTCGAACGACAGGCACAGGATCTGCTTAATCGGGCATCAGCATGGGGGCGCTTTCCCACGCCGGTTGAGGACATCCTCAGTGCAGCGAAGCTGCGTGTGGCACCCAAGGAGATGTTTGACGCTGCCGCCTTCCTAGCGTTCGTGAAAAGGAAAACCGTCGAGGCGGCGCAGACGCTCAAGTCCGCCCTGTCCAAGGTTCTGGGTCTCTATGACGCGAACGAGCAAATCATCCACATCGATGACAGCGTCGGCGCGTCTAAGCAGACTTTTCTAAAACTGCATGAGACGGGGCACCATGAATTGCCGACCCATCGGAAAGTGTTTCGGCTCTTCCAAGACTGCGAGCAGACCTTGGCCCCAACCGTCGCCGACCAGTTTGAGCGCGAGGCTAACAATTTTGCACGCTACGCGCTGTTTCAGGGGACCGCCTATAAGGAGATGGCCTCGGACATGCCGATGGCCGTAAAGACACCTATCGCGCTTTCCAAGAAATTTGGTGCTTCGGTATATGCGTCGGCTCGAGAATTCGCGAGAACTAATCACCGAGCATGCCTCCTCTACATCTTGGAGCCAATCCAGTTGCTACCGGGTCTTCCGCCGTACGCAGAGGTGCGTCGCATTGAGGCTTCGCCTTCATTCGCACAACAATTTGGTATTCCAGTAGCTGAGCGTATCGACGTTTCGCACGCCTTGGGCGACCTACTGCCGATCGGAAGGAAAATGACCAGGCCAACGCAGCTTCTTTACAGCGACCGCAACGGAGACACCCATGAGTGTCTGGGCGAGGCCTTTAAAACGCCCTACAACGTGTTGCTCTTGATATATCCGACCAAAGCACTCACTGGCCCAATCATTGCTGTCCCAGAGACATACAACGGAGTTGCCTGACAAACCCTTGACGACGCAGACTGAATCGCCCCGGGTTTTGCGGAGGCTCGTTGGTGAAGTTTGGCCGAGACGGCAGAACCCGTGGCAGGCCAATGGCCACTGTGCATACGTATAGAAAATGCCGATTTCTATACAGATCACTCGCCATATGTCTAAAAGTTAGCTATTTTTAGACACGTCTTCGTTCAAGGGTCGCTGAATGCCGTTCGATCGCGCGCAGCCCTACAACGACCTGCCCTCGCTTCCCCCGCCGGTCGAACTCGAAACCAAGGCCGTTCTGAAGCAGGCGATCAGCGCAAATCGTGTGCTGGCCAACCTGCGCGGACTGGCGGCACAGATCCCGAACCAGGGCATGCTGATCAGCAGCATCGCGCTGCAGGAAGCCCGTCTGTCGTCCGAGATCGAGAACATCGTTACCACCAACGATGAGCTGTATCGGGCCGATGCCGATCCCGAAGGCAAGAGCGATCCGCACACGAATGAGGTGCTGCGCTACCGCGAAGCGCTTTATCACGGCTTTCAGGCGCTGAAGGCACGGCCGCTGACGACCAATCTGTTCGTCGAAATCGTCCGCCTGATCAAGCAGACCGAACTGGGCATCCGGGCGATTCCGGGTACTGCGCTGAAGAACGACGCGGGCCAGGTGATCTATACCCCGCCGGTCGGCGAGGCCGTCATCCGCGACAAGCTGGGCAATCTCGAACAGTTCATCCACGCCGAAGACGGTGTAGACCCGCTGGTGAAGATGGCGGTGATGCATTACCAGTTCGAGGCCATCCACCCGTTTCCGGATGGCAATGGCCGTACCGGGCGCATCATCAATCTGCTCTATCTGGTCGAAAAGGGGCTGCTCGACATTCCGGTTCTGTTCCTGTCGCGCTACATCATCGCCAACCGTGCGGCCTACTACGAAGGTTTGCGCCGCGTCACCGAGTCGCAGGATTGGGAAAACTGGATTCTGTTCATGCTGCGCGCCATCGAATCGACCGCGCAGCAGACCCACGACCAGGTGCAGCGGATCCGTGCCCTGATGGAAAGTGTGCGCGCACGGGTGCAGACCGAAGCGCCGGCGATCTACAGCAAGGATCTGGTCGAGGTCATCTTCCGGCACCCGTACACCAAGATCCAGTTCGTCGTCGAAGCAGGCATCGCCAAGCGGCAGACCGCCTCGACCTACCTGCAGACGCTTGCCGGGCTGGGCATTCTGCGCGAACAGAAGCATGGCCGCGAGAAGTACTACATCAACGAAGCCCTGTTCAACGAACTGGCCAGTTGAGCGCGGAACGCGTCGACGTGATCGACACGTCCGGAAGACGTGTCGATTTTCGACGTGTTTTTAAACACGAATTTCGCATGTGTCGATTTGCTCGACAGGTTTCAGTGCATTCTGACCGTCGAACAACGCATGCCTGAGCTTGGCTGCACGCACGCAACAGCTTCAATCGCGGCGGCGACGCGCCGCCGAACCCACGCCGTGATTGCAGCAGAACCTGTACCGCAAACAACATCATGAGCGAACTGATTCTCTACTTGACCGAAGACGGGCGCAGCCAGATCAAGTTGCGGGCCATGGATCAGACCGTCTGGCTCACGCAGCGGGAAATGGCGGAGCTGTTCGATGTGACGACCGACAACGTCGGCCTGCATATGAAGAACATCTTTGAAGATGCGGAGTTGAGTCGCGAGGCAACTACCGAGGATTCCTCGGTAGTTCAGATCGAAGGTTCACGCGAGGTGAAGCGCCCGGTCGCGCTCTACAACCTCGACGCCATCCTCGCCGTGGGCTATCAGGTGCGCTCACCGCGCGGCGTGCAGTTCCGCCGCTAGGCGCCCGCAGTCCTCAAGGAATACCTGCTCAAGGGCTTCGCGCTGGATGACGAGCGCCTGAAGAACCCGGATGGCCGGCCGGACCACTTCGATGAAATACTGGCGCGCATCCGGGACATCCGTGCCTCGGAACAGCGCTTCTACCAGAAGGTGCGCGACCTGTTTGCCTTGCGCGTCGACTCCGACAAGAGCGACCAGGCGACACTGACGTTCTTCGCTATCGTGCAGAAGCTGTTGCCGTACGCGGTAGCGCAACAGACCACAACCCCCTCTTTCCAAGGACACCCGTGAGCACCCTTCCTCCCTGCCCGCAATGCAATTCCGGATTCGCTTACCAGGATGGCGCCCAGCTCGTCTGTCCCGAGTGCGGCCACGAATGGAGCCCCGCCGCGACCGCCGCCAGCGACGAACAGCGGGTGTGGAAAGACGCCCACGGCAATGCGCTGCAGGACGGCGACACCGTCACGCTGATCAAGGACCTGAAGGTGAAGGGCAGTTCTTCGGTGCTGAAAGTGGGCACCAAGGTGAAGAACATCCGCCTGGTCGAGGGCGACCACGACATCGATTGCCGCATCGATGGTTTCGGTTCGATGCAGTTGAAGTCGGAATTCGTGAAGAAGGTGTGATCGGCCGTCGCGCCAGATGCCGGGCCCGCGGTGCGCCGGTGGTCTCGGTGCGGTCGAAGCGGCGGCGGGCTTTTTCCTCATTGGCGGGGGAAGACCCGTGGCGTCGATGCCGGGAGCAGGGCGCCCTCGCGCAGGCGGGCGTCCGCCCACGCCTTGCTCCGGCGGCGAGTCACCACAGCGTGCCTCGCCGGCCGAGGGCGCCGGTCAGGCGCGGAATCTCGCGCAGGCGGGCTGCGGCAGAGTCCTGCCGGTGGCGATCCGGCACTCGTGACGCGTTGCGCAGGAGGTCCGGCCGGGTCGCCTCATCATGCCGGGCTGTCGATCATCGCCCTGCACCATGTCCGCCCTTTTTCCGCTTGATGCCTATCTTGGCCGCATAGGCTGGACAGCAGCCCGGCCCTCCACTGAGGCGACCGTCCTGGACGCGCTTGTGCTCGCGCACACCATAGCCATTCCCTTCGAGAACCTTGATCCGATCCGCAGCCGGGCGGTCGAGGTCGACGGCGCAAGCGTTGCCGCCAAGCTGATCGACGCCCGGCGCGGCGGCTTCTGTTTCGAGCACGGGCGGCTGTTCGCCGATGCGCTGCGCGCGCTCGGCTATCCGGTACGCGAACTGGCCGCGCGCGTCATGTGGAACCAGCCGGACGACGCGCTGACGCCGCAGTCCCACATGCTGCTCGATGTCGACACCCCGGACGGTTCGCGTCTGGTCGATGTCGGCTTCGGCGGTCTCACCGTCACGGCTGGCCTGCGCTGGCAGAGCGGCCTCGAACAGCACACGCCGCATGGCGCCTTCCGCCTCGAACAGCGTGGCGAAGACTGGTGGCTGTCGGCGCGCCTGGGCGAGGACTGGAAGGCGCTGTACCGTCTGCGCCGGCAGGAAATGCACGGCTGCGATTTCGTCGCCTCCAGCTACTTCCTGTCCACCCACCCGGCGTCCATCTTCACCGGCAATCTGATGCTGGCACGCGCCGGCCGCGACCGTCGCTGGACGCTGTTCAACCGCGAACTGTCGGAGTACCGCAGCGATGGCAGCGTCGCGCGCCGCACGCTGGACAGCGCCGATACCCTGATCGCCGCTGTGCGCGATACCTTCTCGCTCCCGCTGGACGAGCGGCCCGACCTGGCCGAGCCGCTGCGCGCACTGTTCGCCGGCTGAACCTGCACCCTGGAAAGGGACGCGCGACAAGCCGACGCCGGAGCGGTGCGAGGCAGGAACCGTCTCCCGGCCTCGCGCGGTCAGCGGCGCGAGGCCGCCTCCCAGTCGAGGCCGAAGCGCGCCAGATACTTGCGCAGGCGGTCGGCGTCGTTCGCCTGCTTCTTGGCCTGCCGCGATTCCGAGAACAGCCTTCTCCCCGCTTCGGACAGGCTGGCAGAGTCGCTGCAGACCCGCAGCACGGTATCAAGCTGGCAACGATCGAACAGGTCGAGTCTGTCGGCGGCGCTGCCCAGTACGGTGGCCACACGATCCTGCACGGCCGGCGCCGCCCAGCTTGTACGCAAACGCGCGAGCTCTTCGACGACAAGTTCTTCCGTGATGCGCCCGCTGCGGGCGAGCGTTGCCATGCGGGTGACCGCGGCACCGAGTTCGCGAAAGTTGCCACGCCAGATCGCGTCGGCCGAGGTGGCCCAGGCGAGAAAGCGACGGCGTGCCTCGGCGTTGAATCGCACCTGCCGCCCGTGCTCCAGGGCGAACTTCTCAAGTTCGAAGTCGAGGTTGGGCTCGATGTCTTCGCGACGCCTCGACAGGCCGGGGAGATCGAAGGTCCACATATTGATCCGTGCGTAGAGGTCTTCGCGGAAGCGTCCCTGTTCCACCCACAGACGAAGATCCCTGTGCGTGCCGGCGATCAACTGGAAGTCGCTGCTCGTTTCGCGATCGCCGCCGAAGGGCAGGAAGCGCCTGTCTTCGATGGCCTTGAGCAGCATGGCCTGTTCGTCCGCGCCAAGCTCTCCGATCTCGTCCAGGAACAGCAGGCCTTTGTCGGCCGCGCGCAGCAGCCCGGCGCGATCGCCCTGGGCTCCGGTGAACGCGCCCTTGACGTGACCGAACAACGCGGACATTGCCGAATCGCCACGCAGCGTCGCGCAGTTCACTTCGACGAACGCACCGGCGAGCTGCTGACAAGAGCGCTTGAGTTCGTAAATGCGTCGGGCAAGAAAGGACTTGCCCGCGCCGGTCGGGCCGACCAGCAACATCGGCGCACGTGATACGCCCGCCACGCGCTCGATCTGCTCGATCATCGCGTTGAAGTCGCTGTTGCGTGTCGCGATACCGGACTTGAGAAAGCTCTGGTTGTCGTCGTGATCGCGACGAAAGCGCTGGGCGATCTTGTCGTAGCGCGACAGATCGAGATCGATCACCTCGTAACGCCCGGCCGGGTCGGCACCGTCCTTCTTGCGCGGCGGCGAGGTCTGCAACAAGCGCGCCGGCATGTAGCGCGACTCCGCCAGAAGGAACCAGCAGATCTGCGCAACGTGGGTACCGGTGGTGATGTGAATCAGATAGTCCTCCGTGTCTCCGTCGAAGGCGTAGCCACGTGCGAAGTCATGAAGGGCGGTATAGACCTCCTCGAAGTCCCACGGGTCGCGCAACTCGAGCTCGACACGCCTGACGTCGGTTTCGGGCGACACCGATGCGATATCGGATTTCACCCGTTCGGCCAGGCCCCGGCTGCGTGCATCGTGCAGCAGCTCCAGCCGGCCCACGACCAGATCCGGTTGCTGGCAGAGGCTTACGGTGGGTCTCCATTTCTCCCAACGCTGACTGCCCCGGCCGCCGTAGTCGAGCTGGGTACCGAGAAAGCCGATTACCACGATGCGTTTCACAAGGCTATCCAGAAATATAAGTAGCGATACTGAATTCTATCAATGGTCGGCATGGATGCGCAGGGCAACAACCCACATGAAGAGATAAACACATTTCCAATCAATATGTTGCCCCCCTTCTTCGCAGCAAATTTTGACCTGGCACGCATCTGGCTGAAGAGGCTGTGATCGCACTTCACTGCAAGTGCCCACGAGACGGGTGTTCAGGCCCTCTGGTGCGCGATGACCGGGTTCGTGCCTGTTGTCAGCGCGCATGCCGCAGCCGTGAATGCGATCTGGATGCGTGCTCTGGCGAGTTCGCGTGGGTTCGATTCCCCGCACGCCCTTCTGGATAGCTCAGAGGTAGAGCAGCCGCGAAAGCGGTGTGTCGCAGGTTCGACTCCTGCTCCTGTAGCTGTTGTTGCAATACCCGCCGGTCGCGGCTCGCGCAAGCAGCCGACGCCGGCCCGGCCAGCCAGCATGACCGCCCATGCGGCAAGGCAGATGACCGGCAGCACCTGTCCGCGATCGCCGCGCACGTCGCGACGCCCTAGGGCCACGGTCTGCAGTTGCCTGCCTCCCCGCGCGGGTCGCCAGCGGGTTCGCCGGGCCGGTGATGACCGGTATCACTTGGGGAGAAGAGAAATGTTGAAGCGTCATGTGGTGAAGAAGAACGAACGCGGCGTGTTGCTGCGCGACGGAGACTTCGAGCGCGTGCTCGAACCCGGCCGCTATGTGTTCTGGAATCCGTTGCGTCGCCTTTCGGTACAGACCGTGTCGGCCGAACAGCCTTACGTCGACTTTGCGGTTGTGGACTACCTGCTGGCCCGCGAACCTGAACAGGCCCGCATGCACTTTCACGATTTCGTGCTGGGCGAGGATCAGGCGGGTCTGCGCTACGAGAACGATGTGCTGGTCGAGGTGCTGCCGCCGGGTTCGCGGCGCGTGATGTGGTCGGGCCTGACCACCCACCGACTCGAACGGGTCGATCTGCGCGAAGCCGATGCGGTGCCGGCTTCGCTTGCCAGCCACCTTCTGCAGCCGTCCTTGCGTGGTCGACCCGTGCTGGGCATCGCTGGCATCCTCGTGGTCCAGGTTCCGCCCTACCACGTGGGCCTGCTCCGGAAGGACGGCTGCATCCAGCGACTGACGCCGTCCGGTGTCGAGGCGTTCTGGCGCTTCAACCGCGATGTGCAGGTGGAACTGGTGGATACCCGCCTGCAGAGCATGGAGGTGAGCGGGCAGGAAATCCTGTCGCGCGACAAGGTCGGGCTGCGCATCAATCTTTCCGCGACCTGGCGCTACACCGACGTGCTGCAGGCGCACGAGAAGCTGGCCCGTCCTGCAGAGCATCTGTACCGCGAACTGCAGCTCGGACTGCGCGAGGCCGTGGGCACCCGCACGCTCGACGAGCTGCTGGAGAACAAGCAGTTGATCGATGATGTGGTCAATGCACATGTGCTGAAGCGGATGGCCGGATTCGGCATCGAACTGCACAGCGCGGGCGTGAAGGACATCGTGCTGCCGGGCGAGATGAAGACCATCCTGGCCCAGGTGGTCGAGGCCGAGAAGTCGGCCCAGGCCAATGTGATACGGCGCCGCGAGGAAACCGCCGCGACCCGTTCGCTCTTGAACACGGCCAAGGTCATGGAGGACAACCCGACCGCCTTGCGCCTGAAGGAGCTGGAGACGCTGGAGCGGGTGGCCGAGCGTATCGACCGGATATCCGTGTTCGGTGGCCTCGACCAGGTGCTGGACGGACTGGTGACCATAAAGGCGGGTTGACGCCCGCGATCGTAGTGAGCCCCGCTGCATGGGGCAGCGGGGCCGGGGGCACGAAGCCCTCGGTCGGCACAAAGGACAGGATCATGCAGATACTCGAAGTGAGCGGCGGAAAGCCGATCAAGATGTGGACCGAAGGTGTGCCGGTGGAAGAGGAAGCCCGTCGCCAACTCATGAACACTGCGCGCATGCCTTTCATATTCGGTCATCTTGCGGTGATGCCTGACGTGCATCTGGGCAAGGGATCGACCATAGGCAGCGTGATTCCGACGCAGGGGGCCATCATTCCCGCCGCGGTCGGCGTGGATATCGGCTGCGGCATGATGGCTGCGCGCACCACGCTCGCCGCTTCGGACCTGCCGGACAATCTCTTTGCCTTGCGCAGCGCGATCGAGCGCGCCGTGCCGCACGGCCGCACGGTCGGTCGCGGTCGACGCGACAAGGGCGCGTGGGACACGCCGCCTCCCGCAGTCGATGCCATGTGGGGCGCGCTTGCGCAGGGATTCGACAGTCTGGCCGAAAAGCATCCCCGTCTGCGCAACACGAACAACCGCAAGCACCTGGGTACCCTGGGTACCGGCAATCACTTCATCGAAGTGTGTGTCGACGAGGCGCAGCAGGTGTGGTTCATGCTGCACTCGGGGTCCCGTGGCGTCGGCAATGCGATCGGAAGCCATTTCATCGAACTGGCGCAGCAGGACATGAGGCAACACATCGCAAACCTGCCCGACCGCGATCTGGCCTATTTCGAAGAAGGCAGTGCGCACTTCGATGACTACGTCGAGGCGGTCGGCTGGGCGCAGGATTTCGCGCGGCGCAACCGTGCCGTGATGATGGCGCATGTCGTCGATGCCGCACGCGCGGTAATCGGAAAACCCTTCCGCGCCGACGTGGAGGCCGTGAACTGCCATCACAACTACGTGCAGCGGGAAGAGCATTTCGGCGTCGACCTGCTGGTCACCCGCAAGGGTGCGGTATCGGCCAGGCGCGGCGAACTCGGCATCATCCCCGGCTCCATGGGTGCGCGCAGCTTCATTGTCCGCGGTCTGGGCAACGAGCAGTCGTTCTGTTCGTGCAGTCACGGTGCCGGGCGCACCATGAGCCGCAACGAGGCGAAGCGACGCTATTCGGTGCACGACCAGATCAAGGCGACGGCGCATGTCGAATGCCGCAAGGACGCCGATGTGATCGACGAGATTCCGATGGCGTACAAGAACATCGATGCCGTGATGGCGGCCCAGAGCGAGCTTGTGGAAGTCGTCCATACGCTCAGCCAGATCGTCTGTGTGAAAGGCTGACATGGACATGCTGGAACTCGATGGATCCGTCGGCGAAGGGGGTGGGCAGATTCTGCGTACCGCACTTTCCCTGTCCATGGTCACCGGACGCCCCTTCCGCATGACGCGCATCCGCGCCGGACGCCCGCGCCCCGGACTGCTCAGGCAGCATATGGTGGCCGTCGGTGCGTCGGCCGAAATCTGCGGCGCGCGCGTCAGCGGGCTTGAGCCGGGGTCGCAGGCGCTGACCTTCGTTCCCGGACGGGTGCGCGGCGGAGACTATCGATTCGCCATCGGCTCGGCGGGCAGTACGACGCTGGTGCTGCAGACCCTGTTGCCTGCGCTCTGGCATGCCGACGCGCCGTCCACGGTCGAGATCAGCGGTGGCACGCACAACAGTGCGGCGCCCACGGCGGACTTTCTTCTGCGCGCCTGGGTGCCGCACGTGCGTGCCATCGGTGCGTCCGTGGATATCGACGTGCCCAGGCACGGTTTCTACCCGGCCGGGGGCGGGCGGCTGGTCGCCCGCACGGTGCCCGTCGCCCGGCTGGATCCATTGCATCTGCTTGAGCGGGGAACACTGCGCGGTGCCCGGGTCGAGTCCATCGTCGCTGCCGTACCGGCCGACGTCGCACGCCGCGAAATCGAGGCCGTGAGCCGCGCCCTGGCCGGGCAATTGCCCGACATCGGCAGCGACATCCGTCTCTTGCCAGCCAACGAAGGACCGGGAAACGTACTGCAGATGACGATAGCGAGCGACGCAACCACCGAGGTCTTCTCGGCCTTCGGCGAACGCGGCCGACCGGCGGCGCTGGTCGCGGTCGCGCTGGTGCGCCAGGTACGCGCCTATCTGGCCGGTACGGCGCCCGTGGGTGAACATCTTGCCGACCAGATCATGCTCCCGGCCTCGCTGGCGGGTGGTTCGCGGTTCCGGTGCACGACGGTTTCGTCGCACTGTCGTACCGTGGTGAAGGTGATCGAGGCCTTCCTTCCGCTCTCCATCACGCTGGACGAAGCCGCGGCCGGGGCCGAGGTGGTCGTGGCTCGCCGCGACGGCTGACGGCGATCCGGCTGGTCTGGCCGCGACGCGGGGGGGCGGAAGGTGTCTGCGCCGAGTACCGGCGTTCCCGGATTGCGGTTCTGGACAAGACATCGCCGCGACGCCGGTGCAGACTCGCAGCCCTCGTGCTTCCTGTCCCGTCCCGTGCTCGCCGTCATCGCTCCCGCCCTGTTCGTCCTCGTCTGGTCCACCGGCTTCATCGTCGCGCGGGCCATTGACGGTGTCGCCGACCCGGCGCTGTTCCTGCTCGCCCGCTTCACGCTGACCACGCTGATGTACGCGGCCATTGCCGGCGTGCTGCGTGTCGCCTGGCCGGCGCGCGCGCAGTGGCCCAAACACCTGTTGGCCGGGGCGCTGCTGCAGGGTGTGTACATGGGCGGCGGCTACTGGGCGGTGGCACACGGGCTGTCGCCGGCCGTGATGGCGCTGCTCGCCACGCTGCAGCCGATGTTCACCGCGCTGATCGCGCAGCGCCTGTTCGACGAGCCGCTGGGTCGCCATTTCTGGGGCGGTCTGCTGGCCGGCGCGCTGGGCGTCGTGCTGGTGCTGGCGCCACGGCTGGCCAGCGTCGGCCCGGAGGCGCTGTCGCCGCTGGTGGTCGGTGTGGCGCTGGTGGCAGTGGCCGGCATCACTGCCGGCACGCTGGTGCAGAAGAGTTCGATTGCCGCTGCGGATCTGTTCAGTTCGAGCGCCATCCAGAATGCCGGCGGTGCGCTGGTCTGCCTGGTGATCGCGCTGGCGCTCGGCGAGTCGCTGTGGGTGCCGGGCCCGGCGCTGTGGGCGGCGCTGGCCTGGGCGGTGCTCGGCCTGTCCGCCATCGGCAGCACGCTGCTGGTGTGGATGGTGCGCCGCGGTTCGGCGGCGAAGGTGAGTGTGCTCGTGCTGCTGGCGCCGCCGCTGGCCGCCGCGCAGGCGGCGCTGCTGTTCGGCGAGCGGCTGGCACCGCTGCAGATGGCCGGTTTCGCGCTGGCACTGGGTGGCGTGCTACTGTGCCGGCGTCGCTGAAAGTCATGCCATGCACGCTGCCGATCCCGACGTCGCTACCCGCTGCTGCGCGGCCGAACCGGCCGGGCACGCGCTCGACTTCCACCCGGTCTCTGGCGGCGCGCGGCCGGCGCTGCGATGCGCCGTTTCCGACACCTGCCCGCCGCCGCGATGACCGACCTGCCCAAGCCCGCCGACACCGAAGCCCTGATCGCACGCGCGCACATCGAGGGCGTGGACGAGTCGACCTGGCTGGACGTGATCCAGCGCATGGACGAGGTGTATTCGCAGCTGGTGAGCGACGAAATCGCGCTCGAACAGAAGAACGTCGAACTGGAGCAGTCGCAGCAGTTCATCTTCAGCGTCATGTCGGCGATGTCGGACGTGCTGCTGGTGTGCAACGAGCGCGGAGAAATCGAGGAGACCAACGCCGCCTTGTGCGAACTGGTGGGGCGCAGCGACGACGAATTGCGCGGCCTGCCGGTACTCGCTCTGCTGGCCGACGAGGAGAGCCGCGCGCGCATGCGTGGCGTGCTCGACGACGCCAACCCGTCGCGGCGCGGTCAGGCGGTCGAGCTCAATCTGCGTGACAGCGAAGGCAGTCCGGTGCCGGTCGACACCAATCTGACGCCACGCTTCGCGCGCAACGGCAAACGCGCCGGCACCGTGTTCGTCGGCCGGCCGACGGCAGAGCTGAAGCGCGCCTATCACGAACTGCGCGAAGCGCACGAGGCGCTGAAGCTGGCGCAGCAGCAACTGCTGCATTCGGAAAAGATGGCCTCGCTCGGTCGTCTGGTCGCCGGCGTCGCGCACGAACTGAACAACCCGATCAGCTTCGTCCTCGGCAATGTGCATGCGCTGAAGAAGTACAGCGAGCGCATGGGCCGCTACATCGACGCGGTGCACGCCGGCTTGTCCGACGAAGCGCTCGCCGACCTGCGCGTGAAGCTGCGCATCGAACATCTGCTGCAGGATCTGCCCTCGTTGATCGAAGGCACGGTCGAAGGCGCGCAGCGCACGGCCGACATCGTCAACGGCCTGAAACGCTTTTCCGCAGTCGATTCCGGCAGCCGCGAACCGGTCGATCTGAACACCGTCATCACGCGTGCCATCCACTGGATACGCAAAGGCAGCACCTGCGACATCGAAGTCGCGTGGGAACCGGGCGAACCCTGCGTCGTGACGGGCAGCGCCGGCCAGCTGCAGCAGGTGGTGATGAACCTGCTGCAGAACGCCTGCGACGCCGCGGCCGCGGACGGCCGTCACGCCGTGCTCCAGCTCGGCTGTGCCGCGTCCGGCGAGCGCATGCGGCTCACGCTGCGCGACAACGGCCCGGGTATCCCGGAGCAATACCTGTCGCGCATCTTCGAACCGTTCTTCACCACCAAGCCGGTCGGCAAGGGCACCGGCCTCGGCCTGTCCATCAGCTACGGCATTGTCGAACAGCACGGCGGCACACTTACCGCGCGCAACCATCCGGAGGGTGGCGCCGAATTCGTGCTCGAACTGCCGGCGGCTGCGTCATCGACCTAGGCGCGATCCTCTGTTACGAAAGTATTGTCCGACAGACGGCGGGTGTTGATTGCATGCTTGGCCCAGAACTTCCATCGTACCGGCGATGAAGTTGTAGTCCGGCGAAGCGGCCGAAGCATTGGAGCGAGGCGCAGCCAGAGCAGAATGCAAGTGCCGATGCTGGCCTCGGTCGTGCTCTGGGTCTGCAGCGTCTCGTTGTTTCTGGATCGCAAGGTTTAAAGGTAGTGGGTCGACGAGTTGGATCAGCGGACGATCTCCAGCGGCACCACCGTTCCACCGATCGGTATCGGGACGGTTTGCGACGCAGGACCGGATGGTCCGCCATCCAATTAGGCATCCACGCAGCCTCTCGAACACATCCACTATCATTCCGGCTGTCTTGCGCCTTCCTCTTCCAGGCATGGCTACGCTCATTCCCTCATACAGCGCGTGTACGTCCCGAATGCAGGCGGGCGAACGACGTTTTGCGCAGCGGCTCGAAGACAAGCTGGAAGACGACTACCTGTGCTGGTATGACATGCCGGTCGGCGACCGCCGGCGGTACTCGGACTTCATCGTCCTGCACCCCCGCCGTGGCCTGCTGCTGCTGGAAGTGAAGGACTGGCGGCTCGCCACCATACAGTCCATCGACCGCGTATCGGCGCAGATACTGACCGAGGCGGGACCGCGGGTGGTGAGCAATCCGCTGGAACAGGTAAGGCAGTGCGCCTATCAGCTCATCGGCGACTTGGAGCGCGATCCCCAGCTGGTTCAACAGGACGGTCGATATCGCGGCAAGCTCGTACTGCCCTGGGGCTATGGCGTAGTGCTCAGCGGCATGACGCGCAAGCAGTTCGACGGTACCGACCTCGGCGACGTTCTGCCGCCACATCGCGTCATCTGCGCCGACGAAATGCGCGAGGCAAGCGACGCCGAGGAGTTTCAGCAGCGGCTGTGGAGCATGTTTGACGTGAGCTTTCCGCAAAGTCTCACGCTGCCGCAGATCGACCGCATCCGTTGGCACCTGTTTCCGGAGGTGCGCATCGGTCATCAGCAGGCGGACCTGTTTGCTGAGGTCGATGACGAAGCTTCGGCCGATAGCGTGCTGCCGGATCTCGTCAAGGTGATGGACATGCAGCAGGAACTGCTGGCCCGCAGCCTGGGCGACGGGCACCGCGTCATCCATGGCGTGGCCGGCTCCGGCAAGACGCTCATCCTTGGCTACCGTTGCCTGCATCTGGCCAAGCTGCTCGCGAAACCCATTCTCGTGCTCTGCTACAACATCGCGCTGGCCGCACGGCTGCGTGACCTTATCGCCAGCCGTGGTATCGCTGACAAGGTGAGCGTCTATCACTTCCACGACTGGTGCAGCGAACAGTTGCGGGCCTATCACGTCGAGCGCCCGGCAACGGGAAAGGACTATTTCGAGCAGCTCGTATCCACCGTGATCGACGCCGTCGACAAGGGCCTCATACCGCGCGCTCAATACGGTGCGGTGATGATCGACGAGGGGCACGATTTCGCGCCGGAGTGGTTGCGCCTCATCGTTGGCATGGTCGACCCGGAAACCAGTTCCTTCCTGATGCTGTATGACGACGCGCAGTCGATCTACGGCAAACGTGGTGGCCTGGACTTCAGCCTGTCCAGCGTGGGCATACAAGCACGTGGCCGCAGCACGGTACTCAAGCTGAACTATCGCAACACCGAGGATGTGATTCGTTTCGCCTACGACTTTGCTCGCGTCTACCTGACCGCGGCAGATGCCGACGACGATCATGTGCCACTGATCGAGCCTCAGTCGAGCGGGCGTCGCGGCCCGCCACCGGTGCTGCGCATCGTCGGATCCGACCGCGACGAAATGGCGCTCATCACCCGCACGCTGAAGAAGATGCACGCGGAGCGCGGCGTGGCCTGGGCCGACATGTGTATCGCCTGCCCCGACAGGTACATCGGCGACCGCCTGCATCGCTATCTGAAGGCGTCATCGATACCGGTGCACTGGCTGTCCGATTCGCAATCGAAGCGCCGCTTCAGCCCGTCGGAAGACACAGTGAAACTGATGACCATGCACAGCAGCAAGGGGCTGGAGTTTCCCTTCATGGTCGTTTGCGGCACCCACACGCTGCCGCGAGCAGAGGATGACACGGAGCGCGTGGCGGCTGACGCCAAACTGCTCTATGTCGCGATGACACGTTCGACCGAGCGCCTGCTGGTGACCGCTTCCGCCGAGCGCGGGTTCGCGGCGCGGCTGAAGGCCATACTCGGGACCGCTGCAACCGCTTGATGCGGTTCGTGCATCGGGTTGCTCCGGGCGAGAGCCTGTGGGAGGGGTCTTCTGACCCCGACGCGGCCTGTGATCAAGCGCTGTCTGCCAGTCGGGCGCCGCGGTCGCGGTCGGAGGACCGCTCCCACGAGGGTGTGTTTTCGCGATGCTCAGGCCGCCTTGCGCAGCACGATGCGCCCGGCCATGCCGGCGCAGCCGAAGGCTTCGAAGCGCTCGATGCAGAGGTCGCGGGCGGCGGTCATGGCGTCTTTCATGAACTTGCGCGGGTCGAATTCCGACGGGTCGCGCGCCATCGCGCGGCGCATTGCGCCGGTCATGGCAAGGCGGATGTCTGTGTCGATATTCACCTTGCGCACGCCGTGGCGGATGCCTTCCTGGATTTCCTCGACCGGCACGCCGTACGTTTCGCGGATGTCGCCGCCGTGCGCGCGGATGATGCCCAGCCAGTCCTGCGGCACGCTGCTCGACCCGTGCATGACCAGATGGGTGTCCGGGATGCGCGCATGGATGGCCTTGATGCGGTCGATGGCGAGGATGTCGCCGGTCGGCTCGCGCGAGAACTTGTAGGCGCCGTGACTGGTGCCGATGGCGATGGCCAGCGCATCGACGCCGGTGGCGGCGACGAAGTCGGCGGCCTGGTCCGGGTCGGTCAGCATCTGGTCATGGGTGAGCACGCCGGCTGCGCCGACGCCGTCCTCCTCGCCAGCGGTGCCGGATTCGAGCGAACCGAGGCAGCCCAGTTCGCCTTCCACCGACACGCCGACCGCGTGCGCGATGTCGACCACGCGGCGCGTCACGTCCACGTTGTACTCATAGCTGGCGGGCGTCTTCGCGTCCTCCATCAGCGAGCCATCCATCATGACGCTGGTGAAGCCCGAGCGGATGGCCTGCACGCATACCGCCGGGCTGGCGCCGTGGTCCTGGTGCAGCACGATGGGCAGCGCAGGATACATTTCCGCCGCCGCTTCCACCATGCGGCGCAGGAAGGGCTCGCCCGCATACTTCCGCGCGCCGGCCGACGCCTGCAGGATGACCGGTGCATTCACCTTCTGCGCCGCCTGCATGATGGCCTGTATCTGTTCCAGGTTGTTGATGTTGAAGGCCGGTACGCCGTAGCCGTGTTCGGCGGCGTGATCCAGCAGCTGGCGCAGGGAAATCATGGGCATGGTCAAATCCTCGGGGGCTAGGGGCTAGGGGCTAGGGGCTAGGGGCTAGGAGGGCGGTGCATGGCGCGGGCGGTGTCGACCACGCGGTGGGCGTACCCGAGGTCGCCATGGTTGCCGGCGCACACCTTCACGATGCGGCCGGACACCTGGGTCCAGCCGGATTCGAAGATGCAGGAGCGCGTATCGCGGTCGCACAGTGCGGTGGTGAAGGGCGTGTCGCCGTAGCGCACGATGTCGGACCAGTCGCCGGCGGCTGCGGCCTGCAGCAGTCCGTTCACCTCATCCGCCGTGCTGGCGCGGCGAGCGATGAACACCATGCCGACCAGCGATGCGTACGCGCCGGCGATGCGCATCGGTTCGGTTTCGTCGAAGCAGTGATCCAGTTCAGGCAGCACGCGGTGCAGATGTTCGGCCGCACCGGCGGGTCGCGCCGTGGCGGCGGGCTCCGGCTCGGCATCGTGTGGCCGGCTGTGCACGCGGGTGAGCATCGCATTCGAAATGCCGAGGGCGTCGTGCAGCACACGCGCGACCGGCGCGATGCAGTGTGTCACCCGGCATGCGCTGTGCACGTGCAGATGGCTGTCGCGCAGCGCTCGATGATTGATGCCATACACGACGGTTGTATCGGCCGCCGCGCCGGACGACGTGCAGCTCAATACCTTGCGCGCACCGGCCCGGAGGTGGTCGCGTGCGTCGCGGCCGCTGCAGTCGAGCACGATGTCGACCGCGTGCCGCTTCCAGGGCAGGCGTCGCGCGTCGCGCACGCGCAGCCGCGGCACGCCGGTGTCGACCTCGTGCGGGTGTCCGGTCGCGTTCATGGCGACCAGATGCAGGTCGTCGCGACCGGCCAGCGCACGCAGCACGCTGCGGGCGACCGGGCCGTCGCCGTCGATGGCAATGCGTGCGGCCCTCATGCGCGTTCGCCCGCAGCGAGCAGCGCGCGCGCCCGCGCGGCGACTGCCGGCGGCGTCAGGCCGAACAGATCGAACAGCCGGGCGGCGGGCGCCGATTCGCCGAAGCGGTCCAGCCCCACCACATCGCCCCGTTCGCCGACGTACTTCCACCACATCGCGGTGCGCCCGGCTTCGATGGCCAGCCGCGGCAGGTGGCGCGGAATCACCGTCCTGCGCCAGTCCTCCTCCTGCCGCTCGAACACCTCGACGCAGGGCATGGACACCACGCGCGCGGCGATGCCTTCGGCGGCCAGCTCTTCGGCGGCGCGCAGCGCGATCGCGACTTCGGAGCCGGTGGCGATCAGGCACACCTGTTCGTCGCGCGGTGCGCGCAGCACGTAGCCGCCGCGCGCGATGTCGTCGATGCGCGGCGTGCCGTCGCCGGCGTGCGGCAGCGCCTGGCGCGACAGCAGCAGGCAGGTCGGGCCGGGATCGGGACTGGCGCCACGGCGCAGTGCCGCGCGCCAGGCCACTGCGGTTTCGGTGGCGTCGGCCGGCCGCCAGACGTCTACCCCCGGAATGAGCCGCAGGCTGGCCGCGTGCTCGACCGGCTGGTGGGTGGGGCCGTCCTCGCCGAGGCCGATCGAGTCGTGCGTGAATACATAGGTGACCGGCAGCTTCATCAGCGCCGACATGCGGATGGCGTTGCGCGCGTAGTCGGAGAAGGTGAGGAAGGTGCCGCCGAAGGGCCGGTAGCCGCCGTGCAGTGCCACGCCATTCATCACCGCCGCCATGCCGAATTCGCGCACGCCGTAATGCACGTGGTTGCCGGTGCCCTCTCCCTTGAGCGGCCGGTGGCCCTTCCAGTCGGTCAGGTTGGAGCCGGTGAGGTCGGCCGAGCCGCCGAGCAGTTCGGGCATCGACGGCGCGACGATGTGCAGGCAGTCCTGCGAGGCCTTGCGTGTGGCGACCGCGGCGGCACGCGCTTCGGCGGCTTCGCAGGCGGCTTCGAGCGCGCGCAGTGCGTCCGAAGCGAGCGGCGCGTCGCGCCGCAGCCGGCGACGCAGTTCGGCGGCCAGCTCGGGAAAGGCCCTGGCGTAGTGGTCGAAGCGCTGCTGCCAGGCGCGGTGGGCGCTCGCTCCGCCTTCCCTTGCCGACCAGGCGTCGCGCAGTGCATCCGGTATGTCGAAGGGTGGGGCGCGCCAGCCCAGCGCTTCGCGGGTGAGCGCGATCTCCGCCTCGCCCAGCGCCTCGCCGTGCGCCCTGGCGGTGCCGGCGCGGTTCGGCGAACCCTGGCCGATGCGCGTCCTGCAGCAGACCAGCACCGGCCGGTCGCTGGTCAGCGCGGTGTCGATGGCGGCGTCCAGCGCCACCGGGTCGTGGCCGTCGACATGGCGCACCACGGCCCAGCCATAGGCTTCGAAGCGCGCAGGCGTATCGTCGGTGAACCAGCCGCCTACATCGCCGTCGATGGAAATGCCGTTGTCGTCGTAGAACACCACCAGTTTGGAAAGCTGCCAGGTGCCGGCCAGCGAACACGCTTCGTGGCTGATGCCCTCCATCAGGCAGCCGTCGCCGACGAACGCCCAGGTGCGGTGGTCGATCACCGTATGGCCCGGCCGGTTGAATTCGGCGGCGAGCAGCTTTTCCGCCAGCGCCATGCCGACCGCGTTGGCGATACCCTGACCGAGCGGGCCGGTGGTGGTTTCGACACCCGGCGTGACGTCGACCTCGGGGTGGCCGGGCGTGCGCGAATGCAGCTGCCGGAAGCGGCGCAGCTCGTCCATCGGCAGGTCGTAGCCCGACAGGTGCAACAGCGCATACAGCAGCATCGAGCCGTGACCGTTGGACAGCACGAAGCGGTCGCGGTCCGGCCAGTGCGGGTCGGCCGGGTCGTGCTTCAGGTGGTGGCGCCACAGCGCCTCGGCGATGTCGGCCATGCCCATCGGCATGCCCGGGTGGCCGGAATTCGCGGCCTGCACCGCGTCCATCGACAGCGCGCGCAGAGCGTTGGCGCACTGCGTGCGCAGGAACAGGGAAGCGTTCATGTCGTTCATCGCGCTCTCCTCAGGCGGCCCGCTGCTGGCGGCGGCGTTCGACCAGACGCAGGATCATCGGCGTGAAGATGAGCTGCATCGCCAGTTCCATCTTTCCGCCGGGCACCACCAGCGTGTTGGCGCGCGACATCCAGGAGTCGTGCAGCATGCTGAGCAGATAGGGGAAGTCGAAGCCGCGCGGATTGGCGAAGCGGATCACCACCAGACTTTCGTCGGCGGTCGGAATCGTGCGCGCGATGAAGGGGTCGCTGGTGTCGACCACCGGCACGCGCTGGAAGTTGATGTGAGTGCGCGTGAATTGCGGGCAGATGTAGTGCACGTAGTCGTGCATGCGGCGCAGGATGACGTCGGTCACGGCTTCGGTGGAATAGCCGCGGGTGCTGCGGTCCCGGTGGATCTTCTGGATCCACTCGAGGTTGATGACAGGCACCACGCCGATCAGCAGATCGGCGTACCGGGATACATCAACATGTTCGGTCTTCACGCCGCCGTGCAGTCCCTCGTAGAACAGCAGTTCGCTTTCCGGCAGCTGCGCCCAGGGCGTGAAGGTGCCGGCCGGCTGCTGGAAGGGCGCGGCTTCCTCGTCGTTGTGCAGGTATTTGCGGCTGCGCCCGGTGCCGCTTTCCGAGTAGTCGCGAAAGAGCTGTTCCAGCTCCGCGAACAGGTTGGCGTCTTCGCCGAAGTGGCTGAAGTGCGGGCGTCCGCCGGCCTCGGCGTCCGCCATCGCCTTCTTCATTTCGGTGCGGTCGTAGCGGTGGTAGCTGTCGCCCTCGATGACGGCGGCGGACACGCCTTCCCGGCGGAAGATGTTCTCGAAGGTGCGTGTGACCGATGAGGTGCCGGCACCGGACGAACCGGTGATGGCGACGATGGGGTGTTTCACGGACATGGAACAATCCTTTCGATCTTGATGCGATTCTTCAAACCCTCGCCTGCGTCAGCGCGGGAGCGTGGCGCGCAGCGCCGTGCCCTCACCCCCGGCCCCTCTCCCGCCGATGCGGGAGAGGGGAGAAGGGCGTCAGAGCGCATCGGCGAACAGGCCGCGCTTGCCGAACAGCGGCGACTGGAAGGTGTCGGCGGGCGGCTCGCGGTGGTAGGCCTCGATGCGCTCGACCTCATCGGCCGAGCCGAACACGAAGCCGATGCGCTGGTGCAGCGCTTCCGGCTGCACGTCCATGAGCCGCTTGCGACCGGTGCTGGCGCGGCCGCCCGCCTGTTCGATCAGGAAGGAAATCGGGCTGGCTTCGTACAGCAGGCGCAGGCGGCCGGGCTTTGCCGGATCCTTGTTGTCTTTCGGGTAGAGGAAGACGCCGCCGCGCATCAGGATGCGGTGGGTTTCGGCGACCAGCGAGGCGATCCAGCGCATATTGAAATCGGCGCAGCGGGGGCCGGTACGTCCGGCCAGGCATTCGTCGACGTAGCGGCGCACCGCCGGCTCCCAGAAACGGCTGTTCGACGCGTTGATCGCGAACTCGCGGGTGGCCGCTGGCACCTTGAGCGCCGGGTGGCTGAGCACCCATTCGCCCAGCACCGGGTCCAGCGTGAAGCCGTGCGTGCCGCGACCCAGCGTGATCACCAGCATGGTGGAGGGGCCGTAGATCGCGTAGCCGGCGCACACCTGTTCGCGGCCCGGCTGCAGGAAGTCGGTCGCGGTGGCGTCGCGTGCCGGATCGGGCGCGCGGGTGATCGAGAAAATGCTGCCGACCGACACGTTAACGTCGATGTTGGACGAGCCGTCCAGTGGATCGAAAGCCAGCAGGTATTTGCCGCGCGGGTACTGCGCCGGCGGCAGCGATATGTCGTCCAGCTCTTCCGAGGCCATCGCCGCGAGGTGGCCGCCCCATTCGTTGGCGCGCAGGAAGATGCCGTTGCTGAGCACGTCCAGCGTCTTCTGTTCTTCGCCCTGCACATTGATGCGGCCTGCCTCGACAGCGTTCACGCCGAGGACGCCGGCCAGGGCGCCGAACGCCACCTTGCGCGCGATCGCCTTGCAGGCGAGTGCGACGTCGGTGATCAGCGCGTTGAGGTCACCGGTCGCCTCCGGGTGGCGACGGCGTTCTTCGATCAGGTACTGGACCAGCGTGGTGCGTCCGCCTGTGGGCATGATTCTCTCCTCCGTCGATGTGAATGTCCTGATGCGCGTGCCCTCTGTGTGGCGCTGCGCCGTTTGGGGTCTCGGGCGCTACCCGGTCTCTTCCTCGAAACGCGCGCTCATCGCGGCCAGCAGCTCGCCCGGGCGCGTCAGCAAGCAGGGTGCGATGCCGGCGGCAGAGGCGTGCGCGCCACCGGCCGTCCCGTATCCCCAGCCGACCAGCGCGACCGGGCAGCCGGCGGCCCGGGCCGCCTGCAGATCGGCCTCGCTGTCGCCCACCATCAGCATCTGTCGCGCCTGGACAGCCAGGCGACCGGCGGCCTCGATGAGCAGGGTCGGCGAGGGCTTGAGCAGTTCGCTCCGGTCGCCGCCATGCACGGCCGACATGAAGGGCAGCAGGCCGGCTGCGCCCAGCACTGCGCGGGCCAGCAGAGTCGGCTTGTTGGTCACCACCACCAGCGGGCACAGTGCGTAAAGCCCTTCGACCATTTCGTCGATGCCGTCATAGACCATGCCGCGATCGAGCGGCGCGGCCAGCGTGGCGCGGTCGAAGTCGGCGCGCAGGCGCGCGGCCAGCGGGCCGTCGCCCGGTCTGCCCAGGTGGTCGAGCGCGCGCGCGATGAGCTTGTCCGGCCCGCCGCCTATCCAGCCGCGCACCGTGGGCAGATCGATGGCGGGCAGACGGGCTTCGCTCAGGCCCGCGTTCAGCGCGTGCCAGATGTCGGCGGCACTGTCGACCAGGGTGCCGTCGAGGTCGAAGGCGATGGCGTGGATGCGGCTCAGTGCGCGCTGCAGCTCAGACATGGTGGGCCTCGGGTTCGGGGCTCGGCGCTCGGCCGGCCAGTGCGCGTTCGCGCAGGGTGCGGATGGATTCGGCATAACGGCCGCCGGTGAATACGGCCGACCCGGCGACCAGGGTGTCGGCGCCGGCGGCGGCGACGCGACCGGCGTTGTCGGCATTCACGCCGCCATCGACTTCCAGCCAGATGTCGCGGCCGCTGGCGGTTATGCGACGGCGTACCGCCTCGATCTTGGGCAGTACCGATTCGATGAAGCGCTGACCGCCGAAGCCCGGGTTCACCGACATGAGCAGTACAAGGTCGAGCCGGTCCAGCACGTGGTCCAGCACATTGAGCGGTGTGGCCGGGTTCAGCACCAGCCCGGCTTTCAGGCCGTGCGAGTGGATGAGCTGGAGCGTGCGGTCGATGTGCTCGCTCGCTTCCGGATGGAAGGACACGATGTCGGCACCGGCGTTCGCGAACATCGGGATCAGCGCATCGACCGGCTTCACCATCAGATGCACGTCGATCGGCACCGCTGTGCGGGCGGGCGCCCGGCCGTTCCGGAGACCGTCGGCGGCCCCCTCGGGGGGCGGCAGCGGCCCGCCGCTGCCGGGGGTCCGCACCGCGTAGGGCCTGATCGCCTGACATACCTGTGGCCCCACGGTCAGATTGGGCACGTAGTGGTTGTCCATGACATCGAAGTGGATGAGGTCGGCGCCGGCCTCGATCACCGCGCTCACTTCCGCGCCGAGGCGAGCGAAGTCGGCCGACAGCAGGCTGGGGGCGATGCGCACGCTCATGACAGCGCCGCCTCGCGCAGGCTGTTCAGTTCGGCGAAGGTGAGCCAAGCCTGTTCGCGCAGCCGGTTGCCCGGTTCGCCGGTCAGCGGCGTGGCCGGGTCGCCCAGATGCGGAAGACGCAGGCTGGCGTCCGGGAAGTCATGGTCCTCGCTCCAGTAGGTGGGCGTGACCACGGTCCACAGTCCGGCGGCACGGGCGGCGCGCAGGCCGTTGGCGGAATCCTCGAAGGCGATCGCGCGTTCGGGGCGCACACCGAGGTGGCGCAGCGCGAGGCGATAGATGTCGGGCGCCGGTTTCTTCGCCGCGACCTGGTCGCCGCAGGCGATGACGCCGAACAGGTCGAGCGCGCGCGCGCCCAGCGTGGCGTGCAGCAGTGCGTCGATATTCGCTGCGGTGGTGGTGCTGGCGATGGCCAGGCGGCAGCCGGCGGCAGCCGCTTCGTCCAGCAGGCGGGCGATGCCGGTGCGCAGCGGCACCGCGCCGTCGCGCACCACGGCACTGTAAAGACGGGTCTTGCTTGCGTGGATATGCGGGATGCGCGCGACCAGCTCGGCACGCTCGGCCTCGCTCAGGTCGAGTGCCGCGATGTGACGCGCGATGCGCTCCTTGCCGCCTGTGGTGGCGAGCAGCCGGCGGTAGTCGGCTCGGGTCCACTTCCAGCCCAGGCCGGCCTGTTCGAACGCCAGGTTGAAGGCGACGCGGTGCGCCTCTTCGGTGTCGGCCAGCGTGCCGTCGACGTCGAAAACCAGGGCATCAGTGCGCATGTCCGTCCTCGATCCCGGCGGCGTCGAACACACGGCTGGCCAGCACGTCCGGCGCCCGGAGTTCGCACAGCGCGTCGCGGCTGGGCGCGCTGTCCGCCGCGAACAGCCGGGTGGCGTGGCGCAGCCGGATGCGGTCCAGCGCATTGCGCACCGAACGCGCGTTGGCGAAATGCGGCAGCCGGCGGCGCAGCGCGATGTAGCGCGCGAAGGCCTCGTGCGCGGCACGGTCGAAGTGGTAGTTCAGGCCGGCCAGCATCAGCTCGGCAATGCGCATCAGTTCGTCCTCGCCGTAGTCCGGGAAGTCGATGTGGTGCGCGATGCGCGAGGCCATGCCGGGGTTGCTGGAGAAAAAGGTATCCATGCGGTCCCCGTAGCCGGCGAGGATCACCACCAGATCGTCGCGGTGGTTCTCCATCACCTGCAGCAGGATTTCGATGGCTTCCTGGCCGTAGTCGCGCTCGTTTTCCGGCCGGTACAGGTAGTAGGCCTCGTCGATGAACAGCACGCCGCCCATGGCCTTCTTGATCACTTCCTTGGTCTTGGGCGCGGTGTGGCCGATGAACTGCCCCACCAGGTCGTCGCGGGTGACCGCCACCAGATGCCCCTTGCGCACATAGCCGAGCTGGCGCAGCACCTCGGCCATGCGCAGCGCCACCGTGGTCTTGCCGGTGCCGGGGTTGCCGGTGAAGCACATGTGCAGCGAGGGCGGCTGCGACTGCAGGCCCTGCTGCGCGCGCAGCCGGTCGATCAGCAGCAGCGCCGCGATGTCGCGGATGCGGCCCTTGACCGGCGCCAGCCCGACCAGTTCGGCGTCGAGCCGATCGAGCAGCGCCTGCACGCCGGATGCGGCAGCCATCGCGCGCGGCGACATCGCCTCGTCGGCGGCTGCCGGCGCGGTCGGGATCAGGGTGGCGGCGTTCATTCCGGCCGGCTCAGTAGCGCGCGCCCTCGGGGCGCGACTGCACCGCGTAGCTCTCGATCGCGTAGCGCACCGTGCGGCCCGGCTCTTCGGTGCGGACGAGGCGGAATCCCGGCTCGGCATCGGGCCGGTTCACGATGAAGGACAGCACCACCGATTCGGTGCCGTGCGTCGAGTCGAAAGCGGTGACGCGGATGTAGTGCTGCGGGAAAGTGTCGCGGCAGGCCTGCACCTCCAGCATGATGGCCGCCGGGTCGCGCAGGTCGAACATGGGGTTGCCGTACATGTCCCAGAAGGTGTTGCGCGGGTGAGGGTCGTCCGTGTACTCGATGCCGACCGCCCAGCCCCTGGCCAGACAGTATTCGATCTGGGCGCGGATCTGTGTGTCGCTCAGTTCGGGCAGGAAAGAGAAGGTGCCTTGGGTGATGCGCATGGTGGTTCTCCTGAATCGGGTTTCTTCAATCCCTCGCCCGCATCGGCGGGAGAGGGTGGCGCGCAGCGCCGGGTGAGGGCCGCGGCCGCGTTCCCTTACCTCCGGCCCCTCTCCCGCCGATGCGGGCGAGGGGAGAAGGGCGTCGAGCGCAACGTCTTCGCAGGTCGGGTCAGACGACCGAAGGTGTCGGTACGAAGTCCGAACTGTCGGTGGGCGTGTAGTTGAAGGAGATCTCTCCCCAGGTGTCGAGGGCGGCGGCCAGGGGGCTGCACCACTTAGCCGCGTCGCGCAGGATCTGCGGGCCTTCGTCCTTGATGTCGCGGCCTTCGTTGCGCGCCAGCACCATGGCTTCCAGCGCCACACGGTTGGCGGTGGCACCGGCCTGTATGCCCTGCGGATGACCGATGGTGCCGCCGCCGAACTGCAGCACCACGTCGTCGCCGAACAGGTCGAGCAGCTGGTGCATCTGGCCGGCGTGGATGCCGCCGGAGGCCACCGGCATCACCTTGCGCAGCGCACCCCAGTCCTGGTCGAAGAAGATGCCGCGCGGCAGGTCGACCTTCGTGTGGGTGTCGCGGCAGACGTTGTAGTAGCCCTGAACGGTGAGCGGGTCGCCTTCCAGCTTGCCCACCGCGGTGCCGCAGTGCAGGTGGTCGACGCCGGTCAGGCGCAGCCACTTGGCGATGACGCGGAAGCTCACGCCGTGGTTCTTCTGCCGGGTGTAGGTGCCGTGGCCGGCGCGGTGCATGTGCAGGATCATGTCGTTGCGCCGGCACCAGCGCGCCAGCGACTGGATGGCGGTCCAGCCCGCCACCAGATCCACCATGACGATGACCGAGCCCAGTTCCTTCGCGAATTCGGCGCGGCGGTACATTTCCTCCATGTCGCCGGCGGTCACGTTCAGATAGCTGCCCTTGACCTCACCGGTGGCGGCGCTGGCCTTGTTCACCGCATCCATCACGAACAGGAAGCGGTCGCGCCAGTGCATGAAGGGCTGCGAGTTGATGTTCTCGTCGTCCTTCATGAAATCCAGACCGCCCTTCAGGCCCTCGTACACGACCCGGCCGTAGTTGCGGCCACTGAGGCCCAGCTTGGGCTTGGTGGTCGCGCCCAGCAGCGGGCGGCCGAACTTGTCCAGCCGTTCGCGCTCGACGACGATGCCGGTCGGCGGACCGGAGAAGGTTTTCACATAGGCCACCGGGAACTTCATGTCCTCCAGGCGGGCGGCCTTGAGCGGCTTGAAGGAGAACACATTGCCGATGATGGAGGCGGCCACGTTGGTGATCGACCCTTCCTCGAACAGCGACAGGTCGTAGGCCACGTAGCAGAACCACTGGCCCGGCGTGCCGGGCACCGGATCGACGCGGTAGGCCTTGGCGCGGTACATGTCGCAGGCGGTCAGGCGGTCGGTCCACACCACGGTCCAGGTGGCGGTGCTGGATTCGCCGGCCACCGCAGCGGCGGCTTCGATCGGGTCCACGCCCTCCTGCGGCGTGATGCGGAACAGCGCCACGATGTCCGTGTCCTTCGGCTGGTAGTCGCCATCCCAGTAGCCCATCTGCGCGTACTTCAGGACGCCGGCGGAATAGCGCTTCCGGGCATCGGTGATCGGCTGCGGCGTGTTCATGTCGCCCATGTCTTCCTCCTGTGGATGCGGTCAGTCGCCGGGTGGGCCGGCGTTGAATCCAGTCTGGGGAAGGGCGATGAATAAGAAAAGTTTGTTTTTTTCGTCGATATATTAAGTTACGCTTATGCTGAACATGAGCGCCGAGGAGTGTGTTGCGCTGCCGCAGCGATGTTTCCGCTGCAAGCGCTCCTTGCGCTGCGGGGGTGCACATGCAACGCCGCTTGTCGGGGCAGCGGCATGCGGCAGTGCCGCAGTGCATTCATCAGTGTCCTTTTATCAATGACTTGGCACGCATCGGGCCTGGAGCCGGGTTGCCGTGTCCGGTTGGCGTGCAACTTGTAAGGACGGATGCGCCGTCATTCGTCGCTGGAGTCTGCTCATGCTGAAGAACGCCACCTTGCGCCAGTTGTCCGCACTGCACGCCGTCGCCCGCCTGGGCAGTGTTTCGCGTGCGGCGCAGGAAATCCACCTGACCCAGCCGGCGGTGTCGATACAGCTCAAGCTGCTGGAGGAATCCGCCGGCACGCCGCTGATCGAGCGCGAGGGGCGGGGCATACGGCTGACCGGTGCCGGCCAGCTGATGGCCGACTACGCGGCGCGCATTCTCGACCTGTGGCGCGAGGCGGGGGACGAAATGGCGGCCTATCGCGGCGTCGTCTCGCGCCGGCTGCGCATCGGTGTGGTGACCACCGCCGAGTACCTGGTGCCGCGCATGCTCGTGGTGTTTGCGCGCGAACAGCCGAACGTCGAGGTGAAACTCAAGGTCGGCAACCGCGATGAAATCGTGCGCCTGCTCACCACGCAGGAAGTCGATCTGGTCATCATGGGACGCCCGCCCAAGGACCTGAAAACCGTGGCCACGCCGTTTGCGCGCCACACCATGGCTTTCGTCGCCGCACCGTCGCATCCGCTGATGGCGCGCAAGCGCCTGACGCTGGGCGATATCGCGCGCGAAGACCTGCTGGTGCGCGAACGCGGTTCGGGCACGCGCACCACGCTGGAACAGCTTTTCCGCGAAGCCGGGCTGAATCTGCGCATCGGCTCCGAACTGTCCAGCAATGAGGCGATCAAGCAGATGTGCGCTGCCGGCTTCGGCCTTGCGTTCATGTCGCAGCACATCTGCCGGCACGAGATCGAATCCGGCGAACTGACCCTGTTGCCGGTAGCCGGCAATCCGATAGAACGGGAGTGGTATGTGATCCGGCTCGCATCGCGCCAGCTCACCCGCGTAGCGGCCGACTTCCAGGGCTTCCTGATCGAGCACGGCCAGAAGCATGTGCAGGATCAACTCAGCCGGGCGACCGGCTTGAGCATGCAGGTGTGCGGCGCCGGGCAGGAGGAGGCGGCACCCGGCCGGCGCCAGAGCGCCGCGTGACGGCGGCGTTCCACCGCGGCCTCCCGGGCAAGGAGCCCGCCCGCGACGACGCGGGCGGGAACGGGCGGCGCGACCGCCGCCTGCCGCGTCAGCCGGCGACCTTGTCCAGCGTCGCCTTGAAGCTGGCGACCGAGCGTTCGACGTTCTGCAGCTTGTCCAGACCGAACAGGCCGATGCGGAAGGAACGGAAATCGGCCGGCTCGTCGACCTGCAGCGGCACGCCGGCCGCGATCTGCATGCCCTGGGCGGCAAACTTCTTGCCGTTCTGGATGTCCGGGTCGCTGGTGTAACTCACCACGACGCACGGCGCCTGGAAGCCTTCGGCCGCCACGCTGGCGAAGCCCTTCGCTTCCAGCAGCGCGCGTATCTGGCGACCCAGTTCGATCTGGTTGGCCTTCACCCGGTCGAAACCGTACTGCTCGGTTTCCAGCATCACCTTGCGCAACTGCACCAGGCCGTCGGTCGGCATGGTGGCGTGATAGGCGTGGCCGCCGTTCTCGTACGCTTCCATGATCTGCAGCCACTTCTTCAGGTCGCAGGCGTAGCTGGTGCTGGTCGTTTCGTCGATGCGCGCGCGGGCACGTTCGCCCAGCATGACCAGACCGGCGCAGGGCGAACCGCTCCAGCCTTTCTGCGGCGCGCTCACCACCACGTCGATACCGAGCGCGGCCATGTCCACCCACAGGGTGCCGGCGGCGATGGCATCGACCACGAACAGGCCATCGACCTCGCGCACGGCGGCGGCGACCTCGCGCAGGTAGTCGTCCGGCAGGAGCATGCCGGCCGAGGTTTCGACCTGCGGCGCGAACACTACAGCGGGCTTCTGTTCGAGGATGGCGGCGACGACTTCCTTGACCGGCGCCGGCGCGAACGCCTTCTGCGAACCCGGCTCCGGCTGGCGCGCCTTCAGCACGATCTGTTCGGACGGGATGCGGCCCATCTCGAAAATCTGCGTCCAGCGGAAGCTGAACCAGCCGTTGCGTATCACCATCGCCTTCTTGTCGGTGGCGAACTGTCGCGCCACGGCTTCCATGCCGAAGGTGCCGCTGCCGGGCACGACGACGGCCGACCTGGCGTTGTAGACCTGCTTCAGCACGCGCGAAATGTCCTTCATGACGCCCTGGAAGGCGGCGGACATGTGGTTCAGCGCACGGTCGGTATAGACGACCGAATATTCGAGCAGTCCTTCGGGATCGACATTGGGCAGAAGGCCGGGCACGGTGATCTCTCCGTTTCAGTGGGGTAGACGACAGATTTGCACCCCCGCTTGTGGCGGCGGCTGGACAGAACCTGCGGGTGTTTCCGTACCGCTGTGCAGCACGAAGGGTCGGGATTCTAATCCACCGCGGGCGCTTGCCGGTATTTCGGGTTTCCGTTGCCGAGGCGCTCGCGAGCGAATTGTCCGGGAGGACGGGGTTTGAGGTCGATGCCTCGAAGAGCAAAGCATGGAAACGAACTTGAAGTCTGGTGGAAGACGCGATTCGGTCACGACTTCGACTGCCTTACTGAATCAGAATCTCGGTACCTCGAGCAAACCGCGGACGCTGACACCGTCCGAAATCGGACTGCTGAGGCGGAGTAAGCAGGAGATTGCCGCGCAATACAAGGCGACCCGCGTACACATTCCGAAACTTCCGCCTGAGTAGCTGAGCCGGACGATGCGCGGGTCATGGCGCGTCGCACACCTCATGAGTTGCA
This sequence comes from uncultured Methyloversatilis sp., assembly GCA_964555165.1. Classification (GTDB taxonomy): domain Bacteria; phylum Pseudomonadota; class Gammaproteobacteria; order Burkholderiales; family Rhodocyclaceae; genus Methyloversatilis. The sequence goes on along the minus strand of CAZKRN010000040.1, from coordinate 402 downwards.
GCCACACTCATCTGAAAAAGGCCGCGAGTACCCCTCGCGGCCTTTTTACTTTGCAAGCCTGGCTTCCACCTGCAAACAGAAATCGCAAGCACCGCTTCCATTGCGCCTTGACGACAGGCAGCACGCCGTCCACCGTTCCGCAAAGCATTTTTCAATGCAGATCAAAGCCTTGATCTGAATCAATATTCATGCCGCAGTGCGGCAAATCCGACTGGCCCGCTAATTGTTAGTAGTCACCACCACCCGTGCGAATCCAGGGTTCGTCCGTGGTGTTTCGAGGCCCGAGTGTCCACGGCTCGCCGGAAGCATGGCGCGCGGCACCGGCGAGGGGCCCCAGACAACAAGAAGCACAGGAGAGAGACCAGGATGGAAACCTTCTACGAGGTGATGCGCCGGCAGGGC
>CAZKRN010000039.1:0-40164 GCA_964555165.1 uncultured Methyloversatilis sp. | reverse complement strand
CGGTGGCCGCCTGACTTAACCCAATGAGCCTCCGCGAAACCCGGGGCGGTTCAGACAGATCGGAACGCAAGCCTTGCGACGACTTGACGCCGCAAAAAAGAAAGGCCGGCTCACGCCGGCCTTTCCGTTGCCTGCGCCGGACCTTAGCGGCGGCGTGCAGCGCAACCCAGCAAGCCGAGGCCCGCCAGCATCAGTGCGTAGGTTTCCGGCTCCGGCACGACGGCCACACCGCTGAAGCTCATTTCCGACACCGAGTAGGCGCCATCGCCAGCCACGGCATAGATGCGCGCGTAGCGAGCCGCAACCGACGGGAAGTCGATGGATGCCTGGTACTCGGCGTCGCCGGCCACACTGGAAATGATTTCGCTGCCGAAAAAGGACTGGCCTTCGAAGGCGAGGTTGGTGAACAGCGTGTTCCAGGCCAGGCCGTCGGTCGACACCTGCACCTGATAGAAGTCGTTGTGATCGACGCCGAGCAGCACGTCGGTCAGGGTGTAGAGCTGACCGAAATCAAGCGTGAACGTGGCGCCGGATGCACCTTCCTGACCACTCCACGACACGGAATCGTCGAGGTAACCGGTCAGTTCAGGCGCGATGTAACCGTCGGCCAGGATGGACAGGTCAGCGCCATCGATCGAATAGCTGCCGGTTGCGGAAGCGTTGGTCGGGGTGATCGGAGCAGCGGCCCATACGGAAGAAGCGGCCAGAAGGGAGGCGGCGACAAGCAGGGACTTCATCGGGATGTCCTTTTGAGTGGAATGGCGTGCGCGGTAGCGAGCAAGATGCACACCAAGACATCAAGGCATTGATTCTGAAATGATTAATTCCATATCGGACGAGCCGCTGTCAAAATCTCCGACAAGCGCCGGATCAGCGTTTGTGCTCGATCGTCGGCGCCGGGTGGGTCGTGCGCGGCAGGGCTCGCTGAGCGCATGGTCGCGTTGATTGTCCTCGCCGGAAAACGCCAGGCCGCTCCGCTGGCGTTCTGTCGCGGTCGTGGGCCGGCCGCCTCGCGAGCCATGGTGCGGCCATTCCGCTCCGTCACTGCACCTTGCCTTTCCGTCCGGCCACACCCGATGCACCCGTCGACGGGACATCCGGATTCACGGACACCTTCCCCCATGTGTTTCCGCCCGTTCGGCCAGTCATGCGCCCACCGCAGTTCAGCCCATTGCCGCATCGGGCGGCCGTACCAGCAAGGCCACCGCCTGCGCGGCAATGCCTTCGCCGCGACCGGTGCAGCCCAGCTTTTCCGAGGTCTTGCCCTTCACGTTCACCGCAGCCGGCGGAATGCCGCAATCGGCCGCGATATGGGCCACCATCTGCGCGGCGTGCGGCGTGATCTTCGGGCGCTCGCAGATGACCGTGGCGTCGATATTGCCGATCAGCCAGCCCGCGCCCTGTACCCTTTTCACCGTCTCGCGCAGCAGCACCCGGCTGTCGGCGCCGGCATAAGCGGCGTCGGTGTCCGGAAACAGGCGGCCGATGTCACCCAGACCGGCTGCGCCGAGCAGGGCGTCGGTGATGGCATGCAGAAGCACATCGGCGTCGGAGTGTCCGAGCAGCCCTTTTTCGTGCGGGATGTCGACGCCGCCGATGATGCAGCGGCGGCCCTCGACCAGCTTGTGCACGTCGAAGCCCTGGCCGATGCGGAAGGGCAGCGGCAGTGGACCGAGCAGCGGATTCATGCAGTGTTCTCCCGTGTCTGCAGGATCATTCCGGCCAGTTGCAGGTCTTCCGGCCAGGTCACTTTCGGATTGGCTGCGCCGGCAGCGACCAGCCGCGGCTTCAGTCCGACGGCTTCGATGGCCGACGCTTCGTCGGTCACGTCGCTGCTGCGTTCGAGTGCGTCTTGCAGCGCGGCCAGTCGGAACATCTGCGGCGTCTGCGCCTGCCACATCGCATCACGCGGCACCGTTGTGTCGACCCGCCCGGCTGCGTCGGCGCGCTTCAGCGTATCGGCCACCTTCTGCGCCAGCAGGCCGCCAACCGGGTCGTCCGCCAGGGTGTCGATCAGCGTGTCCAGCATGGCTGCGGACAGGCAGGGCCGAGCGGCGTCGTGCACCAGCACCCAGTCGTCCTGCCGCGCCCAGCCGGCGATCTCCCACAGACCGTTGCGTACCGACACGGCCCGGCTGGCGCCGCCGCAATGTACCGGCATCAGCTTCGCACCCAGCGTCGACCAGTCGAAGCCCGACCAGTACAGGTCTTCCGGTGCCAGCACGACCACCACACGGTCGATGCGCGGGTGAGCGCACAGCGTGGCCAGCGCGTGACGGATCAGCGGCTGGCCGGCCAGTGGCAGGTATTGCTTCGGCATCTGCGCGCCGAAGCGGCTGCCGCTGCCGGCGGCGGGGACCAGGGCAATGTGGCGCGGCATGCCGGTCATCGCCCGCGCGCGGTCAGGTCGCATCGCGGCGCCCGGCGTCGCGGAGAAGAGACGGCCATCAGCTCCTCCAGCGACCGAGATCGCGCTTCATGTCCTCGACCGACTCCAGACCGATGGCCAGCCGGATCAGGCTGTCACGAATGCCGGCGGCGTCGCGCGCCTCCTGCGGAATGCGGCCATGCGTGGTGGTTGCCGGATGCGTGATGGTGGTCTTGGTGTCGCCGAGATTGGCGGTGATGGACAGCATGCGCGTCGAGTCGATCAGCTTCCAGGCCTCGTCTCGACCGCCTCTCACCTCGAACGCCACCACCGCGCCGCCGGTCTTCTGCTGGCGCATCGCAACGTCGTGCTGCGGGTGCGACGGCAGACCCGGATAGAACACGCGCGCCACCCAGTCCTGTGCCTCAAGCCAGCGCGCCAGTTCGAGCGCGTTGGCCGACTGCGCCTGCATCCGTATCGACAGCGTTTCCAGCCCCTTCAGGATGACCCAGGCGTTGAACGGCGACAGCGTCGGGCCCGCAGTACGCAGGAAGCGCAATACCTCGTCCATTTCCGCCTTGCGACCGCACACCGCGCCGCCGAGCACGCGACCCTGACCGTCGAGGTATTTGGTCGCCGAGTGGATGACGATGTCGGCGCCCAGTTCGATCGGCTTCTGCAGCGCCGGCGAACAGAAACAGTTGTCGACCGCCAGCAGCGCGCCTGCCGCGTGCGCGACTTCGGCCACCGCGGCGATGTCGATCACTTCGGTCAGCGGGTTGGACGGCGTCTCGATGAAGAAGAGCCTGGTGTTCGGCTGCACCGCGGCGCGGTAGGCGGCGATATTGGTGGCCTCGACCAGCGTGGTGCTGACGCCGAACTTCTCGAAATAGGTCGCGAACAGTTGCTGGGTCGAGCCGAAGATGCCGCGCGACGCGATGATGTGGTCGCCGCTCTTCAGCAGCGCCATCAGCGTCGACAGGATGGCCGACATGCCGGAACTGGTGGCGATGCAGGCTTCCGCGCCTTCCAGCGCCGCCAGGCGGTCCTGGAACATCGTGACCGTCGGGTTGGTGAAGCGGGCGTAGACATTGCCCGGCGCATTGCCGGAAAAGCGGGCGGCGGCCTCGGCCGCCGTGTCGAACACGAAGCTCGACGTCAGGAACAGGGCTTCGCCGTGTTCGCCGAACTGGCTGCGCTCGATGCCGGCGCGCACGGCGACGGTTTCGGGGTCGTACTGCGCCGGGTCGAAGGGCGCGCGGTCTGTGCTGCTCATGGTGGGCTCCATCCGGCGGCAAAGCCGGTCATGCGGAAGATCAAAAACAAAGCGCGAGGAGAGGACCGGGCCGGCAAAACAAAAACCCGTTCCGCCTCGGAGGCAAAACGGGTTCCGCAGATACGTTCGTTTCGCCGCTTTAGCCGTATTTGTCCGGGGCCTCCGTCTGTCGATGAGGGCCCCGCGCGCCCGCAAGCTGGATTCAAATCGGCGCGTGAGCGGACATTAGCGCCCGTCCGCAGCGGACGTCAAGCGCCCGCAGCGATCAGGCGTTCTCTTCCGACGCCACCAGGTTCAGGTCGAGCTGGCCGCCGTCCTCGTCGGTCTGCTTGGGCGCGCCCTTGCGCTGGTTCTCGACGCCGTCGAGATAGGCGGCGGTCACGTCGCCGGTGATGTAGCAGCCGTCGAAACAGGAGGTCTCGAACTGTTCGATCGACGGATTGCAGGCGGTGATCGAAGCTTTGAGCCTGTCCAGCGTCTGGTAGATCAGTTCGTCGGCGCCGATGGCTTCGCGGATCTCGTCGTCGGTACGATTGGACGCGATCAGTTCGTCGCGGGTCGGCATGTCGATGCCGTACACATTGGCGAAGCGGACCGGGGGCGCGGCGGAAGCAAAGTACACCTTGCGCGCGCCGGCTTCGCGCGCCATCAGCACGATTTCCTGGCTGGTGGTGCCGCGCACGATGGAATCGTCGACCAGCAGCACGTCCTTGCCCTTGAACTCCTGGGTAATCGCGTTGAGCTTCTGGCGCACAGACTTGCGACGCACCGCCTGCCCCGGCATGATGAAAGTGCGCCCGATGTAGCGGTTCTTCACGAAGCCCTCGCGGTAGGGCACGTCGAGCACACGTGCCAGTTCCATCGCCGACGGACGACTGGAATCGGGAATCGGGATGACTGCGTCGATCCGGAGACCCGCGTGATCGCGCTGTATCTTCTGGGCAAGGAATTCGCCCATCTTGACGCGCGACTCGTACACCGATACGCCGTCCATCAGCGAATCGGGACGCGCCAGATAGACGTATTCGAACAGACAGGGCGCGTAGTTCGGATGCTCGGCGCACTGCTGAGTGCGCATCGTGCCTTCCGGCGAAACGAGCACCGCCTCGCCTGGCGCGATGTCGCGCAGCAGCTTGAAACCCAGCGTGTCGAGAGCGACGCTTTCAGAGGCCACCAGCCATTCAGTACCTTGCGCCGCTTCGTTCCTGCCGATCACCAGCGGACGGATGCCGTAGGGATCGCGGAAGGCGAGCAGGCCGAAGCCCGCGATCATTGCCACCACCGCGTAAGCACCGCGGCAACGGCGATGCACGCCGGCCACGGCGCGGAAAATGGTTTCGTGGTCGAAGGTCGGACGCTCGCGCAGCGCCTGCATCATTTCGTGTGCGAGCACATTGAGCAGCACTTCGGAATCGCTGGTGGTGTTGATGTGCCGCAGATCGGTGCGGAACATGTCCAGCTTCAGTTCTTCCGAATTGGTCAGATTGCCGTTGTGCGCCAGCATGATGCCGAACGGCGAATTCACGTAGAAGGGCTGTGCCTCGGCCGCGTTGTAGGCGGAACCGGCCGTCGGGTAGCGCACGTGCGCAATGCCCCAGTTGCCCTGCAGATTGCGCATGTTGCGCGTGCGGAAAGCGTCACGCACCAGGCCCGAACCCTTGTGCATATGGAACTTCGCACCCTGCGCGGTGGCGATGCCCGCCGCGTCCTGACCGCGATGCTGGAGCACAAGCAAACCGTCGTACAGAAGCTGGTTTACGGGAGAGGTGGCAACGACGCCGAGTATTCCGCACATGATGGTCAGGCCTTAAAACGAATCTTTTTCGCCACCGCATCGGGCAACCAGGGCTTGATGGCCAGGGCTGCCGTCTCCAGAGGCGGCGTCAGTGCGGCGGAGCGCCACCAGGGCTGTTCGATTGCCGGTGTGTGCGCTGCGCCCACGACGAGGAGCATCAGTATAAGTCCCGCTCGCGCCAGCCCGAACACACCGCCGAGCACGCGATCCGGAATGTCCAGCCCGGTCGCCTTGATGAGAGAGCGCAACAGCCACCGCAGCACGCCGCACAGCAGCAGCACGACTATGAAGATGAGGGCGAATCCGGCCACTGCAAGCAAGCCGGGGTCGGACAGGAAACCGGTCAGAAGGAGCGCCGCGTCATTTCCGAACTGGCGTGCGGCGATGAAGGCAACAACCCAGGCCGCCAGTGCGATCACCTCACTCACCAGTCCGCGCATCAACCCGATCAATGTGGACAGCAGCACGATGCCGATCAGGATGTAATCCAGAATCGTCATGGACGCGGTGTGACCATCGAGCGCATGCCGGCGGATTCGAGCTTGCGCCCTGCCGCCTCCGCCGCCGCACGGTTCGGGAAGGGTCCGACCTTGACGCGGGTACGCAGCTGGCCGTTGGCCAGTTTCACCTCTTCGGTGAAACTGGGATAACCGAGCGCCTTCGCCCTTGCCCTGAGCTTTTCGACATTCGCCGAATCACTGAATACGCCAAGTTGCAACGCATAGGATGTCGTGGAACCGCGGCCGTCGAGAAGCGAGGCCGCGCGAGCGGCTTCCGCTGAGTTTGCTCCGGGCGCGGGCTTGGCCTCGACCCTGGCCTCCGGCTTCGAAACCGGCGCAGGTGCCTCCGGCTGCGGCTGCGCCGGCCGGGGCATTTCTGGCTTCACCGCATCCGGCCTGGCAGAGGTCTGCGGCGGTCTGGAGAGCTCGGGTCGGCTCGTGGATGACGGCTCGGAATCGGGCGGTGCCGGTGGCGGCGCCGGCTCCACCACCTCTGCATCCGGCCGCACGTCGCGCGAGGGCGAAGGAAGCGGCGGCAGGCTTTCACGCGACGGAATGCGCACGGCAATGTCCTGTGCCGGCGGGCGCGGTTCGTGGTCCATCACGATGGGAAGGACGATGGCCGCCGTCAATGCCAGCGCGATGGCGCCCAGCAATCTTCGGCGGGCGCGCTTGCGGAGATCGGTCTGCAGATCGGAATCGGTCGAGGCCACTTCGGGGAGAGTCCAGCGGATGAATCAGCCCTCTGCGGGCGGCGGCGTTGCGGGGCCGGCGACCGGCGGCCGCGGCGACTGCATATAGTCGCGCATCACTTCAGCCACGGTCAGGAAAGACCCGAACACCACGATTCTATCATCGCCCCCCACGCGCTCCCTCGTCGCACGCCAGGCTTCGACCGGCGAGGCATGGGTATGCACTGAACCGGGAATGCCGCGTTCCGCGATGATGGCAGCAATATCGGAAGCGGGCGTTCCGCGCGGGCCGCCGAGATCGCACAGCATCCAGTGATCGACCCGCCCCTTGAGCCGCTCGAGCACGCCACCGATGTCCTTGTCGCGCAGCATGCCCATGACGGCCCAGGTCTCCGGGTAGAAGCCCATGTTCGACAGATTCTCGTTCAGAACCGACGCCGCGTGCGGATTGTGCGCGACGTCGAAGATGACCGAAGGCCGCCCTGCCATGACCTGGAAACGCCCGGGCAGTTCGACCGTTGCGAGGCCGAGGCGGATATCGCCGACGGAGACTGGCACGCGGTCGGACATCGCATCGAGCGCGGTGATCACGCTGGACGCGTTGAGCAGCTGGTTCGCGCCGCGCAGGGCCGGATAGCCCAGGCCACCGCGCTTGACCAGCCGGTCCGGCTCACGGCGCCAGTAACCCCATTGCTGGCGATCGCCACCGAAACCGAAATCGCGCCCGGAAATCTTCAGCACGGCGCCGATCGACTCCGCGTAATCGATGACGCTCTGCGGCGGCATCGGGTCGCCGACGATGGCCGGGCGACCGGCACGGAAGATGCCGGCCTTTTCGCGGCCGATCAGCTCGCGCGTGTCGCCAAGATATTCCATGTGATCCAGATCGACGCTGGTAACGATGGCGCAGTCGGCGTCGAAAGCATTGACCGCGTCCAGCCGGCCGCCGAGGCCGACTTCCATCACGATCACGTCGAGAGCGGCATGCTCGAACACCTGCCAGGCACCCAGCGTGCCGAACTCGAAATAGGTGAGCGCGGTGTCGCCCCGCGCGCGTTCGACTTCTGCAAAGCCCTGACACAGCGCTTCGTCGCTGGCCGGCTCGCCATTGATGCGTACGCGCTCGTTGTAGGCCAGCAGGTGTGGCGAGGTGTAGGTGCCGACGCGGTAGCCGGCGCAGCGCAGGATGCGCTCCAGCATGGCGCAGGTCGACCCCTTGCCATTGGTGCCGCCGACGACGAACACAGGCACCTTCTGCACAACGCCGAGCGCCTGCCTGACGCTCAGTACGCGATCCAGCCCGAGCTGGATCGCCTTCGGGTGCAGGCTTTCAAGATGCTGCAGCCACTCGGGCAGGGTCGAATACATGAATGGGCTGGGCAAGCCGGATCTGGGCGGACGCGGATAGTAGGCGAAGCCGGCTCAGCTTGCCAGCGCCGGCATGCGCTGGAGCGCCGCCAGCAGCCCGGCAATGCGGTCCGGAAGTTCGCGGCGGTCCACAATCATGTCGACAGCGCCCTTCTCCAGCAGGAACTCGGCGCGCTGGAAACCTTCCGGCAGCTTCTCGCGCACCGTCTGCTCGATCACGCGCGGGCCGGCGAAGCCTATCAGTGCCCCCGGCTCGGCGATCACCACGTCACCCATGAAGGCGAAACTGGCGGACACGCCACCCATGGTCGGGTCGGTCAGCACCGAAATGAAGGGCAGACGGTTCTGCGAAAGCTGGGTCAGCGCAGCCGTTGTCTTGGCCATCTGCATCAGCGAGAACAAGCCTTCCTGCATGCGTGCGCCGCCGCTGGCGGCGATGCAGATGAAGGGCAGGCGCTGTTCCACCGCCAGCCGCACACCGCGGACAAAGCGCTCGCCGACGACCGAACCCATCGAACCACCGAGGAACTCGAACTCGAAACAGGCGACCACGACCGGTACCGTCCGGATCGCGCCCTGCATGACCACCAGTGCGTCGCCCTCTCCGGTGTCGTCAGCCGCCGCGTTCAGACGGTCGGCGTAGCGCTTGCTGTCGCGGAACTTGAGCGGATCGACCGGCATCACCTCGTTGCCGATCTCGAACCGGCCTTCGCGGTCGAGCAGACCGTCGAGACGCGCGCGGGCGCGCACGCGCGAGTGATGATTGCACTTGGGGCAGACGTTCTGATTCGCCGCCAGATCGGCCGTGTAGAGCACCGCCTCGCAGGCCGGACACTTGGACCACAGGCCTTCCGGAACCGATTTGCGGCCGGCCGCATCGCTGCGGTTGATTTTCGGGGGGAGAAGTTTCTGCAACCAGCTCATGCCGTGACCTCCTGGCTATCCATTGCCTGGCGGATACTGCCGACCAGTGCCCTGACGCGGGACAGTACCTGATCCGCCGGGCTGCCTTCGATTTCCTCGATGATGCGACTGCCGATGACCACACCGTCGGCCACAGCCGACAAGGCTCTTGCGGACGCGCCGTCCCGGATGCCGAAGCCCACGCCCACGGGCATGCCCACCGCCTTGCGGATGGCCGGAATGCGCCCGGCCACCTCGCTGACATCGATGTGGCCGGCGCCGGTGACGCCCTTCAGCGATACGTAATAGATGTAGCCGCTGCCGATCTCGCCCACCGCCTGGATCCGCTTCTCGGTCGAGGTGGGTGCGATCAGGAAGATTACGTCCAGATCGAGCGCACGCACCTTGGAGGCAAAGTCGTGCGACTCTTCCGGCGGATAGTCGACCACCAGCACGCCGTCGGCGCCCGCCCTGGACGCCGCCTCGGCAAAGGCGTCCACGCCCATCGCCTCGATCGGGTTCGCGTAGCCCATCAATACCACCGGCGTACGTGTGTCGGTGGTACGGAACTCGGCCACCGCTGCAATCACGTTGCGCAGCGATACCTTCTTCAGCAGCGCGCGCTCGGACGAGCGCTGGATGGTCGGGCCGTCGGCCATCGGGTCGGAAAACGGGACGCCAAGCTCGATGATGTCGGCGCCGGCATCGACCAGCGTGTGCATCAGCGGCACGGTCAGCGAAAGATCGGGATCACCCGCGGTGATGAATGGAATCAGCGCCTTGCGGCCGGCCGATTCGAGTGCGGACAGGGTGGAAGCGATTCGGGACATTTATTGAAACCACCGGCCGGGCCGCTTGCACGCCCCGACCGGCAACAGGTTGATCGGGAACGCGTCAGAACTTGATGCCGGATTTCTCGGCCACGGTGTGCATGTCCTTGTCGCCACGCCCGGACAGGTTCACCAGGATGGCCGCGTCCTTCGGCATGCTCGCCGCCAGCTTCATCGCGTACGCAATCGCGTGCGAGGATTCCAGCGCCGGGATGATGCCTTCGGTACGGCACATGCGATGGAAGGCGTCGAGCGCTTCGTCGTCATTGATGGTGACGTACTCGGCGCGACCGGTGTCCTTGAGCCAGGCATGCTCCGGGCCCACGCCGGGGTAATCGAGGCCGGCCGATACCGAGTGCGTTTCGGTGATCTGGCCGTTCTCGTCCTGCAGCAGATAGGTGCGGTTACCGTGCAGCACCCCGGGACGTCCGGCGGTGAGGGAGGCCGAGTGCTGCCCGCTGGCCAGACCATGACCGCCCGCCTCCACACCGATCAGACGCACGTCGGGATAGGGGATATAGGGGTAGAAGATACCCATCGCGTTCGATCCCCCACCAACGCAGGCGATCACGGCATCCGGCTGGCGCTGGATCATTTCCGGCATCTGCCACAGGCACTCTTCGCCGATGATCTTCTGGAAATCGCGCACCATCATCGGGTAGGGGTGCGGGCCGGCAACCGTACCGATGATGTAGAAGGTGTCGGCGACATGGGTGACCCAGTCGCGCATCGCTTCGTTCAGGGCGTCCTTCAGGGTCTTGGAGCCGCATTCGACCGGCACCACGGTGGCACCGAGCAGCTTCATGCGATAGACGTTGGCCGCCTGGCGCTTGACGTCCTCGCTGCCCATGTAGACCACGCACTCCATGCCCAGACGGGCGGCGATGGTGGCCGTGGCCACGCCATGCTGTCCGGCACCGGTTTCCGCGATCACGCGCGGCTTGCCCATGTGCTTGGCCACCATGGCCTGACCGATCACGTTGTTGATCTTGTGCGCGCCGGTGTGATTCAGGTCTTCGCGCTTGAGGTAGATCTGCGCGCCGCCACAGTGGTCGGACAACCGCCGGGCGTGATAGACCGGGCTGGGCCGGCCGACATAGTGTTTCAGCTCGTATGCGTACTCGGCACGGAAGGCCGGGTCATCCTTGAGCTTCTCGTACTCGATGCGCAGTTCGTCGAGCGCGGCGATCAGGGTTTCGGCGACGAAAACACCGCCGTAAGGCCCGAAATGGCCCAGAGCGTCCGGATAGTTGTAGGCCGAGGCGGATACCTCAACCGGCAGATCTTGCTTCCCCATGCTCCACTCCTGATATGAAGGCCGCCACCCTGGCGACGTCCTTGATTCCCTTTGCTCCGCTGCCGCACTCCACGCCACTGCTGACATCGACCGCTGCCGGCCGTATGCGTGCAACCGCCTCGGCCACGTTGTCCGGATCAAGCCCTCCAGACAGGATGAGCGGCAGCGGCAGGGACGGCGGGATCAGGCTCCAGTCGAAGCATTTGCCCGAACCACCCCATGCTTCCGACCAGGCGTCCAGCAGCAATGCCCGCGCGCCGCGGAAACGATCTGCGCATTCTAGCAAATCCGTTTCCGGCCTTACCCGGACCGCTTTGATGTAGGGCAGGCCAAAGCGTTCGCAGTACTCCGGGCCTTCGTCGCCGTGAAACTGCAACAGGTCCAGCCGGGCCGTTCGCGCCGCAAGTGCCACCACTTCAGGCGCCTCGTTGACGAACAGACCGACACGGAACACGAAGGGCGGTACCCGCGACGCCAGAAGCGCAGCCCGCGCCACGTCGACGGCGCGCGGGCTGGGTGGATACAGAACGAAGCCGACGGCGTCGACGCCGAGCGCCAGCGCGCCGTCCAGATCGGCTTCCCGGGTGAAACCACACACCTTGATGCGGGTTCTTCGCACATTGATTCCTGTCATCAGTCTGCCGGGCCGACGGGTGGCAGCCGGTTGAGGCCGTCCGCCGGCAATCCCCAGCGCGCATCGTAGCCCACGCCGACAAGATAGAGTCCGGCAGCGGAAAAGGTGGGCGCCGCCAGACGTCGGTCACGCAGTGCAAGCAGTTCGCGTGTCCAGTCAGTGCCGCGGCGCGAACATCCGATCTCGACCAGTGCGCCGACGATATTGCGCACCATGTGATGAAGAAAAGCGTTCGCCGTCAGATCGACGCATATCCAGTCTCCACGACGCCGGACGTCGAGCCGCGTCATCGTTCGCACCGGACTTCCCGCCTGGCACTCGGACGACCGGAAGGCCGAGAAGTCGTGTCTGCCCACCAGCACCGCTGCCGCTTCCGCCATGCGGCAGACATCGAGCGGCCGATGGAACCATCCGATGAGGGCGGCCGCCAGCGCCGGACGGACCGGACTGTTGTACAGCAGATAGCGATAGCTGCGGGAACAGGCCGAAAAGCGGGCGTTGAAGTCGTCGTCAACCGGCTGCGCCCAGCGAACCGCGACCGCCGGGGGCAGCAATGCATTGCAACCCCGCACCCAGGCGTTGTCGGGTCTCGTTGCGCCGGTATCGAAGTGCACGACCTGTGCTGTCGCGTGTACCCCCGCATCCGTGCGTCCACAGGCCTGCACCCGCACGGGATGCGCGGCAATCCCGGTCAGCGCACCTTCGAGTGTGTCCTGCACGGTGACCCCGGCTGCCTGCGATTGCCAGCCATTGAACGCCGACCCGTCGTATTCCACGCCCAACGCTATCCTCACCGCATCAACCCCGGTAGATCCACAGCACACAGGCGCACAGACCGAGTGTTATCGCCAGTACATCGGCACGCGCGAATGGCGGGCACGGTTCCACCGCAAGCGGGGCCGATTCGGCAACCGGCGCCAGCCACTCGCGCCAGCGACCACGCGCCGGAATGTGCTCGAGATCGCGCAATACGAGCTGGAGACGGAGTGCAAAACTGTCCGGTCCGGGGCGTCCCGCCGATATCGGGTGCAGGATGCGATGCATGGCGCCGGCAAGCGCCGGCAGCGGCATCGCCCGCAACAGCACGGCCACGCATCCGGCCATCGCGGCCAGATGCAGTCCGGTACGCAACGCCGCATGCAGACCTTCGACCGTCGGCCCGCCGGAGAGGTCGTCGACCAGCAACCGGCCGGGCGTTCCGAACAGGAAGGTGATCGCCATCACGAGAAAGAGCCAGCGCAAACGACGCAGCAGCCTCAGCACATGGCCGAATGCGCCCAGAACGGCGGCCAGCAGCGATACGACCACCCAGATCTCCTGCTTCGGCGATGCGTCCGTCTGGCCGGCGATCAGCCATAACAGCCACAAGGCAAGCCAGGTGGCCGAATGCAGTTGCGGGCGCATGGCATCGTGAGTACGCATCGGAATCGGCGCGCGCTGAGTACGAGGACGGGACGGGGACGGGGTCGGGCCGCCGAGCATACCGCGGTCGGCGAATGTGCAGGATGCGAACGAAAAAGCCGGCCACGCGGGCCGGCTTCAGCGAGCACCTTGCAACCCGCGTCAGGCAAGCCGCGAGAGCATGTCGGCCGCCTGCGACTTCTGGGCGTCCGTACCTTCGCGCGCCACCTCCTGCAGCAGTTCGCGAGCACCTTCCTTGTCGCCCATCTCTTCATAGGCGCGTGCCAGCTCCAGCTTGGTTTCCGCTTCTTCGGCCGCCGTCTGCGGCGGCTCCTCGCCACCGAGCATGTCTTCGGGGTTGATCACTGTCGACACCGACGAGGCCTGCAACTCGTCCATCGAAGCGGCCTCTTCGAGTGCCTTTGCCACATCGCCGACGACGTCGGTTGCCAGCGTCGACGGATCGGATCCCAGATCAAGATTGATGTCCGACAGGTCGATCACCGGCTCGGCAGGTGCGGCAGGCGCTGCGATGTCGGTCGCGTCGAAATTGAAATCGATCAGATTGCCGATATCGGTGCGTTCGAGATCGACCACGGCCGCCGCGTCGCTCGCCTCCGATGGTCCCGATGCGTCGGGCAGCGACAGGTCCAGATCGAAGGCCGGCGCCTCCTGCGTCTGCGCTTCTGCAGCATCGAGAACATTTCTTTCCAGAACCAGCGTGCTCACATTCTCGGAGTCCGGCTTGTCCGTCGTGAAGTCGAGGCCGAGATCAAAGTCGAGCGACGATTCGCCGTCGGATTCCTCGCCCGGCTTGGTCATCGTGGTTGCGGCACCAACCTGGGTCGGGGCCGGTCCCGCGGGCGGAACGTCGAGATCGAAATCAAGGCTGACATCCTCTTGCCCCGGCGCCGCACTCTCCTGCAGAACCGGTGCATCGAGCGCTATCGTGGCCAGATTGTCGCCACTGCTTTCACCGGACACCAACTGGCCGATATCGCCCGGAAGCGTCCAGGTGTCGCGCAGCTTGTCGGCACCGCCGACGACGACCGTCGCGGCCATGGCTGCCTGGACGTCGACGTCGGGTTCAGCTGCGCGTCCGTCGCCACCATAGAGCGGATTGGACGGATCGACCGAGCGACCGAGTTGTGCTGCCTTTTCCCAATCGGCGCCCTTGCCACCGGTCTGCGCGTAGAGTTCGGACGCCAGCGTCTCGAACTGCTTGATCGATTTGCGCTGCGCGTAGATTTCGAGCAGCTTGAGGTGGATCGCATGACGGCTCGGCTCGGTCTTGAGCGCTTCGAGAAGAATCTCCTCCGCCTGGGCGTCGCGGCCATAGGCCATATAGACGTCTGCCTCAGCCACCGGATCGACACCTTCGTCCGCATCGATGGACGACAACGAAGACTGGCTGAAATCGGTCTGGATGGAACTGGCGCTGGTATCGACACTCTGGCCGCCACCGGTCGCCCCGATCACCGAAGTGGACACCGGCGCCTGTTCCATGCCTGAGGTTGTCGATGGCGGCGCCACTTCAGGCACTGGCGTCCGCGACTTGTACTTGCGATAGCCAAGATAGCCGAGCAGCAGCACGAGGACACCTCCCAACCCGGCGAGTGTTCCCGGATCGGACAGCAGACCCGGCTCTTCCGCAGCCGCTTCAGGTTCGACGTCGGACGGCGGTGGCGGTGCATCCGCCTTCGCCGTTTCGGTCACTGCCGGCGCTGGCGGCGCCTCGACCTTGGGTGGTTCGACCGGTGCCGGTGCGGGTGCGGGTGCGGGTGCCTTGTCATCCGCCAGTGCGATCAGATCCGGCACCGGCTTGTCCGCGGCGGGTGCCTCTTTCTTTTCCTGGGCACCGGCGATCAGGTCCGGAACAGCTTGCTTGGGTTCGGTCCTGGGCTCGACCTTCGATTCGGGTGCCGGGGCAGGTACCGGCGCAGGCGCCGCAGCCTTCTGTTGCGCCTCGGCAAGCGGGGTACTCTTCAGCTCGGCCAGCTTCTGCAGGTCGCGCACGTTCCGCTCAAGTTCGGCCAGACGGCTGTTCGCCTCCTTCAAGGCCTTGTCCTTGGCGATCACCTCTTCTTCCAGTGCACTGACCTTGCCACCGTCGGCGGCCGATCTCGACACCTTCACCTGATCGCCCGCAGCGGCCGGCGCCTTGTCCTCGACACGTGCCTCGATCTTGCCTCCCGCACTGCGACCGCTCGCCTCGCCGGCAGAGGGTTCTGCGACGCTGCCGGCGAGCCGCGCCCGGTAAGCCGCGAAATCCGCGCTCTGCGCCGACACGACGCGACGCGCTTCCTGAGGCGAAACCGAATCCACTGTCGCCTGGTCCGGAATGTTCAATATGCGACCGGCACGCAAGCGGTTCATGTTGCCGCCATCGAAGGCGTCGGGATTGGCGCGGACCAGGGCAACCAGCATCTGGTCGAGGCTTGCTCCCGGAAGCGCATTCTCGGTCGCGATGCGATGCAGCGTGTCGCCCCGTTTGACCACATACCCGTTCTCGATCGAAGCACGCGGCGGCTCGGCAGTGCGCGGTGCGGCGACCGCTTTCGGCGCACGGGCATCCGCGACGGCGACCGGCTCGACCGGCGCCGGGCGGGGCATGTCGGCCGGGTCGAGCAGAAAGGTGTATTCGCGGACAAGACGTCCAGAAGCCCAGCTCAGTTCGATCAGCACGTCGAGGTAGGGCTCGTTCACGACCCGGTCGCTGGTCACCACCAGCACCGGGCGACTGCCGCGCTTCTCGACGGCAACCCGCACTCCGGAAAGACTGGACGCGTAATCCACGCCGGCCTGCTTGAAAGCGCTCGGAGACGCCAGTCTGGCCGAGACGGAACTCAACTCGTCTGCAGTCGCTGACAACTCGACTTCGGCGCGCAGAGGCTGGCCGATGGCGGACTGAACGGTGAGCTTGCCGAGGCCGGCAGCACCGGCGGCAAACGGCAGTGCCGACAGCAGCGCGGTCAGCAGGCGGATCGAATGTTTTTTATCGCTATGACGCACCGCGGTTTCCTCGCGCGCTAAAACCCAAATCTCAAAATAACATCATGGTCTTAGCCCTGCAAGCTCAACAGTCGCTTTATGTTGCGAAACTGTTCGTTTCGACACGCTGCGGGCGATGAAAACGCGCGCAGCGTGCAAACCATCAAGCTTCGACCACGATACGCAGCATGCGGCGCAAGGGCTCGGCCGCGCCCCACAGCAACTGGTCGCCACAGGTGAACGCGCCAAGATAGTCCGGTCCCATGTTGAGCTTGCGCACACGACCGACCGGAATGCCGAGCGACCCGCTGACCGCCGCGGGTGTGAGATCGCGCATGCTGTCCTCACGATGGTTGGGCACGAACTTCACCCAGGCGTTGGCTTCGCGGATCATGCTTTCGATCTCGTCGAGCGGCACATCGCGCTTCAACTTGATGGTGAGCGCCTGGGAGTGGCAGCGCATGGCGCCGATGCGCACGCAGATGCCGTCGATCGGCGTGATGTCCGCGCCACTGCGGCCCAGGATCTTGTTGGTTTCCACCTGACCCTTCCACTCTTCCTTGCTCTGTCCGCTCTCCAGTTCCTTGTCGATGTAGGGGATGAGCGAACCGGCCAGCGGCGCGCCGAAGTTCGCCGTGGGAAAGCCGGAGCTGCGCAGGCTGTCGGTGACCGCGCGGTCGATGTCGAGGATGGCCGAGGCGCTGTCCTGCAGCATCGGTTCGGCTGCACTGTGCAGCGTGCCCATCTGCGACAGCAGTTCGCGCATGTTCTGCGCACCGGCACCCGAGGCCGCCTGATAGGTCATGGCCGTCATCCACTCGACCAGACCGGCCGAGAACAGCGCGCCCACGCCCATCAGCATCAGGCTGACCGTGCAGTTGCCGCCGATGTAGTCCTTCACGCCGCGCGCCAGACCGTCCTTGATCACACCCATGTTGACCGGGTCGAGAATGATGATGGCGTCTTCCTTCATGCGCAGCGCGGAGGCGGCGTCGATCCAGTAGCCTTTCCAGCCGGCGGCGCGCAGCTTCGGATACGCCTCGTTGGTGTAGTCGCCGCCCTGGCAGGTGATGATGGCGTCCATCTTCGCCAGCTGGGCGACGTCGGTCGCATCCAGCAGCGGTGCGCTGCCCTGCCCCACGTCCGGGCCGGCGGCGCCGACGCTGGAGGTCGTGAAGAACACCGGCTCGACCAGTGCGAAATCGTTTTCCTCGCGCATGCGCTGCATGAGCACCGAGCCCACCATGCCGCGCCAACCCACCATACCGAGCTTCAACATGTCCGTTTCCTTGTCCGTCTCTTACAGCGCCGCGAGTACCGCGTCGCCCATCTGCTTCGTTCCGGCCCGGGTCGTGCCCGGTTCGAAGATGTCGCCGGTGCGGTAGCCCTGGGCCAGCACCTTGCGTACCGCATTCTCGATGCGTACCGCCGACGCTTCGTCGCCGAAGCTGTAGCGCAGCATCATGGCCGCCGACAGGATGGTCGCCAGCGGATTGGCCACGCCCTGGCCCGCGATGTCCGGAGCCGAGCCATGGCTGGGCTCGTACAGTCCCTTGTTGTTCGCGTCCAGCGAGGCCGACGGCAGCATGCCGATCGAACCGGTGAGCATCGAGGCCTCGTCGGACAGGATGTCGCCGAACATGTTGCCGGTCACCACCACGTCGAACTGCTTGGGTGCCTTCACCAGCTGCATCGCCGCGTTGTCGACCAGCATGTGGCTCAGTTCGACGTCCGGATAGTCCTTGGCCATGTCCGAAATGACTTCACGCCACAGCTGGGTGCACTCGAGCACGTTCATCTTGTCGACCGAACACAGCTTCCTCGAACGCTTGCGTGCCGCTTCGAAGGCGACGCGACCGATGCGGCGGATCTCTTCTTCAGCGTAGATCATGGTGTTCCAGCCCACGCGCTGTTCGCCCCACGGGGTATCACGCACTTCGATGCCGCGCGGCTGGCCGAAATAGATGTCGCCGGTCAGTTCGCGCACGATCAGGATGTCCAGGCCGGACACGATTTCCGGCTTCAGCGACGAAGCGTTGGCAAGTTCCGGGTAAAGGATGGCCGGACGCAGATTGGCAAACACGCCCAGTTCCGCGCGGATGCGCAGCAGGCCGCGCTCCGGGCGCTGTTCGCGCGGAAGGCTGTCCCACTTCGGACCGCCGACCGCGCCGAGCAGGATGGCGTCGGCTTCGCGCGCCAGCTTCGAGGTCGCTGCCGGATAGGGGTCGCCGGTGGCGTCCACTGCGCCGCCGCCGAGCAGCGCGTGCTCGAATTCGATCTTCAGGCCGTCTGAACGCAGAGCCTCCAGCACACGCAGTGCCTCGGCAGTGATTTCGGGTCCGATGCCGTCACCGGCCAGTACGCATACTTTCATTTGCTTCCTTGATCGTGCTCCGGCGTTTCGCCACTCAGGCGCGCCACCAGAAGGTGTTCACAAAGCTTGAAACCCGTATAGAAAAACAGGCTCAGATAACCCGAAAATATCAGCTCGCCCACCTGCAGTGCCGCGCCTTCCCGCCAGACGGACGGTCCGTGCTCCAGCCAGAGGTCGATGTTGGCGCGCGCAATGAAGAACAGGTTGTAGGAATTCAGGCTGAACAGGAAGAAACAGATCCCCATCAGCACGAACGCCAGCCAGCCCCTGCGTGCAACCGCATTGCGCGCACGCGACCACATGTCAGGCGAACAGCCAGGGCTGTTCGACGCGACGCCGCGCTTCGAACTCGCGGATCCTGTCGGCCTGGCGCAGGGTCAGGCCGATATCGTCGAAACCGTTGATCAGGCAGTACTTGCGAAAGGCATCGACGTCGAACTTGATGGCGTGGCCGTCCGGGCGCACCACCACCTGCTTGTCGAGGTCGATGTGCAGGCGGTAGCCCGGCGTGCCGGCGCACTGCAGGAACAGTTGCTCGACTTCCTTCTCGGGCAGGCGGATCGGCAACAGGCCGTTCTTGAAGCAGTTGCTGTAGAAGATGTCGGCGAAGGTGGTGCCGACGATGGCGCGGAAGCCGTAGTCCTCGATCGCCCAGGGCGCGTGCTCGCGCGACGAGCCGCAGCCGAAGTTCTCGCGCACCAGCAGCACGCTGGCGCCCTGGTAGCGTGGCTGGTTCAGCACGAAGTCCGGGTTCAGCGGGCGCTTCGAATGGTCCTGCCCCGGTTCGCCGACATCCAGATAGCGCCACTCGTCGAACAGCGTCGGGCCGAAGCCCGAACGCTTGATCGACTTCAGGTACTGCTTCGGAATGATGGCGTCGGTATCGACGTTGGCGCGGTCGAGCGGCGCAACCAGACCGTCGAGTAGGGTGAATGCTTTCATGACTGTCCTTGGTCCGCCGCTTACTTCGCGGATTTCTCGATGGCTTCGCCACCCTTCCTGATGTCCTTGCCTATGCCCTGGACCGTATTGCAGCCGGCCAGCATCAGGGTCATCGCACTCAGGATCACGGCAATCCACTTCATGGTCTGCTCTTCCTCGTTCAGACGATTTCACGCACGTCGGCGAAGCGGCCGGCGATCGCCGCCGCCGCCGCCATCTGCGGGCTGACCAGATGGGTGCGCCCGCCGGCACCCTGGCGACCTTCGAAATTGCGGTTCGAGGTCGAGGCGCAGCGCTCGCCCGGCTCCAGCCGGTCGGCGTTCATCGCCAGACACATCGAACAGCCGGGCTCGCGCCATTCGAATCCGGCCGCCTTGAACACCTTGTCCAGCCCTTCCGCCTCGGCCTGCGCCTTGACCAGACCGGACCCCGGTACCACCAGCGCCAGCTTCACGTTGTCGGCCACGCGACGCCCCTCGACCACGCGGGCCGCAGCGCGCAGATCCTCGATGCGCGAATTGGTACAGGAACCGATGAACACCTTGTCGATGCGGATCCGGTCTATCGGCGTGCGCGGCGTGAGACCCATGTACTGCAGCGCACGGGCCACGCCCTCGCGCTTGACCGGATCGGCGAAATCTTCCGGCGCCGGCACCTGGCCGCGCACGTCGGTCACCATTTCGGGCGACGTGCCCCAGGTCACCTGCGGCAGGATCTTGCGGGCGTCGATGTCGACCACGCGGTCGAACTGCGCGCCCTCGTCCGACTTCAGCGTGCGCCAGTACTCGACCGCGCGGTCCCACTGTTCGGCGCGTGGCGAGAACGGACGGCCGCGCAGGTAGTCGATGGTGGTGTCGTCGACCGCCACCATGCCGGCGCGGGCGCCGCCCTCGATCGCCATATTGCACAGGGTCATGCGGCCTTCCATCGACAGCCCGCGGATGGCCGAGCCTCCGAACTCGATGGCGTAGCCGGTGCCGCCGGCGGTGCCGATGACGCCGATGAAGTAGAGCGCGATGTCCTTGGCGCTGACGCCCTTGCCCAGTTCTCCCTCGACGCGGATGAGCATGGACTTCGACTTCTTCTGCAGCAGGCACTGTGTCGCCATCACGTGCTCGACCTCGGAGGTGCCGATACCGTGCGCCAGACAGCCGAAGGCGCCGTGCGTCGAGGTGTGCGAGTCGCCGCACACCACGGTCATGCCGGGCAGCGTGGCGCCGTTCTCCGGGCCGATCACATGCACGATGCCCTGACGCTTGTCGCGGAAGGGGAAGTAGGCCAGTGCGCCGAAAGCGCGGATGTTGTCGTCCAGCGTTTCGACCTGCGCGCGCGAGGTCGGATCGGCAATGCCCTGTTCCGACCGGTCGGTCGGAACATTGTGGTCGGCGGTGGCAACGATCGAATCGACGCGCCACGGTTTGCGATTGGCCAGACGCAGACCTTCGAAGGCCTGCGGACTGGTCACTTCATGCACCAGATGGCGGTCGATGTAGAGCAGTGCGGTACCGTCTTCCTCGGTATGCACCACGTGACTGGACCACAGCTTGTCGTACAGCGTTTGCGCCATTGCAACGATTCCGGCTGATCAGCGAAACCGCGGATTATAACCTTGCGGCGCAGCATCCAGCCGGCAACGATCAGCGGCTTCCGACTGCTTCGCCGGCCGGCCACATGCGCGCCAGCAGCAGGCATCCGGCCAGCGCGAACAGCGAACCGGACACGAAGGCCCAGCCACCGCCAAGCGGTGCCCACATCCAGCCGCTGATCAACCCGCCCACCATGCCACCGGCGCCGAAGGAGACGCTGCCGTACAGCGCCTGCGCCCGACCTTGCTGACGGGCATCGAACCACTGGTTCAGCGCAGCCACGGAACTGGCGTGGAAGGCACCGAACGTCAGTCCGTGCAGAAGTTGCGCCAGAAGCAGCCAGACCAGCGAGTCGGCCAGCCAGCCTATCATCGAGAAGCGCAGCACTGCTGCGGCCAGCGCCGCCAGCAGCATGGAGCGCAGCGTGAAGCGGCGCATCAGCGACGGCATCCACAGGAAAACACCGATCTCCGCCAGCACACCCAATGTCCACAGACCGCCGATCACGCTCTTGCTGTAACCGTGCTCGTCCAGGTGGATGGAATAGAAAACATACAGCGCACCGTGTGCACAGCTCATGAAGAAGGCTGCGCCGAACAGGCCGGCGACCGGACGGCGACGCAGGATGTCGCGCAGGCCTTCGCTTGCGCGCGGCCGGTCGGCGTGCTCCGGCGCTTCCGGCAGGCTGACGGCAAACAGACAGATGCCGGCCAGGATCAGGCTGCAGGCCCACAACACGGCGCGCAGCCCGGTGCGATCCAGCATTTCACCGAGCAAGAGCACGGTGATGACAAAGCCGATCGAGCCCCATACGCGGATGGCGCCGTAGCGGGCCACCTTCGATTTCAGGTGCTCCAGCGTGAGCGCCTCGACCAGTGGCAGCGAGGCGCTCCAGAAGAAGGACATGAGCGCCATCGCCGCGAATACACCGGCAAAGCTCTCGGTGGCGAAGAAGATGAGGAAGCCGGCCAGACTGGCCGCCCCGGCGCCACGGATGATGGGCGTTCGTGCGCCGACGCGGTCGGCCAGCCAGCCCCACATGCCGGGTGCGACGATGCGCATCACCTGCATGAGCGACATGACGACGGCGATGTCGGCGGCAGAAAAGCCGATCGAGGACAGGTAAAGCCCGAAATAGGGCGAGAAGGCGCCGACGAAGGCGAAATAGAAGAGGTAGTAGGCGGACAGTCGCCAGTAGGGAAGCGGCATCGGCGGAAGTGTAGCGCAGCGGCAGGTGCCCGCCCGCCACTGCGCCTACTGGATGCCGCGCCGCAACTGAATGACCCCCTCACCGGTACGCTGGGCAACCAGATCCGACTGTATGCCTTCGCTGTAGCTGACGATGTCGTAGCCGGCATAGCCACCCGTGCGAGCCAGCTTCTCGGCGCGCCGCCGGAACACCATCAGGGCCTCGCCCTCCCCCCCGGCACGGATGCGCATTTTTTTCATGCCCAGATAGTAAGTGTCGTCCGACAGCTTCGCCTCTTCGATTTCCCAGTTCGGAGCCATGGGATCCAGGATCACGTAGGCGATGTAGGCGGCGCCGGCAAAATAGATCAGCTTCTCCGGCGTCGTCGTGTAGCCCGGCGTGAGTTTGATCGCCGTATCGGGAATGATGCTGCCCGAGCTGGGCAAGGTGCGGTCCAGCGACGAGCAGCCGGCCAGGGCAAGCGCGACCGCAAGACTCGATACCAGCTTGCGCATTGCCATGATCACGCTCCGATGTAGTTGAACAGCGTAAGCCCGGACACCTTCAGGAAGGACTGCTGCGCTGCCTCGAAATAGGCCAGATCCTGGGTGAGCTTGCTGATCGCTTCGGTGTAGTTCAGATCGCGCAGTGTGGACAGTGAGGTTTCGAACTGAAGATTCACGTCGTCACCCAATTCGTCAAGCGCGGACAGTTCGGAGCTGCGAGCACCGATGCGGGAGCGAGTGGTCAGGAAAGTATCGGTGGCCCGATCGATGCCGGTGATGGAAGCGCCGATGGCGTTGCTCAGCCTGGCAAAGCTCACCTCGCTGCCGTCCGCCGGTTGCTCAAGGGCGAGGATGGCCGCGCCCAGCGTCTCGAACACGCTCTGCGAGGCGCTGATCTGCAGCGACGCATGGTCGCCGTCGGCCGGCGCGCCGGTGAGGGAGAAACTCGCTCCGAAGTCGAAGGCAGGCTCGGCGCCGGTGGATTGCAGCGCTATCACGTCGCCGGTCTGGTAGGTGCGCGGCAGCGGGGCACCGGCGGGTGCCGCACCCGTCAGCAGCGAATTGCCGCTGACGTTGTCGATGATGTCGTAGGTAGTCACACCGCCGCTGACGGCAAATACGACGTCGAAGCTGCCCGGATTGGCCGGGTCGAGCCAGGCGCTCATATCGGTCACGGTTCCGGCATCGAACACCGCGGTGCCCTGATTGCCCGCGCCGGGCGACAACGAGTAGTAGCCGTTGCCGGCGGGTACCCGCATGAATATCGACGCACCCGAGTCGCTGATCGCCAGCCGCCGATTGGTGGCGACCTGAGCTTCACGCTGACCGTCGTCGCCGGAGTAGATCACGCCAGCCTCCACCCCGCCGGCAAACGGTTGCGTTTCGCTCTTGTAGCCACTGAACAGATAATCGCCGAAAGCATCCCGCGAGTTGGCGATACCCAGCAGTTCGGAAAACATGGCACGGAGATCGGTCGCAACGGTCTTGCGGTCGCTGTCGGTCAGCGGCGCATTGCCCGCCTGCACCAGACGCTCGCGTACCGCGCCAAGAAGGTCGCTGGCGATGTCGATCTGCGCCTCGGCAAAACCGAGAGCACTGGTTGCATCGCGGCGGTTCGCCGCGAACTGGTCGTTCATCGCTTTCGACTGATCGATTTCCAGCGCGCGGGAGGAAGCCACCGGATCGTCGGACGGTGCCAGCATGCGACGCCCCGTCGACAGTTGCTGCTGCAAAGTGAAAAGGTCGTTCGCCTGACGCAGCAGGTTGGACGAACCCGCGTCGTAAATGGTGTTTGTCGATATGCGCATCACTACTCTCCTCAACCACCCAGTTGCAGCACGGTATCGAACAGGCGGCTCGCGATCTCCATCATCTTTCCTGCAGCCTGGTAGGCCTGTTGATAGCGGAGCAGGTTTGCCGCTTCCTCGTCGAGATTGACGCCGGACAGCGACTGCTGCGCCTCGATCGCCCGGTCGAGCAGCACGGTCTGCGCCTCCTGATTCACGTTCACCTCGCGCGCCTGGGCGCCGACGTTTGCCACCATCTGTGCATACGCACCCTGAAAGCCGGTGGTGCCACCCGCCATTGTTTCGGAGGCCTGCAACGCGGCGAGCGCCAGCAGATTGCGGTTGTCTCCCTGTCCGGCAGAGTTGGCCTGAATCGTGAAAACGTCGCCGTCGCGCGGTGTGCCGGATATCTCGAAGGTAAAACCACCCTGACCTGCAAACGTGAATTCCGCGCCCGCGCTGTCGGTTGCCGGGTCATAGGACAGCGTGCCCCCCGGACCACCGGACACGACGAAGGTGTTGGTGCCCGAATCGAAAGTGAGCGTGATGGCGCCGGCGAGCGGCAGACCGGTGGTCGAGGTGACCACGCCCGCACTGATGCTTCCGCTACCCGTGTTCGCAAGGCTTGTCGACGTACTGACCGCCATACCGACTGCGAGCATGCGCGGATCCGTGAGCACGGTCCGGATGTCTCCGGCACCGGTGCGCGTCGGCTGGATGAGGAAGCTGTCGCCGGCGGCCATCGTGGTGGCGCCGGAGTCCAGCGTGAAACCCTGCGGGCTGCCCGCCGGCGGCAAGCCTCCCAACGTAGCCGATGTCCAGACTTGATTGTCGGACAGTCGGGTAAGCGTGTAATTGCTTCCGTCATAGCGGAGACGGTAATCGCTGGTCGTCAGCTGCGAGGAGTCGTCGATGGTGACGTTGACCGCAGCTGCGGCCACCTGGTCGTTGGTACTCGCAGGCAATGCACTGCCCGACAGGACGTTGAAGAAGCTGGTGCCGAGCGCACCGTTCAGATCCTGCCCGAGCAGATGCTGTGCATTGAACTGTTCCGCAAGTGCGATGGCGACCCGCCCCAGAGCGTTCTGGGCCTCGTCCAGGGTCTCGCTGCGGAAGGACAGCAGCCCGCCAAGCTTGCCCCCCGTGATCGAGGATTCCTGCAGTCTCAAGACGGCCCCGCCGGGAGCGGTGTAGGTGATCTCCATGCGGCGTGGGTCCTCGATCGAAGGCGATGCGGCGAGATCGAACGCGTTGCCCCCGACCACCAGCGGCTGGCCGTTGCCGATGAACACATTGATCGCGCCATCGCTTTGCTGCAGCTGACTTACCCGGGCAATCTCGTTGAGCTGGGAGATCAGCCGGTCGCGCGAGTCCAGCAAGTCGTTGGCCAGCCGGGTCTCGCCCATGGTCGACTGCGCGATCACGATCTGGTCGTTGTAGCGGGCGATCTGCTCCGACAGCTCATTGATCTGCTGTACCGATCCGACGACCTCGGTGTTCAGGCCATCGCGCATGTTCTGCATGCGCAGGTCGATGGCATTGAAACGGGCCGTCATCGCTTCGGCGGCCGACAGCACCGACTGTCGGGCGGCCAGCGAGGAGGGCGAGGCCGTGACGCTCTGCACCGCATCGAAGAACGCGCTCATCGCGGGCGACAGGCCCGCGTCGGCATCGGCGAGCAGATTGTCGAGCGTACTGATCTGCTCGGAGTAGGCCGTGAACTGCGCGCTCTGCGTGTTGGCTTCCATCAC
This sequence comes from uncultured Methyloversatilis sp., assembly GCA_964555165.1. GTDB lineage: Bacteria > Pseudomonadota > Gammaproteobacteria > Burkholderiales > Rhodocyclaceae > Methyloversatilis. The sequence continues at coordinate 14,475 of CAZKRN010000039.1, read as the reverse complement.
TTGCGCGGTCAGGTACTGGCTGTAAATGCGCTTGACCGTATCGACCTTGGCGCCCTGACCGAAGAAGCCTGCGCCCGTGAGCTGCGCGTCATTGGTCGTGATGACCACCTGCTGACGGGTGTAGCCGGCCGTGGAAGCATTCGTGATGTTGTGACCGGTGGTCGCCAGCGCCGCCTGGGCAACGTTGAGACCGGTGATGCCTATGCTGTAGAGCTGGGTGCCCATGATCGGGGTCTTTCCAAAGTGTCCTGACCCTCTAAAGCAAGAGCTCTGCCAGATCGCTCAAACTGCTGTCACACAAGCCTGAGATAGTGCGGGCATGTCAGCTCCTTCCCACCGTCCATCGGCCACCGACGTGGCTTTCAAGACCACGGCGGGGCGCCGCGAGATGGTGGAACGGGCGCTCGGCCTGACCGCGCTGGAGCGGACACTGCTCGTGATCACCGATGGCCGGCAGGATTTTGCCGCCCTGTTTGCCGTGCTCGGCCATGCCGGCAAGTCATTCCCCGAAGGCGAGGCGGCGGCGGCCCGGCTATTGAGTCTGGGACTGCTCGAATGCCGTCCGACCGCCACCGTCGCCGGTCGCCGTTCGCTGGCGCTGGCGCGCCTCTACCTGATCGAGGCCATGGAACGCGCACTGCGTGGCCGGACCTCGGACCTCATGCCGCAGTTGAGGGCGGCAACCGACGAAGCATCCCTGCTTGGAACCTTGCGGCTGTGCGAGCGCTTGCTGGTGGAAGCGGGTGCGGGGCGCCAGGCCGCGGCGATCCGGCAACGCTGTCTGGAACTGCTGCCCGAACCCGGAATCAGCCCGACAGAGCCGCGCGCAGCAAAGGACCGTTGATGATGCGCTGCAGCTTGTCCGCGTAGGCCGGATCGGTCGCATAGCCGGCCTGTTGCAGGCCGCGCGCAAAGCTTGCCGCATCCTGTGTTCCAAGCACCGGCGCGTAGCGCGGCTGATTCTTCAGCAGACGCGCATAGTCGGAAAAGCTTTCTTCGTACGAACCATATCGACGGAAGGCGTCGTTCTGCGTGGTCCAGCGACCATCGATGAACTCGCTGGCGGCCACGGTCACCGTCTGCCCCGACCACTGGCTTCCCGCCTTGATGTTGAAGAGGTTATGGCTCGGCGCGCCATCGGTGGCCTTGAGTTCGGCACGCCCCCAGCCCGTCTCCAGGGCTGCCTGCGCGACCAGGAAGCGTGCGGGAATGCCGGTTTCGCGGCTGGCCGCAACGGCCGCCGGCCACACCTTCTCGACGAAGGCACGTGCATGGTCAGGCGCATCGCGGCCCGAGGAAGGCGTCAATGCGGTCAGGGCGGCATCCAGTCCGGTCGTGCCGGCCTCGCCACCCTGCAGACTCTGCCGCAAGGCGGCAGACCTTGCCGCCGGCGGCATGTCGGGCACGCCCTGGAACAGACCGGCTTCGGACAGTGGCTTCAGTGCCGGCGTGACCGAGGTGTCGGTCGTGCGGAAACTGGCCGAGAGCTGTTGCTCCAGCACGCGCGCCAGACCGGTGCCGCCGCCTTCGGCAATGACCTGTGCCCACTGCTGGTCCAGCATGTCCTGGTACATCCGGCTCTCCTGCCCGCCGAACAGTTCGTCGCCCTGCGATGCCTCGCGCATTGACTTGATCACCACCTGCAGGAACATGGCTTCGAACTGCCTGGCCGCAGCTTTCAGCGCTTCCGGCGAATTGTCGCGCGAAGCACGGCGCAGCACATCCAGCCCGCGCACGTCGGCGGCCAGCGTGTTGAGCGCGGCGTTTTCCATCAGATCACTTCCAGTTCGGCGCGCAGCGCGCCAGCGGCCTTCATCGCCTGAAGGATGATGATGAGATCCTGCGGATTGGCGCCCAGCGCATTCAGCGCCCGCACCACCTCGGACAGGTTGGCGCCCTTCTTGACATTGATCAGCGCACTGCCTTCCTGCTGGATGTCGATCTGGTTGCGCTCGGCCACCACGGTCTGCCCGTTCGACATCGGTGGCGGCTGGCTGATCACCGGCTCGGCGCTGACCGTGACCGACAGATTGCCGTGGGCGACGGCACAGCTATCCAGCGTCACCGCCTGATTCATCACCACGGAACCGGTGCGCGAATTGACGATCACCTTCGCGGCCTGCTGGGCGGGTGTGACGTCGAGATTCTCGATGCGACTCATGAAGGAGACGCGCTGGTTCGGGTCCAGCGGCGCGCGGACCTGGATGCGTCGTGCATCGATGGCCATGGCGGTGCCCGGGCCGGCGCTGGCATTGACCGCATCGACGATGCGCTGTGCCGTGCCGAAGTCGGTGACATGGGTTTCCAGATGAATGAACTCGCCCTCACCGACCGCGGTGGGTACGGCGCGCTCGACGGTCGCGCCTCCGGCAATGCGCCCGACCGACAGGTGATTGATGGTGACCGAAGCACCGCCCGCCGACGCACCGGCTCCACCGACGACAACATTGCCCTGAGCGATGCCATAGATCTGGCCATCGGCACCCTTGAGCGGGGTCATGACCAGCGTACCGCCGCGCAGGCTTTTCGCGTTGCCCATCGACGAGACGGTCACGTCGATCGCCTGGCCCGGTCGTGCAAAGGGCGGGAGGCTTGCGGTCACCATGACCGCAGCCACATTCTTGAGTTGCAGGTTCTGACCGGGCGGCAAGGTCACCCCCATGTTCCCGAGCATGTTCACGATGCTCTGCACGGTAAACGGCGTCTGCGTCGTCTGATCGCCCGAGCCATCGAGCCCGACCACGATGCCGTAGCCGACGAGCTGGTTGTTGCGCACGCCCGACAGCGACGTCAGATCCTTGATGCGCTCGGCGCCGGCCGGCAGCGCGGCAAAGAAGGAAAGCAGGATCAGAAGTGGAATGATGCGCTTCATGTCGGTTCGTCCTCCGGGCAGCTGTGCGGGCAGTCGCTGCAGTTATACGCCCGCGCGGTCGCTGTCGATGACTTGAAAATGGAGGCCATTTCCGCACAAACCCGCAGTCAGAGCGGCAGGAAGTTGAGGAAGAAGCGACCCAGCCAGCCCATTACCTGCGCTTCGTCGATATAGCCGCTGGCGCGATACTCGATGCGTGCGTCGGCGACCTGGGTCGATTGCACCGTGTTGGACGCAGTGACCTGGATCGGATTCACAACGCCGGAAAAACGGATGAACTCGTCGCCCTGATTGATTGCGACCTTCTTCTCGCCGGACACCAGCAGATTGCCGTTCGGCAGAACCTCGATCACGGTAACCGTGATCGTGCCGGTGAAGTTGTTGTCCGCCGACGAAGCACCCTTGCCGGCAAAGGTGTTCGATCCTTCCGCCGTCACACCGGCACCCTGCAGGCTCTTCAGCGGCAGACCGGCAATCCGGGTCACTCCGGTGTCGATCTCCTGCGTGCGGTCGGCGGAACTGGACGCCTTCTTCGCCGCCTGGGTGCGCTCGGTGATGTTGATCACCAGCGTGTCGCCGACCAGTCGTGCCCTGCGATCCTCGAACAGCGGACGCACACCGCCTGGCTGATAGATGGCTCCGGCATTCGTCTGATACTGCGGCCGCGGTTCCGGACGTACGCTCATCGGTTGATGCACGGCCGTAGGCGGCGTGGTGGCGATGCAACCGGCAAGCATTGCCGCGACCACGAGCGCAGCGGCAAAGCCCGCACAACGGGCGGCAAGGTACAGGCGTCGGGTATCCATGATCAGGTCTCGCCGAATGGATCAGATCTGGGTCAGACGAGCCAGCATCTGATCGGAAGTCTGGATGGCGCGCGAGTTGATCTCGTACGCACGCTGGGTCTGGATCATCTGTACCAGTTCTTCGACGACGTTGACGTTGGACGTTTCGACATAGCCCTGATTGAGCAGGCCGGCACCGGCCGTCCCCGGTGTGTTCGGTGTCGCCACGCCGCTTGATGCCGTTTCGACGAACAGGTTCTCGCCAACGCTCTGCAGGCCACCAGTGTTGATGAACGTTGCGAGCTGTATCTGGCCGATCTGCGTCGGTGCGGTCTGGCCTGCCTGCAGCACGCTGACCACACCGTCCCGACCGATGGTGACCGATACCGCGTCCTGCGGAATGGTGATCGCCGGCTGGACCGGAAAGCCGCCTGAGGTGACCATGATGCCTTGCGCGTCCTTCTGGAAGGCACCGTCGCGGGTATAGGCAAGCGTGCCGTCCGGCATCTGGATCTGGAAAAAGCCCTCGCCCTGGATGGCGATATCGAGCGTGCCGCCGGTCTGCTGGATATTGCCCTGGGTCTGGATGCGCTCGGTCGACACCGGTCGCACGCCGGTACCGATCTGCAGGCCCGACGGAATCGTGTTCTGCGCAGTATTCAAGGCACCGGGCTGGCGCATGGTCTGGTACAGCAGGTCCTCGAACACGGCGCGTGCTCGCTTGAAACCGTTGGTGCTGACGTTCGCGAGGTTGTTGGTGATGACATCGAGCTGGGTCTGATGTGCATCCATGCCGGTGCGGGCAATCCACAGCGAGCGGATCATGATCGGTTACTCCGGTTGTCAGTTGTTGCCCAGAATCTGCGTTGCACTCTGGTCGTTGCGCTCGGCGGTCTGCATCATGCGGGTCTGCATTTCGAACTGGCGCGACAGCGAAATCATCGACACCACCTGATCGACAACATTCACATTGCTGCCTTCCAGGTAGCCACCGGCGACACGCACGTTCTGTGCCTGCGGCTGCGCCCCCGGCAAGGAACTGCGGAACAGGCCGTCGTCGCCGCGCTTGAGCGTGTTCTCCGGCGGATCGACCAGCTTCAGCCGGCCGATCTGGTTCACCTGGTTGGCGCCACCGGTGCGCTGCACGGTAGACAGCGTGCCATCCGAACCCAATGTGACTTCGGTATCCGGCGGTATGGTGATCGGGCCGGTCTCACCCTGTACCGGAATGCCGTTGTGGTTCTGCAGGATGCCGGCCGGACTGATCTGGAAGTGACCGTTTCGCGTGTAGGCCTCGCTGCCGTCGGGCATGGCCAGCGCGAACCAGCCCGTGCCCTGGATCGCCATGTCGTAGACGCGACCGGTCTGCTGCAGGGGCCCCGGCGTGTAATCGTTCTTGACGCTGGCATCGATGACGAAGGCGCGCGAGGCCAGCGCTTCGCTCTGCACCGGCACCGCGCGCAGGCGATGTTCCTCCGCGCGATAGCCGGTGGTCGATGCGTTGGCCAGATTGTGGGCGACCGAAGCCTGGCGTTCCATCGTCCATTTCGCACCGGTCATCGCGGTGTAGATCAGGCGGTCCATGACAGTTTTCCATCCATTCTTGATGACTCCGCGCTTCGCCGACAACGCACGGAACGAGCGCCGGGCTGTCCGCCGGGCCAGTGCGGACTCAGCGCAGGTTCACCAGTGTTTGCAGAATCTGGTCCTGTGTCTTGATCGACTGTGCGTTCGCCTGGTAAGCGCGCTGCTGGGTAATCATGTTCACCAGTTCGGCCGTCAGATCGACGTTCGAGTCTTCGACCGCACCCGGTTGCAGGCCGCCACGGCTACCCGTGGCCGGGGCTCCCACGGCGGGCGGCCCGGAGAAGGACGTTTCGGCCCACGAATTGCCGCCCAACTGGGTCATGCCATCCGGGTTCTGGAAAGTGGCCATGACAACCTGTCCAAGTGTGCGCGATTCGCCATTCGTGTAGCGCCCCTGGATGATGCCGTCCGGCGACACGCTCAGGCCGGACAGACGACCTGCGGTATAGCCGTCCTGACTCACCGTGTTCACACTGAAATCGTCGCCGTACTGTGTCGTACCGGCCACATCGAGGTCGAACACGAGCGGGCTGGTGGCACCGGTTGACACGGCAAACGACTGCGGGATCACACTCGTGCTGGTGAGCGCGCCCGAACCGTCGAAGGTCAAGGTGGTGGGCGTCGGATCGACCGTGCCGTCCAGCGCCGTATGAAGCGCCCACTGGTTGGCCGTCGCCGATTTCACGAAGTACATCGACATCACATGCGGATTGCCGAGCGAGTCGTAGGCAGTAAGCGAAGTCGAATACGAGAAGCTCGAAGTGTCGTCCGGATCGAAGGTCGTGACCGCCGGTGCGGAAAGACGCGAATCGAGCGTGACGGCGATGGCCGATTCCGTCGTCGACTGCGGGGGCGCGCCCGTAGCGGCATTGCCGATCTGCAGATCGATCGGCGTGGTCACGACGATTTCGCCGTCGGCATCGGTGCCATAGCCGGTGAGCCGGAAGCCCGAGGAATTGACGATGTAGCCGCTCTTGTCCACCGAGAACTGTCCGTTGCGGGTGTACAGGATGCTGCCGTTGTCGCTCATCCGGAAGAAGCCTTCACCGTTGATGGCTACATCGAGCGGATTGCTGGTAACCGTGATATTGCCCTGCGAGAACTGTTGCGCGACACCGTTGACGCGCGAACCGATACCGATCTGCGACGCGCCTCCGGTACCACCGAGCGTGGTTGCGTAGATGTCGGCAAAAAGTGCCTGGGACTGCTTGTAACCCACGGTCGTCGAGTTGGCGACGTTGTTGCTGATGGCATCGAGCGCCTTTGAAGCGACGCTCAGTCCCGATAAACCTTGCTGGAAAGCCATGATTCAACTCCCGATCAGTAAATCTGCTTGATGTCGTTCATGGTGACCAGATCTGTCTGGCCCACATTCAGTTTGGTGACGCCATTCACCCTTTCCACGCTGTTGACCACAGCGAGTTCAAGTGCCGTATTCACGACGGCCTTGCCCCCCTGCACTGCCTTGACCGTGTAGGAGTACGCCCCGTCTTTAGCAACCGTCGTGCCAGCCGAGTTCTCGCCTTCCCACACGAACTCGAAAATCCCGGCGTCGATGTCGTACTCCTTGATCTCATGCACCACGGTGCCGTTTGCCGCCTTGATCGTGATCGTCATCTCGTCGGCACCGGATTCGAGCTGGATGCCACCCATCGCTTTGCCCTCGACCAGGTTCAGGCTCGAACCGGGAACGAGCACGGCGCGATCCACCAGAGAAGTCGCCTGAAGGTGCTGGGTATCCGAAGTGCTCGCCGTCAATTGTTCCAGCGTGGCGTTCAACTGGGCGATGCCATCCACCGTGCTGATCTGCGCCAGTTGGGAAGTGACCTGGGCGTTGTCCATAGGGCTCAGCGGATCCTGCATCTTCAACTGCGTGGTGAGCAGCATCAGGAAGCGGTTCTGCGCCTCCTCGACCTCGGACTGCGACTCGGCCTCCCGCGTATTCAGGGAACTGTAGATTGCACTCGGCGAAGTACCGCTGACGGACGAAGTAGCCACGGAAATCTCCTTACTGTCCGATGCTCAAGGTCTTGAGCATCAGTTGCTTTGCGGTGTTCATCATTTCCGCATTGGTCTGGTAGGAACGCGATGCGGAAATCATGTTCACCATTTCCTCCACCACATTGACGTTGGGCATCTGTACGTAACCTTCACCGTTGGCAGCCGGGTTGGTCGGGTCGTAGGTCGTGCGCAGCGGGGCTGCGCTCTCGACTATCCGGGTCACCCGCACCCCGCTGGCATCCTCGCCCTCGGCGATCGGCTTCATCTCGAACACCACCTGCCTGGCGCGATACGGCTGTCCGTTTGCGGACACGACCGAATCGGCGTTGGCAAGATTGCTCGATGTGGTGTTCAACCGCACCGACTGTGCGGTGAGCGCCGAGCCGGCGATGCCGAATACGTTGAACATATTGCCGTTTGCCATGGTTCTCGCCCCCTTACTGGCCCTGGATCGCCTGCTGCATCGTGCGCAGGCGCCCATTGATGAAGGTGATCAACGCTTCGTACTGCACCGTGTTCTCGGCGAATGCTGCGCGCTCGACATCCATGTCCACCGTATTGCCGTCGACGCTCGACTGCGTTTCCGTGCGGTACTTCGTCGCACTGTCGAACGCACTGCTTCCGCGGGCTTCCAGGTGGCGACTGGACGTGCGCGCCAGTTCGACCGGACCGCGCGCCATGCTTCCGCCGACTGCCGTCTGAAGCGCCTCCTTGAACTCGATATCGCGTGCCTTGTAGTGCGGCGTATCGGCATTGGCGATATTGGACGCCAGCTGCTGCTGCCGCGCTGCGCGCACGCCCAGCGCGGCTTGCGGAAGATCGATGAGGCGGTCGAGAGGTGTCGGCATGATGTGCAGTCCATTGCAGCTATCGTGCCAAGGACTTTAAGCGGCGCGGGGCTTCCCGAAACGGCAAAAAAGCACCGCTCGCACCCCTTCATTCTCGCGCTTCTGCCGCCTCGATCCGGCAAGCTTTGCCGTTGCCGCGACAAGGACAGGTGTCAGGCAGACCGGCAGACGCGATGCACCCCGCGCACGCGATGCGAGAGCCGGACCCCGGTACGCCCTGCCTCACGGAACAGGGCGACGCATCGCCCCTTTATCCGGGCATCACACTTGCTGCTGCCGTGGTGGAATCGCCGCATCCCGGGAGAAACGCCATGGTCCGTCACCTTGTTCTTGCCCTTCTGTCCTCGGCAGTCGGCCTTGCATACGCCAACACCACGCCACAGAGCCTGCGCGATGCCGTGGACCGCATGCTGGTTGCGCAGACCTTCGGCACCAACGGCAAGGTAGCCATCGAGGTCGGGCAACCGGACCCGCGCCTCGCACTGGCCGCGTGCACGGCCATCGAAGCCTTCCTCCCCGTCGGCACTCGCGCGTGGGGACGCCTCAATGCAGGTGTGCGATGCACGTCAGGGGCGAACTGGACCGCATACATTCCCGCTCGTGTGCGTGTCGAGGGCGAGTATCTGGTCGCCGCGCGCGCGCTGGGTCGAGGTCAGGTCATCAGCGACGCCGACTTTGCCTTCATGCGTGGCGACCTCACCGAACTGCCGCCCAACATGATTACCGATCCGCAGCAGGCGATAGGGCAATCGGTCAACGTCACGCTGGCCGCCGGGCAACCCCTGCGCTCGGACTGGCTGCGCGCACCGGTTGCCGTGCAGCAAGGGCAAACCGTCAAGCTCTTCGCCCGCGGCAGTGGCTTCTCCGTCAGTCACGACGGCCGCGCGCTCGCGACCGCTCAGTCGGGCCAGAACGTCCAGGTACGCACGGGTGGCGGCCAGGTGGTCAGCGGAGTGGCGCGCCCGGGAGGACTCGTCGAGGTCGTCTACTGACGGTGAACACGCAGATATCTGCGGGCGCGACCTTCGATCAAGGACATCCTTCCTGCCGGAAGGACCTCGCCCCTTGATATAGTTTTCGATGAAACGTCGATGTAAGACGGCTCCCTACAAAAAGTTCTAAAGTTTTCCAGTGCAGGGGCCGTAACATCGATCGAACGTCATCTGAAAGGGTTCATCGTGAAAATCGACGGAACTGGAAAGCCGCTTGGCAGCGTACCCGCAAACGCCACGCGCACCTCGTCGGGCAACGGCTCGACATCCTCGACTTCGAGCGCGACTGCGCCCGGAGCGCAGGTCGATATCTCCGGCATGTCCTCGCGGCTGCGCGAACTGGAATCCACGATCGCGAATGTTCCGGTTGTCGATAGCGCGCGGGTGGACGAAATCAAGCAGGCCATTGCCGACGGTCGCTTCAAGGTCAACGCGGATCGCGTAGCCGACAGCCTGATCGAAAGTGTGCGCCAGATGCTGAACACCCGCCCGGCCGCCTGATGTCGGCGAACGAACTTGCCGCGCAGATTTCCGCGCGGCTGTCCGCATTGATGAGCGAGGAAGTCGCAACGTTGCGAACCGCCCTCGCGCATCTGCATGACGAGCGCCGCGCGCTTGAGGCGGGCGACGTCGACTCGCTTCCCGTTCTTGCTGCACGCAAGTCCGAAACCTACGGGCGCCTGACGCAGCTGGGCGACGCCCGCACGGCCCTTGTCGCGCGGGCGGGCTGCAAGCCGGCCAAGGGCGACATCGCGGCATTGTTTGCCAGCGGACCCGAGTGGGCAGCCTGCCGCAAGCCTTTCTCCGATCTGATGGCGCTGGCTCGCGAAGCACACGACGCCAACGAGGCCAACGGCCTGCTGATACGCGCACTGATGAAGTCCAGCCAGCAGGCCCTGGCGGTCCTGATGTCGGCGGCGGAACAGGCGTCCACCTACGGCCCCGACGGTCAGGCAACGGCAAGCACCAGTCGCCGTTCCTTCGGCAGCGCCTGAACCGGGTCGCAACAGGCGCTTACATCCTCATCACACGGCTTCACGCGGCGACACAGCGTGTTTTCCGCCAGACCGCATCGTGCGGGCCTGTCCATCGAACAGGTCATCCACCATGCCGGTTTCACGTCTTGCCCCGCTCATCGTGTTCGCTCTTCTGCTGCCTGCGTGCAGCTCAACGCCCGGTCCCGACATCGATAGACCGCGGGGCGACCCGCCGGGTGTCCGGAACGACGGCGGTGACGGCGGCGCGCGCATTCGCGAAGACCTGCAGACACAGCTTTCCGAAGTCGAACAGCGGCTCGGACTCACACCCCGCCAGCAGACGCTGTGGGACAGATACCGGGAGACCGTCGGCGCGCTGATGGCCGATCAGCTGCGGATGGACCCGCGCCCGACCACCCGCGTCGATGCCGTCAGACAGATCGGACGCAAAGTCGATGTCGTCCGCAATCGTCTGGTGGCGATGGAAGATATCGCCGACGCGGCGAGCCGTCTGTACGACGCTCTGGACGCAGAGCAGCGCAAGGTGGCCGACCGTCTTCTCCCGGGTACCGTACCCGCGCTGTATTCCGGACTGGCTGCCCAGGGCAGCCCTGCCGGCGAACGGAGGGACAGGCGCGGACCGCGACCCGCACCACAAGACTGAAAGCCCTCCCTCGGGCGCGCTAGTTCAACTTGGGGAAACTTGACCCGAGGCTGCCTTCCGGCACGTCGACCGGCATGTTTGCCGGCCGGCCGGGCAACTCGCCCCTGTCGTTGGAATAGGTTTCGATGCGGATGGACACGCGCCGGTTCTTCGCCCGCCCTTCCTCGTTGTCGTTGCCGGCAACCGGTCTCTGGTCGGCAAGCCCGGCTGCCGTCAGTCTTGCCGTAAGGATGCCCTGTTCCTCGAAGACCTCGGTGACGGCCGCTGCCCGCAGTGCCGACAGTGCCCAGTTCGACAGACCCCGACCGCTTGCCGGCAGGCTGTCGGTATGACCTTCGATCACAAGCGGGAAGTCCGTGTAGATGAGCACGCCGGCGATCGCCGCGACGATGTCGCGTGCCGCCGGTTCGAGCGTCGAATCGCCACGACCGAACAGGAAATTCGAGTCGAGATCTACCGTGATGCCGAGCGCGCCTTCGGTCACGGTGGCCTGACCCGCGCGGGTCAGTGCCGACAACGCATCGGTCAGTTCGGTCTTCGTGCGCTGCGCGCGCTCCCGGCGCTCTTTCTCCTTCTGAGCCGCGCGGGCCTGGCGCAACTGGTCCAGTTCGACCTGCAGAGCGCTGCCGGGCTGCTTCAGGGCCGGAAGCTCGATCAGCCTCGCACCGTCGCGCGCCGCAAAGGCGCTGTTCAGCGAGGCGCTGAGCACCTTGTACTTGCTCTCGTTGACCTGCGACACGGCGTACATGACGACGAAAAACGCGAACAGCAGCGTGACGAGGTCGGCGTACGAAATCAGCCAGCGATCGTGGTTCTCGTCGGAGTCCGGTGTGTAGCGCCGCCTGCGCATCCGACTCAGCCCGGAACCTGCGCGACGTAGCCCAGCAACCGGCTCTCGATGATGCGCGGATTGTCGCCATTCGCGATGCCGACCAGACCGTCGACGAAGATGTCACGCACCGAAATCTGTTGCGTTACGTGAGTCTGCAACTTGCGGCCGATGGGCAAGAAGATGAGGTTGGCGCTGCCCACTCCATAGATCGTGGCAACGAAGGCGGTCGCGATGCCCGCGCCAAGCCGGGCCGGATCGCCGAGATTCTCCATCACATGGATGAGGCCCAGCACCGCGCCCATGATGCCTATGGTCGGTGCATAACCGGCCGCCGAATCCCACACCCGCGCCGCCTGGCGCAGGGTGTTCTCGTAGGTGGTGATCTCGACTTCCATCACCTCGCGCAGGCGGGTGGCATCGGCGCCATCGACCAGCAACTGGACGCCCTTGCGGAAGAACGGATCCGGCTCGCCGCCGATCTGCTTTTCCAGCGCGAGAATACCCTCGCGCCGCGTCAGATGTGCCCAGGCAACCAGCTTCCGAATCATGTCGTCGGGCACGTCCGATGGCGCAACGAAGGCCCAGATGCCCATCTTCATGCCGCGCAGGAAAACGGGAAAGCGCGTCTGCAGCATGGTCGCGCCCATCGTTCCGCCCATCACGATGACGAAAGCGGCCGGCTGGTAGAGCGAAGACAGACGACCGCCCTCAAGCACCTGACCCAGCATGATGGCAGCCAGACCGAGCAGCAGGCCGGCGACACTGACGCGGTCGATGCGCACGCAGTACCCCGTTCAGGCTCGGGCCGAGATTCGACTGCGCAGACGGGCAATCGCCTGACTGTGCAACTGACACACCCGCGATTCCGATACCCCGAGGATTTCGCCGATTTCGCGCAGATTGAGATCCTCTTCGTAATAGAGCCCCATCACGGTCTTCTCGCGTTCGGGCAGGTCGCCGATGGCCCTGACCAGCACGTCGCGCATGTTCTTGTCGAGCAGACGCTCCAACGGGTCGAGATCTTCCGTTCCGACGCTGTGGCGATCGAGATAGTCATCGTCGTCGCCGTCGGTGAAGTCCTCGAAGTACACCAGTTGATAGCCGCGCGCCTCCTGCAGCATCTTCTGGTACTCGGGCAACGGCATGCCCAGCGATTCGGCCAGCTCGCCTTCGGTAGGCTGTCGTCCCTTCTGCTGTTCCAGCGTGTGGATGGCACCTTCGATGCGCCGCATGTCGCGTCGCAGGCTACGCGGCAACCAGTCGTTCTCGCGCAGACCATCGAGCATGGCGCCGCGTATGCGCTGTACGGCGTAGGTCTCGAACTGTGCGCCCAACCCTTCCTCGTAGCGACTCATCGCGTCGAGCAGGCCAAGCATGCCGTTCTGGATGATGTCCTCCACCTGCACGCTGGCCGGCAGCTTGGCCATCAAGTGATAGGCAATGCGTTTGACCAAAGGGGCGTAGTGTTTTGCGAGCTGGTCGCGGTCCAGTGTTCCGGAGGCGGTGTACATGTTTCGTCCTCTGCTTCGTATCGCCTGCACTTCAGGCGATACGTGCCGTGAATCCGTCTGGGTGCCCACCCCGGTCGGGGCGCTCCGCCAGGGGCATGTCGTCCGGGGCCGATACAGTACCGTTTCTGTCAGCCTCCCGGGTCACGAAGAGCTTTTCGGCAAGATCGCGTCCGATCTTGAGGGCATCGTCACCCGCGACCACGAACACCGGGCGCTGATGGCCGGCCGGAAGGCATCCGAGCCAGTGCAGCGCGCTGCCCAGGTGTTCGCTCACCACGCCGTTCAGGCTGGCAAACGCCTGACGCGCATCGGCAACCGAACGTGCGCGCGTGACGCCTACATGCACAGGCGCCGCGGAGCGACCGGCAGAAAGAGGCGCGCTGCCGGCCAGATGTCGTTTGATCAGCGCATAGGCGGCAGTGATGCTGACGCCGGATGCCGCGGTCACCACCGCCAGCCGGTCCGCGCGCCGCGCCAGTGCCGACAACTGCCCGTCGTCTGTCATGCCGTCGATCAGCAGCAGCTCGGTATCGCGAGCCAGTTCCAGCAGCGCCTCGTCGAGCGCCTCGGACTGCAGACGGTTCAGCTGCCGCGAACCGGCCGCAAGGCGGGCCGCCGGTACGACGGCGACACCGTGCTGCGAAGCGATCCGCACGGATGCAAGCGGAACGTCCCGATTGACCGCCTGCAGCAGATCGATGCGCGAGGTCAGCCCCAGTCTGGCCGTGGCCGAACCGCCCCCCTGATGCTCGTCGATCAGCGTCACCCGCAGACCGCTGCGAGCCGCCTCGACCGCGGTCGCGACAGCCAGGGAGGTGCATCCGACACCGGTCATGGCGCCGGCAAAGGCGACCCGCTGGGTCGGATAGCGTCGGAACATGGCGCGCAGTCCAGCGGCCTGGTCGTGCATGAAATCAGCCACGGCTCACCTCGCTGCGAGCATCGCGACGTGACGACGCCATCAGGAGACCGGCATCCTGCGGCGACAGATGCTGCGACGACTCGTCGCCTGCCGCGCGCAGCGCGCGATGCATGAGGTAGGCGCGATTGGGCAGGTGCAGGTCCTCTGGCACGCGCTGACCGTTGGCCACGTAGAAGAGCGGAAGCTCATGGCGCATCAGCACGTCGAGCACCGGGCCCAGCGTGACGGCCTCATCCACCTTGCTGACGATGGCACCGGCCAGATCCGCACCGCCGTTCGGCGACGAATAGGCGCGCACAACGTCGTCCAGCGCATCCGCGCGGGCGACCGAGTTGAGCAGAAGCAGCCGGCGCACATCGCCGCTGGATGACAGCATGGCGATCTGTTCGGCCACGGCGCGGTCGCGCTGGCTCATGCCCACTGTGTCGATCAGCACCATGTGCTTGTCGCGCAGTTCGACCAGCATGCGGCGCAGGTCGGACGC
>CAZKRN010000038.1:0-42992 GCA_964555165.1 uncultured Methyloversatilis sp. | reverse complement strand
CCGACCACGTCGATCACGTTGGCGCCCGGCTGGCGCTGGATGTTCAGGATGAGCGCCGGTGTCTCGTTGGCCCAGGCGGCCAGCAGGCGGTTTTCCGGGCCGTCGACGACTTCGGCCACGTCCTGCAGCCGGATCGGTGCGCCATTCTTCCAGGCGATCACGCTGCGCCGGTATTCGTCGGCCGAGCGCAGCTGGTCGTTGGCATCCAGCGTGGTGGCGCGGGTCGGGCCGTCGAAACTGCCCTTGGCCTGATTCGAACTGGTGGCGACCACCGCGGCGCGCAGCTGTTCGAGGCTGAGTCCGTAGGCGGTCACGGCCGACGGATTGACGCGCACCCGCACCGCTCGTCGCTGCCCGCCGGAAATGCTCACCAGGCCGACGCCCGACTGCTGCGAAATCTTCTGCGCCAGCCGGTTGCTCACGGCCTCTTCGAGCAGGTGAAGCGGCACCGCCTTCGAACTGATGGCCAGCGTCATGACCGGCGCATCGGCCGGATTCACCTTGCTGTACACCGGCGGTGCCGGCAGCTCGCCCGGCAATAGCGTCGCCGCCGCATTGATCGCGGCCTGCACTTCCTGCTGCGCCGTGTCGAGCGATATGTCGAGTCCGAAGCGCAGCGTCACCACCGAGGCGCCCGCCGAACTGACTGAATTCATCTGCACCAGACCGGGCATCTGACCGAACTGACGCTCCAGCGGAGCGGTGATCAGCGAAGTGGTCAGTTCCGGACTGGCGCCCGGATAGAAGGTGAGCACCTGCATGGTCGGATAGTCGACCTGGGGCAGCGCCGACACCGGCAGCAGACGGTAGGCGAGAAAGCCGGCAACCAGCAGCGCC
Source organism: uncultured Methyloversatilis sp. (assembly GCA_964555165.1). Lineage (GTDB taxonomy): Bacteria > Pseudomonadota > Gammaproteobacteria > Burkholderiales > Rhodocyclaceae > Methyloversatilis. The sequence continues at coordinate 42,155 of CAZKRN010000038.1, read as the reverse complement.
ACCATCAACAAGGACGTGGCGACCGGCCGCAGGATGAACAGACGGGACGGATTCATCGCGGCCGCTTCACTGCGCCGGCGGCGGGCCGCGTCGGCCCGCTGCGCCGCCGGGGCCGGCACGCGGCGCGGATGGCGCGTCGTCGAGCTTCACCTTGTCGCCCTCGCGCAGGCGGTCGACGCCATCGGTCACGACGCGCTCGCCCGACTGCAGGCCTTCGGTCACCTGCTGCAGTTCGCCTTCGAGCACGCCGGTCTCCACCGGCCGCATCACCGCCTTCAGGTCATCGCCCACCACGTAGACGAAAGGTCCGCTGGCGCCGCGCTGGATCGCCGATACCGGTACCACGATGGCCTGGGCGATCGTGTCGACGCGCAGCTTCACATTGACGAACTGGTTCGGAAACAGCACGCCGTCGCGGTTATCGAATACCGCCTTGGCCTTCACAGTGCCGGTGGCCACGTCAATGCTGTTGTCGAGGATGCGCAGCGTGCCGGTCGCCAGCACCGTACGGTCTTCGCGATCGCGTGCCTCGACCGGCAGCCCGCCGCGGGCGATGGCACTGCGCACCACGGCCAGTTGCGGCTCGGGCAGCGCGAACACGACCGAGATCGGTGCCTCCTGGGTGATGGTGAGCAGCCCGTCGGTGTCCGAACTGCGCACGATATTGCCGGGCGTGGCCAGGCGAAGACCGACCCGGCCACTGATCGGCGCCGTGATGCGGGCGTACTGCAGAGACAGCCGTGCGCTGGCGATGGTGGCGTCGTCGGCCAGCACGGCCGCCTCGTACTGGCGCACCAGAGAGCGCTGGTTGGTCACCTGCTGGGCGGCGATCGAATCCTGCGCCAGCAGCGTTTCGTAACGTGCGAGATCTTCCTTCGCGTTGGCCAGCAGCGCCGCATTGCGCGCCTTCGCCGCCTGCCCCTGCGCCAGTTCGACTTCAAAGGCGCGCGGATCGATCTGCGCCAGCAGGTCGCCCTTCTTCACGCGCTGACCTTCGGTGAAGTGCAGCGACTGCAGTTCGCCCTCGACCCGGCTGCGCACCACCACGCTTTCGATCGGCGTCACGGTGCCGAGCGCAGCCAGATGCACCGGCAGATCGGTGCGCTGCGCCAGGGCGCTGCCGACGCGCGTATCGCCACCGAAGCGGCGTGCGCCACCCGGCGGCCCGCCGGGCGGGCCGCCGGCTCTCATCCCGGGTGGTCCGCCCTCGCCGTCGGCCGGCTTGGTGCGGTCGTTGGCGTAGAACCAGCCGGCAGTGAGGCCGGCCAGCAGAAGCAGCATCATGATCCAGGGCCAGCGCGGCTTGCGCGTGGCCGAAGCAGCATCGTGTCCGTGTGTGGTCATCGGGATGGAGGGGGGTTGTCGGGTACGACCGCCGGTCGAAACCCCATCATTATTGCGGGAACCTGTTAATCGGAAGGCGGCGCGAACCGCCGACAGGTGAATGCAGTGTAAACGGCGGCGCCCAAGCTGCGAACGCGCGTCAGTGGAGCGTGCGACACGTCGGCGAGTTCCTACAGACCGACGATCGCGATACGACTAGATTCACCGGTCATCAAGAAGCCAGTGCCAGCACTTCTTCAGCGCGGCCTTTCGTGAAAGACGGTCACCCTCGTCCGTCGCCCCGCATCACCCAGCGTCCGGTCGCTTCCCCTCCACTCAGACGGAGTTGAAGCCTTGTTCGTCCATCTCGCACCGCTGGCCGCCCTGCTCGGCGGCGTCGCCCTGCTGCTGCTCGGCAGCGGTCTGCTCACCACGCTGCTCGCCGTACGCGGCGGAATCGAAGGATACGGCAGTCCTTTCATGGGCCTGCTCGGCTCGCTGTTCTTCGCCGGCTTCCTGATCGGCACCCGCGTCGCGCCAGCATTGATCCGCCGCGTCGGCCACGTGCGCGCCTTCGCCTTCTTCACTTCGGCGGTGGCCTGCAGTGTGCTGCTGCACGAAATGTGGGTGTCGCCCTGGCATCGCCGGCCGCACAGCTCGCCGAACGGCATCATCCCGACCTTGCTGGGTTTGTTCGCCGACGGGCGCAAGGGCTCGTGGATCGCCTGGTCGTGCGCACACGCGGGCGAAGCCCGCTTCGAGACGCACACCACGGTCGATCGCGAACGGTATCCCGGACTGCGCTGTGCCCGCGTCGAACTGTCGTCGCAGGACGTGGACATCTTCTACAAGCGCTTCTCGAAGGAGGCCTTCTGGCCCACCTTGCACACATTCTGGGAACGCGCGCAGTTCCGCGAAGACGACTGGCAGGTGTTCCTGAAGGTGAACCGGCTGTTTGCCGAACGCTCCGCGGCCGAGGCTGCACACGGCGCCACCGTGTGGCTGCACGACTACAACCTTTGGATGGTGCCGGCCGCGCTGCGCGAGCTGCGACCCGACCTGAAGATCGCCTTCTTCCACCACACCTATTTCCCGTCGGCCGACGTGTTCAACGTGATGCCCTGGCGGCGCGACATCGTCGGCAGCCTGCTGCAGTGCGACTACATCGGTTTCCACATTCCGCGGCAGGCGGAGAACTTCGTCGACGTCGCGCGCGGCGTGGCGCCGCTGCGCGTGCTGGAGACGAAGAACTGCGCACCGCGCTTCCTCACCTACGGCTGCGCGGTCGGGCTGGACGAGATGACGACGGCGATCGAGGTGCATGGCCGGCGCATCGGCATCGGCGCCCACCCGGTCGGGCTCGACGTCGGCCGCATCGGCCGCATTCTGGCCGACGCCCGCACCGCCCGCCTGATGGACCGGCTGCGCCGCGAAATGACGGGCCAGCGCGTCATCCTGTCGGTCGAGCGGCTGGACTACACCAAGGGCACGCTGGAGAAGCTGCTCGCCTTCGAACAGCTGCTGGAACAGAACGATGAACTGCGGCAGAAAGTGACGCTGATCGCCGTGTGCGTTCCGGCGGCGAGCGAAATGACCATCTACGACACGCTGCAGACACAGATCGAACAGGCGGTCGGCCGCATCAACGGCCGCTTCTCGCGCGTCGGCTGGACGCCGGTGCAGTTCTTCTTCCGCCCGATTCCCTTCGCCGAACTGGTGGCCTACTACGCCATCGCCGACGTCATGTGGATCACGCCGCTGCGCGACGGACTCAATCTCGTGTCCAAGGAATACGTCGCCACCCAGGGGCTGATGCAGGGCGGCGGCGTGCTGGTGCTGTCGGAATTTGCCGGCGCGGCTGCAGAGTTGCACGGCGCGGTGCTGACCAACCCGCACGACCGCAACGACCTGCGCGACAAATGCCTGTACGCGCTGAACATCCACCGCGCCGAGGCCGAGTCACGGCTGCGCGAGCTGTTCGCCATCGTCCAGCACAACGACATCGTGCGCTGGGGTGCGGAGTTTCTGGCGGCGGTGGAATCGGTCAGCGAACCACCGGTGCAGACGGTGATGGCAGCCTGAAGCGCCTTCAGCCGGAGCGGCGAAAAAAAAGCGCGGGACAAGCCCGCGCGCAAATTCCTAGGAGGAGGAAAGGAATTCTTCAGCGTGAGGCGGTGGGGACGTTCTCCAGCTTCTCGTCGTCACCACCGGTCTCGATGCGGCCAGACCAGCCGCCGCCCAGCGCCTGGTAGGTGTTGACCAGCGCAGTCACGCGGTCGAGCCGGGTAGCGATGAGCTGGCGTTCGGCCGACAGCTTTTCGCGCTCGGCGTCGAGCAGCACGATGCGGCTGGCACGGCCGGCTTCGTAGCTCTTCTCTGCAAGATCGCGCGCCTTCGAGGTGGCGTCGAACAGCGTTGCGGTTTCTTCCATCGCCTCGCGCGCGCCGCGGGCCGCGGACAGCGCGCTCAGCGCGTCGGCGTAGGCCTGGCGGGCGGCCTGCTGGTAGGTCTGCGCGATCTGCGCGCGTTCGGCTTCCGACTGCGCAACGATGGCCCGCGTGCTGAGCAGGCCGACCAGAGGCTGCGCGATCGCCGCACCGATGTTCCAGGTGCGGGCCGACGACGACAGCAGACTGCCCAGCGCCGCGCTTTCGCCGCCCAGACCGGCGGTCAGCGACAGGGTCGGGAACCACTGCGTGCGCGCCACTTCGACGCTCAGGCTGGCGGCTGCCAGATTGGCTTCGGCCGCGCGCACGTCGGCGCGCCGCGCCAGCAGGTCGGAAGGGAGACCGGCCGGAATTTCCGGCTGCACCGCCAGCGTGGACAGCGCCAGACCGCGGTCCGGAATCCGTTCCACCAGTTCGCGCGGCGAACGGCCAAGCAGCACGGCCAGTGCGGTTTCCGCCTGTTCGCGACTACTGCGCGTGGTGGCCAGCGCTGCGGCCACGCTGGCACGTTCCGAGCGCGAAATCTCCAGGTCGTAGCGGCTGATGGTGCCGCCGGCGAACTGCTTCCCGCGCAGCGCCAGCGCCGCATCGCGCGTGGCCAGCGTCTGGGACAGCAGCGCCTCGTCGGCGTCGAGCGCGCGCAGGCTGAAATAGGCGCGCGCCACCTGTGCGGTGACCGACGCGCGCAGTCCTTCGAGCGCGTAACGGCTGGCCGCCAGTTGCTGGCGCGCGACGTCGCGCTGACCCGACAGGCGACCGAACAGGTCCAGTTCGTAGGACGCCGAGATGCCGCCGAGCACCGTGTTGTACTGGCGCGTGCGGCCCGGTATCGGCCGCTCGTTGCTGTACTGCTGGCGCGAGCCGGAAAGTGAAAGGCTGGCGTCCGGCAGGCGGTTGATACGGATCAGGTCGAGCGCCGCACGCGACGACTGCACGCGCTGCACGGCGATCACGACGTCGTCGTTGCGTTCGAGGGCCTCGGCGATCAGACCGTCGAGCACCGGGTCGCGGAAGCTTTCCCACCAGCGGTCGATCTCCGCTGGCGTGGTCGCCGCCACGGCCGGCAGGTCGAGTTCCGGTGTCGCCTTCGGGTTCAGTGCGCAGGCCGACAGCAGGGCCGCGGCCAGCGCGGTCGCCAGCAGCGTGCGGCGCACCGGATCAATGACGGGCGTGGGCATGGGGCGTCTCCGGCTGGTGCATTTTCAGCTCGTCTTCCGGCGTTGCCAGACGGCGATCGACGATGAGCTTGTAGAACAGCGGCACGAAAAAGATGGCGAGGAAAGTCGCGGCCAGCATGCCGCCGATGACGCCGGTACCGACCGACACGCGCGCACCGGCGCCGGCGCCGCTGGAAATCGCCAGCGGCAGCACGCCGAGGATGAAGGCGAGCGAGGTCATGATGATGGGTCGCAGGCGCAGACGGGCCGCCTCGATCGCCGCAGCGGCGACCGGATAGCCTTCCTGATGCTTCAGCACCGCGTACTCGACGATCAGGATTGCATTCTTCGCGGACAGGCCGAGCAGCGTCACCAGACCGATCTGGAAATACACGTCGTTGGTCATGCCGCGCAGCCATACGGCCGCCAGCGCGCCGAAAACACCGAAGGGCATGGCCAGCAGCACCGACAATGGCAGCGACCACTTTTCGTACTGCGCGGCGAGGATGAGGAACACCATCACCACCGCCATCAACAGCGCGGCCACGGCCGCGCTCGACACGCGCTTCTCCTGGAAGGCGGCGCCGGTCCATTCGAAGCTCATGTCGCCCGGCAGATCCTTCACCAGCCGTTCGACCTCGGCGATGGCCTGACCGGACGAATAGCCCGGTGCAGCCTGACCCATCAGTTTCACGGCCGGCAGGTTGTTGTAGCGGTCCACCGTATCCGGGCCGGAGCTGTACTCGACCTTTGCGAAGGCCGACACCGGCACCATGGCACCGGCCGTATTCTTCACGTACAGGCGACCGATGTCCTCCGGCGTCCGGCGGTACTGGCTTTCGGCCGACATCAGCACCTGCCAGACGCGACCGAACTTGTTGAAGTCGTTCACGTAGAAGGTGCCCAGTGTGCCGGCCAGCGTGGTGAAGGCGTCGTCCAGCGGAATGCCGAGCGACTTGGCGCGTTCGCGGTCGACGTCGACATAGAGCTGCGGCGCGTTCGGCCGCCACAAGGTCTGCAGGCCACCGGCCAGCACCGTGCTCCGGTGCGAGGCGCCGACCAGCGCACCCATGTTCTCGACCAGGCGCTTGGTGCCGCCGTCGCCGCGGTTCTGCAGGTAGAACTCGAAGCCACCGGTGTTGCCGAGACCGAAGATGGCCGGAGGGTTGAAGGCGAGCACCAGCGCCTCCTTGATGCCGGCGGTCTTGCCGAACAGTTCGCCCACCAGTTGCTGGGTGCTCATCTGCCGCTCGTCCCAGTGCTTCTGGCTGACGAAGATGGTGGCCGCGCTGTTCTTGAAACCGCCGCCGATGAAGTCCATGCCGGCGAAGGCCATCACGTGCTCGTTGGCGGGGTTGGACTGGATGGCCTGCATCACCTCGGCCACCACCTTGTCGGTGCGTTCCAGCGTGGCACCGTCGGGCAGGAAGATGGCGGCGATGTAGTAACCCTGGTCCTCGTCCGGCACCAGCGAACCTGGTGTCTTGCTCCACAGGCCGGCAGTGATCGCCACCATGCCGATGAACAGCACGACGCCGACCGCCGAGCGGCGGATCATCCAGGTCACCGCACCGGTGTAGCGGTGGGTGACGCGGGCGAACCAGTCGTTGAACCAGACGAAGATGCGCGCCGTGCTCTTGTGCTCGTTCTTCAGCAGCGCCACGCACAGCGCAGGCGTCATCGTCAGCGCGACCAGGCCGGACAGCACGACGGCGATCGAGATGGTCACCGCGAACTGGCGATACAGCTCGCCGGTCAGGCCGCCAAGGAAGGCGATCGGCACGAACACCGCCGTCAGCACCAGCACGATGGCGATGACCGGTCCGGTCACCTCGTGCATCGCTTTCAGCGCCGCCTCGCGAGCGCTCAGCTTCTGCTCGTGCATGATGCGCTCGACGTTCTCCAGCACGACAATGGCGTCGTCGACCACGATGCCGATCGCCAGCACCATGCCGAACAGCGTGAGCGTGTTGATGGAGTAGCCGAGCACATGCAGGCCGGCGAAGGTGCCGAGCAGCGACACCGGCACCGCAAGCACCGGGATCAGCGTGGCGCGGATGTTCTGCAGGAACACGAACACGACGATGAACACCAGGATCATCGCCTCGCCCAGCGTCTTCACCACCTCCTTGATCGACACCTCGACAAAGCGCGTGGTGTCGTACGGAATGGCGTAGGTCATGTCCGGCGGGAAGCGGGTCGCCATATCGGCCACCGCACCCTTCACCTCCTTCGCCACGTCAAGCGCGTTGGCGCCCGGCTGCAGGAACACGCCCATCAGCACCGCAGGCTTGCCGTTGTAGGTGCCGTTGAAGTCGTTGTCCTTGGAGCCCAGCTCGACGCGCGCGACGTCGCGCAGGCGAAGCTTCGTGCCGTCGGCGTTCGAGCGCAGGATGATGTTCTCGAATTCCTCGACGGTGGACAGCCGGCCTTTCGTGGTGATGGTGTAGACCATGTCCTGGCCGCCGCTGATCGGCGACTGGCCGATCTTGCCGGCCGCAAACTGCGCGTTCTGTTCGCGCAGCGCGGCGGCAATCTCGGGCACGGTGACGCCGAGCTGGGTCATGCGGTCCGGGCGTACCCAGATGCGCATGGCGTAGTCCTTGGCGCCGAAGATCTGCACATTGGTCGTGCCAGGAATCTTCTTGATGTTGTCGAGCACGTTCAGCGTCACGTAGTTCGAGGTGTAGAGCTGTTCGTGCGTGCCTTCCGGCGAGTAGAAGGCGATCACGGCCAGGAATGCGGACGAGCCCTTCTCGACCACCACGCCCTGTCGGCGCACCTCTTCCGGCAGGCGCGCGTCGGCCTGCTTGACGCGGTTGTTCACGTTCACCGCGGCCTTGTCGGGGTCGGTACCGATTTCGAAGGTGGCGTAGATCTCGACCACGCCATTCGAGGTCGAGGTCGAGCGCATGTACATCATGCCCTCGACACCGGTGATCACGCTTTCCAGCGGTGCGGCCACGGTCTGCGCGATGGTTTCGGCGGACGCGCCCGGGTACACCGCGCGCACCATCACCTCGGGCGGCGCGATTTCCGGGTACTGCGCGATCGGCAGCGTGCGCATGGCGGCCAGACCGGCCAGCACCAGCAGGATGGAAATGACGAAGGCAAAGATCGGCCTGTCTATGAAGAAGCGCGAGAACATGGCGGCTCCTTACTGCGCGCCCGGTGCCGCAGCACCTGCCGGCGGCTGTGCCGGCCTGGAGCCGTCATCGATCTGCACCGGCGAGCCGGGCACGAAGATGCGCGCCATGCCATCGACGATGACGCGCTCGCCCGCCTTCAGGCCCTCGCGGATCACCCAGGCGTTGCCCAGTTCGCCACCGAGCTGCGCCCATTCGCCAAGCTTGACCGGGCGCGGCTGCGCCAGCGTCGTGCCCTCGGCCTCGGCGATCACGTACACGAACTTGCCGTTCGGGCTGTCGAGTACGGCGCGCTGTGGCACAGCGATCGCGTCCGGGCGGGTGGCACCGGACAGCAGCACACGCACGAACTGGCCGGGCGACAGCTTGCCGTCCTTGTTGTCGAAGGTCGCACGCAGCGCGAAGGCGCCGGTGCCGGTGTCCGCCTTGTAGTCCTGGAAGCCGAGCCGGCCGCTGCGCGGGAAGTCGCTGCCGTCCGAACCCCTGAGCTTGACCAGGAAGCCTTGCGGATCGAGCTTCAGCGCGCCGCGCGCGATTTCGTCGCGCGTGCGCAGGTATTCCACTTCACCGACGCCGAAGTTCACATAGGCCGGATCGGTCTGCGCCAGCGTGGTGAGCAGGCTGTCGGCACCCGCGACCGCGAGACTGCCCTCGACCTTCAGCGCACGGCCGGCGACGCCGCCCAGCGGCGCGCGTACGTCGGTGTAGCCCAGATCGATCTGCGCCTGCTGCAACTGCGCCTCGGCCGCCTTGACCGCTGCACGCGCCAGATCGCGCGTCGATTGCGCGTCGTCGGCTTCCTTGCGGCTGGCCGCCTCGGCATCCGCCAGCGGCTTCACCCGCGCGTATTCGCGTTCGGCCTGCGCCAGCTGCGCCTTCGCCTGATCGAGCTGGGCATCTGCTGCAGCGACGCGCGCACGATACGGCGCGGCGTCGAGCCGGTACATCACCTGCCCCTCCCTGATGCGCTGCCCCTCTTCGTACAAGCGCTTTTCGACGATGCCGGTCACCCGCGCCCGCACCTCGATCTCGCGCGAACCGGCGACCTGGCCGACGTAGTCGAAATGCACCGGGACGTCCTGCGGTACGACAGTGACGATCTTCACTGCAGCCGGAGGCATGCCGCCATTGGCCTGCCCCTCCTGTTCCCTGCCGCCGCAGCCAGCCAGTGCAAGCGCGAGCACTGTCGCGGACAGCAGGCCCGCACGGCGAATGAAATCCGTCCCTGTCATCATGATCTATCCCGGAATCTGGCGCGGTCGGTCCGCGCGTCTGTCGGGCGCCCGGCGTACGGACGCTCTGAATCTGAGGCGCGATTATAAACATACATTCGTGTATGTTTAAAACGGTCGCACAAAAATATCTGCTTCGGGCAAGCTGCCCGGGTACGACGAAAAGACCGTTGCGGAAACGACACGGGGCAGCATGCGCTGCCCCGCAGGTGCGATCCGGTCGGCCCTGCCCCTCAGCAAGCCGCTCGCTGCGGCGCCAGCCGCCGGGTCAGGCGACCGTGCCCGGCGCAGCCGGCCCGGCGCGGATTCGGTCTGAACCGCCGGTCGGCGCCACGTTCCGCAGCACGATTGCGCCGACGCGGCGTACCCGCCGGACCGGATGCTGAGCTGCGCGGCATCCCTTCGAACGGACGCTCGGGCTCGGACTGGGTTCCGGCACGCAACGCCTGGTCGAGATCGACCAGCTTAGCCTTGCGCTTGAACTGTCCGCTGGCCTCGTCGCGCACCCAGGCCTCCATCACACCCACCCGCGCGGCCAGACCGAGATTGGCGCCCAGCTTGCGTTCGAGGAAGGTACGGGCAAGGTCGAGCTGGCGCACCGTCGGCTGGTAGTGGCCGCTCATGTTGTCGATGTGGGTGATGTAGCCATCCTTGACCACCAGCTGACCGGCCAGTGCCACCGGCTGCCCGCCGGCCAGGCTGGAATGATGGATCTCTCCGCTCCTGGGCTTCGGATAGGCATAGATGCGCCCCTGCCCGTCCATCACGAAAATGGGCATGACCGTGCCTTCACCCACCAGATCGACTGGCGCGCGCGTCGGATCCGACGCCCGGTAGAGCCGGCCTGTCTGCGGGTCGACCGCCAGTTCGAGAAAACGCCTGTCGTCGTCGCCGAAATAGATCACCTTCTGACCCACCTTGACCTGCTTCTCCGCCTGACCGTCCTGCTCGCCGCGGAACTCCGCCGGCAGTTCGCGCAGTTGCAGTCCATTCGGGAGATCGCGTGGCGGCAGGAAGGTCGGCTGCACCTGATCCGCCCGCAGTTGTGCCTCCGACACCGGGGGAGCCGGCGCGGCACCGGCAGCACCGCCGTACAGGGCATCGACCGCAGCGTAGGGATCGGTGGCGGGGTAGGTCGCAGTCGTGTACGGATCGGCGGCACCGTAAGCCGTCGCCGCGTAGGACCCGGCCTCGCCGGGCAGCTTCCGCACATCGTCATAGGCAAGGCTGTAGCCGATCCGCTCGCCATCGTCGGTGGACCCGGCGCGCGGACGCGACGCCGCGGACAAGGCATCGGTGTCGCCGGCAGCCAGTGCAGGCAGCACCGCGCGCGGCACCTCAGGGCCGTCGGCAGTGCCGGCCGGGGGCGAGCGCACGCTGCCACGAACGTCCACCCGCTCGTCCTGCGCGAGCCGCGCATCGTACGCGGGCACAACGTCGTAACCCGGCTGGACCCCGGACCCCGAGGTCGGGGCGAGCATCGCGATGCGCTCGCCACCGGGCACACCGTCTCCCGAGACCGACGGCGCGCGCGGACGGGTGCTTGCATCGTCATTGCCGACGACGGGGCGGCGCACGCCCTGGATGTCGTCGCCCGGTTGCGCCGTCGTGCCTGGCCGCGGAGCGTCGTCGCCGCCCGAAGCGCTGCGCGGACGCACCACCGCAATGTCGTCTCCCGCAGCCGGCACCGGTCTCGGCACCGGACCGGATTCAGACCGCGGACGTGCGACCGTTGCCACAACGTCGTCGGACGGCGAAGGTCGCACCGGGGCATCGCTCGCGTTGCCGGAGCGGGGCCGCGGCGCAGCCGCATCCGCCCCCGGCACCGGGCGCACGACCGGCGGTGCCCCGGCATCGGCACGTGGCCGCAGCGCTGGCGTGTCGCGGTCGGCCATCGCCGGCGCACGCGGGCCGTCGGCTTCACCCACCGCACCTGCGCGCGGGCGGGTCGTGGGCGCGTCGGCGGTGGGCGGCGCCTTCAGCGGTGGCGGCGCCGGCAGCGGCTCGGGGTCCTTGCGGCGCACGCCGCCCGGCGGCAGATCGTCGACCGCTCGCCGCGCGATCGGTGTGCCGGGCGTATCGGGCGCATCCTCCCGACCCGACACCCGGTTGCGCACCACCATATTGTCCGGGTCGCGGAAAATGTTGGAGCCCTTGACCAGATTGCCGCTGATGGTGCCGCCCTGCGCCTCGTCCGAACCGAGCGCGCTCGCCACAGTGCCGCGCACGTCGATCGACACGGCGGGGGCATTGCGGGTGTAGGTCGTCACGTCGCTGCGAGTGACCGTGCCCTCGATCTTCATGCCGTCGCTGCCCGGCGCGGCGCCGACGAAGTTCGCACCCTGTTTCACCGTCAGGCCGCCGAGGCCGACCGCACCGCCGTCCATGCCGCTGCGCTGGCTCACGGTCTGGCTGTCGGTGCCGGACGACTCCGCCTTCAGCATGACGCCGGTGCTGCCGGCATGGTTCAGCGTGTCGATCGCCTTGCCCTGGGTGCGGTCGAAGCGGTCGCCGGCGTTCATCTTCGGCGCCTCGCCGCCCTCCTTCTTGTCGCCGCCGACATTGACCGACGACAGGCCGACATAGGCATCGACCCGGGTGGCGCTCTCCTTCACCCGGTCGGTCCGGGTTTCAACGTTGAGCGTGCCGCCGATCTCGCCGCTCACGCCACCGCCGGCGCGGATGTTGGCACCAGCCAGCGTGGCATTGCCGCCGACAATCAGTTCGGTGCCTCCGGTGGTCTGGATCAGCGCGTTCTGGTTGGTCAGGTTGTCCTTGTCGCGCAGATCGACGTCCGCCTTCGCGCTGAAGCCGAAGGACTTGCCGCCGCTGCCGGACGAGGCCGCATTGCTGCCGGCGCCGGCCGCATCGCCGGTGCCGCTGCCCACATTGCGGCCACCGGACACCGACAGCCCGCCGGCCACGTTCTTGGTGTCTTCCTTCTCGGTGCTCTGCGCGGATTCCATCAGCAGATTGCCGCCGACATTCACCCGCGCGCTGCGCGCCGACGCCTGGGTGCCTTCCAGCCGGGTGTCGCCACCGCTGGTGATGGACAGCTGGCCGCCGGACTGCAGCGTGCCGCCGCGTCGGGTATCGGTGGTTTCGTTCTCGCGCACCCGCTCGAAATCGACCGATGCGCTGCCGCCGCCATCCTTCGCCAGATTCATGCTCTTGCCGACGTTCAGGCCGGCCTGCACGCCGGCGCCGTCGGCGCGACCGGTACGCGAGGTGCTGCTCGACAGTGCCTGGAAGTCGATGTCGCCGCCGGCGGACAGCGCGATATCGCCGCCCGCCTTCACGTTCGTGCCCTGCAACCTCATGTCGTTGCCGGCGGACAGCGAGCTCGCGCCGCCGGACTGGATGTTCACCGCACGGCCGGTCTGGCTGTTCTCCTGACCTTCGCCGGTGCGGGCGTTGGCTGCCACGCTGCCGCCGACGCAGGTGAGGTCCAGACAGGCGCTGACCGACAGCGTGGCGCCCCCGGACTTGCTGGACGACGACGCGCTGCCCGTGTCGTTGGCCTGATCAAGTTTCAGGTCACCGCCCGCCGCCAGCCTCACGCCGCCGCCGGCCTTCACGTTCGCGCCCTCCAGCCGCAGATCCCGGTCGGTGCGGACGCTCACGTTGCGGCCCGCTTCGAAGCCGCCGACCACCGCCTGCGACGACGCGGAGTTCTCCTTCTCGTTGGCGCCTGCCGCGGTCAGCGTGGCGCTGGCTTCGGACGCCGCATTCACCGCCACGGTCAGCGAAGAGCTGGCGCTCGAGGTGTCGGTCGCCGAACGCCGGGTATTGGCCGCGGCGCGGTTCTCGTACGACTGCGCCGCGATATCGACATCGCCACCGGCGCTGTAGCGCGTGCCCTCTTCGACGATGTCCTTGTTCGCCTTCACGGTCACGCTGCCGCCGGCACGGATCCGGGTCACCACGGCAGTGCTGCTGCCGTCGCCACCGGAATAGCTGGAGCCGGAGCCACCGATCACCACCTGCGACTGCGGCGACGAAATGTTCACCTGCTTCACATCGCCGCTGGCGATGCCGCCCACCGTGCTGCCCAGACCGGTGGTCACGCCGGCGGAAATGCCCGCTTCGTAGGTGCGGCCGCTGTAGCTGCTGGACGTTTCGTTGCGTGCCGCGATGTCCTCGATGCGGTCGGCTTCGAAACCGATGTCGCCCTTGGCGTCGAACTGCGCGCCCTCGCGTTTCAGCGTGCCGCCCGCCGTCACCGAAATGCCGCCGGCCGAGGTGATGGAGCTGGTCCGCGCGGTGCGGCTGCTGTCCTCCGTCTGCAGCGTGCCGCCCTGGGTCTTCAGACCGCCCATCACGCCTTCGGTGCTGGCGTCGGCCGAAATGCCGAAGCGGTGCTGTTCCGACGACGACTTCGACTGCGTGCTGTCGTAGGCGGCGATGATGTTCACGTCCTTGCCGGCGGAAATAAGCGCTCCGTCCTCGCCCGCCTCGATGTCCGAGCCCTGCAGCGTGACCGAGCCCTTCGTGGCAAGCACCGCCACTCCCTTGCCGCCGACCCGGCTGCCGGCGTTGGCGGTACTGCTGCTTTCGAACGAGCTGGTGCTCTTTTCATAGCCGCTGAATCCCGACGCCGAGAACGGCGTGCCCTTGCGCGCGTCCGAGGTGCCGTTCGACGTGGCTTCGGCAAAGAAGCCCTCGCGCTCGCTGCTGCCGGACGCGGTAGTGACCAGATCGATGCTGCGTATCGTCACGTCACCCTCACGGGCCCGCAATGCTGCAACGCCCTGACCGCCGTCGACATCCGCCCCCAGTACGTCGACATTGCGGCCGGCATCCAGCAACACACCTTGCCCGCCGGCCACACGTGCGCCGCTGGCCGACAGCGTGGTCACCCTTTCGCTGCTGGCGGTACGGTTCAGCACGCCGCGACCCTCGGTGGCGTGTTCCATCCGTGTTTCCAGCACCAGCGCGCTGACGTTCACGTCGCGCCCCGCCACCAGCGCGGCACGGCCGTCGGCCACCACGTCGGCACCGGTGATGTTGATGTCCTGCTTCGCGTCGAGCAGCAGGTTGCCGCTGGCCACGATGCCGCCGCGCGGGCCGGCCACCGTGTAGTAGTTGCGGCTGTCGCCGATGCGCTTTGTTTCGGTGATGTTGTTGATGTTGCCGGTGAGTGATTTCAGCGACACGTTGCCGCCGCCGATCAGACCGCCGATATTGTTCAGGTCGCCGCGCGACACCACCTGCAGCCGCGCGTTCGCGTTGATCTCGCCGCCGCGGTTGGTGAAGCTGTCGGCGGTGATCATCGCGCGCTCGGCCAGCACCTGGCTGGTGCTGCCGGCGGCGCGGGTGGCATCGGTCAGATAGACCACCGGCACCAGCACGGTCTTGCCGGCCACCTCGGTCGCCACCATCCACACGATGTCCTGCTTGAGCGAGGCGATCTGTTCTGCCGTCAGGGCGGTGCCGAGGTTCAGCTGCAGCCGCTTCGCCTCGGCCACCGCGCTGTCCATCAAGATGGCCTGCTGTTCGTAGTCGCTGTAGGCGGTGCGCAGCAGTGCCACGCCGGTCTGCGCCTGTACCTGCTCGCGTATGAGCCGCGCCTCGTAGGCGGCGTCGCCGAAGCGCAACAGATAGTTCTCCGGCTTCAGGCCAAGCTGGGCCATCAGGTAGTCGGAGCCCAGATACGGGTTGTCGAAGGAAACGAGCAGCGGATTGGTTTCCACCAGATAGCCGGCGGACGGATCGCTGGCCTGGACGTAGCGGCCGTTGGCGCCGGTGGGCAGCTGCAGCGAGGACTGCGCCGGCCCGCTGGCCTGCACCTGCTGACGGTCCGGCGCGTCGAGTCCGCGCGCGCCGATGGCGCCATCGATCACCGGCGACACTGCGGAGATGCCACCGCCGGTGCCGGTGTTGGTGAAATTGCCCACGGTGGCCACCAGGTCGCGAGCCTTCACCGTACCGCTGACACCGGTGCTGTAGCTGTCGTCCAGCCGCACGAAACCGGTCCAGTCGGTATCGGTATAACCGGTCAGATACGACGACTTGCCGAGCCAGTTCAGCTTGTCGCACACGCTGCCGACCAGTCCGTCGGTATGGCAGGTGTACTTGCGGATCACCTCCCTGCGGTAGGTATGGGTCGCCATCTCCAGCGAGGTATTGCTGAAGCTGCTGACCGCGGCATTGCTCAGGCCGGTGATGGTGAGCGTGTCGGTACTGCTGAGCAGGCCGGCTTCGTTGCGGCCAGCGTCAGTGCGTACCGTCAGGTTGCCGGACTCGACCGTGATCGCCGGCGTGGCGGCTGCCACCGCGGCCGGATCGCGCAGAACTTCCTCGTAGCGGTGCACGACATACCAGTCCTGCCTGACCTCTCCGAGATCCTGCACGAAGTAGGCCTTCTGGCCGGCGTAGTAGTCTTCGATGCCGCCCGAATAGACCGGGAAGAAGCCGGAATCCTGATTCGACCGGTCGCCTCTCAGATCGGCATTCCAGCCGATCTGGTCGTCGCGGTCCCAGGTCGGGCTGGCGCTCAGCGGATCGCCGGTTTCCAGCGGGCGGCGGTAGAACACGGTGGCCGGATCGGCATAGGCGTTGCCGGTGAAGCGGCAGTTGGCCAGGCGGTCCGGGCAGATTTGCCAGGTTTCGCCGAGGAAGATGAAATCGGTCGCCGGCCGGGTTTCGAAGGCGTTGATGAAGGTGCCGACCTGGATCAGCAGGGTCTGCCCGACCGCTTCCACCTTGCCGTGGTTGCGGAAGGTGCGGGTTGCCGCCGCCGCATCCACCCCACCGATGAGCGACGTGTTGTCGGCGGTACCGGCCCGCGCGCTGCCCATCAGCAGGGTGGCGCCCGCGCCATTGACGATTAGCGCGCCGCTGCCGCCGGTCAGCGTCATGTTGCCGGAGCTGTACATCAGCCCGTCGTTGCGCAGCGTCGCCCCGTCGGTCACCGCCACCGTCAGGCGGTCAGAACCGCCGACGAAGCCGCCAGCGGTATTGGTGAAGCTGCCGGAGGTCGAGATGGCAAGGCTGGAGCCGGCCGCCGGATCGCCCACCTCGGCATTGCTGATGCGGCCCGCGTTGGTGAAATCACCGTAGATGTCGAGCTGGGTGCGCGCGCTGCCGGTCAGCGTGCCGGCGAACTGGCTGCAGTCGGCGCTGAAGATGCCGGTCGAACAGAGCTGGTTCAGCCTCAGCGAGGACTGGCCACTGCCGCCGCGGAAAACCGCGCCGTTCTGGATGTCCAGCCGCGCCAGTTCGAGATCGAAGGCGTTGGCGATCCAGGTCGCGCCGGCGTCCAGATAGATTTCGAAGGCGCTGCCCGAATTGAAGTCGTCGCGCTCCGCGCGTACCGTGCCGCCGACGTCCAGCCGCGATCCGTTGGCGAAGCGCAGGAAGGTCATGCCGCGCCCGGCGGCGCGCTGCACGAACTGCAGGTCGCCGCCGACCGCCACGGCGCCGGCGAAGATTTCGTCCTGACCCAGTTCGGTGAAGCGCAGCACCACGTTGCCGCCGGCACCCAGCGCGTAGTTCTGCACGCCAGCGGTCGAGTCGTGGGGCGCCAGCACCAGCCGGCGCGCTGCATCGGCCAGCAGATCGCCGTCGCTGACCGCCAGGCCGTTGCGCGCCACCGTCAGGTCCCGCCCGGCGGCCAGGGTCATCGAACCGCCGGAGGACAGCAGCACGCCGTCGACAGCCGGATCGGCCGATCCGCCCAGCACCAGGTCGCGGCCTGCGCTGACGCTCAGGCTGGTGCCGGCATCGTAGCGCTGACCGGCAGCGAGCAGCAGATCCTGGCCGGCGGACACGGTCATCGCCCGACCGGCCACGCGCAGGCCCGCTGCCGAGTCATTGAATGCGCCGCGGCCGGTCAGTGCGGCGTCCCGCCCCGCATAGACGGTGCCGGCCAACAGGATGAGGCTGTCGGCCGCCAGCGCGATGTCGTCGACGCCATACACGAGCGCATCGGCTCCCAGCGTGAGCGAGGACAGCGCATCGGCGTCGACCGCCCGGGCCACGGTTTCGCCGGCGAAGGCCAGCGTCTGCCCGCGCAGCCGTGCGGTGGCGCCGGCCGACCACTGCGCGCCGGCCTGCTGTGTTGCGCCGGTGGCCTCGACCGTCAGATCGCGCCCGGCATACAGCCAGGACCCGGTGCGTCCGGTCAGCGCTGCGGTGTCGATGACGATGTCCCGGCCGGCCTCGACGCCGCCGGACAGCGTGATCGCCGTACCGGCGGACAGGCTCGCGTCGCGGCCGGCGGCCACACCGGCTTCACTGCCGGCGGCCAGCGTCAGCGTGCCGGCGGCCGCAACGGTCACGTCATTCACTGCGCGCAGGCGCGACACCGACAGGTCCACGGTCGCTGCGCCCAGCGCGAGTGCGCTGCCGCTGCCGCGGCTGGTGAGCTGGGCCTGACCGAGCCGCAGCGCATCACCGGCCTGCAGCGCAAGACCGGCACCCGCGTCCCAGCGCGCCGCATCCAGCGTGGCCGACCCCGCAACCGTCACCCGGATGTCACCGCCGCTGTAGCGGTCGGCGGTGCCGGCACCCGCGTCGTCCAGTCGCGTACCGCTCAGCGTCATCGACGCCTCGCCGCCGAGCAGGCCGTCGCCCAGCTCGAGCGCGTCGTCACTGGCGATGTCCAGTGCGCGTCCGGCGAACACGAAGGCGTCGTTGCCGGTGGCGCCGCTGCGCCCGGTGGCCACCGGCCCGTCCGCCTGCAGCGCGATGTCGCCTGCGGCACTGACCCGGCCGCTCAGCGTGAGCCGCCCGGCAGTGTCGATCACCACGTCATCGACCGTGGCCGCCATGTCGCCGCGCACCGTCACGCCGACACCGCGTTCGGTGGACATCAGGCGGATGCGGTTGGCGTACATGCCGCCGAGCGCGGCGACGTCGATCGACACGGTGGGCGGCACGTCCGACGACACGGAACTGTCGACCGTGGTGACACGGCCGGCATAGGTCTGGTCGAAGCGGCCAGTGGTGGCCGCCAGCGCCTGCGCCCAGATCGGGCCATCCACCCGCAGCGAACGGGTGAGCAGGTCGAAATAGGCCGCCTCGCTGGCGTCCAGCCCGTCGGCGCCGACCAGGATGTCGCCCTGACGCACCTGGAAACCGCCCAGCCGCCCGTCCTGTTCGAACACGGGCAGACCGGTGCTCAGCGTCACCCGCGGCGTGTTGATGAAGCCGCAGCCATTGCAGGTGATGCCGTAGGGGTTGGCGATCACCAGTTCGGCGGCGCGGCCGTGGATTTCGATGTAGCCGTTCAGCTGCGAGCGGTTGGCCGACACCACCTCGTTCAGGATGACGGTGGCTGCCTGCCCCTGGAGGTTGGCGTTTTCGCGCACCGTGGCGGCCAGCAGCGAGCGCTGCACCTCGGTCGAATTGTTCAGGATGAGGCCCTGCCGATCGACGTCGAAGCGCTGGTAGCGGTTGTGCGACACGCCTGCGGCATTGGCGCGCGCGATGTCGACCAGCGGCACGCCGTTGGGCGTCAGCTCGACCTGGGTGCGGTTGTCCGCCGCCACCGGCGGCGCCGCGAAGGCGGGCAGCGTGGGCAGGCTCATCGCCACCACCAGTACACGGGCGATCCAGCGACGGGCGGGGGTGACGCGGTCAGTGCAGCAAGGCGTGCGGATCATGATCAGAAATCCACCGAAACACGGAAATGGGCGTAGCTGTCGTGGCTGCCAAGCCGGCTTGGCAGCACGGTGGGGGCGGACAGCGCGAGCTGGGCGGCCAGCGGGCCATGGTTGAGGCCTAGGCCGACCGTGACGCCGGCCAGCGTGCCGCCGTCTCCGACCGCGTCGGCGCGGATGTGGCCGATGTCCCAGCCGACGAAGGGGCGCAGCCGGGTGTCGCCGAACTGCAGCGGCAGAGCGGCCTCGTTGCGCAGCCACCAGCCGGAATCGCCGGCGATGCTGTAGCGGCGGAAACCGCGCACCGAGAACGGACCGCCGATGAAGAACTGCTCGGTGCCGTACAGCGTGTCGGTGGCGCGCTGGGCCGACAGCGAGGACGACAGCGACAGCGTCTGCCGGCCGGCCGGCAGCGACGCCGATACCGAGGCGTTGAGCACGATCTTGTCGAACTGGGCGCGCGGCGCGTCGCTGTCCTGCCCGGGCGCGTCCTTCAGCGCTCCGAAGGCCTCCAGCCCCCGCACCCAGGCGACATCGCCTGACAGCAGCAGACCGCCTGCCACGGTAGTCGCCGACAGGCCGAGGTCGAGCGTGGCGAGCTGGCGCGAACTGGCGGCGATGCGGGTGCCGTTGAGCGCGTTGCGTGCGTCCTTGAACGCCAGGTTGCCGAAGGCCGAAAGCTTGCTGTCGCGGTCGCGGAACAGCACCCGGTCGGCCCGCAGCGCGTAGGTGGTCGAGGTGCCGGAGGTGTTGAAGGTGGTGACCGCACCGCGCACCTGGCTGGCGTAGTCGAATTCGCTGGCGGTGCCGGTGAAGGTCCAGTAGCCCCAGGGAATCGAGTACAGCATGGACACCGACTGCGACAGCCGGTCGTCGTGGTCGGCGTCGGTGTTGATGCGGCCGGACAGGTTCAGGAAATCGTTCAGGCCGAGCGGGCTGTCGATCGCCAGCGCGGCGGACGCCAGTTCGCGTCCGGTGGATTGCGAGCCGGTGTTGTCGACCGCCATGTTCACCGACCAGCGCTTGCGCGGCCGGTTGCGCACCACGATGGTCGAGGTGCCGGCGACGCCGCCCGGCTCGATGTCCATCGTCGCGCTGTTCGAGCGCAGCCGGTTGATCTGGTCCAGCCCTTGTTCGATGTCGCGCAGATTGAACACGCGGCCGGTCAGGCCGGGAAAGGCGCTGCCCAGATGCACGCCCTCGCCTTCCAGCCGGAACTGTTCGATCAGGCCTTCCAGCACCAGCAGCTTCAGCGTCCCAGACGCCAGATCCTGCTCCGGCAGATAGACCCGCGTGGTGGTGTAGCCGCGCACCACGTAGTGATTGGTGAGCGCCTGCATCACCGCGTTGATCTGCGCAAGACTGATGCAGTCGCCGATGCCGGCGGCGGTCAGGCGCGCCCGGTCGGCCTCGTCCAGCAGCGTGGCGCCGTCCAGTTGCACGCTGCGGATCGCGAAGCAGCCGCCGGCAGCGGCCGGCCGTGCCGGCTCCGGCTGCAGGTCGGCGCCTTCGCTGCGCGGCCGGCGGCGATCCAGCTCTTCCCGCTCGCGCGCCTGGCGCTGCTGCTCTTCCAGCAGCAGGCGCTGCGAATCACGGATGGCACGGTCGACCTCCGCCTGCTGCCCGAGTGTGGCAGCCGGCAGCAGCAGGAGCAGAACGGCGGAGGCGGAGCGGGCGAGGCGCAGCATGGAAGCGGTCTGTCAGGGGATGACCGATTCTGGCGATTGCGCCGGACGAGCGAATCGTACACCTGTAGCACTGCAGCCAGCACGCCGGGTACCGACCGCATCGCGTGCGTGGCGCGCGTCACGCCGCCGGTTCGAGCATATAGTCCAGCAAAGCGGCCAGCCGGTGCGCCGGCGTCGGCTTCTGCAGCAGCGCGAAGCCGGCCGCCCTCGCCTCGCGCGTCCGCGCCGGATCGGTGTCGCCGGTGATCAGTGCGGCCGGTATGTCGAACCGGTGGTGCGCGCGCAGTGCGGCGATGGCGTCAATACCGGTGCAGCCTCCGTGCAGCCTGAAGTCGGCCAGGATGGCATCCGGTGCCGGACCGTCCAGCGCAATGGCGGCGGCCGCGCTTTCCGCCACCATCACGTCGACACCCCAGGAGCGCATCAGCGCAGCCAGCGCCTCGCGGATGTCCGCCTCGTTGTCGATCACCAGCACGCGACGGCCGTTCAGCCTCTGCGCGGCGGTCACCGCGACCACCGGTATTACCGGCGGCGGCGCTTCGCCGCGCGGCAGCGCGATCGAGAACACCGATCCGCGGCCCGGCTGTGATCGAACGCTCACCGGGTGCGCCAGTGCGCGCGCCAGCCCGTCGACGATGGACAGGCCGAGGCCCAGCCCCTTGCGCCGGTCGCGCTCCGGATTGGCGAGCTGGTAGAACTCCTTGAACACGTCGCCGAGGCTGGCCGCAGGAATGCCGATGCCGCTGTCGCGCACCTCGACCACCAGGCTGTCGCCCCGTCTGCGGCAGGCCACCAGCACGCCGCCCTTTTCCGTGTAGCGCAACGCATTGCCGACCAGATTGCGCAGGATGTGCTCGAACAGCGCCGCGTCGGTCACGCCGTGGTGCGGTGTCGGTCGGAAGCGCAGCGCCAGACCGCGTTCGGCGGCGATCGGCGCAAATTCGCTCTGCAGCCGCGCGAAACAGGCGGTGAGCGGCACCGATGCACACTGCGGGCTGAGCGCGCCGGTTTCGATGCGCGCGTAGTCGAGCAGATTGTCGAGCAACAGGCCCATATTGTCGGCCGCTTCGCGCATGCGGCCGTTGAGCTGCTGCATCGCCGCCGCGTCCTGATGATGCGCCTGGGCGTCGATGAACAAGGACAGCGCCTGCAAGGGCTGGCGCAGGTCGTGGCTGGCTGCAGCGAGGAAGCGGGTCTTGGCCACGTTCGCCTGTTCCGCCTGTTCGCGCGCGGCAGTGGCCTGCTCGCGTTGCGCCGACACCTCGCGCAGCAGTTCGAGATTCTCGAAACGGAGCAGGATGGCGGCGCGGATCGAGCGGTTGTTCAGCCGGGCGAAGATGAGGCAGATGACGACGAAGCCGATGGAAATGAGCGCAAAGCCGCGCATGAAGCCATCGTCCGACTGCAGGCAACGGAACGCGATGGGCAGGATGGCCGGCAGCGCAAACACCGCATACGCCGGGTAATAGACCGACAGCGAAGACACCGACGCCGACACCAGTCCGGCCAGCACCACACCCACCGAAGCCATCTGCAAGGGGTCAGGCCCGGAGAACAGCCCACCCATGACGCCCCACAGCAGACCCGACAGACCGGCGCCTGCCGCGAAGGCGTTGGCCCATCGCGCCGGATGCACGATCTGCCCGCACTGCCGACGCCACAGGCCGACCAATGCCATGCGGCCGGCGGTCAGCAGCGCCAGCACGCCCAGCCACACGACGAAGGGCGCGCGCTCGACCTGGTCCCACACCATCAGGGCCAGACCGGAGGCCGCCAGCGCGTTGCCGGCGTAGATGGACGGCGCGTGCCGATAGAGCAGTTCGACCTGTTCGGCGAGCAGCCGGCTGCGGCTTGACGCATCCGACGGCTGCGCCGCCGCCATCAGATCAGGCCCTTGTCGCGCGCCACACTGACCGCCGCGGTGCGGGTGTCCACATCCAGCGCGTGCAGGATGGCGGACACGTGCGAACGCACGGTGAATTCGCTGCTGCCCAGTTGCTGCGCGATCTGCTTGTTGGTCAGCCCCTCGCGCATCAGACGCAGCACGTCCATCTGGCGCGGCGTCAGCACCACTTCAAAGGCGCCGGACGGGCGGCCGGCAACCACCGGATTGACTGGCTGCCGCATCAGCGCCTGCTCGATTGCATCGCGCATGACGGCGAAGCTGACCGATTTAGGCAGATACCCACGGGCACCCGCAGCGATTGCCTCGTCGATCAGTGCCGGCGTATAGGTGGCGGACACCACCATCACCGGACTGCTCGGAAAGCGCTGCCGGAAGGCGCGTATGCCGCGCAGACCGTTCATGCCCGGCAGTGTGTGGTCGAGCAGGATCAGGTCGAATCCGGCTGCGTCGTCGTCGAGTGCCAGCCCGGCTTCGCAGCTGTCAACCTCGGTAACGGTCAATCCAGCATCCAGACTTTGCAGCAGCGTTCGCAGTCCCTCGCGGAACAGCGCATGGTCATCGACGATGAGGAAGTGCATCGGTCCCGGAAAAGGCGTTTGTTGTTCGGGGTCTGTCGGGCCGGATTGTAACGGCCGGACTCCCGGGACAACGCAGCGGCGCGCACGTTCTCCGCGCCTGCCGCGGCGCTTCACAGGAAGCGGTCGAGGATGCGTCTGCTGGCCCGGTCGAGCGCCTTCATGTCGGCGACTTCGTAGTGGATGCCGTGGCTGTCGGCGATGAGCAGCCGCGCGCCGCCCAGGCGGCGGATGTCGTCTTCGCTGCGCAGCGTGAAGCGGGTGGCGCCACGGTCGGTCACGATGTCCCAGTCGCAGGGCGTGGAGAAGCTGGACACGCCGACGATGCTGCGGATGCGCGGCATGAATTCGCGGCGCGACAGTTCCGCGTCCAGAAGTGCCCGGCTGGCGGAGTCGAGGACGTCCGGCGCATCGAACCAGGCCAGTTCGTGGCCGTCGGCCGACATAAGCGCCACGCCCTCGCCCGGCGCCGACAGCGGGAAGGCGCGCACCGGCTGCACGCCGGCGTGGCGCTGGCCGGCCGCATCGACGAAAACAAGCAGGCCGTGCGCGTCGCGTTCGAGCGAAATCGTCATGCCAGCGCTCCTTCCGCGGCGTCGGCCTCGGCCAGCCGCTGCTGCGCCATGTAGAGCCGGTAGTAGTGCCCTTCGCGCGCCATCAGTTCGTCGTGCGGACCGACCTCGACGATCTGCCCGCGGTCGAGCACGACCAGGCGGTCGGCCTTGCGCAAGGTGCTCAGGCGGTGGGCGATGGCCAGCGTGGTGCGGCCCTCGACCAGGTTGTCGAGCGCGCGCTGGATTTCCTTCTCGGTCGCGGTATCGACCGAAGAGGTCGCTTCGTCGAGGATGAGGATGCGCGGATCGATCAGCAGCGCGCGCGCGATCGAGATGCGCTGGCGCTCGCCGCCGGACAGGGTCTGGCCGCGTTCGCCCACCATCGAGTCGTAGCCGTGCGGCAGGCGCAGGATGAATTCGTGCGCGTGCGCCGCCCGGGCCGCCGCGATGATTTCGGCGCGCGTCGCTTCCGGCTTGCCGTAGGCGATGTTGTCGGCGATGGTGCCGAAGAACAGGAAGGGCTCCTGCAGCACCAGGCCGATGTGGCGCCGGTACTCGGCCACCGGCAGGGCGCGGATGTCGGTGCCGTCTATCCGTATGCTGCCGCCGGATACGTCGTAGAAGCGGTTGATCAGGTTCACCAGCGTGCTCTTGCCGGACCCGCTGTGGCCCACCAGACCGATGAATTCGCCCGGCGCGATGTCGAGGTCCACGCCGCGCAGCACCGCGCGGTTGCCGTAACGGAAAGCCACGGCGCGCAGTTCGATGCGGCCGGACACCCGTTCGAGGTGTTCGGGCCGCGCCGGCTCCGGCACGCTGGAACCGTGGTCCAGGATGTCGAAGATGCGCTTGGCGCCAGCCGCCGCCTTCTGCGTCACCGACACGATGCGGCTCATCGAGTCCAGGCGCAGATAGAAGCGGCTGATGTAGGCGATGAAGGCGGTCAGTACGCCCACCGTGATGTGATCGCGGCCGACCTGCCAGATGCCGAAGCCCCAGACGAACAGCAGGCCGACTTCGGTCAGCAGCGTGACCGTCGGGCCGAACAGCGACCACACGCGGTTCACCCGGTCATTGCTTTCCAGATTGCGGCGGTTGGCGGCGGCGAAACGTGCCGATTCGCGCTTTTCCTGCGCAAAGGCCTTCACCACGCGGATGCCGGGAATGGTGTCGGCCAGCACATTGGTCACTTCGCCCCAGATGCGGTCCACTTTCTCGAAACCGGTGCGCAGCCGGTCGCGCACGGTATGGATCATCCAGGCGATGACCGGCAGCGGCAGCAAGGTCACCAGCGCCAGCCACGGGTTGATGGAGAACAGCACGACGGCGGTCATGAACAGCATCAGCACGTCGGTCGCGAAGTCGAGCAGGTGCAGCGACAGGAATACGTTGATGCGGTCGGTCTCGGCGCCGATGCGTGCCATCAGGTCGCCGGTGCGCTTGCCGCCGAAGTACTCCAGCGACTGACCCATCAGATGATCGAAAGTGGTGGTGCGCAAGTCCGCGCCGATGCGTTCCGACACACGCGCCAATATATAGGTGCGCGCCCAGCCGAGCGCCCAGGCCAGCAGCGCGGCGCCGAGCAGACCGGCCAGATAGGGCCAGACCGCCGCCGCCGTGATCGGCGTGCCGGTCTGGTGCGGGATGAGCACCTTGTCCATCAGCGGAATGGTCAGGTAGGGCGGCACGAGATTGGCCGCCGTCGATGCCAGCGTCAACACGAAACCGGCGAGCAGACGCCCGCGATAGGGCCGGGCGAAACGCCACAGCCGCAGCAGCGCCCAGGTCGAGGGCGGGCGTGTCGTTTCACGCTCGCACAGCGGACATTCGTCTTCGTCCGGAGGCAGGGGCGCCTTGCAGCGCGGGCACAGACCGTCCTCGTCGTCGATCGCACTTTCCGGGTGGGTCAACCGCTCGATCTGCCGCGCGTGCCGGTCGGCCAGACGCAGCGCCTCGGCATTGAGCGCCAGCGTGTAGCGCCAGGCCGCCTGGCGGCAACCGGCATCATGCAGCGACAGCGTGCCGACGCCGGCGTGATCGTGATGCTGGAAGTGCTGACCGGCGGCCAGTGGCCAGTTGCGCCACTGCTCACCGGCGCAGGCCAGCAGCCGGCGATCGGTCAGCACCAGAAGGTCATTCGCGAAATGAAACGTTTCGTCCAGATCGGTCTGCAGCCACACCTGCACCGTCTCGCCCGCCTGCAATTGCGACGCCAGTCCGCCGTGCCACGCCTGCGGCAGGTCATCGGGAAGCGGGCGGTGTTCGGTGGCAGGGGTCATCTGGGTGGATCGCGGCTGAAGAATGCGGAAAGCAGGCCGGATCGGGGCGGACCGGACCGGCAAGGCGGCGGAGTATAGCGGCCGGACGGGGCTGCAAGGCACCGGACGTGCAGGTTCAAAAATAGATGAAAATGCTGTCAACCAAAGCGCAAAGGCGCCGTTAAGCCGATGTTTTCAACAACCTCGGGGCTCCGGACCACCACCGACCCCGCACGATGAGTAAACGCTCCATCGAAATCCTGCGCACCCTCGAACTGCGCGGTCCCAATATCTGGACCTATGTTCCGGCGCTCGAAGTCTGGATAGACATCGGCGAACTCGAAGACTCCCCCTCGAACACCATCCCCGGCTTCGTCGATCGCCTGATCGACTGGCTGCCCGCCCTGCACGAACATACCTGCAGCTACGAAGAGCGCGGCGGATTCGTGCGCCGGCTGCGCGAGGGCACCTGGCCCGGACACATCCTCGAACACGTGACGCTGGAACTGCAGAACCAGGCCGGCATGAAGGGCAATTTCGGCAAGGCGCGCGAAACGTCGGAACGCGGCGTGTACAAGGTGGTGGTCGTGTCCGGCCACCATGCGGTGAGCCGCGCGGCGATACTGGCCGCCCGCGAACTTGTGCTGTCGGCGATGGACGACCGCCCCTTCGACGTGGTCGCGGCCATCGCCGGACTGCGCAATCTGGTCGACGAGCACTGCCTCGGGCCGAGCACCGGCTGCATCGTCGAAGCGGCGCTGGACCGCCGCATCCCGTCCATCCGGCTGAACGACGGCAATCTGGTCCAGTTGGGTTACGGCCGCAGGCTTCGCCGCATCTGGACCGCCGAAACCGACCGCACGGCGGCCATCGCAGAGGGCATTTCACGCGACAAGGATCTCACCAAGCGACTGCTCGCCGGCTGCGGCGTACCTGTACCCGAGGGGCGCGAAGTGAGCGACGCGGACGACGCGTGGGCGGCCGCGGAGGACATCGGCGGACCGGTCGTGGTGAAGCCGGCCAACGCCAACCACGGCCGCGGCGTGTCGGCCGAACTGAGCACGCGCGAGGAGATCGCCACCGCTTACGAGCTGGCGCGCCGCTACAGCAAGTATGTGCTGGTCGAACGCTTCATCCCGGGCAACGAACACCGCCTGCTGGTGGTCGGCAAGCAGATGGTCGCTGCGGTAGCCGGTGAAACAGTGTGGATCACCGGCGATGGCCGATCCACCGTACGCCAGCTGCTCGACAGCCAGATCAACACCGATCCGCGCCGCGGACCGGAACAGGAATTCCCGCTCGACCTGCTGCAGCCCGAGCGCGACGCCAAGCTGCGTTTCGAACTGGAACGCCAGGGCTACAGCGCCGACGCGGTGCCGGCCGACGGCGCCCGCGTGCTGGTGCAGCGCAACGGCAATATCGCCTACGACGTGACCGACCAGGTTCATCCGGACACCGCCCGTCTGGTTGCGCTGGCCGCCCGCGTGGTCGGACTCGACATCGCCGGCATCGATCTGGTGGTCGAGGACATCCGGCGCCCCCTGCGCGAACAGGGCGGCGCCATCGTCGAGGTGAATGCCGGCCCGGGCCTGCTGATGCATCTCAAACCCGCCGAAGGCCAGCCTCGTCCGGTCGGTCGCGCCATCGTCGACCACCTGTTCGCCACCGCCGACGACGGCCGCATTCCGGTGGTCGGCGTGAGCGGCAGCCGCGGCAAGACCACGGTTGCCCGCCTGATCGCACACCTGATGCGTCTGTCCGGCCAGCGCGTCGGTCTCGCCTGCAGCGACGGGCTCTACCTGGACAGCCGCCGCCTCGAAGATGGCGACGCCGCCCGCTTCGAGCCGTCGCAGCGCGTGCTGATGAATCCGGGCGCGGAAGTCGCGATCATCGAAAACGGCTTCGCAACCATCCTGACGGAAGGCCTGGCCTACGACCGCTGTCAGGTCGGCGTACTCACCCGCATCGATCCCGAAGCGCATTTCGGCGACTGCTACATCGATTCGTCCGACCGCGTGTTCAACGTGATGCGTTGCCAGGTTGACGTGGTGCTGCGCCGTGGCACCGGCGTGCTGAACGCCGACGACCCCCTGCAGGGCGAAATGGCCGATCTGTGCGACGGCGAGGTGATCTGGTACAGCACGCACGCGGACAATGGCATCGTCGCCAGCCATGTACAGGCCGGCGGCCGTGCAGTCATCGTGCGCGACGGCCAGATCCGCCTGCTCGAAGCCGAACGCACCGAAGTGCTGTGCCCGCTGGCCAGCCTGCCGCTGACCGACGGCGAACCGCTGCACGAAACGGAAAACCTGCTGGCTGCGCTGGCCGCAGCGTGGTCGCTCGGACTGTCGCCAGCCGCGCTGCGCACCGGCGCGGAAACCTTCGACCCTCCGCTACCCATCGCGGTACCGGCCTGAAACACCACCCGAACGCCTTCATGGACATCACCCGCCTGCGCGCCCTCCGCGGCCCCAATCTGTGGAGCCGCCACACCTGTATCGAGGCCATCGTGTCGTGCACCGGCGAGCACTGTTCGCCGGACGCGATGCCCGGCTTCGCCGAGCGCCTGCGCGCCCTTTTTCCCGGCATCCGCCCGCTGCGCCCGACCGCGCGCGGCGGTCCGCTGGTCATGGCCGACGCGCTGGAACTGGCCGCACTCGGCCTGCAGGCCAGCGCCGGCTGCCCGGTCACCTTCAGTTGCACCATGCAGACGGTCGACGCCGACGTTTTTCAGGTCGTCGTCGAGTACACCGAAGAAGCGGTCGGCCGGCTCGCCTTCGAACTCGCCGAACAACTGTGCCGTGCTGCAGCCGCGGGAGAACGCTTCAACCTGAGCGGCGCGCTGCAGCAGCTGCGCGAACTCGACGAGGACATCCGCCTTGGCCCCAGCACCGGCGCCATCGTCGAAGCCGCAGTCGCGCGCGGCATCCCGTTCCGTCGTCTGACCGACGGCTCGCTGGTACAGCTCGGCTGGGGCAGCCGGCAGCGGCGCATCCAGGCGGCCGAAACAGACCGCACCAGCGCCGTGGCCGAGTCGATCGCCCAGGACAAGGAACTGACCAAGGAACTGCTGCATGCCGCGGGCGTGCCGGTACCGCGCGGCCGCACGGTGAGCGATGCCGACGAAGCGTGGGCCGCCGCGCAGGAAATCGGCCTGCCGGTCGTCGTGAAGCCGCGCGACGGCAATCAAGGCAAGGGCGTGACGGTGAACATCGTCAGCCGCGAGCACATGGACATCGCATTCCGGGCCGCGCGCGAGATCAGTCGCGAAGTCATGGTGGAACGCTTCATTCCGGGCGCCGACTACCGCTTCCTGGTGGTCGGCGACCGCGTGGTCGCCGCCTCCCGTCGCGAGCCGCCGCAGGTGGTCGGCGACGGAAGCCGCAGCATCCGCGAACTGGTGGATGAGGTGAATGCCGACCCGCGCCGCGGCGATGGACACGCCACCTCGCTGACGAAGATGCGCATCGACGACATCGCGCTCGCCCGCCTCGCCGTCCAGGGACACTCACCGGACAGCGTGCCGGCGCTGGGCGAACGCGTCGTGCTGCGCAACAACGCCAACCTGTCGACCGGCGGCAGCGCCACCGACGTGACGGACGACGTGCACCCGGAACTGGCGGCGCGCGCGGTCGAGGCGGCGCGCACGATAGGGCTGGACATCGCCGGTGTCGACATCGTCTGCCGCACCGTGCTCAAGCCGCTGGAGGAACAGGGCGGCGGCATTGTCGAAGTGAATGCCGCCCCCGGCCTGCGCATGCATCTGGCACCGTCCTTCGGCAAGGGGCGCGCAGTCGGCGAGGCCATCGTGGCGACCATGTTCGCCCCGGGCGACGACGCGCGCATTCCGCTGGTTGCCGTCGCCGGCACCAATGGCAAGACGACAACGGTACGCCTGATCGCCCACCTGATGGCGCAGACCGGCCTGCGCGTCGGCATGACCACCACGGACGGCGTGTTCGTTGACGGCGAGTGCATAGACACCGGCGACTGCAGCGGCCCGAAGAGCGCGCGAAACGTACTGGCCCACCCCGACGTCGATGGCGCGGTACTCGAGACGGCACGCGGCGGCGTGCTGCGCGAAGGTCTGGGCTTCGACCGTTGTCAGGTCGCTGTGGTCACCAATATCGGCAGCGGCGACCACCTCGGCCTCGCCTATATCAATACCGTCGAGGATCTGGCGGTGGTGAAGCGCGTCATCGTGCAGAACGTCGCACCCCGCGGCATGGCGGTGCTGAACGCCGCCGATCCGGTGGTGGCCGCCATGGCCGAACATTGCCCCGGCTCGATCACCTTCTTTGCGCAGGACCGCACTCATCCCGTCATGGCCACCCACCGCGCACGCGGCCGCCGCGTCGTCTATGTTGACGACGGCGCGCTGGTGGCCGCCGAAGGCAGCAGCGCGGTGCGCATACCGCTGTCGCAGGTGCCGCTGACCCGCGGCGGCAAGCTGGGTTTCCAGATCGAGAATGCGATGGCAGCACTGGGCGCCGCCTGGGCGCTGGGTTTCGACTGGTCGTCCATCCGCGCTGCGCTGGCCAGCTTCGTGTCGGATGCGGCGACCGCCCCCGGCCGCTTCAACGTGTTCGATTACAAGGGCTCGACGCTGATCGCCGACTACGGTCACAACCCGGACGCCATCGGCGCACTGGTGCAGGCGGTGGACGCGCTGCCGGCAAAGCGGCGCAGCGTCGTCATCAGCGGTGCCGGCGACCGGCGCGACGAGGACATCCGCAGGCAGACGCAGATACTGGGCGCCGCCTTCGACAGCGTCGTGCTCTACCAGGACCAGTGCCAGCGGGGGCGCGAGGATGGCGAAGTGATCGCGCTGCTGCGCGAAGGGCTGGACGGTGCGACACGCGCGCACGAGGTCTGCGCGATCAACGGCGAATTCGCGGCCATCGACCACGCGCTGGCGCGACTGGAATCGGGCGATCTCTGCCTCATCCTGATCGATCAGGTCGACCAGGCCCTGGCGCACATCGGACACCGGGTCGCCGAGGTATCAGCCGGCTGAGGGCTTCTCCGGCGCGAGGGCGTTGCGCAGCGCATCCTCGCAGGCATTCATCCACGCATAGACGGCATCGACCGCCGCCGTCGCGTCACCGAAGAAGACCTCGGCCGACGGTGCGTGCGGACTGCCCGGCAGGGCACTTCGCAATATGCCGATCAGGCCGACCACGCGTTCGGTGGCCGGCAGCGCTCCGGGCAGGCGAGGCGCATCGGCGATGGCCTGGTGCATCAGCGACTCGGCGCGGGAGGCCAGAAACATCAGCCGCATGCGCTCGGCGGGAGAACAGTCGCCACGCGCGGCAGCACTGCTGCCGATCGCTCTCGCCTGCCCGAGGTGCTCGCCAAGCTGGGGCAAGGTATCCAGCCAGGTACGCAGGAGCTTGTCGTGCGCGGGTCCGGCAAACGGCGCAACGCGGCGCTCGCCCAGGGACTTGAGCCAGGAAAGAACGTGCGACACCAGCAGGCTGTGGCGCGTGATGCTGTCATCGACGCCGGGCCGCACACCGATGCCATCCAGCTCGGCACACAGCTCCTTCCACTGCGTGTCCAGCAGATCGAGTTCGTAAGGTGTGAGGCAAGGGCTATCGCACATCGCCTCGGCCTCGGCAATCGCGACCAGCGCCTCGATGTCGTGATTCACGTCCCGCCTCTTGCCGCGCATCGGTGCCTCGAACTGCTGACCGCCGGCCAGCCAGGCGGCACACATGCCACGATGCTGCTGCAGCGAGTGGATCAGCCGGAGCAGACCTTCGCAGTCGGCCAAAGAACGCCGGACACCGACATCCGACCGCAGATTGACCGGCGCCGGCGGACGCACCATGGTCTGCCAGACGAAGATGACCAGAAGCAGGCCGACGATGGACAACAGCACCGTACTCATTTTGGCGGCATCCGCAGAACGAAGATGTACGCAGGAAACGGCTCGTTCCCGCCCGGAGCAATTCGCGCGCCATGCATGCCGCTCAGATGACGGACGGTGGGGCTTCCAGGCCGCCGACGATGAAAGGCACCATGGCCCGCAGCAGGCTTTCCGGATCGTTCGCCATGGCCGGCGACGCGCGTTCCAGCAGCCGCATCACGTCACGACCGGCCATCACGTAGGCAACGATGCCGACAAAGTAATACATGCGGCGCAGCAGTTCCGCCTCGGGCAACTGCGGCAGCGCAGCCGCGAGCGCCCGGCGGTACCAGTCCATGATGCGCACGTACTCTTCCGGAATGAAGTCGTCACCCGGCTCGAAATACGCACGGCCTATCAGTTGCTTGAACACGGCCCCGGACACCGTGTCCTTGCGTGACAGCCGGACCGTCGACTCGATGAAGGTTTCCACGATGCGGGTGACGCCCAGCGGCGCACCGCCCGCTTCCCGTTCCAGCCGCGCGAGGTAACCGGAGCGCGTGCCGTCGGCGCCGAGCACGCGCTGATAGACGGATTCCATCAGGTCACGCTTCGAGCCGAAGTGGTAATTGATCGAAGCCAGTGGCACGCCTGCCGCGGCGGCAATCATGCGCATCGACGTCGCGGCGTAGCCCTGCTCGGTGAACAGCCTTTCGGCGGCGGCAAATATCCGCTCTTTGGCGTCGCCACGGGCGCGCGCCTCCGCACAGGGGGCGGAGGGGACCTTGTCGGCCGACACGGGCATCGGATTCGTGTTCACGATCTGAATGTAGCACCGCCCGCACAGTCACGGTGCGTTCATGCACCCGTATCGGGCGCTGTCCGACCCATGCGGGTCTAGATGACCGCGGAACGCGGCCGCAATGCAATGCATGGCTCGCGGGGCCGCTGGCATCGCTCTTGCAAAGGCCGAAGCATGAAAACCTCGACCTCCTCCCGGACCGGCAAGGTCTATCTGATCGGCGCCGGCCCCGGCGACCCCGAACTGCTGACGCTGAAGGCGGTGCGCGTACTGGGGTTGTGCGATGTGCTGCTGGTCGATGATCTGGCCGACATGGCGCTGCTTCGACACGCCCGCAGCGACGTGCGCGTGGTGCGTGTCGGAAAGCGTGGCGGTTGCCGCAGCACGCCGCAGGCGTTCATCGAACGTCTGATGGTGCGTTACGCACGTGCCGGCTTCATGGTCGGGCGGGTCAAGGGCGGTGACCCCTTCGTCTTCGGCCGCGGCGGTGAGGAGCTACAGTGCCTGCGTCGTGCGGGCATCGAGTGCGAAGTCGTCAGCGGGCTGTCGGCAGGCATCGCCGTACCGGCCACGCTGGGGGTTCCGGTCACCCACCGCGACTTCGCCTGCGCCGTCACTTTCGTCACCGGCCACGCCCGCGAGGACGGTCAGCCCGGACGCGAGCCGGACTGGGCCGCGTTGGCGCGCTGCGGCACCACGCTGGTCATCTACATGGGCATGCGCACGCTGTCTGCCATTGCCCAGGCCCTGCTCGCGGGCGGATTGGCAGCCGATACCCCGGCCTGCGCGATACAGAATGGCACGCGCGAAAACCAGCGTGCGGTTGTGGCGACACTGCGGACCTTGCCCGGACGCGTTGCAGAAGCCGGACTGGGCAGCCCGGCCGTTGTCGTCATCGGCGAGGTGGTGAACCTGGCAGAAGTCGTCGAGCAAGCCGTATCGTTGCCGATGACGGCCTGATCGCATTGCATGTACGCGCACCGGAAGCAAGCCGGCGCGCGCCTGACCCGGACCCTTGCGCCTACTTCAGCTGTTCGTGCAGCAGTGACAGGATGCGTTTTGCCGTCTTCGTATCGTCGACACCGCCTTCACGCGTCAGCACCTGTACCGTGCTCTGCTTGCCCTCGCCCTTCACCAGCACGCGGTACTGGTTCTGGCCCGCCTTCGGGTCCGGCTTGTCGTCCGGCATGAAGAAAAGCAGCTTGGACAGGATGCCGCCATCCTTCTTGCCGGTGGCATCGACTTCGGGATCGACATAGCGCACGAAGTACACGCCCTGCGAGCGGTCGCGGTCTTCGACCGTGAAACCGACGCGGTCGAGCGCCAGTCCGACCCGGCGCCATGCGCGATCGAATCCTTCCTGCACCTGCAGCGCGCTGCCCTTGTCCACCGACACCAGTTGCGCGCGCTCCGCCACGGCCTGGACCGCCAGCTGGACCTTCGCGCGCTCGTTGTCGGCGCCCAGGCGCACCATGAGGCGGCGAAGCATTTCGGCTTCCAGCTCGGGGTCGGCCGGACGCGGCTGCCACACCGTGTTGTCGCTGCGCTCGCTGGTGTAGACCTCGATCACGCCGCGATGGCTGATGTAGATTTCCGTCGTGCCCGGCTCGGCGCCCGGTTCGAGTCGGGTGCGGTATTTGTCCCGCTCGGGGGTGGAGTAGATCGAATCGATCACCCGGCCTATGGTGTTGCGGATGAAGTCGTCGCCGATCTTCGCGCGGTTCTCGTTCCAGTCGGTTTCCATCACGCCGGCATCGGGCAGTTCGACGTCGATCAGGAAGCCGGTTTCCTGCCAGAACTCCCTCACCTGCGGCCAGAGCTGGTCGGCGTTCGCCTTCACCACCAGCCAGCGCTGGTTGCCGGAACGCTCGATGCGCATGTTCTCGATCGCCGGCAGCACGCCACCGGTTGCCTGCTGCACCTGCGCGCCCTGGGTGCGGTCGGCGTTATAGGCCGAAATCGTGGCCGAGCCCTTGCCGCCGGAATCCGGTACGGCAAAACGGTCGGTCTGCTGCGGCAGGGTCAGGTCCGGCGGCAGGTCGAGGCGCGGCGCGCGCTTGGCCTGCGCCTTGTAGTCGACCTTCCCCGACTCCATCACCTTGTCGAACATCGAGCAGCCGGTCAGCGCACTCACGAGCGCCACGCACATCGCGGAAAACTTCAGCACATTCATCGGGACGGATACCGGAAGGATCAACCGGGCACGCCGGCCTGCGTCATCGCGGCACGGACCTGCTCATGGAATTGCGGCGCCAGTCCGGTCAGCGGCAGACGCAGCGCGGGACCGCACAAGCCCATCTGACTGACCGCCCACTTGACCGGGATGGGATTGGCTTCACAGAAGAGCTGACGGTGCAGGCCCATCAGCCGGGCATTGATTGCACGCGCCTTGACCGCATCGGCGGCCAGTGCGGCGGCATTCATCTCGTGCATCAGTCGCGGCGCCACATTGGCGGTAACCGAAATCGAACCATGACCGCCCATCAGGATGAAGGCTGCGGTCGAGGCGTCGTCGCCGCTGTACAGCGCAAACCCTTCCGGCGCGCGGTTGATCAGTTCGCAGCCGCGGTCAAGATTGCCGGTGGCGTCCTTGGTGCCGACGATGTTCGGGATCTCCGCCAGCCGCAGGGTCGTTTCGTTCGACAGATCGGCCACCGTGCGACCGGGCACGTTGTACAGGATGAAGGGCACGTCGACCGCTTCGGCCTGGGCGCGGAAGTGGCGGTACAGCCCTTCCTGGGTCGGCTTGTTGTAGTACGGAACCACCGTGAGACAGGCATCGACGCCGACCGACTTCGCGTGCTGCGCCAGTTCGATCGCCTCGCGCGTGGAGTTGGCGCCGGTGCCGGCGATGACCGGAATGCGGCCTGCGGTGTGCTCGACCGTGAAGCGGATCAGCTCGCAGTGTTCGTCGAAATCGACGGTCGGCGACTCGCCCGTGGTACCGACGATGACGATGCCGTCGGTGCCCTCGGCCACGTGGAAATCGATGAGGCGACGCAGGCTTGCGTAGTCGAGGCTGCCATCCTCGTGCATGGGGGTGACGATGGCGACGAGCGATCCGGTAATCATGTGCGAAACGATGGCTTCAGCGGGAAACGCGGCATTCTACCGGAGCGACGGTGCAAGCCCAACAGGCGCAACTGGATCAGTCTGTAACAGCCTGCCCGGGTCAGAGTTCCGCCAGCGCCCGGATGTGCTCGACCGCACTTCGTCCAAGCGCCGAAAGTGCATAGCCGCCCTCCAGCATCGACACGATGCGGCCATTGCCGTGCCGGTTCGCCACCTTCATCAGTTCGCTGCTGACCCAGGCGTAGTCCGCCTCGACCAGCCCGAGAGACGCCATGTCGTCCTCGTAATGCGCGTCGAAGCCCGCGGAAATGAAGATCATCTGCGGCGCGAAGGCATCGAGCCGCGGCAGCCACTTCGTCGTCACCGCCTCGCGGAAACCGTCGCCGCGGGTACCGGCCGGCAGCGGCACATTGCAAAGATTGCCGGCCAGCGGCTCCGACCCGGAATACGGATAGAAAGGGTGCTGGAAAATGCTCACCATCAGGATGCGCTCGTCGTGGGCAACGATATTTTCCGTGCCGTTGCCGTGATGCACGTCGAAGTCGACGATGGCGACCCGCTCCAGGCCGTGCTTCTCCAGCGCATGGCGGGCCGCCACCACCACGTTGTTGAAGAAACAGAAACCCATGGCGCGAGCGTATTCGGCGTGGTGACCGGGCGGTCGCACGGCACAGAAGGCCGCACGCACCGCGCCCGACATCACCAGATCGGTCGCATGCACGCCAGCACCGGCCGCACGCAGCGCGGCGCGCAGCGAATTCGGGCACATGGCGGTATCCGGGTCGAGATGCACGATGCCGGAACCGGGCACCGAATCGAAGATCTGCCGCAGGTATTCCGGCGAGTGCGCGCGCGCCAGCATGTCGATGTCGGCTGCCGGCGCGTCGTGGTGCTGCAGGTAGGCATCGAGCCCGCTGGCGATCAGGCGGTCCTGTATGGCGGCCAGACGGTCCGGACATTCGGGATGGTGCGGGCCCATGTCATGCAGGGCACAGTCGCGATGTGTAATGTATGCGGTGGTCACCGCGCCTCCTCCGGATTCCTGCAGTTATCGATGCAACCGGCCATTCCGGCTCTGTGTCACAGGCATGCCGCGCTGCTTCAGTACCGCACGCGATGTGCCGACAAGTTTCACAGTATCGCTTCGATTATCCCGCCACAACTTGCCGTAGCTCAAGCCATGCCCGCCCTCGCGCCCCGCACCGTCATCGAAACCGCTTCCACACTCATCCTCGGCAAACGCAGCCGGCTCGAACTGGCGCTCACCTGCCTGATCGCCGGCGGCCACCTGCTGATCGAGGACGTGCCGGGCACCGGCAAGACCACGCTGGCCCACGTCATGGCCCAGTTGTTCGGGCTCGATTTCCGCCGCGTGCAGTTCACCAGTGACCTGCTGCCGGCCGACATCCTCGGCGTCTCGGTGTTCGAACGCGAGAGCGGCGCTTTCCGCTTCCATCCCGGGCCGGTATTCACCCAGGTGCTGCTGGCGGACGAGGTGAACCGCGCCACGCCGCGTACCCAGAGCGCGCTGCTGGAGGCGATGGAAGAGCACCAGGTGAGCATGGAGGGCGAAACCCGCCGCCTGCCCGAACCCTTCTTCGTCATCGCCACGCAGAACCCGGCGAGCCAGATCGGCACCTACCCGCTGCCCGAGTCGCAGCTCGACCGCTTCATGATGCGCATCACCATGGGCTATCCCGACCCGGCTGCCGAGCGCGCACTGCTCACCGGCCGCGACCGGCGCAGCCTGCTGGCCGACCTGGCGCCGGTCGCCGACACCGCAACACTGGCGTGCTGGCGCAGCGAAGCGGAAGCGCTGCATGTGGCCGACGCGCTGATCGACTATGTGCAGGCACTGATCGCCCACACGCGCAGCAGCGGCCGCTGGCGCCTGGGCCTGAGTCCGCGTGCCGGCCTCGCGCTGCTGGCCGCCGCACGTGCGCACGCGCGGGTGTTCGAGCGTGGTCATGTGTTGCCGGAAGACGTGCAGGCCGTCTTGCCGGCGGTAGCCCTGCACCGTCTGCCAGCCGTGGAACAGGCGGGCAGCGCGGACGAGGCGGCGCGCGCGCTGCTGCAGGCGGTGGCGCTGCCCGCCTGATGCGCGACGCAGTGCGCCGCTGGCTGGCTTCGCTCGGCGGTTCGCCAGCCCTTCCGCTCACCCTGGACCGGCGCCGCATATTCGTGCTGCCGACCGCGGTCGGGCTGGTCTGGGGCGGCGCCCTGCTGGCCATGCTGCTGACCGCCATCAACTACACGCTGAGCCTCGGTTTCGCGCTCGTGTTCATGCTGGCTGGCCTGGGTCAGGTGGCTTTGCTCCACACCTTCCGCAACCTGCTGGCGCTGCATCTGCGCGAGGCACCGCCGGAACCGGTATTCGCCGGTCAGCCGGCGCTGTTCACCTTGTGGCTGGACAACGACGCCGCCCGCGCCCGCCGGGCATTGCAGCTCGACATGGAAGGCGCGCAGCCGGTCCGCCTCGATATCGGCGCGGGCGAGCAACGCAGCGCCCGCCTCGCCCGGCCCACCCGGACGCGCGGCTGGTGCGCGCCCGCGCGCGTGCGGCTCGGCACGCGCTATCCGCTGGGCCTCATTCGCGCCTGGAGTTATGTGCAGCCACAGCAGCGCTGCCTGGTTTACCCGCAGCCGGAGAACGGCCGGCCGCCATTGCCCGACACCGGCGCCGGCGCGGCCGGCCTGCGCCCGCGCGGCGACGGCAGCGAGGAATTCGCCAGCCTGCGCGACCACCGCGCCGCCGACTCGCCGCGCCACGTAGCCTGGAAAGCCTGGGCGCGCGCACCCGACGGCGCACTGCTTACCAAGCAGTTCGAAGGCCAGGACGGCGGCGAACTGTGGCTGGACTTCGCCCTGCTTCCGCCCGATCTGAGCGACGAGCGCAAGCTCGCGCGGCTCACCGGCTGGGTACTCGACGCCGACGCCGCCGGCCTGCGCTACGGCCTCGCTCTGCCCGGTCAGCGCATCGCGCCCGACACCGGCCCGGCACAACGCGCGCGCGCGCTGCGCGCCCTGGCGCTTCACGGTCTGCCGGCATGAGCGCCCGCCGGTTCGTCCATCTGCGCCCGCGCGCGCCGCTCGCCCCGCCAGAAGCACGAGGCGAAGCACTTAGCGAAGCGCGCATCGGCTGGCTGATGGCGGTCGCCGCCTGCGCACTCTTGCCGCACGCCGACCACCTGCCCGGCTGGCTCGATGCGGTGGCGCTGCTGCTGTTCACCTGGCGGCTGGCGCAATGGAAGCTGGGCTGGGCCGGTGCGGGCCGCGTGGTCAAACTGCTGGTGGTGGCCGCCTGCTGCGCCGGCGTCATGCTCACCTTCGGTCGCCTGTTCGGCCGCGAACCGGGCGTGGCGCTGCTCGCGTTGCTGCTGATGCTCAAGCTGCACGAACTGAAAAGTGTGCGCGACGGCCACACGGTCGTACTGCTCGGCTACTTCATGCTGCTCGCTGTCTTCCTCTACACCCAGACACCGGCCATTGCGGCCGTGCTGTTCGGCGCCATGGTGGTGATCACCGCCGCGCTGATCGCGCTCACCGGCCCGCCGGCACCGGTGCGTGCGTTGCTGCGCCAGTCGGTCTGGATGCTGGTGCAGGCCCTGCCCTTCATGCTGGTGCTTTTCGTGCTCTTCCCGCGCGTACCCGGCCCGCTGTGGGGGCTGCCGCTGGACGCCTTCGGTGCGCGCTCCGGTCTGTCCGACAGCATGTCGCCGGGCGATATCTCCCGGCTGAGCCTGTCCGGCGAAATCGCCTTCCGCGCCCGCTTCGACGCCGACCCGCCGCCGGCGCGCGAACTTTACTGGCGCGGCCCGGTACTGAGCACTTTCGACGGGCGCACCTGGCGCCAGGGCGAAGCCGCGCGCCGCGTCAACGACGGCCCGCCGCACGAGGTCGAGGGCGGGCGCATCGGCTACGACGTGACGCTGGAACCGCACGGCAAGAACTGGCTGTTCGCACTGGAAACCGTGGCCGGCCTGCCGCCGGGCGCACGCGTATCCGACGACTGGCAGGTACTGGGCAGCGAAGTCGTGCGCGCACGCCGGCGCGACCGCTTCGAATCGGTGCCGGCAGCGCGGCCCGGCAGGGAAGAATGGAGTGCCTATCTCGACGCCGCCCGCTACCTGCCGCCGGACGGCAATCCGCGCGCCCGCGCGCTCGCACGGCAACTGCACCTGGACGCCGGCAACGACGCGGAAACCGTGGACGCGGCGCTGCGCCTTTTTCGCCGCGAAGCCTTTGTCTACACGCTGACACCGCCGCCGCTGGGCGAAGATGGCATAGACCGCTTCCTGTTCGACAGCCGGCGCGGCTTCTGCGAGCACTATGCCGGCGCCTTCGTGTTCCTGATGCGCGCCGCCGGCCTGCCGGCGCGCGTGGTCACCGGCTACCAGGGCGGCGAGCGCAACGAGGTCGACGGCTTCGTCGTCGTCCGCCAGTCCGACGCCCACGCCTGGGCCGAAGTGTGGCTGGAGGGCGAAGGCTGGCGCCGGGTCGATCCGACCGCCGCCATCCTGCCCTCGCGCGTCGAACGCGGCCTGGCCGACCTGCCCGCCGGCGAGCCGGTGCCCTTCGTCGCGCGCGCCGATCTCGGCTGGCTGCGCGACCTGCGCCACCGCTGGGAGGCCGCGAACAACGCATGGAACCAGTGGGTGCTGTCGTATGACCAGCAGAAGCAGCGCGAACTTCTGTCGCGCCTCGGCATGGCTCAGCCGGACTGGCGCACCATGACCGCCTGGATGGCTTCTCTCTGCGCCATCATCGCGGTCGCGCTGACCCTGTGGACGCTGCGCCGTCAGCGGCCGGCCGACGCGCTGGCGCGCGCCTGGGCCGGCATCGACCGCGCGCTGCGCCCGGCCGGGCTGGGCCGCGAGGCCTGGGAAGGGCCTCTCGACTACGCCGAGCGGATTGCTGCGCTTCGCCCCGATCTGGCGGCAGATCTGCGCGCAGCATGTACACTTTATGCCAACGCCCGCTACGGCGATGCCGCCCAGGCGCCCGCCGTGCTCGCCCTCAAGGCGCGCGCCCGCGCGCTGCGCCGCCAACGCACACCGCCCCGAACATGACCGTCCGCCTCGCCTTGCCTCGCTGCAAACCGCATTCCGCCCCCCGTCGCCACTTCCTGACCGGCGCCGGCGCCCTGCTGCTGGCACCGCAACTGCCGGCACAGATAAGCACCACGCCTGACAATTTCGCCGAGCGCGACGACGTACGCGCCTTCTGCGCGGAACTGGCCGCCACGCAAGGCTTCGACGAGGCGCAATTGCTGTCGCGCTTTGCCGGCGCCCGTCTGCTGCCGCGCGTGATCCAGCTGATCCGTCCGCCGTCCAGCCCGGCGGTGAAATCGTGGGCGCGCTACCGCAGCCGCTTTGTCGAACCTCTGCGCATCCGTGCCGGCCACGAATTCCTGACCGCGCACGCCGCCACCTTCGAACGCGCCGAACAGACTTTCGGCGTGCCGCGCGAGGTCGTGGCCGCCATCATCGGCGTCGAAACCCTCTACGGCCGCCAGACCGGCGACTTCGAACTGCTGAGCGCTTTGTCGACGCTGGGCTTCACCTACCCCCCGCGCGCCGAACTGTTCCGCCGCGAACTGGGCGAACTGTTCCTGCTTGCCCGCGAACAGGGCCGCGAAGTCACCGACTTCCGTGGTTCCTACGCGGGCGCGCTCGGCTACCCGCAGTTCCTGCCCAGCAGCTGGCGGCGCTACGCCGTCGACTTCGACAGCGACGGCCGCACTGACCTGATGGGCAGCGTGCATGACGCCATCGGCAGCGTCGCCGCCTACCTGGCCGCCCACGGCTGGGAACCCGGCGAACCGGTGGCCCAGCGCATCCGCATCAGCGACGAGGCCGCCGCCCCGCTGGTCGCCGCCGGCGTCGAACCCTCCATCAACACCGCCGCCCTCGACACCGCCGGCGCCCGCCCGCTGCGTGGCGGCGACCTGATCGCCAAACCCGCCACTCTGGTCGACCTCGTCACCCCAGACGCGCAGAC
The DNA here is from genome assembly GCA_964555165.1 of uncultured Methyloversatilis sp. Taxonomy (GTDB): domain Bacteria; phylum Pseudomonadota; class Gammaproteobacteria; order Burkholderiales; family Rhodocyclaceae; genus Methyloversatilis. The sequence goes on along the minus strand of CAZKRN010000038.1, from coordinate 539 downwards.
CGAATACTGGCTCGGCTTCCGCAACTTCTACGCGATCACCCGCTACAACCGCTCGTACTTCTACGCGATGGCCGTCCATCAGCTGAGTCAGGAACTGCGACAGGGCTGAGTGCCCGAGCCGGCTGACCGGCCATTGCCCCCGACAACGGAACCGCCGCGCAGCGCACGCCGCACCAGACGAAGGTGAGACAGGTCGCCTTCTTCCGCGGCAAGCGCGATGGCGTCGAATCACATACCGAGCGGATGAAGCGGCGCATCGACTCCGACCAGGGCAAGCAGATGATCGCCGCGCGCTTCGCCACCGTCGAACCGGTGTTCGGAAACCTGCGGCACAACAAGCGGCTCGACCGCTTCACGCTGCGCGGGCGTACCAAGGTCGATGGGCAATGGAAGCTCTATTGCATGGTGCACAACATCGAAAAGCTCGGGCACCATGGCTACGCGAATTAGGTAAGCTGGCGGGCAGGGAAGCGCCCCGATCGGGCCACGCAGAAGTCGCCCTGTAAAGGGCGTCAGGAGACGACGATGAAACCGCTGAA
>CAZKRN010000037.1:0-44669 GCA_964555165.1 uncultured Methyloversatilis sp. | reverse complement strand
ACATGATTGCGGTGATCGGCATCATCCTGCTGATCGGCATCGTCAAGAAGAACGCCATCATGATGATCGACTTCGCGCTCGAAGCCGAACGCAAGGAGGGCATGGCGCCGCGCGACGCCATATTCCAGGCCTGTCTGCTGCGTCTGCGACCCATCCTGATGACTACCGCCGCCGCACTGCTCGGCGCGTTGCCGCTGGTGTTCGGCGGCGGCATGGGCTCGGAGCTGCGTTTCCCGCTCGGCCTCACGATGGTGGGTGGCCTGCTGGTGAGCCAGGTGCTGACGCTGTACACGACGCCGGTCATCTACCTGGCTTTCGGACGGCTGTTCAAGCTGCGCCACGCGGCCATCGACGCGACGGAGGGCGGTCGCGCATGAGTGCCTGGGCGCTGCCCATCCGCCGTCCGGTCGGCACCGCGCTGCTGACCGCGGCGATCGCGCTGGCCGGTGCGCTGGCGTTCCGGCTGCTGCCGGTGTCGGCGCTGCCGCAGGTCGATTTCCCGACCATATCGGTCAGCGCCGCGCTGCCCGGCGCCAGCCCCGAGGTGATGGCGGCGACCGTGGCGACGCCGCTGGAGCGAACGCTGGGCCGCATCGCCGGCGTCACCGAAATGACGTCCAGCAGTTCGCAGGGCAACACGCGGGTGACGCTGCAGTTCGACCTCGACCGCGACGTCGAGGGCGCGGCGCGCGACGTGCAGGCGGCGATCAACGCGGCGCGGGCCAGCCTGCCGACCAGCCTGCCGTCGAACCCGAGCTACCGCAAGGTGAATCCGGCCGACGCGCCCATCGTGATCTTGGCGATCACGTCGGACACGGTGCCCATTCCGCGGCTGTACGACGTGGCCTCGACCGTGCTGGCGCAGAAGCTGTCGCAGATTCCGGGGGTGGGCGAAGTGACCGTCGGCGGCGGTGCGCTGCCGGCCATCCGCGTGCAGGTCAATCCGGAAGCTCTGCACCAGAGCGGCCTGACGCTGGCCGACGTGCGCAACCGCATCGCGGAATCGAACGTGAACCGGCCCAAGGGCTTTGTCGAGAACGGCGAGCGCTACTGGCAGATCGAGGCGAACGACCAGGCGCGCCGCGCCGCCGACTACGTGCCGCTCATCCTGCGCCACACCTCGGGTGCGGTGCTGCGCCTGGGCGACGTGGCGCGGGTCGAGGATTCGGTGCAGGACGTGCGCAATCTCGGCCTGACCAACGGCAAGCCGACGGTGCTGCTGGTGCTGACCAAGCGACCGGGCAGCAATGTGATCGAGACGGTCGAGCGGGTGCGCGCACTGCTGCCCGAACTGGGCGCCAGCCTGCCGGCGGCGGCGCGCATGGACGTGGCGATGGACAGTTCCGTCACCATACGCAGCGCGCTGCACGAGGTGGAGATTGCGCTGGGCATTTCGATCGCGCTGGTCATCCTGGTGGTGTTCCTGTTCCTGCGCAATGCGCGGGCGACGCTGATTCCGGCGGTCGTGGTGCCGGTGTCGCTGGCGGGCAGTTTCGCCGTCATGCATCTGCTCGGCTTCAGCCTGAACAATCTGTCGCTGATGGCGCTCACCATCGCCACCGGTTTCGTCGTCGACGACGCCGTGGTGGTGATCGAGAACATCGCCCGCCACATCGAGCGCGGGCTCAAGCCCTTCGAGGCCGCGGTGGCGGGCGTGCGAGAAGTCGGTTTCACCGTGGTGGCGATCAGCCTGTCGCTGGTCGCGGTATTCATTCCCATCCTGCTGATGGGCGGCATTGTCGGCCGCCTGTTCCGCGAATTCGCGCTCACCATGTCGGTGGCGGTGCTGGTGTCCATGGTGGTGTCGCTGACCGCGGCGCCGATGCTGGCGGCGCGGCTGCTGCGGCACGGCCCGGTCGAGCAGGAGGCGCGCTGGCAGCGCGCCCTCGGTCGCGTGTTCGACGACCTGCAGATCGCCTACGCGCACAGCCTGGACTGGGCGCTGCGCCACACGCGCATCGTCATGCTCATTTTCTTCGGGGCGATCGCGCTGAATCTCTGGCTTTTCTCAATCGTGCCCAAGGGCTTCTTCCCGAACCAGGACACCGGGCGCCTGTTCGGCAGCCTGCGCGCCGACCAGAGCACCTCCTTCCAGGCGATGACGAAGAAGATGGCGCAGGCCGTCGATGCGATCCGCAGCGACCCGGCCGTCGACAACGTGAGTGCCTTCACCGGCGGCGGCCGCGGCGGCGGCGCCAACAACGCGAGCTTCTTCGTCAATCTGAAACCGCTGAAGGAGCGCGGTGCGTCGGCCGAGCAGGTGATCGGCCGGCTGCGCGGCAAGCTGGCGCGCATCGAAGGCGTGCAGCTCTTCCTGGTGGCGGCGCAGGACCTGCGCGTCGGCGGCCTGCGTTCCTCTTCGCAGTACCAGTTCTCACTGACCGCCGACAGCCTGTCGGCTCTGCGCGAATGGGTGCCCAAAGTGCGCGACGCGATGCGCGACCTGCCGCAGCTGGTCGATGTCGGTACCGACCAGGAAGACCGCGCCTCGCAGACGCGGCTGGTCTATGACCGCGACACGCTGGCGCGGCTCGGCCTGACGCCGGGCACCGTGAACCAGGCGCTCTACGACAGCTTCGGCCAGCGTCAGGTCAGCACGCTGTACGAGCCGTTGAACCAGTACAAGGTGGTGCTCGAAGTCGCCCGCGAGCGCGCGCAGGACCTGTCGGCGCTGGATGCGGTGCGCGTGGCCACCGCCGACGGCGATCTGGCGCCGCTGGACAGCTTCGCAAGGGTGGAAGAGGGCGTGATGCCGCTGTCCATTGCCCATCTGGACGGTCGGGTGTCGACCACCGTGTCCTTCGGTACCGCCGAAGGCGTCACGCTGGCGCAGGCGATGGACGCGGTGCGCGCGGCGATGGCCGACATCGGTGTGCCGGCCAGCATCAACGCCGGCTTCCAGGGTTCGGCGCGCGCCTTCCAGCAGTCGCTGGACAACCAGCCGCTGCTGATACTGGGCGCCATCGTCGCGGTCTATCTGGTGCTGGGCATCCTGTACGAAAGCCTGATCCACCCGCTCACCATCCTGTCCACGCTGCCGTCGGCCGGCATCGGCGCCATCCTCGCGCTGATGGCCTTCAACATCGAGTTCGGCCTGATCGCGGTGATCGGCGTGCTGCTGCTGATCGGCATCGTCAAGAAGAACGCCATCATGATGATCGACTTCGCGCTCGACGCCGAACGCACGCGCGGGCTGGCGCCGCGGGCGGCGATCCGCGAAGCCTGCCTGCTGCGCCTGCGCCCCATCCTGATGACCACGCTGGCCGCCATGGTCGGCGCGCTGCCGCTGGCCATCGGCTTCGGCGAGGGCTCGGAACTGCGCCAGCCGCTGGGCATCGCGGTGGTCGGCGGTCTGGTGGTGAGCCAGCTGCTGACGCTGTACACGACGCCGGTCACCTATCTCTATCTCGAACGCTTCAGCCGCTTCTGCGGCCGCCTCATCGCGCGCACGCCGCGCCCGGTCTCGCCATGAACAAGATACTGCCGCTTCTTCTGGCCGCGCTGTTCGCCGGCTGCACCACGACAGGTCCGGACCACCAGCGGCCGGCCTTCGACCTGCCGCAGGACTACCGCGCTGCCGACGGCTGGAAGCCGGCCGAGCCGTCCGACCACCTGCCGCGCGGCGACTGGTGGCGGGCCTACGGCGACCCGGTGCTCGACGACCTGATCGCCCGCGCCGACAGCGCCAACCAGGACCTGCGCGTGGCACTCGGCAATTTCCGCCAGGCGCGGGCCGCGGCGCAGCAGGCGCGGGCCGGCTTCCTGCCGGAGGTCGGGCTCAGCGCCTCCGCACAGCGCAGCCGCAGCGCGGCGATACAGGGGCGCTCGGCCAACCAGTCGAACACCACCCAGCTCGGCCTCGACGCCAGCTGGGAAGCCGACCTGTGGGGCCGCATCGGCCGCGAGGTCGAGGCCGCTGGCGCAGAACTGCAGGGCAGCGCCGCCGACCTCGCGTCGGTGCGCCTGTCGCTGCAGGCCGAACTGGTGCAGAACTACTTCCAGTTGAGGGCCGCCGACAGCCAGCGTGCGCTGTATGCGCGCACGGTCGCCGCCTATGAAAAGGCGCTGGAGGTGGCACGCAACCGCGTCGCCGCCGGCGTCGCCCCGCGCGGCGACGAAGCGAGCGCGCTGGCCCAGCTGCGCGCGGCGCAGGCGCAGGCGGTCGATCTCGACCTGACGCGCACCCAGCTTGCCAACGCGATCGCGGTGCTGGTCGGCGAGGCGGCGTCCAGCTTTTCGCTGGCCGAAGCCGACTGGCAGAGCGCGCCGCCGGCAACCCCGGTCGGCCTGCCGTCGACGCTGCTCGAACGCCGCCCCGACATCGCGGCCGCCGAGCGCCGCGTCGCCGCGGCCAATGCACGCATCGGCGTCGCCCAGGCGGCGTGGTTTCCGTCGCTGACGCTGAACGCCTCGACCGGCTACGCCGGCAACAACTTCGCGCAGTGGTTCAACGCGTCCAATCTGGTGTGGTCCTTCGGCCTGTCGCTGGCGCAGGCGGTGTACGACGGCGGCCGGCGCGACGCGCAGATCGAATCCGCCCGCGGCGCGCACGAGGTGACCGTGGCGCAGTACCGGCAGTCCGTGCTTGGCGCGCTGCAGGAGGTCGAGGACAACCTGAGCGCCTTGCGCCTGCTCGCCGACGAAGCGGCGCTGCGCGAACAGGCCCTCGCCGCCGCGCGCGAAGCCGAGACGCTGGCGCTGAACCGCTACCGCGCCGGCACCGCCAGCTACACCGAAGTGGTCACCGCGCAGACCGCTGCGCTCGACAACGAACGCAGCCTGATGCAGCTGCGCGGCCGGCAGTTTTCGGCCAGTGCGCTGCTGAACAAGGCGGTGGGTGGCGGGTGGGTGGTGGCGGAGAGGTCGCCTTGACGGCTTCCGGGATTGTTCCAGGCGGGGTTCGATAGCCGACGCCGGTGTGTAGACGCCCCACGGAGGCAGAATCTCGCCTGCTGCCGCAACCGGCGCGTGTTTGCCTGGATCGCAGGACTTGTCCGCGCCGTTTTCCGAAGACCGCTGGTGTCGCGGGAGGGTCCGTTTCACCGCGACAGGGTCGGCCTTGATGCAATTGAAGATGAGTTGCATAGCGTGTGCGCATAGAATCCGGACATCGCCTTTCGGGAGAATGCATTGCTGCATCACTCTTTCGCCTTGTCGGTGCGCGGTGTGCTCCTCTCGGGGGCGATGCTGCTGTGCGGCATACCGGTGCAGGCTGCCGATTTCGTCTACGAGGTCCGCCCCGGTGACAACCCCTGGAACCTTACCCGGCGGTATCTGAAGGATATTTCCTACTGGCCGCGCATCCAGCAGTACAACCGGATTGCCGAGCCGCGCCGCATGTTGCCGGGCAGCCGGCTGCTGATTCCGGAACAGTGGTTGCGCCTGCAGACGCGTGAAGTGCGCATCGATGCCTTGCGAGGTGACGTGACGCGGGTCGCGGCCGACGGCAGCCGCAGCATGGCGCAGGTCGGCGATCCGCTGACGCCGGGCATGCGGCTCGTGACCGGCGAGGCGGGCAGCGCCGCGCTGGCTTTTGCCGACGGCAGCCGTGTGCAGTTGCGCCCGCGCAGCGAACTGGGCGTGCAGCAGTCGGCCGACTTTGCGGCGGGCGCTGGAAACTGGGTGCTCCTCGAACTGTTGCGCGGGTCGATCGACAGTCTGGTCACGCCGCGCGGCGGGCCGGCGGGGCGCTTCGAAATCCGGACGCCGGCGGCCGTGGCGGCGGTGCGCGGTACGCGGTTCCGTGTGCACGCCGAAGAGCAGGGCGCACGCAGCGAGGTGCTGAGCGGACGGGTCGAGTTCGGCAACGATGCCGGTATGCGCTCGCTGGACGCCGGTCACGGCTCGGCGGCGCGGGCCGGCGCGGTCGCGACCGCGCCGCGACGCTTGCTGGGTGCCCCGGCGACCGTGCCGCTGTTTGCCGACCGGTTGCCCCTCAACCTGCCCTTTCCGCCACTCGATGGCGCATCCGCCTACCGTGTGCAGATCGCCGCCGACAGCAGCTTCGACACCGTGTTGACCGACCATCGTGGCGTGCGGCCGGCGGTGGTCGCGGCGGATCTGCCGGACGGTGCGTACCGCGTGCGGCTGCGGGGCGTCGACGACGAGGGCTTCGAAGGCCGCGACGCCGAGATCGACTTGACCGTCGACGCGCGTCCGGAACCACCGGTGCTGGTCGAGCCGTCGCCGGATGCCCGGGTCAGCGACGAGCGGCCGCAACTGCGCTGGAGCCGGGCGCGCGACGACGAGCGCTGGCGGCTGCAGATCGCCGACAATGCGCGCTTCGATGTGCCGTTGATCGATCGTAGCGGCTTGGCCGAACCCGGGTTCAGACCGGCCGACGCGCTGCCACAGGGCACCTGGTACTGGCGCGTTGCCAGTACCCATCCGGTGGAGGGCACCGGGCCTTTCAGCGATGCACAGCGTTTCCGTCGCCCGCCGCCGGGCCCGTCGCTGGAACCGCCGCAGACCGGGCCCGAAGGGCTGGCACTGCGCTGGCGCGATGCGGGCGAGGGCATGCGCTACCAGATACAGATCGCCCGTGCCCCCGATTTTGCCGAGCCGGCGGTCGATGCGCAGACCGACCGGCCCGCGTACCTGCTGCGCGACGTCGTGCCCGGTGTCTGGTTCCTGCGTGTTCGCAGCTTCGCGCCGGACGGTTTCGAAGGCGACTGGGCGCCGACCCAATCGGTCACGGTCGCCGAGCCGGAACCGGCCTTCCGCGTATGGTGGTTGTTGCCGCTGCTGTTGCTCCTCTGAGCGCGATCATGCGAACCGACCCGGATATTGCCGCAGGATGGTTCCCGAGTGGGCGGAGGAGCGGTTCGTGAGATCCGGTCGTGTTCTGGCGGCGCTTGCCGACCGTTACCGCCTGCCCTGGTTGATTGCCGCTTGCACGACGCTGGCCCTGCACCTGACGGGTCCGCTGTCGGTCGAACGTTTCGATCTGCTGATGCACGACCTGCTGAGTGCCGAACTGCTGTCGTCGTCGTCGGGCACCGGCGCCGATGCGCCGGTCGTGGTGGCCATCGATGAAGCCAGTCTGCAGGCGCCCGGTTCCTGGCCGTGGCCGCGCAGCCGTCATGCCGAACTGATCGATGCGCTGTCGCGTGCCGGTGTGGCCGGCATTGCCTACAGCGTGATGTTCGTCGATCGGTCGGACGACGAAGCCGGGGATGCCGCCCTGGTGGACGCGGTCGAGCGGGCTGCCAATGTGGTGTTGCCGCTGGCTCCGGTGGCGCGCCCCGGAGGCGGTGTCGCCGCGCTGGGTCCGTGGCCGGAGCTGGCCTCCGTTGCGGCACGGCTGGCCCATGTGGATGTCGAGACGGACGCCGATGCGCTGTCGCGACGCCTCTACATCGAGGCCGGTGCCGGCAGCCCCGAGTGGCCCGCACTTGCGTGGGCGCTGCTGGACGTGTCGCGCGTGTCGCGCCCTTTGTCGCGCTTCGGCCGGCGTCGCGATACGTCGGCACCCGCTGTCGGTGCGTGGGTGCGCGATCACGAGGTGATCGTACTGCCGGCCGAATCCGCGCCTCTGGTCCGCGTGTCGGCGGCCGATGTCACGAGAGGTGCCGTGTCGCCCGATCTGCTGCGCGGCCGCAGCGTACTGGTCGGTCTGACCTACACCGGCGCCGGCACACTGGCCACGCCGCTGTCGGGCCACGCGATGCCGATGCCGGCGGTGGACTTCCATGCCCGTGCCTATGCCGCGTTGCGCAATGACCGCTATACGACGGCGCTGGCGCCCGCCTGGAGCCTGCCGGTCGCGTTCGCCGTGATCGGTCTGCTGTGCCTGTATCGCCCTCATGCGAGGTCGCGCGACATGGTGGTGGTGGCCGGTGCGCTGGCCGTGCCGCTGTTGGTCAGCCTCTTCCTGCTCGCGACGGCACGTCTGTGGCTGGCACCGTCGGCTGTCATGATCGGCTTGTCGGGCGGTGCGCTGCTCTGGGCGGGCGTGCGCATGGTCGATCTCGCTCGGCGCCTCGGCCGCGAACACGCGCGGGCCCACGCGACCTTGCATGCGATTTCCGATGCCGTGCTGCAACTGGACGATGAATTCAGGTTGCGCTACCTGAACCGCAAGGCCGAAGAACTGTGTGCGTGCCGACTGGCCGAGGTGCGCGGCCAGGGCCTGGAGGCGCTGCCAGCCATCGAGGGCAGCCTGCGAGAAGTGCTGCAGGATCTCGTGCGCCGCTGTCGCGACGAGAGGCGTGCCCACAGTGTGCCGGGACATGTGCTGCTGCCGGCCGGTCGCTTCGGACCGGCACGTGCGCTCAGACCCAGTGTCGCCCCCCTGTTCGGTTCGCGGCGCCGGATCGACGGTGTGGTGCTGGTGCTCAACGACGTCAGCGATACCGTGGCCGCAGCGGACAAGCTGGCTCATCAGGCCACGCACGACGCGCTGACCGGCCTGCCCAACCGCGTGCTGCTGCGCGACCGTCTGCGCCAGGCGCTGGCGCAGCGCGACGCCGGCATGGTGGCCGTGCTCTTCGTTGACCTTGACCGCTTCAAGCGCATCAACGACAGCCTTGGTCACCAGCAGGGCGACAAGGTACTCACCACGCTGGCCAGCCGGCTGCGCGCGGTGTGCCGGGTCGGCGACACGGTGGCGCGCTGGGGCGGCGACGAGTTCATGATCATCCTGCAGGGCCTGTCCGATCGCGACTCGGTGGCGCGTGTGGCGGCCAAGGTGATGCAGGCGGTCGGCCAGATCATCACGCTTGACGACGTCGATTTCCGCTTCTCGTGCAGCATAGGCATCGCCATTGCGCACGAGGACAGCGACGACGCCGACGTACTGTTCGCAATGGCCGACACCGCGATGTACCGCAGCAAGTCGCAGTCCGGCGCCGCCATCCACTTCTACGCGCACGACATGAGTGCCGGTACGCGCGACTGGATAGAACTGGAGTCGGATCTGCGCCACGGCCTTGAAGACGGGCGGTTCGAACTGCACTACCAGCCGCAGTACGAACTTGCCAGCGGCAAGCTGGCCGCTTTCGAGGCACTGTTGCGCTTCAGACGCAAGGACGGGCAGCTCCTGTTCCCGAGCGATTTCATCGGCGTGGCCGAAGAGTCCGGACTGATCGAGGGCATAGGCGAATGGGCTTTGCTTGACGTCGCACAGCAGATCGCGAAGTGGTCGCGTCAGGGGCTGGCGGTGGTGCCGGTGGCGGTCAATGTGTCGGCACGTCAGTGCCTGGGCAGATCGCTGGTGCGGCGGGTCGAGAATGCGCTGCGCCAGTCGCGCATTGCGCCCTCACTGTTGCGGCTGGAACTGACCGAGAGCACGGCCATGGGGGATGTCGATCACGTGGCTGCGCTGCTTGCCGACATCCGCGCGCTGGGCGTACATCTGTCGGTGGATGACTTCGGCACCGGCTATTCGTCGCTGTCCTACCTGAAGCGCTTTCCGATCGACGAACTGAAGGTGGATCGCTCTTTCGTGCGCGATCTGGTCAGCGACGCCGACGATGCGGCCATCGTGCGCGCCACGATCGCACTCGCGCACGGTCTGGGCATGCGGGTGGTGGCCGAGGGCGTCGAGAACGTCGAGCAGCTCAATCTGCTGGCAGCACAGCAGTGCGATCTGGTGCAGGGCTATCTGTTCTCGTCGCCGCTGCCGGCTGACGAAGTGGAGGCCCAGCAAATGCTGGCGCCCGCCGAGGGGCAGGCGCGCAGCTTGCGGCTCATACGTTCATGAGCGGCGTTCAGGCGTAATCAGGTCGACGGCTTCCTGCTGCGCGATGCGGCAGGCCTGGCAGCGGGTTTCGCATCGGCCGCCGGTTTGGCGACGGACTTTGTCGCGGCCTTCGCGGTGGTTTTCGGCTTGGCGGGCGCTTTGGTCGCACCGGTAGCCGCCGGCTTTGCCGGTGCCGCGGCTGGTTCGGCGGCCGGCGCGACCTTCTGGGCGGCCGCACCGCTGAATTGCTGGAAGGCGGACCGGGCGGCGCTGCTGATCTGCTCGAAGGCACTGCGCGCCTTGTCCATGGCGTCCTGCATCGAACTCATGGTCTGCTGGCTGCTGATCGGCATGCCGGTCAGCATCTTGCGCAGGCTGTCCATCAGGTCGGTGCCGCCGCTGTTGAGCTGTTCGCCGACCAGACGACCGAATTCGGCCTGGGTTTCGGCCGTGATTTCGGCGATCTGACGGGCGCAGCCCAGCATTCTTTCGGTGGTATTGCGGGCCAGTCGCGCACGCAGTTCGACCTGGGCCGTCGGCTCGCGTGCCTCGGACACGGCGCGCGCGTTATTGACGCTTTCCTCGAACAGGGCGCGGGCGGTGTCCACCTGCAACTGCATGATGCGCTGGGAGTTGTCCATCGAAAGCTGTGCCAGGCGCATGGCGGCCTCGATGTTCTTCTTCTGCAGTTCGGACATCGGTTCGGTCTTGCTCATCGTGTGCAACTCCTCTCTGGTTGGGACGCTGCGGCCGACCGGGGGCGACCGCGTTCGCTCGCCTGCGGCGGGCTCACCATGCAGCAAGGCTTCGTGCCTGGGCCGCGACTGCACCGGCACGACTTCCGTCCTGCCCGGTACGGATGCCGTTTCCGCCCGCTTCGGCTGCACGCTCAGGCGGAATCGCCATTGTGCCGCCAGTATGCAGACAGCGCCATGACATGATCGGCAAAGATGGCACCGTTCATGGGGGCGATTTCCTTCGCCATGCGTGGCCGGAAGTCCATGCGGCCGAGTATGTCCTGTGCGAGGTCTGCGCCGGGCGCGACTTCCACGAGTTCCGGACCGTCCTCGCCGAGCCGGAACACGCAGCGCTCGGTCACGTAGAGCACCTGCTGTCCGCGCCGCCGCGCTTCGCGACCGCTGAACGTGCGGTGTTCGACCGCCTGCACGAACTTGCGGCTCTGCCCGTCGGTATCGATGACCAGACGACCGTTGCGCACGGCAATCTGCGAATCGCCAGCGGTGAAGCTGCCGACGAACACGAGCCTGCGGGCGTTCTGCGAGATATTGATGAAGCCGCCGGCACCGGCCAGCCGGTGACCGAAGCGCGACACGTTTACATTGCCCTCGGCATCGACCTGAGCCATGCCGAGGAAGGCGATGTCCAGACCGCCGCCATCGTAGAAGTCGAACTGGTAGGGCTGGTCGATGACCGCCTGGGTATTCACCGCTGCGCCGAAGTCGAGGCCGCCTGCCGGTATGCCTCCGATGACACCCGGTTCCGCGGTCAGCGTGACGGCGTCGATCAGACCTTCTTCCGCCACCACCGAGGCGATGCCCTCCGGCATGCCTATGCCCAGATTGACCACATCGCCCGGCTGCAGCGCCAGGGCTGCGCGGCGGGCGATTACCTTGCGCAGGTCCAGTGCCATGGACGGCAGTGCGTCGGTCGCCAGCCGTGCTTCTCCGGAATAGGCCGGGTTATAGGCGGTGGCGAAGGTCTGCTGGTGGTGTTCGGGCGGCGACACCACGACGCCGTCGACCAGCACGCCGGGTACCTTGACCTGACGCGGGTTCAGTTCGCCGCGCGCGACGGTGCGTTCGACCTGCACGATGACCAGGCCGCCCGAGTTGTGCGCCGCCATGGCGACCGCCAGTGCCTCCTGCGTCAGCGCCTCGCGTTCCATCGTCACATTGCCGTCCGGGTCGGCCGTGGTGCCGCGCACGAGGGCGACGTCGATCGGAAAGGTTTTGTAGAAGAGGAAATCCTCGCCGTCGATCTGCACGCGCCGCACCAGATCGCCGGTGGTGGTCGTGTTGATCCTGCCGCCACCGTGCTGCGGATCGACAAACGTGTCCAGCCCGACCCGCGTGAGCTGGCCCGGCCGTTGCGCGGCGATGTCGCGGAACAACTGCGAAATCACACCCTGCGGCAGGTTCCAGGCTTCGATCTGATTCGTCACCGCCAGCGCTTGCAGCCGCGGCACCAGTCCCCAGTGGCCGCCGATCACCCGCTTCACCAGGCCGGCGTGGCCGAAATGGTTGAGCCCGCGGTGCCGGCCGTCGCCCTGGCCGGCGGCGTACACGAGGGTGAGGCCGCGCGGCGCGCCGGTGTCGAGGAAGCGCTGTTCGACCGCGATCGCCAGATGCTCGGCGAAGCCGATGCCGACGAAGCCTGTGGTGGCCAGCGTGGCGCCGTCGGGAATGCGCGCCACGGCGTCGGCGGCGCTCATGATCTTGCTGCGGGTGTGCGGCATGTGGGGCGGCGTCTCCGGCATCGGAAGCTTGTGGCGTGCGATGACGTTACTTTACCGGACGCCGGGGCCGTATTTGACCCGCATCAAGCGGGCGCCGGTTGAAAAGCGGAACGTTCGCCCCAGATAGCGTCCAGACAAAGTTCACGGAGGCGTTCATGCGTTTCGACAAGCTCACCACCAAGTTCCAGCAGGCGCTGGCCGATGCCCAGAGTGTGGCGGTCGGCCGTGACCACCCGTACATCGAGCCCGCCCACCTGATGCTGGCGCTGCTCAACCAGGACGACGGTGCCACTGCGTCGCTGTTGCAGCGCGCCGGCGTCAATATCGCGCCACTGAAGAAGGCGGTCGAGGACGCACTGTCGCGCATCGCGACCGTCGAGGGCCACGGCGGCGAGGTGCAGATCGGCCGCGATCTGACCAATCTGCTGAACGTCGCCGACCGCGAGGCGCAGAAGCGCGGCGATCAGTTCATCGCCTCCGAAATGTTCCTGCTCGCCGCCACCGCCGACAAGGGCGATCTGGGTCGCCTGCTGAAGCAGGCCGGGCTGGAGCGCGCCGCGCTGGAGAAGGCGGTCGAGCAGGTGCGCGGCGGCTCTTCGGTCGGTTCGGCCGAAGCCGAAGGGTCGCGCGAGGCGCTGAAGAAGTACTGCATAGACCTGACCGAGCGCGCCGCCGCCGGCAAGCTCGATCCGGTGATCGGCCGCGACGACGAAATCCGTCGCGCCATCCAGATCCTGCAGCGACGCACCAAGAACAACCCGGTGCTGATCGGCGAGCCCGGCGTCGGCAAGACCGCCATCGTCGAGGGGCTGGCGCAACGCATCGTCAATGACGAGGTGCCGGAGACGCTGAAGGGCAAGCGCGTGCTGGTGCTCGACATGGCCGGCCTGCTGGCCGGTGCCAAGTACCGCGGCGAGTTCGAGGAGCGGCTGAAGAGCGTGCTCAACGAGGTGGCCAGGGACGAAGGCCGCATCATCCTGTTCATCGACGAAATCCATACCATGGTCGGTGCCGGCAAGGCGGAGGGTGCGATCGACGCCGGCAACATGCTGAAGCCGGCGCTGGCGCGCGGCGAACTGCACTGCATCGGCGCCACCACGCTGGACGAATACCGCAAGTACATCGAGAAGGACGCCGCGCTGGAGCGCCGCTTCCAGAAGGTGCTGGTGGACGAGCCGACGGTGGAGGCGACCATCGCCATCCTCAGAGGCCTGCAGGAAAAGTACGAAATCCACCATGGTGTGGATATCACCGACCCGGCCATCGTTGCCGCGGCCGAGTTGAGCCATCGCTACATCACCGACCGCTTCCTGCCGGACAAGGCCATCGACCTGATCGACGAGGCGGCCGCACGCATCAAGATGGAGATCGACTCCAAACCCGAAGTGATGGACAAGCTCGATCGCCGGTTGATCCAGCTGAAGATCGAACGCGAAGCCATGCGGCGTGAAACCGATGAAGCGTCGCAACGTCGCTTCGGTCTGATCGAGGAGGAGATCGCCCGGCTGGCGCGCGAATACAACGATCTGGAGGAAATCTGGAAGAGCGAGAAGGCGCAGGTTGCCGGCAGCAGCCATATCCGCGAAGAGATCGAGAAGGTGCGCGCGCAGATGGCCGACCTGCAGCGCAAGGGTCAGTTCGACAAGCTGGCCGAACTGCAGTACGGCAAGCTGCCCCAGCTCGAAGCGCAACTGAACCAGGCCGAAAAGACCGGTTCGGCGAAGCCCGCCAACAAGCTGCTGCGCACCGAAGTCGGCGCCGAGGAAATCGCCGAGGTGGTGTCGCGCGCAACCGGCATTCCGGTCAGCAAGATGATGCAGGGCGAGCGCGACAAGCTGTTGAAGATGGAAGATCGCTTGCACCAGCGCGTGATCGGCCAGGACGAGGCGGTACGTCTGGTGTCCGACGCCATCCGCCGCTCGCGCGCAGGCCTCAGCGACGAGAACCGCCCCTACGGCAGCTTCCTCTTCCTCGGGCCGACCGGCGTCGGCAAGACCGAGCTGTGCAAGACGCTGGCCGAATTCCTGTTCGATTCGGAAGAACACCTGATCCGCATCGACATGAGCGAATTCATGGAAAAACATTCGGTGAGCCGGCTGATCGGCGCGCCGCCGGGCTATGTCGGCTACGACGAGGGCGGTTACCTGACCGAGGCGGTGCGGCGCAAGCCCTACAGCGTCATTCTGTTCGACGAGGTCGAGAAGGCGCACCCGGACGTGTTCAACGTGCTGCTGCAAGTGCTGGACGATGGCCGCATGACGGACGGTCAGGGGCGCACGGTGGATTTCAAGAACACGGTGATCGTCATGACCTCCAACCTTGGCAGCCAGATGATCCAGCAGATGTCGGGTTCCGATTACGCGGTGGTGAAGCTGGCGGTGATGGGCGAGGTGAAAACCTTCTTCCGTCCGGAATTCATCAACCGGATCGACGAGGTGGTGGTGTTCCACGCGCTGGACGAACGCAATATCCAGAGCATCGCGAAGATACAGCTCGCCTGGCTGGAGAAGCGCCTGGCCAAGCTGGACATGGGCCTGCAGGTGTCGGACGCGGCGCTGGCCGAGATCGGCAAGGCCGGCTTCGACCCGGTGTTCGGCGCGCGGCCCTTGAAGCGCGCCATCCAGGAGCACATCGAGAACCCGTTGTCGAAGCGGATACTCGACGGCAGCTTCGGGCCGAAGGACGTGATCGTGGTCGACACCGATACGGCGGGCCACTTCAGCTTCCGCAAACCGAGCTGATTCTTCTTCTGTTCTGCTCGGGGGCAGGTCGCCGGACCTGCCCCCTGCATTCACGCCTTCAGTTTCAGTATCCGCAGCGCACCACTCGCTACGAGCAGCGCGATCGCCGTACCGATGAGCAGATCCGGCCAGCGGTTGCCGGTGGCCGCCACCAGTCCGCCGGCAATGATGACGCCGGCGTTGGCCAGCACGTCGTTGGTCGAGAAGATCCAGCTTGCCTTCATGTGCGCGCCGCCGTCGCGGTGACGCGCCATCCGCATCAGGCAGACGACGTTGGCGGCCAGCGCCAGCAGTGCGACGCCGCTCATCCACAGCGGCTCCGGTTCGCTGCCGGATACGGCGCGCCGCACCACCTCGGCCAGTGCGCCGCCGGCCAGCAGCAGCTGCAGCCAGCCGGACAGATGTGCCACGCGCAGCTTGCCCGCCGCGCTGCGCCCGACCGCGTACAGGCTCAGGCCGTAGACCGACGCGTCGGCCAGCATGTCCAGCGCGTCGGCGATCAGGCCGGTCGATTGTGCCCACAGACCGCTTGCCAGCTCGAACACGAACATCGCCGCGTTGATCGCCAGCAGTGTGCGCAGCACCCCGGCTTCGCTGCGGTCGGGGGCCGGTTCCGGCCGTGTGCCGGCCGCGTCAGTGTCGAGCAAATCGGCGCCAAAGCCGACTGCCGCGAGTTTGGCCTGCAGCGGCGCAAGCGGGCCGTCGTGGTGCAGCGTCACGGTGCGCGTGGCAAGGTCGATGCCGATGTGGCGCAGTCCGACGGCGCCATCGAGTGCCATGCGGATCAGGCGCTCTTCCGACGGGCAGTCCATGCCCGGTACGCGGAAGGTGCTTCGTCGCCCGCCCACAGCGGCGTCGGGAAGGCGCAGCGACGGCGCGGCGGCGCAATGTTCGCTGCAGGCGCAGCCGGTGGACTTTTCTGCCGAGGTCGTCAAGGTGTGCCCGTTCAAGTGCGGGATAATCCCGCTTTGTTTTTCATCGTCGCACCCAATGTCCCCTGACGACCCGACCCGCGTCAATACGCCGGCGCCCGCCATGCCCCGCCTGCTGCTTGCGCCGATGGAAGGTCTGCTCGACGCGCGCCTGCGTGCCGTGGTGACGCGGGCGGCCCACTACGACTGGTGCGTGACCGAATTCGTGCGCGTGACCGACAGCGTGTTGCCGCCGCGCAGTTTCCAGCGCGTGGCACCGGAACTGATAACCGGCTCGCGCACTGCCAGCGGGGTGCCGGTGCGCGTGCAGTTGCTCGGTTCGGACCCGGCGCGGCTGGCCGACAACGCCGACCGGCTGGCAGGGCTGAATCCGGCCGGCATCGACCTCAACTTCGGTTGCCCGGCGCCGACCGTGAATCGCCACCGCGGCGGTGCGGTGCTGCTGGACGAACCGGAACTGCTGCACGATATCGTCGGCGCGGTCGGTCGAGCCGTGGCCGGGCGCGTGCCCTTCACCGCGAAGATGCGTCTGGGCGTGCGCGACACCTCGCGCGCGATCGAGGCGGCGCAGGCACTGGCCGAGGGCGGCGCGGAAATGATCGTCGTGCACGCACGCACCAAGGCGGACGGCTACAGGCCGCCAGCGCACTGGCCGTGGATCGCCCGCATCGCCGAGTCGGTGCGCGTGCCCGTGGTCGCCAACGGTGAAATCTGGTCGGTGGATGACTATCTGCGCTGCCGCAGCGAAAGCGGACTGGCCGACGTGATGATGGGTCGTGGCGCGGTCGCCGATCCGCTGCTGGTCGAGCGCATCCGTACGCGGCTGCGCGGCGATGAAACCATCGACCCGGCATATGACTGGCCGCGCATTGCGCCGCTCCTGGTCGACTACTGGCAGCGCGTGCTCGACCATGTCGAAGCACGTCATGCGGCGGGCAGGCTCAAGCAGTGGCTGAACCTGCTGCGCCGCGTCTATCCCCAGGCCGAACGCTTGTACCGGTCGATGCGTACCGTGCGCGACAACGGTCGAATGGGAACCCTGCTGTCGGCGGAGGTGTTCCGGAATGATCCGTTGTCCGGTTGCGATGTACGGGTGGCCGTTGCCGGCTGACCGAGAGATGCGATCGCGGGGGCCTCAGTGCGAGCGCATCAGGTGGTCAACCATGTTGACGATGGTGCGCATCTGCGGCGCCTCGCGCGTGGCATAGCCGTACAGATTGCCGGGCGTGGTATAGCCCCACCAGTCCCAGCAGCCCAGCGGGTTACCGATGCTGTCCCACGGGCCGCGTTCGAACGGTTCGATGGCTCTCACACGCGGGAACAGCAGCACCAGCTTCAGTGGCCCGGCCCAGCGAGGGTATCCGGCGCCCTCGGTGAAGGCGCGGTAGGACGCATCGTTCATGCCCTGCTTGCAACCGTGCAGAGCGACATGGATCTGGCAGCGCTCTTCCGTGCAGCGCCGAGGCACGAATACCCGTGCCGACTCGGCCAGACCGAGCGCGCGGCGTGTCGCATCGGCATCGGTCGGACCGGAGGGCACGAAATCGGCCTGGTTCAGTGCATACCACTGACCGTCGGTCTCTTCAGCCCGGGCTGAAGGCTTGCGACGCAGGTGGCGCAGCAGTTCTCCGGCCGCATCGAAGTCGCAGCCGCTGACGAAGTCCTCGTCGGTGCTGTCGCACGCACCCTGGGTCGGGTCGCCGGTCGGCATCGTATGAGGTGTGGCGCGCGGCGCCGCGCGTTTTGTGCGAGCGCCCAAGCTTCGATAGAAATCGTGCTGGGCGAGTGAAGCCTTGGTGCCGACCACGCCATCCTTCTCGCCGCGGTACTCCCAGACGCGCTGCCGCGCGATGCCATCGACCGGGTCGATACGTCGCTGCCGCGCCATCTTTCGCGTGTCGGCGACGAGGTCTTCCGTGTCGATGTCGCGTTCGCCCGAACTGAACAGGCTCAGGCCGAACAGAGGCCCGAACAGTTCGCGCAGGCGTTCGCGGCCCAGTACCAGGCAGTCGTTGGTTGCGCGCGTCACGAAGCCCTGCGCGCAAAGATAGGGCGGGCCGGACACGATGCCGACGCCGCCCACCCGTGACGAGTGCGCCACGCCGATCTGTACGGCCATCGCCGCGCCCGATGACAGACCCGAAACGGTGAAGCTCGATCGGTCGATACGGTCGAGCAGAGGCGGCGGTTCGTCCGCCCGCAGCGGCGGTACCGACAGCAGGACGAAGCAGACGAAAAGGGAAAGGCGAGACAGAGCGGAAACCTGCATGGCACATATCCATGAACGATGACGTTTCAGTATGGACGTGCGGTTGTTGCGGTGCAATGAAGATGTATTGAAACCGGTTTCGCGAGCGGCCCGTCAGCTGCGACTGTAGCGCTGGAAACGCCCGCGGCCCGCGTGCTTGGCCTCGTACATCGCTGCGTCGGCGCAGTCGAGCAGGCCGGCCGGCTCGTCCGCATCGTCCGGATAGAGCGCGATGCCTATGCTCGCGCCTATGTTCAGGTTGTGGCCTTCTATGGTGAAGGTGGCGCCGACCGCGGCGACGATGCGCGCGGCAAGCTGGGCGCAAGGTTCGGCTTCGATGTCCAGCATCGGCATGAGCACGACAAACTCGTCGCCGCCCAGGCGTGCCACCGTATCCTCGGTGCGCAACTCGTTTTGCAGCCGTGTGGCGACTTCCTTCAGAAGCAGATCTCCGACCGCGTGACCGTGTGCGTCATTCACCTCTTTGAAGAAATCGAGATCGATGAACAGCAGTCCGACGTGCGCATTGCGTCGCCGGGCCTGTTTGAGCGCCTGGGCAAGGCGGTCGAGCAACAGGGCGCGGTTGGGCAGACCGGTCAGCACGTCATGACTGGCGCGTCGCATCAAGGCCTCGTCGGCCAGCCGCTTTTCGGTCACGTCGACGAAGAAACCAGCCAGACAGCGGCGTCCGTCGATGTCGATCAGGTTGTGCGTGATGTCGGCATGGAACAGCACGCCATCCTTGCGCCGCATCAGCACCGCTTCGAGGCGTCCGCTGTCCATGCCGACGCAGCGCGCAAACTGCGCCAGATTGGCCGGATACATCTCGCGCGGTTGCAGCGCACTCCAGTCGAGTGTGCGCATTTCGTCGCGCGTGTAGCGGAACATCGAGCACAGCGCCGGATTGGCGTCCATACAGCGGCGGGTCGCGACATCGACAATCAATATGCCTTCGGCCGAAGTGGCGAACAGCAGGTCCGAGCGGCGCAGCGATTCGCGCAGGCGCTTTGCATCGGCCGCCGCGCGCAGCACGAAGCGTATGCGGTGTGGCAGCAGTGTCCAGCTGATCGGTTTGGTCAGGAAGTCGGCGGCACCCGCCGCAAAGGCGCTCTGCACCGAGGCCGCGTCGTCGCTCGCCGTCATGATGACGATGGGGCAGGTGTCTTCGCCGCCCATTTCGCGCATGCGTGCGCAGGTCTGGTAGCCATCGGCGCCCGGCATATGCACGTCCAGCAGAACCAGTTCCGGCGGTTCCCGGCGGAACTCGTCAATCGCAGTAAGGCCGTCGGCCACCGTGCGCACCGCCATGCCCTCGCTCCCGAGCACCTTCTCGATCGCGAGGCAGATGACCGGGTCGTCGTCGGCGACGAGAATCCGCGCGGACTGCGCCACGTCGGACGCAGGGGGCAGGTCGCGATCAGGCTCGTTGTCGTGCATTCGGGATCCATTTGCCCAAAGTCGATGCCGCTTCCCGGCGCAGTCCGCAGCGCTGCAGCGCCTCTGAGCCAGCGGCATCCGGATGACCAGACATGATGCATATTCAACCGGAAGCGGCCAGGGTGCAAGTGCGCGCGCGGGGTGGCGAGAGGTTTCCGGCGACACGGCAAACCGGTTCATGACGAACAGTCAGACATTGCCCGGGCCGAAGGACTGCACCCCTCGGTGCCCAGCGAACTGATGCGACTGACCCTGCTCGCGCCCAACATCCTCGAACTGCCGATGGCCGGGCGGCAGCCGCGCCGGATGAACCCGATCTGGTTCCAGCGCAACCCGCTGCCGGTGGATCGGGAGGCGCAGCGGCGAATCGTGAAGCGCTTTGAGGAGGACGCATGAGCAAGAAGCACCGAGGCCGGTTCAAGGGTGATCCGGTCATTTATCAACTGCCGAGCCCGGCAGGCGGCGTGCAACCGGAAACCTTCGTGCCCTGGACACTGGTGAAGCGTGGATTGAGGAAGCAGGTCATCACGCCCTTGGACGCGCCGCGGGAATTCCTGTCCGAGGCCACCCCGGAGCGGGAAGCCCGGTCGGCCGCGCAGGACACCGCGGCGATGCGGGCGCTCGGACTGGCGCACCACTGGCAACGCCTGCCGGACGAGCAGCGAGCGGCATCGGTGACCGGGATCGCCGAGGCCGAAGGCATGGACGTGACTCAGGTGCGCCGGGTCAAGCGGCTGAGGCTCCCTCCTGGCCACGGATGTCGTGGAACGGCTGGCAGGTTCGCCCGACGCCATGCTGGAAGAAGTGATGCGCCGCCCCTGGCCCAACGGCTGGAGAGACCGGATGCGGGTGCTTGCCTGAATCGCTCCTGGAACACTCGCACGGCGCGCAGAGCATGGACGATTCGAGCAGACTGAAGGTTACGGAATGTTCGCGTGCCGAATTCGGTTCAGCTCGGCGAGGCGGACGCTCGTCCCTTCAGCCCGAGCCGCCCTGACAGACGCAGTCCGTCACGCATATTCAGCGCGAGCAGCGTGATGTTAATTGCGCCAGCGATCAGTTCCACACCCTGAAGCGCATAGAACGCGCCATCGAAGCGCCCGCTGTTCGCCCAAGACGCGAGGACCCAGGCGCTTGGCAACAGTATCAACAGACCGTTGGCTGCCACCCCCTTCATCCGCCGCCCTTTGACTTCAACGATCCGTCCACGGCGTCCGCTCGCCAGTGAAAAACCACTGCCACCCGTTACGGCCATCGTCGGGATCAGCAACCACATGCCGGTCAGCACAGCGTTCTTGACGGCGACCACACTCGCCTGATCCAGGAACAACTCCGACACGACGGTGGACGACCAGAACGTGACTATGCACAGGAGCGCAACAGCTCCGAAGAACCCATGCAGTCTTGATTTCATGATTCGATCTCCGAGAAAACATTGACGGTCTGCAGTTGGTGCAGCATCGATTCGAGTGTTCGGGTGGCGGCACTTGCCAGCGAGCTTGGGATCAACTTGGCCAGATCGGCAGCCTGGACGGCCCAGAGCGCTTCGGCCTGCCGATACAAAGCCAGCCCCTGGGGGGTCAATATGTAGTGTGGCGAGCGGCGATGCGCGGGGTTCGGGCGCGCCTCGACCAAGCCCTGTTCAGCGAGCACGTTCAGCTGCTTCTGAGCACCTTGACGCGTCACGCCCATCGCTTCGCCGATCCTGGGGGCGGTAAGTGGCACCCCCGCCAGTGCGATAGCTCCGAGCACTTGCCAGCGGGCGCTGGTCAGCCCCAAGGGTTCGACCAAGCGATCACCCCAATGCAACAACAGTCCATTGAGGCGAAACACAGTCAACGTTAGTCGGGTGACCGCTGCCGCTCCAGCGCTTGTCTTGGCGAAAGTTGCGCTCTCTTTTTTCATGGAAACCAGTTTCCATTAACGTAAACTGGTTGTCAAGTTGCGCCATCCTGACGGCGCGCAATGCTCCGGCCATGCAGCTTCCCTCCCCTTCGAAGCTGAGTCGCCACCGCTACAGGAGTCGCCAACCACAGTCGACCGCCTCGAAACCCGCGCCGGAAAAGGAAGTAGCCGCGAAAACGCTCGCGTGACCACCAGAGAAAACGGATAACAGAGAGGCGTCAGCGGGGGCAAAACCGCCGCCTTCGCAGGGGTGCCGCTCGCGAGGCCATGCCCGGAAACCGCACCAACACCGGGGGAATCGGGCAAAAAAATCCCAACCGATAAGGGTTGGGATTTTGGGTACTGGTGGAGGCGGCGGGAATCGAACCCGCGTCCGCAAGCCCTACACAGACAGTTCTACATACTTAGCCTGGCCATTTGATCTGACCCGTCACCCGCCGACCCGGCAGGCTGATGACAGGCGATCCGCTGGATTTTCGTGATGCACCACGCGGCGGAGTGCACCCTTACTTTAGCTGTTAATGGCGCTGCGACCGGTTGCCCGGCCCGACCCGCTAATCAGTCGGTGCAGCGTCCGGCCTTAGGCGGCCAGAGCGTAAGATTCGTCGTTGGCGACTATCTAGTTTTCGGTTGGATTTACGAGGTACTCCGACCCTCGGTATGCCCTGCGCTGTTTCGCGACCCACGTCGAGACCAGGTCGCCCCCAGTGAGAGACAGATGGTAGCACCTCGTGCGGATTACAAGAGGGTGAGCAATTCCAGCGGGTGATGGATGGTGTGGTCGGCACCCCATTCGGCGTGAGGGCGCGCGCAACCGAGGTAGCCGAAGGCCGCGACCACCGGGGACATGCCGGCGGCTCGGGCTGCCTCGATGTCACGTTCGTCGTCGCCGACGTAAAGGCACTCGGCCGCCTCGACGCCCAGTTGCGATGCGGCCAGTTTCAGACCGGCGGGGTCCGGTTTCGGCGCGGGCACGCTGTCGCCACTGACGATGCTGGTGGCGCGTTCGTGCAGTCCGAGTTCGCGCATCAGTGGCAAGGTGAAACGCGAGGCCTTGTTGGTGACGACGCCCCAGGGAATCGCCAACTGCTCCAGTCGGGTAAGTACTTCGCCCATTCCCTCGAACAGTTGCGTCTCGACGCACAGGGCCGATTCGTAAAGCGCAAGGAAGCGTTCTGCCAGCAAGGGATAGCGTTCGTCGCCAGGGGTGACACCGAAGCCCGCGCCGATCAGTCCTCGGGCGCCTGCCGAGGTGTGAGGGCGCAAACTTGCGGCGGGAAGTTCAGCCAACCCGTGTTCCACGCGCAGGCGATTGAGGGCGCCCCCGAGGTCGGGTGCCGTATCGGCGAGTGTGCCATCGAGATCGAAAAGCACCCCCCGGATGAGACGCTCACTCATCCCGGACACAGCGCATCAGATAGTTGACGTCGGTGTCCCGGCCGAGCGCGTACACCTTCGTGAAGGGGTTGTAGCTCATGCCCGCCAGTTTCTCCTCGCGCAGTCCGGCGGCGCGCGCATAGGCCGACAGTTCGGAAGGCTTGATCATCTTTTCGTACTCGTGCGTACCTCTGGGCAGCAGACGCAGCACGTATTCGGCGCCGATCACGGCGAACAGCCAGGACTTCGGATTGCGGTTGAGAGTGGAAAAGAACACGGTGCCACCGGGGCGCACCAGCGTTGCGCATGCGCGCACGACGCTTGCCGGATCGGGGACGTGTTCCAGCATTTCCATGCAGGTGATGGCGTCGTAATGAGCCGCGCGCGCACGTGCGTGGTCCTCGGCGGATTCGTGAAGATATTCGACACGGTTTCCGCTTTCCAGCAAATGCAACCGAGCCACCGACAGGGCTTTCTCGCCGAGATCGATACCGGTCACTTCCGCACCGCGAACCGCCATGCTCTCGGCCAGTATGCCTCCGCCGCAACCGATGTCGAGCACGCGCTTGCCGCTCAGGCCGACGCAACGGTCTATCCAGTCCAGTCGAAGCGGGTTGATGTCATGGAGCGGCTTGAATTCGGATTCCGGATCCCACCAGCGGTGGGCAAGTTCGGCAAATTTCCCGAGCTCGAGCGGGTCGACATTCTGTGTAGTGTTCATGAGCGAAAAGACAACGATGCGAGCGAGCGGTTCGCTCGCCGGACATGCATGTTAAGCGGTGTGCACGACCGATGGGCGAAAAAAAGCCCTGCACGAGTGCAGGGCTTTTCCCGGATCAGGAACCCGATTACTTCTGGGTACCGATGATCTCGATCTCGACGCGACGATCCGGCTGCAGGCATTCGACCAGCTTCTTGTTGCTGCGGTGGTCCTTGCCCATCTTCTTGCAGCTGTCACCGGTCACCGGTTGGGCTTCGCCCTTGCCTTCGGTGTAGACACGGTTGGCTTCCACGCCCTTGCTGACGAGGTAGTCCTTGACTGCGGCAGCACGCTTTTCCGACAGCGTCTGGTTGTACTTTTCCTTGCCGATGCGGTCGGCGTGACCCACAGCAATGATCACTTCCAGTTCGATCGAGCTGAGCTTGCTCACCGCTTCATCGATCTTGGCCTTGCCTTCCGAACGCAGCACCGCCTTGTCGAAGTCGAACAGGGCGTCAGCCGACAGGGTGATCTTCTGGGCCGCGGGCGTCGGGGCCGGTGCCGGGGTGGGCGCCGGAGTCGGAGCCGGAGTGGCTGCCTTCGGCATGGGGGCCGGTGCCGGCGGCTCGCAGACGTCCTTCGGCAGCAGGTCCTTGTCGCAGGCGCAGCCGACGGCCGGTACTGCGGCCGCATAGGCCGGGGTCCAGTAGCCGGTTCTCCAGCACAGGCCGGTGGCGCTGCGGGCGACGACGCCGCGGGCATCGATCACGTAAGGAATGTGGGCCTTCATGGCCGGATCGACCTTGATGTCTTCAATGGCCGAAACGTTGGAGGTGAAACCGGCCGTGGCGGCCAGCAGGGCGATGAGCAGCGGTTTTTGCGTCAGTTGTTTGAGCATGATCCCCTCGTATGAAACTTGAAGCGGTTATCAACCGGCCTGCCCCTGCCTCGGACGTGACAGGAAAACTGAGGCAGGTCCGCGTGAATAGGGCGTTCCAGCCTGGCGAAAAAATAAAAATTCGAGCCGCAAGCCGTTATAGAGCCATGCGATTCTGCCACAGGCGCGCTCGCGCCTTCAAATCATTGTTGTGCAGGTGCAACATGATTCCCTGTTCGACGCGCGCAATACCTGCGACCCACACATCCGTGACGTGTTCCCGTCCCGCCGCGTAGACGAGGTGCGAGACAGGTGAGTAACAAGGAAGTGTTTCGGCTTGATCGAGACTGATTGCGCACAGATCCGCGTACTTTCCGACAGCGATGGAACCCGTGAGGTGATCGATCCCCAAAGCGCGCGCGCCGCCGAGTGTTGACATGCGGAGCAGTTCGCTTGCCGGGAGTGCAGACGCGTCGCCGGTGCTGATCTTGGCAAGCAATCCGGCATGACGCATTTCCTGAAACATGTCGAGGCGGTTGTTGCTGGCTGCGCCGTCAGTACCGAGGCCGAGGTTGACACCGGCCGCCAATAGCCGGGTGGTCGGACTGACGCCGCTTGCCAGCTTCATGTTCGAGGTCGGGCAGTGTGCAACGCTGGCGCCCTCGCGTGCGAGCAGTGCGATGTCGTCCGTATCCAGATGCACTGAATGTACGGCGATCAGTCGGGGGGACACGAGCCCCTGGCGCAGCAGTCGTTCGAGCGGACGCAAACCCCGTTCCGACAGGCTCTGCGCGATTTCGTCAAGGGTCTCGTGTACGTGGATATGTACGGACAGATCGAGTTGCTCGGCCAGCGTGGCTACCCGCTCAAAGCTCGCGTCCGACACCGTGTAGGGCGCATGCGGTGCCAGGGTGAAGTGCAGCAATGGCTCGTGCTTGAAGCGGTCGCGTACGGCCAGCCCCTTGCTGATGTACTGGTCGGCATCGCTCGCCCAAGCGCTTGGAAAATCGAGTATGACCATACCCAGCGCAGCGCGCATGCCCGCTTCCAGGGCCGCCTCTGCTGCGGCGTCCGGAAAAAAGTACATGTCGCTGAAGGTGGTGATGCCCCCGCGAAGCATTTCGGCGCAAGCAAGAAGGGTCCCGTCGCGTACGAAATCGTGGCGGACGTGCTTCATTTCTGCTGGCCAGATGTGTTCCTTCAGCCAGCGCATCAAGGCTCGGTCGTCTGCATACCCGCGCAGCAGATTCATCGCCGCGTGCGTGTGCAGGTTGACCAGTCCCGGAATGAGCACGTGCTTGTCCAGGGTACGCAGAGTCCGGGGGCGATAACGTAGGCGAGCCTCATCGCAGGGGAGCAGGTCGACGATGCGTCCCTCCCGCACTGCGATCGCGTGGTGTTCGAGCACACTGCCGGCCGGTTCGACCGGAATGATCCAGCGCGCTTCTATCAGGAGGTCGACGTTGTCGGCGTGGTCGCAACTCTGCATGTCAGGCTGAAGTGTTTCAGGGAATCGGCGCCGACGGGAAGTGTAGCCCGAGGCCATCGCCTCGGGCCGAAGGCGGGTACAAGCGCATGTTAAACTTCCGGTTTGGCTGATCAGTCCGGTCCATTCAGGGCCGGGTTCATTTGAAAACACAGCCGCCGCCCGCCAGATCCCCCGATGACCACATCTTTTGCCAAGGAAACGCTGCCCATTTCGCTCGAAGACGAAATGCGGCACTCCTATCTCGATTACGCGATGAGCGTGATCGTTGGCCGTGCGCTCCCCGATGTTCGCGACGGTCTGAAGCCGGTGCACAGACGCGTGCTTTTCGCCATGCACGAGGCCAACATCACGCACAACCGCCCTTACGTGAAATGTGCACGTGTGGTGGGTGACGTGATGGGTAAATACCATCCTCACGGCGATTCGGCGATCTACGACACATTGGTCCGGATGGCTCAGGATTTCTCGCTGCGTTACACGTTGATCGACGGTCAGGGCAACTTCGGTTCGGTCGATGGCGACAACGCGGCGGCAATGCGCTACACCGAGTGCCGTCTGGACCGGATCGCGGCCGAACTGCTGGCCGACATCGACAAGGAGACGGTCGATTTCGGCCCGAACTACGATGGCAAGGAGCAGGAACCGCTGGTTCTGCCCAGCCGCATCCCCAATCTGCTGATCAACGGCAGCGCCGGCATCGCGGTCGGCATGGCTACCAACATCCCGCCGCACAACCTTGGCGAAGTGCTCGATGCCTGCCAGCTGCTGCTGAAGGCGCCGGACACGACGATCGAGCAGTTGATCGACATCGTGCAGGCCCCCGATTTCCCGACCAGTGGCCTGATCTACGGCCTTTCCGGTGTCCGCGAGGGCTATCTGACCGGCCGTGGCCGCGTGGTGATGCGCGCGCGCACCCATTTCGAGGATATCGATCGCGGCAGTCGCCAGGCGATCATCGTCGACGAACTGCCTTATCAGGTGAACAAGAAGACCCTGCTCGAGCGCATCGCCGAGCTGGTCAATGAGAAGAAGGTCGAAGGCATCTCCGACATACGCGACGAGTCGGACAAGTCCGGCATGCGCGTGGTGATCGAACTGAAGCGCGGCGAAGTACCGGAAGTCATCCTGAACAATCTGTACAAGCTGACGCAGCTGCAGGATACCTTCGGCATGAATATGGTGGCGCTGGTCGATGGCCGCCCGCGCCTGCTCAACCTGCGCGACATGCTGGACTGCTTCCTGTCGCACCGGCGCGAGGTGATCACCCGCCGTACCGTGTTCGAACTGCGCAAGGCGCGCGAACGCGGTCACGTGCTGGAAGGACTGGCGGTCGCGCTGTCGAACATCGACGAGATCATCGCGCTGATCAAGGCCTCGGCGTCACGCGCGGAAGCGCAGGTCGCGTTGATGGGCCGTGTCTGGAAGTCGCCGCTGGTTGATGAAATGCTGGCCCGCGCGGGTGCCGAATCCTTCCGTCCGGACGGGCTGGATGCCGCTTTTGGCTCTTTCGCGGATGGTTACCGCATGTCGGATGCGCAGGCCAAGGCCATACTGGACATGCAACTCGCCCGCCTGACCGGGCTGGAGCAGGAAAAGATCATGTCGGAGTATAAGGAGGTGATCGAGCAGATCATCGACCTGCTCGACATCCTCGCCCGCCCCGAACGGATCAACTGGATCATTTCCGACGAAATGCGCCAGATCCGCGAACAGTTCGCCGACGGGCGCAAGTCGGAAATCATTCTGCACACGCAGGACCTCGGTATCGAGGACCTGATCGCGCAGCAAGACATGGTGGTTACACTGTCGCACGGCGGTTACTTCAAGCGGCAGCCGCTGGCCGATTACCGTTCGCAGAAGCGCGGCGGACGAGGCAAGCAGGCGGCGGCGGTGAAGGAAGACGACTTCGTCGACCAGCTCTTCGTCGCCAACACGCACGACTACATCCTGTGCTTCTCGAACCGTGGCCGAGTCTACTGGCTCAAGGTGTATGAAGTGCCGGAGGGTTCGCGCAATTCGCGCGGCAAGCCCATCGTGAACCTGTTCCCGCTGTTCGAGGGCGAGAAGATCACCGCGGTGCTGCCGGTCAAGGAATTCGACGAACACCATTTCATCTTCATGGCGACCGGCCGTGGCACGGTCAAGAAGACGCCGCTGGCGGACTTCGGCAATCCGCGCAAGGCGGGCATCATTGCCGTCGATCTTGACGAAGGCGACGCGCTGATCGGTGTGGCCATTACCGACGGTTCCGACGACATCATGCTGTTTTCCGACGCCGGCAAGGCGGTGCGTTTCGCCGAGGACGACGTGCGCCCGATGGGCCGTACCGCTCGCGGCGTGCGCGGCATGATGCTGGAGGACGGTCAGAGCGTGATCTGCATGCTGGTGTCGAAGAACGACGAACTGAGTGTGCTCACCGCGACCGAGAACGGTTACGGCAAGCGTACCCGCGTCACCGAGTATCCGAAGCACGGCCGCGGTACCAAGGGCGTCATCGCCATCCAGACCAGCGAGCGCAACGGCGGCGTGGTCGGTGCTGTGCTGGTCGAACCGACCGACGAGATCATGCTCATCTCCACCGGTGGCGTGCTGATCCGGACCAAGGTGGCCGATATCCGGGAAATGGGCCGATCGACCCAAGGCGTTACCCTCATCAATCTCGACGACGGCACACTGCTGGCAGGACTGGAAAAGGTGATCGAGAGCGACAGCGAGCCGGAAGGCGAAGCCGACCCCGACGCGGATACGGCAGCCGGCGAGGGCGAGGAATAGGAAGGGACGATGCGTGCGCGCGCATACAACTTCGGAGCCGGTCCGGCCATGATGCCGGATGAGGTGATCGAACGTATCGCGCGCGAGTGGCAGAACTTCCGCGGCGAAGGCTATTCGGCGATGGAGCTCGGGCATCGCAGCGAGCATTTTTCTGACATATTCGCCCGCGCCAAGTCAGACCTGCGTGAACTTCTGGCGGTGCCGGAGACGCACCACATCCTGTTCCTGCATGGCGGTGCCACTCCGCATTTCTCGATGGTGCCCCTGAATCTCGCCCAAGCGGGACAGAGCGCTGACTACATACACACCGGATACTGGTCCGACAAGGCGATCGCCGAAGCGACGTCTCTGGTGAACGTACGCATCGCGGCCAGTGCTGCGGCCAGCGAGTTCGATCGTGTCCCCGATCGTGCCGACTGGCAGCTCGATCCGGCCGCCGCCTATGTGCACATCTGCGCCAACGAAACGATAGGTGGTGTCGAGTTTGCCGACTATCCTGACACCGGAGACGTACCGCTGGTGGCCGATATGTCGTCGAGCATCCTGTCGCAACCGCTCGATGTCGCGCGCTTCGGTCTGATATATGCCGGCGCGCAGAAGAATGTCGGACCGGCCGGATTGGCCATCGTCATTGTTCGCGATGACCTGCTTGGTCGAGTGCGAAGCGGCGTGCCCTCGGTGATGAATTACGCGCGTCACGTCGAATGGGATTCGATGTACAACACGCCCGCAGCCTTTTCGATCTGGGTGGCCGGACTGGTGTTCGAACATTTGAAGAAGGAAGGGGGCGTGGCCGAGATGGCGCGCCGCAGTGCGGCCCGGGCGAAGTGCATCTACGATGTGCTGAATGCCTCCAGGCTCTATACGAATCGCATCCAGACGGCTTCGCGTTCGCGCATGAACGTACCCTTCTTCCTGCGTGAGCCGCGGCTGGAGACGCGCTTTCTCGAAGGCGCGCGCCGGCGCGGACTGCTGAACCTGAAGGGTCACCGCGCGACCGGTGGCATCCGGGCGTCGCTGTATAACGCCATGCCGCTCGAAGGCGCGCGCGAGCTGGCCGAATACATGATTGAATTTGAACGCAGACACGGTTGAATGATGGCCTCCGATCCGAGCCCGAGTGACGAATTACTGAAACTGCGCGACGCCATCGATGCGATCGACACCCAGGTGCTGCAGCTCATATCCGAGCGTGCGCGGCATGCTCACCGCATCGGTGAAATCAAGCAGGGCAACATCTATCGCCCGGAACGCGAGGCGCAGGTCTTGCGCCGTCTGGCCGACGACAACCCGGGTCCGCTACCGCCGCAGGCGGTGAAGACGGTGTTCCGCGAAATCATGTCGGCCTGTCTGGCGCTGGAACAACCTCTTTCCGTCGCCTTTCTCGGGCCGATCGGTACGTTTTCCGAAAGCGCAGCCCGCCGCCACTTCGGCTCAGCACCGACCTTCATGCCGCACGCCACGATTGACGATGTGTTCCGTGCGGTCGAGTCGGGTAACGCGGCCTATGGCGTGGTGCCGGTCGAGAATTCGACCGAGGGGGCGGTCGGTCGCACGCTGGACATGCTGCTCAGCACGACACAGATGGTGTGTGGCGAAGTGATGCTGCGCGTCGAGCAGAACCTGATGACGCGCGACACGCCACTGAAGGACATCCGCTGCATCTATTCGCACGCGCAGTCGCTTGCACAGTGCCACGAATGGTTGAACCGCAACCTGCCCGGCGTGCCGGTGATCGCTGTGGCCAGTAACGCCGAGGCGGCGATCCGCGCATCGGAGGAGGAGCGCGCTGCCGCCATTGCAGGCGAAGCGGCAGCGATGGCCTACGGGTTGAAGATTCTTGCTGCCAACATCGAGGACGATCCGGCCAATACCACGCGTTTCCTGGTGATCGGCGAGCATGATGCGGGTCCGTCGGGTCGC
Source organism: uncultured Methyloversatilis sp. (assembly GCA_964555165.1). Classification (GTDB taxonomy): domain Bacteria; phylum Pseudomonadota; class Gammaproteobacteria; order Burkholderiales; family Rhodocyclaceae; genus Methyloversatilis. Next base: position 14,110 of record CAZKRN010000037.1, on the reverse strand, counting down.
GACAAGACCTCGATGATTTTCACCGTGCAGAACAGGTCGGGTGCCGTCGTGCGCCTGCTGCAACCGCTGGCGGAACTGGGTGTCAGCATGACCAAGTTGCAGTCGCGTCCGGTGCGCGGTTTCGGCAATGGCGGCTGGCAGTATGTGTTCTATGTCGACATCGAAGGTCACCAGAGTGAAGAGGCGGTCGGCGAGGCGCTCTCGCGCATCCGTGCCGAGGCCGGTTCCCTCAAGGTGCTCGGTTCCTATCCCGTGTCAGTGAGCAGTTCATGAGTGTTTTCGATTGCGCGGCCGCGCACATCCGTTCGATTTCCCCCTACCAGCCGGGCAAGCCCATCGCCGAATTGGCCCGTGAAATGGGGCTTGAGGAAGCTGGCATCGTCAAACTGGCGTCCAACGAGAATCCGCTCGGGATGAGCGACAAGGCGAGGGCGGCCGCACTGGCTGCTGTCGCCGAGGTGCCGCGCTACCCGGACGGCAACGGTTTCGATCTGAAGCAGGCAGTGTCGCGTCATCACGATGTCGCGATGAATCAGGTCGTGCTGGGCAACGGCTCGAACGACATTCTGGAAATGGTTGCCCGTGCGCTGCTCGGCCCGGGCAGCAGCGCCGTGTTCTCGAAGCACGCATTCGCTGTCTACCCGCTGGCGACCCTGGCGGCCGGCGCCACTGGCATCGAGGTGCCAGCGCTCGATTTCGGCTGCGACCTCTACGCGATGCGTGCCGCCATCCGCAACGACACGCGCGTGGTGTTCATCGCCAATCCGAACAACCCTACCGGCACCTTCATTGAAGCGGATGCTCTGGAGCGCTTCGTTGCTGCCGTGCCGCGTGACGTTCTGGTGGTGCTGGACGAGGCCTACAGTGAATACCTGCCGGCACATCTGGCCTACGACAGTGCGCGCTGGCTGGAGCGTTACCCGAACTTGCTGGTGTCTCGCACCTTCTCCAAGGCCTACGGTCTCGCGGGTCTGCGTGTCGGCTATGGCATCGGTCAGCCGGACGTGATCGATTTGCTCAATCGCGTGCGTCAGCCCTTCAATGTGACCAGCGTCGGTCTGGCGGCGGCTGTCGCCGCATTGGCGGACCAGGGCTTCGTGCGCCGTTCCGCCGACCTGAATGCGGCCGGTCTGACACAGGTGGAAACTTTTTTCGACGGCGCCGGCATCGGTTACATCCGTTCCTACGGCAATTTCGTCGCCTTTCGCGCCGGCGACAGCGCAGCAGTGAACCGCCGGTTGCTGGAGCAGGGCGTCATCGTCCGGCCGATCGCCGGGTACGCGATGCCTGAATGGCTGCGCGTGTCGATCGGACTGGAAGAAGAGAATGCGCGCTTCATCGATGCGCTTAAAAAGGCGCTGGCGTGAGCGGCACTCTGATCGGACGTCTGGTCGTTGTCGGCGTCGGCCTGATCGGCGGGTCCTTTGCCGCTGCGTTGCGCCGCGCCGGGCAGGTCGGCGAAATCGTTGGCGTCGGCCGCAGCAGCGGCAGCATGCGTGAAGCGCTCGAACTGGGTCTGATCGATCGTGCGGAATCGGACTGGGCGATGGCGCTGGCCGGCGCCGATCTGGTGCTGCTGGCGATGCCGGTCGGTCAGATGGACGGGGTCATGTCGGACATGCTGCCTCATCTGCCGAAGCATACGGTCGTCACCGACGCCGGCAGTACCAAGGGCGATGTCGTGACGGCGGCCCGCCGCTGCTTTGGCGAGCGGATCGGTCAATTCGTCCCCGGTCACCCGATCGCAGGCGCCGAAAAGAGTGGCCCGCAGGCCGCGCGTGCCGATCTGTACGAGCGGCGCCGCGTCGTGCTGACGCCGCTGGCAGAAAATGGCCCCGAGGCGATCGAACGCGTGCGCCAGGCCTGGCAGGCCTGCGGCGCGCAGCTGACCATCACCTCGCCTGAGCACCACGACCGCTGGCTGGCCTCGGTGAGTCATCTGCCGCATCTGCTGTCTTTTGCGCTGGTGTCCGAACTGGCCGCACGCCCGAACGCAGAGGAAATCTTCGATCTGGCCGGTGGCGGTTTTCGCGACTTCACGCGTATCGCAGCCAGCCATCCGGAGATGTGGCGCGACATCTTCTTTGCCAATCGCGATGCGTTGCTGACCGAACTGAGCGCGTACGAAGCCGAACTTGCACGTTACCGTGCGCTGATCGACGCCGGTGACGCCGGTGGCCTCGAAGCGCTGATCGGTACCGCGCGTGAAGCACGCAATGCCTGGGCGCAACGCCAGGGCTGAACACAACACAAGGCGCCTCGGTGCCGTCTGAACACGATGAAAACCGAATTCCTCGACCTCCCGCCCGCATTGTCCGCCCGCGGCACGCTGCGGCTACCGGGCTCCAAGAGCATATCCAACCGCGCACTGCTGCTGGCCGCTCTGGCCGCTGGCGACACGCTGCTGCACGACCTGCTGTCGTCGGACGACGTTGATCGCATGCTCGATGCACTGCGCACACTGGCCGTGGACTGGCGCCACGCGGGCGGCGACGACTACCTCATCAGGGGCACCGGTGGCCGTTTCCCGGTGAAGAAGGCTGACCTTTTCCTCGGCAATGCCGGTACCGCCTTCCGTCCGCTCACTGCAGTGCTGGCCCTGATGGGTGGCGAATACCGTCTGCACGGTGTACCGCGCATGCACGAGCGACCGATCGGCGATCTGGTCGACGCGCTGCGCCAGGTCGGCGCGCGCATCGACTACGAGGGCAACGACGGCTTTCCGCCGCTGCGCATCCATGCGGCGAAGATCGATGACGTGCCGGTTGTGCGCGTACGCGGCGATGTATCCAGCCAGTTCCTGACCGGATTGCTGATGGCGCTGCCACTGACCGGTCGCGCATTGCGCATCGAGGTCGAAGGCGAGCTGATCTCCAAGCCCTATGTCGACATCACGCTGGCGCTGATGCGCCAGTTCGGCGTCAACGCCGAACGCGAGGGCTGGGTGGCGATCAATCTGCCGGCCGGTGCGCGCTATGTGTCGCCCGGCGAGTGCTTCGTCGAGGGTGACGCGTCGTCCGCTTCGTATTTCCTGGCCGCAGGTGCCATCGGCGGTGGTCCGGTACGGGTCGAGGGCGTGGGTCGTGACTCGGTGCAGGGCGATGTTGCCTTCGCGCAGGCGCTGGAACAGCTGGGCGCCGTGGTGGCGATGGGGCCGAACTGGATCGAGGCGCGCGCGCCAGAGGGCGGTCGTCTGCGCGCATTCGATCTTGATCTGAATCACATTCCGGATGCTGCGATGACGCTGGCCATCTGCGCGCTGTTCGCCGACGGCCCGAGCCGGCTGCGAAATATCGCCAGCTGGCGGGTCAAGGAAACCGACCGCATCTCAGCGATGGCGATCGAGCTGCGCAAGCTCGGCGCCACGGTCGAGGAGGGCATCGATTACCTCGTGATCACGCCGCCTGCGACCCTGGCGCCGGGTGCTGCCATCGACACTTACGACGATCACCGGATGGCGATGTGCTTCTCGCTCGCCACGCTGGGCGGCGTACCGGTCCGCATCATGGATCCGGGCTGCGTAGCCAAGACCTTCCCCGAATACTTCAGACGCTGGGCGGAGGTGGCGGCATGAGCGACGTTCCGGTCATTGCAATCGATGGCCCGTCGGCCTCCGGCAAAGGTACTGTGGCCGCGCGCGTGGCGGCGTTACTGGGCTTTCATCTGCTGGACAGCGGTGCCCTCTACCGCCTCACCGCGGTGGCGGCGATGCGTGCCGGCGTTGCGCTCGACGATGAGCCGGCGCTCGGGCAACTCGCCGCAGCGCTCGATGTGAGCTTTGCCGACGGTTCGACCTGGCTGGCTGGCGAGGAGGTGTCGGACGCGATGCGCAGCGAGGCGGCCTCGGCAGGTGCCTCGAAAGTGGCGGTGTATGGCAAGGTGCGTGCTTCGCTGCTCGACCGTCAGCGCGCCTTCTGCGAGCCTCCGGGCCTGGTGGCTGATGGCCGTGATATGGGGTCGGTTGTGTTCCCGGATGCGCGCCTCAAGGTGTTCCTGACGGCCAGCGTCGAAATTCGTGCTCAGCGTCGCTATAAGCAGTTGATCGAAAAAGGTGTTTCTGCTAGTCTGGAAAGTCTTTCGCAAGATTTGCGGGAACGGGACGAGCGGGACCGCAGCCGGACACATGCACCACTGGTGCAATTGCCCGACGCCGTTCTGCTCGACACCAGTTCGATGACCGCAGATGCCGCCGTCCGGTTCGTGCTGGATGCGTGGGAAAAAGTGAAAGCGGGCTGAGCGACGTGTTCGCTTCCGGATGGTTCCGGATGCACGTCGGCAGTCCAAGGCGCACGGGGCGAGCAAGTCGCTCCCTGCTGTGTTCATACCTAACCCGTTGCCGCGAAAGCGGCTTTTGCCAATGTCCCAAGTTGCCCAGTCGTCCGACTCCATGGAAAGTTTTGCCGCGCTGTTCGAGGAAAGCCTCACGCGCCAGGAAATGCGCGCCGGTGAAGTCATCACCGCCGAAGTCATGCGCGTGGATCAGAATTTCGTTGTCGTCAATGCCGGCCTGAAGTCGGAAAGCTACATCTCGATCGACGAATTCCGCACCGATCGCGGCGAACTGACGGTCTCCCCGGGAGATTACGTCAGTGTCGCCATCGAAATGCTCGAGGACGGCTACGGTGAAACCCGCCTGTCCCGTGACAAAGCCAAGCGCATTGCCGCATGGAACGAACTGGAAAAAGCACTGGGCGATGGCTCCATCGTCAAGGGTCTGGTGTCGGGCAAGGTCAAGGGTGGCCTGACCGTCATGACCAACGGCATCCGCGCCTTCCTGCCGGGTTCGCTGGTCGACCTGCGTCCGGTCAAGGACACCACGCCGTACGAAAACAAGGAATTCGAATTCAAGGTCATCAAGCTCGACCGCAAGCGCAACAACGTCGTTGTGTCGCGTCGCGCCGTGCTCGAACTGACCGCCGGTGAAGAGCGCGAGAAGCTGCTCGAAAACCTCAAGGAAGGCACCGTCGTCAAGGGTATCGTCAAGAACATCACCGATTACGGCGCGTTCGTCGACCTCGGCGGTATCGACGGTCTGCTGCACATCACTGACCTGGCCTGGCGCCGCGTGCGTCACCCGTCGGAAGTGCTGGCGGTGGGCGACGAAGTCGAAGCCAAGGTGCTCAAGTTCGACGCCGAGAAGAACCGCGTGTCGCTGGGCCTCAAGCAGCTGGGCGAAGATCCGTGGGTGGGCATCTCGCGCCGCTACCCGCAGGGCACCCGCCTGTTCGGCAAGGTGACCAACCTGACCGATTACGGCGCATTCGTCGAGATCGAGCAGGGCATCGAAGGCCTGGTCCACGTGTCGGAAATGGACTGGACCAACAAGAACATCCACCCGACCAAGGTTGTGCAGCTGGGTGACGAGGTCGAAGTGATGATTCTGGAGATCGACGAAGACCGTCGCCGGATTTCGCTGGGCATGAAGCAGTGCATGCCGAATCCGTGGGAAGACTTCTCGATGAACCACAAGAAGGGCGACAAGGTCCGCGGTCAGATCAAGTCGATCACCGACTTCGGCGTGTTCATCGGCCTGACCGGCGCCATCGATGGTCTGGTTCACCTGTCCGACCTGTCGTGGTCGCTGCCCGGCGAAGAAGCCGTGCGCAACTACAAGAAGGGCGACGAAGTCGAGGCGGTCGTGCTGTCGATCGATGTCGAGCGCGAGCGCATCTCGCTCGGCGTCAAGCAGATGGATGGGGACCCCTTCACCAACTTCATCGCCACCCACGACAAGAACAGCGTCGTGCGCGGCACCGTGAAGACGGTGGATGCCAAGGGCGCCGTGATCGCGCTGAACGAGGATGTCGAAGGTTACCTCCGCGCTTCGGAAGCCTCGCGTGACCGCGTCGAAGACCTGACCACCATTCTCAACGTCGGCGACGAAGTCGAGGCGATGATCGTCAATCTGGACCGCAAGACCCGTTCGATCACGCTGTCTGTGCGTGCGAAGGATCAGGCTGAACAGAACGACGCCATCCAGAAGATCCAGGCTGAAGGTACTTCGGCGAGCAGCGGTACGACCAATCTTGGCGCGCTGCTGAAGGCGAAAATGAAGAACTCCTGATCGTTTCGACGATCCGGAGTCTCGCGACAACGCCGCCTCCGGGCGGCGTTGTCTTGTCACCCTCCGGCAGGTATTTACGCTCATCTGAACCGTCATGACCAAATCCGAACTGATCACCCGGTTGGCGACCCGCTTTCCGCAACTGGTCGCGAAGGACGCCGACTACGCCGTGAAGATGATTCTCGACGAAATGACCGCGGCACTGGTGCGCGGAGACCGCATCGAGATCCGTGGTTTCGGCAGCTTTTCGCTGAATCACCGGCCGCCGCGCGTGGGTCGAAATCCGAAGTCGGGCGAGAAGGTGATGGTGCCCGAGAAGCGGGTGCCGCACTTCAAGGCCGGCAAGGAGTTGCGCGAGCGCGTTGACATCGCGCTCGCGGCCTCCGGCAATCAGGCGTCAGCCTGACGCCGCAGAGATGGTCATTCTTCACTGGCTCGTACGCATCGTCGTCTTTCTGCTGTTGCTGGGTCTGGCAGCCCGCAATAGCGATCCGGTGACGGTACGTCTTTTCTTCGGGCATGAGTGGCGCGTCGAACTGTCGCTCGTCCTGCTCCTGTTTTTCTTCATTGGTGCGGTATTCGGTGTCCTGGCCGGCTGGTCGTTCGCGCGACGGCGCGCGGCGGTTGGCGAAGTGCATCGTCCCGCAGACTGACCCCGCATCCGCATGGAAATCGAACTTTGGTGGCTTCTGGTATTGCCGCTTTTTTTTGCGCTTGGATGGCTGGCTGCCCGCATTGACATACGGCATCTGGTGCGTGAATCGCGCGCACTGCCACGGTCCTATTTTGCCGGCCTGAACTTCCTGCTCAACGAACAGCCGGACCGTGCCATCGATTCCTTCATCGAAGCGACCAGCAAGGATCCACAGACCGCGGAACTGCAGTTCGCTCTCGGCAACCTTTACCGGCGCAGGGGTGAGACCGACCGGGCAATCCAGATTCATCAGGCGCTTGCCGCACGCGATGACGCCCGTGTCGATCAACGGCTGAACGCACGGCTCGAACTTGGCCTGGACTTCCTGAAGGCAGGCTTGCTTGATCGCGCCGAGGACGTGTTTGTCGGGTTGCGTGGCAGTGCGCTCGATAACGAGGCTCTCCATCACCTGCTGGACATCTACCAGCAGGAGAAGGAATGGAAGAAAGCGATCGACATAGCGCGCGCGTTGCCCGAGAACGAATCGCATCGGGCGCAGAAAGACGTTGCGCAGTTCCTGTGCGAACTGGCCACCCAAGCGCTGGCGCAGTCCCGACTTGCTGATGCCCGCAAATTGCTCGACGAGGCGCTGACGGCCCACCGCAAGTGTGTGCGTGCCCTGATGCTGCTCGGCGACGCTGCCGCAGCCGAGCAGAAGTGGGATGAGGCGATCGATTGCTGGCAACGTATCGAACAGCAGAATCCGGTCTATCTGGCCCTGGTGGCTGCGCGGATGGCCGACGCCTACCGTCGGCTCGGTCGCGAGCGTCAGGGCATCACGTTGCTGAAAAGCTACCTCGAACGCCATGCTTCTCTTGATCTGCTCGACGTCGTATTCAAGGAAGAACTCGACACGGAAGGCCCGGCTGGCGCACTGACGCTGGTGCGCGAGGAGTTGCGTCGCAATCCGACGCTGCTCGGTCTGGACAAATTGCTGGAGGCGCAGATGCAGACGCTGCCGCCCGAAGCCCGCACCGACTCCGATCTGATGAAAAACATCATCCATGTACATACCCGCCGCGTGGCGCGCTACCGATGCGACGGTTGCGGTTTCAAGGCGCGGCAGTTCCACTGGCGTTGTCCGGCCTGCGGAGGCTGGGAGACCTATCCGCCAAAGCGCACCGAAGAATTTGACCTGACGCCCTGATCGACTTGACGAGCACCGAATGATGCTGACGCTTCCCGACACCCGCGCCGCGCGCATCCTGGTCGCTGGCGACGTGATGCTGGACCGCTACTGGTTCGGCGACGTACAGCGTATTTCACCTGAGGCGCCTGTGCCGGTGGTGAAGATCGATAGGGTAGAGGAGCGCCCGGGGGGGGCGGCCAATGTCGCGCGCAATGGCGCGGCATTGGGTGCGCAAGTGAGCCTGCTCTCGGTGGTCGGCGCCGACGACGCAGGGCGCACTCTGCGGGCACAGATGAAGGCCGCCAACATCGCCGCCAGCCTGCATGAGGATGCACAGCTCGACACCACGATCAAGCTGCGCGTGATCGGCCGCCAGCAGCAGTTGCTGCGCATCGATTTCGAGAGTGCGCCCGCCCGCGAAGTGCTGTGTGCCAAGCTTGACGAATTCGCGCGCCGCGTGAAGGAGGTCGACGTAGTCATCCTGTCCGACTACGGCAAGGGGGCGCTGGCCGACATCCGCGACATGATGGATATCGCCCGCGCGGCGGGAAAGCCTGTGCTGGTCGATCCCAAGGGTGACGACTACTCGCGCTATGCCGGAGCGACATTGCTCAAGCCCAACCGCAGCGAACTGCGCGAGGTGGTCGGCAGCTGGTCCGACGACGAGGATCTGGCTCTTCGTGCCAACGCGCTGCGCGACGAGCTGGCGCTTGGGGCGCTGCTGCTGACCCGCTCGGACGCCGGCATGAGTCTGTATTCGGCCGACGGTGTGGTGCATGAGAGCGCTCTGGCGCGCGAGGTATATGACGTCAGCGGCGCTGGCGATACCGTGATCGCGACCATGGCGGTCATGATGGCCAGTGGCTGTTCGCAGATCGATGCGATGCGTCTGGCCAACCGTGCGGCCGGCATCGTGGTCGGCAAGCTGGGCACCGCGGTGTGCTCGCTCGACGAACTCGCAGCCGACCTGCGCCACGGCGGCGTCTGAGCGGTATCCTTCCCGGATCATCCTTTCAGGAGTCGCCATGCGTCGCCAGTCCTGCATGCTGCTGTACCTGTTTGCCGTGCCCGCATTTGCGGCGCTCGACCTGAATGGTGCCACCGAAGCCGAACTGGATGCGCTGCCCGGCGTCGGACCGAGTCGCGCCCAGGCCATCATCGAGTACCGCACGAAGAACGGCCCGTTTGCAAACGTGGACGAGCTGCGCAACGTGAAGGGCATCGGTGACAAGACTCTTTCGGAACTCAAGCCGCTGCTCGTCGTCGGTGCTGCGTCAGGTGCGACCGTCGCCCCGCGAGCCGAGGTGCCGGCAAGTCCTGCGGTAGCCGAGGCGGCCCCGTCTGGCGGTTTTCCCTGGTGGATCGCAGTGCTTGTCGTCGTTGCGGCCGTTGCCGCTTACGTCCTGCTGCGCCGACGCGCGCCACAAGCCCCGGCACAGTCGCAGCCGATAGCGGAGACACCCGTGTCGGCGACGAAACCCGCGGCCAGCGCACCGAAATCCGGAACGCCCTCCTCGCCGCTTCCGCGTCCGGCCGGTGGTGTGTCCAGCCAGGACACGACCTCTGCTACGGTCGCACCGCCGGTGCGACCGGCCGGTGCTCCGCCTCGACCGGCGGGCAGCAGTGCCCCCGCCGCACTGTCCGACTCCGCGCCGCCCGCTGCCCCAAAGCCGGCGGGTGCGCCCCCGAAACCGGCCGGCTCGCACTGAGACGGCATCAACGAATCCACAGGGCTGCCCCATGCAATACAGGACCATGGAAGACTTCGTCGGCAACACGCCGCTGGTGCGTCTGCAACGCATTCCCGGCGCCGACAACGACCGTCGCGGAAACGTCATTCTGGCCAAGCTGGAGGGCAACAATCCGGCAGGATCGGTCAAGGACAGACCGGCGCTGTCCATGATCCGGCGCGCCGAAGAGCGCGGCGACATCAAGCCGGGCGACACGCTGATCGAGGCGACCAGCGGAAACACCGGCATCGCGCTGGCCATGGTGGCGGCGATGCGCGGCTACCGGATGATTCTGGTGATGCCGGAGAACCAGAGCATCGAGCGCCGGCAGAGCATGGCCGCCTACGGTGCGGAACTGGTGCTGACGGCGAAAGAAGGCAGCATGGAACTGGCGCGCGACGTGGCCGAAAAAATGCGCGACGAGGGCCGAGGCATCATCCTCGACCAGTTCGGCAACAGCGACAATCCGCGTGCCCACATCGAAGGTACCGGACCCGAGATCTGGCGCGATACCGAAGGTCGTGTCACCCACTTCGTCAGTTCCATGGGCACCACCGGCACCATCGTCGGTACCTCGACCTATCTGAAGTCGCAGAATCCGGCGATCTGCATCATCGGCTGCCAGCCGGAAGACGGAGCGCAGATACCCGGCATACGGAAGTGGCCGGAAGCCTATCTGCCGAAGATCTACGACCGCAGCCGCGTTGACCGTCTCGAATACGTCGGTCAGCACGACGCAGAGGAAATGACGCGCCGGCTGGCGCGCGAGGAGGGCATCTGCGCAGGCATCAGTTCGGGCGGTGCTCTGGCTGTTGCGCTGCGCATCGCGGCTGAGGTCGAAAATGCGACCATCGTGAGTATCGTGTGCGACCGCGGTGACCGTTACCTCTCCACGGGTGTCTTCCCTTCCTGATTGCCTGCGGGGCGCCTTCCTTGCGCTCACGCTGGCAACGATGCCGGCGCTTGCCGATATGGCGTTCGAGCTTCGTTTCGACCGCCTGTCGGTGGCGGCGGTGACGCTGGAGGACGTGCGCGTCGAGGCTGCCCGTCTTGGCGGTGGACAGGCCCGCATACGCGCATCGCGCGTGCATGTCGCGGGCCACACCTTTCAGCAAGTGCAGATCGACTGTGCGGATTTTTCCGCCCTTGCGCAACGGCGTTGTCGCGGTGGCGTGATGCGTGCCCGCGGCTACGGTCCCTGGCCGGTCGAATTCGAGACAAGTGGCAGGCAGCGCAGAGTCGATGCGCGACTGCAGGTGGCGCACGACTTGCGCATCGATGTGTCCGGAGCCTTGGGCGGCACGCATCCTCATCTGACGCTGACAGCCAAGTCGGCCGACCTCGCCCGGCTGATCGCGCTGCAGCCGGCTCTGCCGAGTCCGTTGAAGGATTACTCGCCAGAAGGGCGCGTCGATGTCGAGGTGATGCTGAAGGACTTCGGCGCTGAGCGCTCTCCGCGCGCCGAGGCACGGTTGCAGCTTGCCGACGCACGGTTTGCTTCGGCCGACGGCCTGCGCGCTGCTGACGGCATGTCGCTGGCGATTGCGATCGACGCGCAGCGGACGGGGGAGGACTGGAGCGGTCGGGCGGTGGTCGACTGGCAAGCCGGCGAACTGCTGTGGGACGGCATCTACCTGCAGGGCGGCGGCACCGCAATGGCCGGAGATTTCGCGCTTGCCGCCCGGGAAGTTGAATGGCGTGCCGGCCGGCTCGATCTCGCGGGTGTCGGCCGGCTGAATCTTGAGGCGTCCTTCACGACAGTGCCGGCGGCGATGACCCGGGCGCGCCTTGAAGGCCGCGCATTCGACCTCGCTGCGCTGAACGAACGCTTCATCGCACCGCTGTTCGCCGCACGCGGCTGGCCGACGTTCGTACTGTCGGGTCGGGCTGATCTTGTGGCCGATTTCGACACGCAAGGCCTCGCCGCGGCAGCCTTGCGCCTGACCGATGGGGCGGTTGGCGATACCGTCGGACGTTGGTCGTTCGATGGCGTCGATGCAGAATTGCCATGGCAGCGAGAGGCGCCGACCGCGCCGCGCGCCGCGATCCGGTCCGCCCGCTTCGGCCAGGTGCCGTTTGGCGCATTCGGTCTGCGCGCAAGCGTGGGCCGCGAACACGTGTCGCTAGAACCGGTGCGCATACCGGTGCTCGATGCCGGGCTGCGACTCAATCTGCTTGATTTCCGCAAGTCCGACGGTCGCTGGCGCGGTGATTTGTCGTTTGATCTGGAGCCGGTGTCGATGCCGGAGCTCAGCGAAGCGCTGGGGCTGCCGCGCATGACCGGCAGCCTTGGCGCCAGCGTACCGCACGTCAGCTGGCGCGACGGCGTGCTGGCTCTCGACGGCCAGATGCTGATTCGCGTGTTCGACGGCTACGTCGCGGCAACCGGGCTGCGCGTGATCGAACCGCTGGGTACGACGCCGCGTGTTCTTGCCGACCTCGAGATGCGTTACATCGATCTTGAGGCATTGACCGACACCGTCAGGTTCGGCCGTGTCACCGGCCGGCTCGATGGCGACGTGAGGGGGCTGGAACTGCTGGGCTGGCGCCCGGTCGCTTTCGATGCGCATATCCGGTCGAGTGCCGGGGACTATCCTCGCGTGATCAGCCAGCGCGCGGTACAGAACATCACCGCACTTGGCGGGCCGGGCGCGGCGGCGGCGATACAGCGCAGCTTCCTCGGCTTCTTCGAGCGATTCGGTTATCGCCGCATCGGTCTGTCCTGTGTGTTGCGTGGCGACCTATGCGAAATGGACGGTCTGGCGCGCAAAGGCAGCGGATTCGTACTGATCGAGGGCGGCGGCGTCCCGGCGCTCAACGTGGTTGGCTACAATCGCCGCGTCGATTGGCCCGAATTGATGGCACGGCTGGCGCGGGTGACCGATGCGAAGCCGGTAGTCAAATGAGCAGTGACCCGATGAGGAATGCAATGAACAGAACGCTCTGCGGGATACTTGCCGGTGCCATGCCGCTGGCGGCTTGCGTCACGATCAACATCTATTTCCCCGCGGCGGCGGCGGAGAAGGCGGCCGACCGCATCATCGACGAGGTGTGGCAGTTGAAGAAGGAACAGGACAGCAAGGCCCAGCCGGAAGGAAGCCAGCCATGAAAGCATTGAAATGCATCATTCTGCTTGGCGTGATGGTCGTGAGTGCGGCGTCTGCGCAGGGCAACCTCGAAGTCAATACCCCCGCGATCGGGCAGGTCCGGGCAAGCATGCAGGCACGGCACGCGCAACTGGCCCCGCATTACGCTTCCGGTGCGGTCGGACTCGGTGCCGATGGCAGTGTCGTACTCCGCGATGCCAACGCGGTGCCGCTGGCGCAGCGTCAGGCAGTGCAGGGTCTGGTGGCACAGGAGAACTCGGATCGCGCCGCGCTGTATCGCGAGATCGCCCGTGCGAACGGTCATCCCGAATGGGAGGCGGATATCCGCGCGGTCTTTGCCCAGCGCTGGATTGAACGCGCACAAGCCGGCTGGTACATCCAGTCTGCCGGACAGTGGGCTCGCAAGTAGCTCATCCGAACAACGACACCTCGTTACCTCGGGATTTACATGGCCGCCGTACTCGTATTCGATATCGAGAGCATTCCGGACGTCACCGGCATACGCTCGCTCAACAGTCTGCCGGATGACCTGTCCGATGCCGAAGTTGCCGAGTTTGCCTTCCAGCAGCGCCGCGCAGCCGTTGGTCACGACTTCCTGCCCTTGCACCTTCAGCGCGTGGTGGTGATTTCGTGTGCGCTGCGCGACGCAAAGTCTCTGAAGGTGTGGTCGCTGTCGGAACCCGAAAACGGTGAGGGGCAGATCATCCAGCGCTTCTACGAGGGCATAGAAAAACTCACGCCGCAGATCGTGTCGTGGAACGGCGCCGGCTTCGATCTGCCGGTGCTGCACTACCGTGGTCTGATCCATGGCGTGACCGCGCCGCGTTACTGGGAGATGGGCGAGGGCGACGGCCCGGACGCGCGCGAGTTCAAATGGAACAACTACATCAGCCGCTACCATTCGCGCCACCTGGACCTGATGGACCTGCTCGCGCTGTATCAGGGGCGCGGCAATGCGCCGCTCGACGATCTGGCGAAACTGATCGGTTTCCCTGGAAAGCTGGGCATGGACGGTTCGGCTGTATGGGGGGCGTGGCAGCGGGGCGAAATCGCGGCCATTCGCGATTACTGCGAAACCGATGTGCTGAACACCTTTCTGGTGTTCCAGCGCTTCCAGTTGATGCGCGGTGTGCTCGACCGCGCGCAGTACGATGCCGAGATGGCCTTCGTGCGGGAGTGGCTCGCAAACCAGCCGGGCGATCACTGGAAAGAGTACCTCGCGGCATGGAAACGCGACTGACCCGTCGGCTGTGAAAAAAATTCTTGAATGGTGGCGCGGTTTCGCTATACTTGCGCGCTCTCTTCAGGCGCGTAGCTCAGCTGGTTAGAGCACCACCTTGACATGGTGGGGGTCGTTGGTTCGAGTCCAATCGCGCCTACCAACAC
>CAZKRN010000036.1:0-48439 GCA_964555165.1 uncultured Methyloversatilis sp. | reverse complement strand
GTGGGGTGGCTGATGGGACTCGAACCCACGACAACCGGAATCACAATCCGGGACTCTACCAACTGAGCTACAGCCACCACTTGAACGTCTGTCGAACGAAGGACGCTTGAAACACACAGACCCGGAGGTCTGGCCTGCCCGGCAGGAATCGAACCCGCAACCTACGGCTTAGAAGGCCGTTGCTCTATCCAGTTGAGCTACGGGCAGGTACTAAGAGCGGTATTGCGGACCGATTATGGTCGGGGTGGAGGGATTCGAACCCCCGACATCTTGCTCCCAAAGCAAGCGCGCTACCGGGCTGCGCTACACCCCGAGAGGCCAAGATACTACCGACGACTCGGGGTGCGGTCAATGCTTGAGGCACGTTTCCGCGAACTATTTTCGCGTCACGTGCCGGAGCATGTCAGCCTTGTTCGCCATTCGAATCCGGCGCAGCGAGCAGTGCCTTCATCGAAAGACGGATGCGGCCCTTCTCGTCGGTCTCAAGCACCTTCACCTTCACCTGCTGACCTTCCTTCAGGTGATCGGCAACGTTGGCAATACGCTCGTTGGCAATCTGCGAAATGTGCAGCAGGCCGTCCTTGCCCGGCAGCACGCTGACGATGGCGCCGAAGTCCAGCAGACGCAGTACGGTACCGTCATAGACCTTGCCGACCTCGACCTCCGCAGTGATGGCCTCGATACGACGCTTGGCGTGCTCGGCGGCTTCCGAATTCACCGATGCGATGGTGATGGTGCCGTCGTCACCGATGTCGATCGTGGCACCGGTTTCTTCGGTGAGCGCACGGATCACTGCCCCACCCTTGCCGATCACGTCGCGGATCTTTTCCGGGTTGATCTTCATGGTCAGCAGACGCGGAGCGTAGTTCGATACGCCTTCGCGTGCGCCGGACATCGACTGCTGCATGATGCCGAGGATGTGCTTGCGCGCTTCGTGGGCCTGGGCCAGCGCGACCTGCATGATCTCCTTGGTGATGCCCTGGATCTTGATATCCATCTGAAGCGCAGTGATGCCGCTGTCGGTACCGGCTACCTTGAAGTCCATGTCGCCAAGGTGATCTTCATCGCCGAGGATGTCGGTCAGCACGGCGAAACGGTTTCCGTCCTTGATCAGCCCCATCGCGATGCCGGCGACATGCGCCTTCAGCGGCACACCGGCGTCCATCAGTGCGAGCGAACCGCCGCACACGGAAGCCATGGACGACGAACCGTTCGATTCGGTGATTTCGGATACCACGCGCATCGAGTAACTGAACTCTTCCGCCGACGGCAGCACGGCAAGCAGCGCACGCTTGGCCAGACGGCCATGGCCGATCTCGCGACGCTTCGGTGCGCCGAAGCGACCGGTCTCGCCAGTGGCAAACGGCGGCATGTTGTAGTGAAGCATGAAGCGATCGCGATACTCGCCGCCCAGCGCGTCGATGATCTGCTCGTCACGACCGGTGCCCAAGGTGGCAATGACCAGCGCCTGGGTTTCGCCGCGCGTGAACAGCGCCGAACCGTGGGTACGCGGCATCACGCTGTTGCGGATGGCGATCGGGCGCACGGTGCGCGTATCGCGACCGTCGATGCGCGGCTCGCCGTTCAGGATGCGGCTGCGCACGATGCGCGCTTCCATGTCGAAGAAGTAGTTCTTGATCGTGTTCACGTCCGGCGCCGTCGCGGCGTCGGCGGTCAGCGCGGCGATCACTTCGTCACGCAGGGCGTTCACGCTCTGGCTGCGCACCTGCTTCTGCGTGATGCGGTAGGCATCCTGAAGCTTCGCTTCGGCCAGCTCGGAAATGCGGTTCCACAGCGCTTCGTCGCGGGCCGGCGCCTGCCAGTCCCACTCCGGCTTGCCGGCGACTTCGACCAGTTCATTGATCGCATTGATCGCGGCCTGCATCTGCTCGTGGCCATACACCACCGCGCCCAGCATGACTTCTTCCGACAGTTCCATCGCTTCCGACTCGACCATCAGAACGGCTGCTTCGGTACCGGCAACGACCAGGTTCAGCTTGCTGTCCTTCAGCTGCGACGCGGTCGGGTTGACGACGTACTGACCGTCGATATAGCCCACGCGGGCGGCGCCGATCGGGCCGCTGAACGGGATGCCGGAGATCGCCAGTGCAGCCGACGCGCCAATCATGGCCGGAATGTCTGCATCGACTTCCGGATTCAGCGAAAGCACCTGCACGATGACCTGGACTTCGTTGTAGAAGCCTTCCGGAAAGAGCGGGCGAATCGGGCGGTCGATGAGGCGCGAAGTCAGCGTTTCCTTTTCGGTGGGACGGCCTTCGCGCTTGAAGAAACCACCGGGAATACGGCCGGCGGCGTAGAACTTTTCTGCATAATCAACGGTAAGCGGGAAGAAATCCTGGCCGGCCTTGGCCGACTTCTGTGCCACTACGGTAGCCAGCACGACGGTTTCCTCGACGTTCACGATGACGGCGCCGCTCGATTGACGGGCGATCTCGCCAGTCTCCAGCACCACCTTCTGGGCGCCGAACATGAATTCCTTGCGGGTAGCGTTGAGCAAGTCGATTCCTTTCGATTCGATGAGTGACGGGCATCGTCCGCCCGCCAGAAAAAACAAACCGGCGGGAGTCACGGGGACTCACGCCGGTATGTGGTGTCAAGCCGCTTCGGGCCTGGACATTGCCTGCGGATGCAATTACTTGCGAAGGCCGAGGCGACCGATCAGCGAACGATAGCTGTCGGCATTGGTACGCTTCAGGTAGTCGAGCAGCTTGCGACGCTGGCTGACCATCTTGAGCAGACCACGACGCGAGTGGTGGTCCTTGACGTGTTCCTTGAAGTGACCGGTCAGGTCGTTGATGCGTGCAGTAAGCAGTGCAACCTGAACTTCGGGCGAACCGGTGTCGCCGGCCGCACGCTGGTAATCGGTCACGATGCGGGCTTTATCGGCGGAAACGATAGCCATTGATCTGAACTCTCTCGTTTGGAAAACCCGAAATTATACGCCAAGGTCGCGCGATCTCAAGTGTTTTCAGGATGTTTGCGCACTTTCCTGCGGAAGAAGCCTCTTCACGCGAAGATATCCGTGGCGCGGCACGACCAGTCCGAGAAAGCGGCCGCCACGGTAGGCTCGCACCATGCAATCTTCCTGCAGAACAGAGTCCGTCTCGACAGCCTCGACCGGTACCGTCTGGCCGTTGACCAGGCGCAGCGCATCGGCTTCGCCCAGACGGCACGAGGGCAGCGTTTGCAGCAGCATGTCCGGTGGACCTAGCAGCACTCCGCGTACCTCCTCGTCGTAAGCTGCAATCCTTTCGAGCGTAACGGCTTCATCGAGGTTCAGCGGACCGGTACGCGTGCGTCGCAGTCCGGTCAGATGTGCGCCACAGCCCAGCATGGCACCAATGCCCTCGGCCAGTGTGCGGATGTAGGTGCCTTTGCTGCAGAGCACCCGCATTGAAAACGCCGGCAACCGGACATCGAGCAATTCGATTTCAAGAATGCGGACATGGCGCACCGCGCGCTCTATCGTCTCACCGGCGCGGGCGTACTCGTACAAGGGCTTGCCCTCATGCTTCAGCGCGGAATGCATGGGCGGCACCTGCTCGATGTCGCCAACATGCGCGTGAACCGCGCGATGCAGCGCATATTCGTCAACCGAGACTTCGCGCGTTTCGATCACCTCCCCTTCGGCATCGCCCGTCGTCGTGCGAACGCCGAGGCAAACCTGCGCGAGGTATTCCTTGTCGGCATCGAGCATCATGCCGGCAAACCGGGTTGCTTCCCCGAAACAGACGGGCAGCAGGCCGCTGGCCAGGGGGTCCAGAGTTCCAGTGTGACCGGCGCGCGCCGCCTGGAACAGACGACGCGCCTTTTGCAGCGCGTCGTTGGAACTCAGGCCGACCGGCTTGTCGAGCAGCAATACACCATTGATCGGCTTCCAGCGCGAACGCGGCTGCAATTCAGTCCTCACCGGCCGGCGTATCGGAATGCAGCGCCTTGTCGATCAGGCGGGATATCTGATCGGCGCGCTCCATCGTCTGGTCATGTACGAAGTGCAGTTGTGGCGTGGTGTGGATGCGTACACGACGTCCGATCTCCCGGCGCAGGAAACCGGAGGCACGCACCAGTCCCTCCTGTATCAGCTTCTGTGCCTCGCCTTCCGCCAGCGTGCTGTAAAACACCTTGGCGTGCGCGTAATCCGGCGTCAACTCGACCGCGGTCAGCGAAATCATGCCGACGCGCGGATCCTTCAGTTCAGTGGCGATCAACTGCGCCAGTTCGCGGCGGATGGCCTCCGAGACACGGTCGCTGCGGGAGTAACGTTCGCTCATCGGTTACGCGTGCCTGCCTCAGGCGAGCTTGCGCGCGATTTCCTGGATCTCGAATACTTCGAGCTGATCGCCCTCTTCGATCTCGTTGTTGCCACGCAACGACAGGCCGCACTCATATCCTTCCTTCACTTCCTTGACGTCGTCCTTGAAGCGCTTGAGTGACTCCAGCTCACCTGTCCACACCACTACGTTGTTGCGCAGCAGACGCGCACTCGCACCACGCTTGACCAGACCGGAAGTGACCATGCAACCGGCGATGGTGCCGATCTTGGTCCCGCGGAACACCTGACGGATCTCGACCGTGCCGAGCACATGTTCCCGCTTCTCCGGCGCCAGCATGCCCGACAGGGCAGCCTTCACTTCATCGACCGCTTCGTAGATGATGGTGTAGTAGCGCAGATCGACGCCGAAATTTTCGGCCAGCTTGCGCGCACCGACATCCGCACGGACGTTGAAGCCGATGATGACGCCCTTCGAGGCCTGGGCGAGGTTCACATCGGTTTCCGAAATCGCGCCGACGGCCGCATGAATCACCTGCACCCGCACCTCGTCGGTAGACAGTTTCATCAAGGACTGCACAAGCGCTTCCTGAGAGCCCTGTACGTCGGCCTTGATGATCAGCGGCAGCACGCGGACCTCGCCCTCGCCCATCTGTTCGAACATAGACTCCAGCTTGGCCGCCTGCTGCTTGGCCAGCTTCACGTCACGGAACTTGCCTTGACGGAACAGCGCAATCTCGCGTGCCTTGCGTTCGTCGCCAAGCACCATCGCTTCGTCGCCAGCAGCGGGCACATCGGACAAGCCCTGGATCTCCACCGGAATGGAGGGCCCCGCCTCGCTCACGGCCTTGCCGGATTCGTCCAGCATGGCGCGCACCCGGCCGAACACCTGACCACACAGCAGTACATCGCCACGCTTGAGCGTACCGGACTGCACCAGCACGGACGCCACCGGGCCCTTGCCCTTGTCGAGACGCGCTTCGATGACCAGACCGCGCGCCGGCGCATCCTTGGCCGCCTTCAGTTCCAGCACTTCAGCCTGCAGCAGGACGTTTTCGAGCAGTTCATCGATCCCGGTCCCCTTTTTCGCCGATACCGGGATGAAGGGCGAATCGCCGCCGTATTCTTCCGGCACGACGCCTTCGGCAACCAGTTCCTGCTTCACGCGCTCAGGATTGGCTTCCGGCTTGTCGATCTTGTTGATGGCAACCACCATGGGTACGCCAGCGGCCTTGGCGTGGTGTATGGCCTCGCGCGTCTGAGGCATCACGCCGTCATCGGCGGCGACCACCAGGATAACGAGGTCCGTCGCCTTCGCGCCGCGGGCTCGCATGGCCGTGAAGGCCTCGTGACCCGGCGTATCGAGGAAGGTAATCATGCCGCGTGGCGTATCGACGTGATAGGCACCGATGTGCTGCGTAATGCCGCCCGCTTCACCGGCCGCCACTCGCGCGCGGCGTATGTAGTCGAGCAGCGAGGTCTTGCCGTGGTCGACGTGACCCATGACGGTGACCACCGGCGCACGCGGCAGCACTTCGACATCCTTGTGTTCGTCATCCGCCTCGCCGAGGAAGGCTTCGGGGTCGTCAAGCTTCGCCGGCTTGGCGACGTGGCCCATTTCCTCGACCAGAATCATCGCCGTTTCCTGATCCAGAACCTGGTTGATGGTGACCATCTGGCCAAGCTTCATCAGCACCTTGATCAGTTCCGTGGCCTTGATGGCCATCTTGTGCGCCAGGTCGGCAACGGAAATGGTCTCCGGCACAAGAATCTCGCGGACGACCGCCTCTACCGGGGCTTGCTGCAGACCCTGATCGTGATCGCGATGATGCCGACCCTTCGGACCGCCACGCCAACCGCCGGTACCCGCATCGCCACGTGTCTTGATCTGACGGCGTTTGGCGGCATCGTCCTTCCAGTTCGAACCTGGCTTGGCCTTGGCTGCGGCCGGTGCAGCCGGCTTGGTCTTGACCGCCTTGTCGTCCGGCTTGGCCGGCTTGTGCAATGTGCCGGCAGGGGCCTTTGCCGCGCCCGCTTTCGCCTCTTCGTCCGCCTTGGCCTTCGCCTCGACTTCCGCCTGTGCCCGGACCAGACGGGCCTCCGTCTCCCGACGCATGCGGACTTCGCGTTCCTGCTTTTCCTTCAACTCCCGTGCCTGATGCGCCAGCAGTTCGGCGTGACGCTTGGCTTCTCGCTCCCGCGCAGTCATGGGACGCTCGACCGGAGCAGTATCCGGCACCGGCGCAGGCTCGGCCACAACGGGCTCCGGCTCTGGAGCGGGCTCAGGCTCGGGCACAGGTTCCGGCTCTGGAGCGGGCTCAGGCTCCGGAGCGGGCTCCGGCTCTGCAATCTCCATCGCTTCCGGTTCAGCGGGAGAAGCCGGTACCGGCTCGGCCTCAGCCACCGGCTCGGGCTCCGCGGCCACCGGCATGAGATCGACCACCGGACTTTCGTCGGCGGCCGTCTCTTCGGCGGCCGATGCCTGTCCGGCTTCCTCGGCCAGCAACTCGGCCGGGTCGCGCTTGACCAGCACGCGCTTCTTCCTCACCTCGACCTGTACCGTTCGGGCCTGACCCGATGGCGAAGTCGCCTTGATCTCGGTCGTCTGACGACGGGTCAGCGTGATCTTGGTCTTTCCCGCCGTGTCTCCGTGCTGACGTCGCAAGTAGTCGAGCAGGCGCGTCTTGTCCTGCTCGGTGAGCGAATCTCCTTCGCTCCTCTTGTCCACACCGGCCTGCCGAAGCTGCTCCAGCAGCGCGGCAGCCGGAATCTTCAGCTCGGACGCAAATTGGGAAACACTCATCAACGCCATACCGTCCTCAATCATTCAAACCAGTGCGCACGCGCAGTGGTGATCAGCGATGTCGCGCGCGCCGCATCGATGCCCGCGATCTCGACCAGTTCATCCACGGCGAGATCGGCGAGATCGTCACGCGTGCGCACGTTGGCACGCGCCAGTTGCGCGGCCAGTTGCTTGTCCATGCCGTCGAGCGCCAGCAGAGCATCGTCGACCTGTTCCAGCTGCTCCTCATCGACGATGGCTTCGGTCAGCAGTACGTTGCGCGCCCGCGTACGCAATTCATTGACCGTATCTTCGTCGAAAGCTTCGATTTCCAGCATTTCCGCCAACGGAACATAAGCCACTTCTTCCAGCGTCGAGAATCCTTCCTCGATCAGGATGTCCGCGACCTCCTCGTCCACGTCGAGCTTGGCCATGAACAGCAGGCGTATCGCCGCATTTTCCGCGTCCGATTTGGCAGCCGACTGTTCGACCGTCATCAGGTTGATTTTCCAGCCGGTCAGCTCCGATGCAAGACGTACATTCTGGCCGCTGCGGCCGATGGCGATCGCGAGATTGTCTTCGCTGACAACGACGTCCATGCTGTGGGCGTCCTCATCGACCACGATGGAGGCGACTTCGGCCGGCGCCAGAGCGCCGATCACGAACTGCGCGGGATCGGGCGACCAAAGAATGATGTCGACGCGCTCACCACCCAGCTCGTTGGTCACGGCCTGCACGCGCGAACCGCGCATGCCGATGCAGGTACCCTGCGGGTCGACGCGCGGATCGTTCGACTTGACCGCAATCTTCGCGCGAATACCCGGGTCACGTGCGGCGCCCTTGATTTCAATGAGGCCATCCTCGATCTCCGGCACTTCGAGTTCGAACAGCTTCATGATGAATTCGGGCGCAGTGCGCGACAGAATGATCTGCGGACCGCGAGCCTGACGATCAACACGCAGCAACACGGCCTTCACACGGTCACCGACACGCAGGTTCTCGCGAGCGATGATGTGTTCGCGCGGCAGCAGCGCCTCCAGTCGTCCGACTTCGATGATGGCGTTTCCACGCTCGATGCGCTTGATCGTACCGGTCACAAGGTGATCCTTGCGCTCCAGGAAGTCGCTCAGAATCTGCTCTCGTTCGGCATCGCGTATCCGCTGCAGGATGACCTGCTTCGCCGCTTGCGCGCCGATACGGCCGAAATCCACCGGCTCAAGCGCCTCTTCGATGTAATCATCAACCTGGATATCGGGTATCTGCTCACGCGCATCGATGATGCCGATCTGCGCCTCGTCGTTCTCGACCTGATCGTCCGGCAAAACATGCCAGCGACGGAAAGCCTCGTATTCACCTGTTTCACGGTCGATCACGACTCGCACATCGGCATCGTCGTGGGTACGCTTCTTGGTCGCCGAAGCCAGCGCGGTCTCCAGCGCACCGAACACCACTTCACGGGCCACATTCTTTTCGCGCGCCAGTGCATCGACCAGCAACAGAATCTCGCGACTCATCGTTTCAACTCCTGCTTGCGTTCAAAGTCCGGCACCAGACGAGCACGCTCGATCTGCGAAAGGTCGAATTCATAGGTTTCGCCCTTTACCTCGATGGTCAGCCGATCATCGGTCACGCCGGCCAGACGGCCTGTGAAGTTACGCTGGTTTCCAACCGGGACACGCAGGCGCAGTTGCGCCTCCTGGCCGGCGAAACGGACAAAATCGGCCACCTTGCGCAGCGGACGATCAAGCCCCGGCGAAGACACTTCGAGCCGGTCATAGTCGACGTTCTCGACCATGAAAAGCCGCGTCAGATGATTGCTCACGGTGACACAGTCATCCACCGTGATGCCCTTGTCCGTGTCGATGAAGACACGCAACAGGCGGCCCCGAGGCGATGTCTCAAGATCGACGAATTCGTAGCCGAGCCCGCTTACCGCCCGCTCGATCAATTCCGCAACGCTCATCCCAGCAACACACTTCCGGATGTACAAATAAAAAATGGGCTGACCGCCCATCGAAAAGTGCCGACACTCGCCGGCACAGCAAGCCAAGGAGTGTAACAGAGCCGACCCATCCTCTTCAAGCCGAGAGGATGGACGACCCGGATTGTCAGTGGTATGTCGTCACGTCTCTCCGCCGCCTGCCTGAGGCTTCGGACCACCCGAACGCCGACGTCTGCGCGGCGCACGTTTGCGTGCCGGCGCATCGCCCTCCGCGACCGCCGGGGGTCGCGTTACCGCCTGCAGGTTGCCGTCCGCCGCACCATCGCCGCGCGGCTTGCGCGGCGCCCGTCTGCGACCGCGTTTCGGCTCCTGGATCGCCCCCCCTTCAACCGGTGTCCGCTCTCCCTGGGTCTCCTTGCGCGGCTTGCCCTTTCCCGGCATTGCGTCAAGCAGCTTGCTGACATCGTCCGGTTTGAGTTCCTGGGTCTTGCCACGCGGCAGGTTCTTCGGCAGTTCAAACGGACCATAGCGGACCCGCGTAAGCCGGCTCACGGTCAGACCCACGGCCTCGAACATGCGGCGTACTTCGCGGTTGCGCCCCTCCGACAGCGTGACGCGGTACCAGTGGTTCGCGCCCTCACCACCACCGTCGGCCAGCGTGTTGAACCGGGCGAGACCATCCTCCAGCTCGATACCCTCGACCAGTTGCTTCGCCTGCTCGGGTGTCAGTTCTCCGAGCAGGCGCACCGCGTACTCACGCTCCAGCTCGAAACTCGGGTGCATTAGCTTGTTCGCCAGCTCTCCGTTGCTGGTGAATACCAGCAGGCCGGTCGTGTTGAAGTCGAGGCGCCCGACGGCAATCCAGCGACCACTGCTGATCTTGGGCAGCTTGTCGAAAACGGACGGGCGACCTTCCGGATCGTCACGCGAAACGATTTCACCTTCCGGCTTGTGATAAATGAGCACGCGCGGCGCGCGCTGGGCGAAGTGGATGTGGATGAGCTTGCCATTGACCCGGACCTTGTCTTCCGGCCCGACGCGCTGGCCCACATGTGCCGGCAGCGAATTGACGCTGATACGCCCGGCCACGATCCAGTCCTCGAGTTCGCGCCGCGAGCCCAGACCCATGTCTGCCAGCATTTTGTGCAGCTTCTGCGGTTCACTGAACACCACTGGGCCGCGCCGCTTGGGCTTGCTGTCCTGCGAGCGGTAATTGGCCACATTGCCGTTGACTTCGCCACCGGCGCCGGGTCTGCGTCTACCTTGCATCATCGAATTCCATCACCTTCTGTAGTTCGGCCAGCGGCGGCAGCTCAGCGAGCGTGCGCAGGCCCAGATCGTCGAGAAAACGTCGTGTCGTTGCATACAGCGCCGGCCGGCCCGGGACTTCGCGGTAGCCGACGCTGTCTATCCAGCCGCGCCCTTCAAGCGCCTTGATGATGCCCGGCGACACCGCAACTCCGCGGATGTCCTCGATGTCGCCACGCGTCACCGGCTGGCGGTACGCAATGATCGCCAGCGTTTCCAGCACCGCTCTGGAGTACTTTGCGGGCTTCTCGTTCTTCAGTCTGTCCAGGTAGGGCTGGACGTCCGCAACGGTGCGGAAACGCCAGCCCGAAGCAATCTGGACAAGTTCAACTCCCCGCCCGGACCAGTCCTCACGCAGTTCGTCGAGCAAACGACGGATCAGTCCCGGGTCCAGCTCCGGTTCGAACAGCCTGCGCAGTTCCCCGGCATTCAGCGCGTCCTGCGCGGACAGCAACGCAGCCTCCAGAACACGCTTGATGTCAGACAGGCTCGGCGACAATGTCGGTTCGGGCAGTTCGGACATAGATCGGCGCAAAAGCCTCGAGCTGAAGCAGTTCAATAAGGTTCTCGCGGGCAAGTTCCAGCACGGCGAGAAAATTCACCACCATCTGGGCGGACGTCGCACCTGCCGCGAACAACTGGTCGAAACGCATGTCGCCTTCTTCCTGCAAACGGCGCAGGATGTTCGACATGAACTCACGTACCGACAGCGCTTCGCGAGTCACCCTGTGATGCCGGCTCATGTCGGCACGGCGCATCAGTGCGAGCCATGCCAGTTGCAGATCGGTCGCACTCACACCGGGCAGCATCTCGCCCAGACGCTCGGCGACCTGGACGCCGACCCATTCGTGCTCGCGCTGGATGCGAGGTATCGCGTCGAGCCCCAGCGCAGCGGCCTTGATCTGTTCGTATTCGATCAATCTGCG
The DNA here is from genome assembly GCA_964555165.1 of uncultured Methyloversatilis sp. GTDB lineage: Bacteria > Pseudomonadota > Gammaproteobacteria > Burkholderiales > Rhodocyclaceae > Methyloversatilis. Next base: position 37,190 of record CAZKRN010000036.1, on the reverse strand, counting down.
GACCAGCTCGGCCCGCGGGTCCTCAACTTCATCGTCAGTTGCCTTCGGCGGCCGCGGCAACAGCATGCGGGACTTGATCTCCAGCAGCATGGCCGCCATCAGCAGGTATTCCGCCGCAAGCTCCAGACGCTGTGCGCGCATTGCCTCGACATAGACGAGATACTGTGCGGTCAGCGGCGCCATCGGGATGTCGAGAATATCGACATTGGCCTTGCGGATCAGATAGAGCAGCAGGTCGAGCGGCCCCTGGAAAGCGTCCAGGAACACTTCGAGCGCATCGGGCGGAATGTACAGGTCGAGCGGAAGTTTTTCCAGCACCTCACCGTACAGACGCGCCGGAGCATGGGCCGTTTCAACACCCGCCACTCCGGAGTCGATGAGCGCATCGACCGACATCAGGCGTAGTTCAGGCCCATGGCCTCGCGCACGTCGCGCATCGTTTCGGACGCGAGCTTGCGCGCTCGCTCGCAGCCGTCGGCCACGATGTTGCGCAGCAACATAGGATCCTCCTCGTACTGCTTCGCCCGCTCGTGTATTGGCGCCTGCTCCTTCAGCACTGCGTCGATCACGGGCTGCTTGCACTCCAGACAGCCTATCCCTGCCGAACGGCAACCTTCCTGGACCCAGCTCCGGGTCGTATCGTCGGAATAGATGACATGGAACTGCCATACCGGGCAACGATCCGGATCGCCCGGATCCGTACGACGCACTCTCCGGGTGTCGGTCATCATGCCTCTTATCTTCTTGGTGACCACGTCCGGCTCTTCTCGCAGCATCAGTGTGTTGTTGTAGGACTTGGACATCTTCTGCCCATCCAGGCCGGGCATGCGAGCAGCTTCGGTCAGCAGCGCACCGGGTTCCGCCAGAATCATCTTGCCGCCGCCTTCGAGATAGCCGTAAAGCCGCTCGCGGTCTCCAAGGCTGAGGCTCTGCGCTTCTTCAAGCAGCGCCTTGCCCTGGGCCAATGCCTCTTCCTTGCCGTCCTGCTGATACTGACGACGCAGTTCCTCGTACAGCTTGCCACGCTTGCCGCCGAGCTTCTTCACAGCCTCCCGCGCCTTGTCCTCGAAGCCGGGTTCCCTTCCATACAGGTGGTTGAAACGCCGGGCCACTTCGCGCGTCAGTTCGACGTGCGGAACCTGATCCTCTCCCACCGGCACCAGATTGGCGCGATAGATCAAGATATCGGCCGACTGCAGCAAGGGATAGCCGAGAAAGCCGTAGGTTGCCAGATCCCGGTCCGCCAGCTTCTCCTGCTGATCCTTGTAGGTCGGCACACGTTCAAGCCAGCCCAGCGGACACATCATCGACAACAACAGGTGCAGTTCCGCATGTTCGGGCACACGGGACTGGATGAACAGCGTTGCCTGATTCGGATCCACGCCCGCCGCCAGCCAGTCGATCAGCATGTCCCATACGCTGCGCTCGATCACCTGCGTATCTTCATAGCTTGTGGTCAGCGCATGCCAGTCCGCCACGAAGAACAGACAGGGGTATTCGTGCTGCAGTTTCACCCAGTTCTTCAGCACGCCATGATAGTGGCCAAGGTGCAGGCGACCTGTGGGGCGCATGCCGGAAAGAACGCGTTCTGCGTACATGTTTTGGATTCGTCCGGGTCAGAAAAGCAAAGTCATCAGCAGCGCATCCGCGAGCGCGAGCAGCGGCGAAAGCAGCGTGTCCAGTACATGCGTTACCAGCAAGCCGATCAGGATGAACACTCCATAGGGCTCGATGCGCGCAAAGGTCATCGACAGCGGACGTGGCAACAGGCTCACCACGATGCGGCCGCCATCGAGTGGCGGTATGGGCAGAAGATTCAGAACCATCAAGCTCAGATTGATCGTCATGCCTGCCCTGGCCATCCACATCAGCGGTTCCGCAAAATAGTGCCCTGGCATGCTCAGGGCCAGCTTCATCGCAAGTCCCCAGGCCGTCGCCATGACGAGATTGGCCGCAGGTCCGGCCGCGGCAACCCAGAACATGTCCTGTTTGGGCCTGCGCAAGCGAGAAAAGTCCACCGGCACCGGCTTCGCCCATCCGAACAGCAGCCCGTCGTGTCCTGCCATGGATGAGACGAAATACATGACCAGAGGCACCAGTATCGTGCCGACCGGATCGATGTGTCGAACCGGATTGGCACTGATGCGCCCGGCCAGCGACGCTGTCGGGTCACCCTTCATAAGTGCGGCGTATCCATGCGCCGCCTCGTGCAGCGTAATGGCCAGCACCACCGGCAGCACGATGACCGCGAGTCTAGCGATGCTTTCGTCCATGAGCGGATGGATGCTAGCAGAAGCGGGCGGGTACGTCAGTCCAGCTCGAACCGGGCAAGGTCGCCCGCGCCCGCCCGCACGAGCACGGGTTCGCCGGAAGACAGATCGATCACGGTGGTCGGCTCGGTGCCACAGTGACCGGCGTCCAGTACGAGATCGATCTCGTGCTGCAGCCGTTCGCGGATGTCCTCGGAATCGGTCAGCGGCAGATCCTCGCCGGGCAGCAGCAGCGTCGATCCGAGCAATGGTTCGCCGAGCGCTTCCAGAAGGGCCGACACGACCGGGTGGTCCGGCACGCGCAATCCAAGGGTCTTGCGCTTCGGGTGAAGGATGCGCCGCGGAAGTTCGCGCGTCGCTTCAAGTATGAAGGTATAGGGCCCGGGGGTTGCGCTCTTGATCAGGCGGAACTGCGCATTGTCCACCCGGGCGAAGGTGGCAATCTCGGACAGATCGCGGCACATGAGCGTGAAGTGATGATGCACGTCGACGTCCCGGATCCGCCGGATGCGATCCAGCACCCTGGCGTCCCCCATGTGGCCGACCAGCGACCAGGCGCAATCCGTAGGAATGGCCGCCAGGCCGCCGTCACGCAGGATGTCGGCCGCCTGCCGGATCAGCCTGGGTTGCGGATTGTCGGGATGGACGGAAAAGAGTTGTGCCACGGGTATCGTTTCGGGAAATACGTCAAGACGGAAGGCACGCGCCTAGACGGCGCAACGCAGTTGATGCCGCAGTGCCGGCGCCTGCCAGACCGGTTCGACACCGTCGGGCAGCGGCGCGCTGCGCCCGAGATCGATCGGACTTTCGTCAGGCGCGTGGAAGTCGGAAGCGCGCGAGGCATAGAAACCGAAGTCACGCGCGAGACGGGAGAACGTGCGGACCTCGCTGTCGCCGTGCGAACCCGACACGACCTCGATCGCCTCGCCGCCGGCTGCACGGAATTCGCCAAACAGAAGGCGCAACTGATCGCCGGATATCCGGTAGCGGCCCGGGTGGGCGATCACCGCGACCCCGCCGGCATCGAGTATCCACGCCACCGCCTGTGCAAGCGCAGTCCATTGATGCTCGACATAGCCAGGACGGCCGCGCACGAGGTAATCGCGGAAAACCGCAGACACGTCTCCGGCATAGCCCTGCTCGACCAGGACGCGCGCGAAATGCGAGCGTCCGACCAGCGACGGGTTGCCTGCATGACGCATCGCATTCGCGTAGGCATCGCGAACCCCCAGAAGCTCCAGCGCCTCTGCCATGCGCAGGGCCCGCAAGTCGCGGCCGCTGCGAACACTGCGCAGGCCCGCTTGAAGCGGCCCGTGACCTGGATCTATGCCCAGGCCGACGACATGGACGGTGGAGCCCTGCCAGGTGACCGATATCTCCACGCCATCGACGAAAGCAAGGCCCAGAGACGACGCATGCGAGCGTGCTTCCGCAAGACCGTCGAGGTTGTCATGGTCGGTCAGTGCCCACAGTTCGACACCGTTCGCAGCGGCGCGCGCGGCCAGTGCCGCCGGAGACAACACACCGTCGGAATGGCTGGAGTGGCAGTGAAGATCGGCATTCATAACTTCGGGATTCTATCAGGCGCTCGCAGCCATCCCGCCCCGGCTACAATCCGTGTCGGTCAATCCCACCAGGAACATCAATGAATCATCCGGACAATCTTCGCTACACCGACACACACGAATGGGTCAGGGTCGAACAGGACGGCACGGTCACGGTCGGCATCACCGACCACGCCCAGGATGCGCTGGGCGACGTGGTCTTTCTGCAACTCCCCGATGTCGGCCGCAAGGTCGCGCGCACCGAGGCCATCGCGGTGATCGAGTCGGTCAAGTCTGCCTCCGACATCCACGCACCGGTCTCGGGTACCGTCACCGCCGTCAATGCTCCGGTCGCTGACGAACCCGAGCAGGTCAATCGGGACCCGTACGGCGCCTGGATGTTCGTCCTCCAGCCCGACAGCGCAACGGAACTGGACCTGCTTCTTGGCGCCGACGCCTACAGCGCTTCGCTTGGCTGACATCGCGCCGCGGCACCGGGTCACTCCGGTGCCGATTCCTCAGGAACGGCTGCGCACCATGCGCTGGCCGTGCTTGCGCAGACTGGCCGACAGTTGGTCGATGATTTCCCCGGCTGCGCCGACGATCTGGTTGTTGCCAAAGCCTGCCGCCTTCATTTCCCGATAGAAGGACTTGGCCAGCATGCGCGCGACTTGCGCGGGCTGTGCCTCACCATGCACGAAAGCGCTGACCGCTTCGGGCCCCCCTTCACCCTGCAGTGCCCGCTGCGCGAACTCCGATCTGACCAGAAAGGCGAGCTGGGCCGCCTGGAGGGACTTGCCGGCAAACAGCGCCAGACAATCGAGCAGCGTTTCATCCACTTCGGAAAACGCCGGTTCGCCCGCGCGGCGACGCACGTTGATCACGCCAAGCACCCGCCCATCCAGCGGCAAAGGCATGCAGATGAAGCTGCCGCCCTCGCCACGTGTGGGTACCGGCGACGAATCATGTTCCCCGTCCGCTACCCGCCGCACCCGACCGCTCGCGTACACCCCGCCCGCTACCGACATTCCACTGCGCACACGTGCGTTTGCCGCTTCCTCTCCAAGCTGGCCGCGCCACGCGGCAATGCCAAGCACGGCCTGCTCGCCCTCTCCGTCGGCCAGCATCACCGTGACCCGTTCGCACGGCAGGCGGACCCAGCACGCATCCGCCACACGATCCAGCGCCTCCTGCAACAATCCGCGTTCCTGCGACGAGGACACACCTTCGCTCATTCTCCACACCTCCCCTTGCCTGCAGTCGTGTCCACCCAGCCAGCCAGCCGTTCGCCAAGTACATCGACCGCTCGTGACAAGGCTGTTACGCCTCCGGCGACATCAGCGGTCCGTGCGTCCTCGGTCAGCGAGAAACGCATGCGATCGACGACACGACGCCCCGCCAAGTCGACCAGCGCAGCCGAACCCGAAATCAGCACCCGTGATTGAACCGGCTGTTCGAATATCTGGATGAATTCATCGATATCGACCACCAGACGGCAACTGCCTTGCACGCCCGGTCCGTCGAGCATGCGGCGCAGCGCCACCTGGAGCAGTTCTGCCGGGGTCGCCGCCCAACGGCTGTATGCGTAGCTGCGACGCTCGGTCCCACTCTCATAGGCAAGCCGATAGTGGATCGCCGTCGTATCCAGCCAGCCAGGCGCACGCACATCGATCGCGGCAGGAGCCGCTCGCAACGGAAGCGCGCTGCGCACGCTGCCCAGATCATGGAGCGTCGCGACAGGCGCTCTCTGCAAGACGGACGTACAGCCGGACATCGCGGGCAGCAGGACGCAGACCAGCGAAAAACGCACAAGCTGTCGTCTCATGGCCGCTTTCCTTGTCCGGTCGATCCGAAGCCCGGTTCGCCCGGACCCGGTCCCTGCGGCTCGCGTCCGAGCAGCAGCATTTGCGGCGACGTTTCAAGCTCGCCCAGAACCCGCCGCAACTGGCGCGAATCGCGAGTCGCTTCTTCGATCAGCGCGTGCAGGCGCGGCAAGGTATCGCCGCGAAGACGATCGCCCGTCTCGGCAGTCAGTCCATCCAGGCGCACGGACAACTGTTGCATCGATGCAAGAAGGGTGCGCAGTTCGCGCAGCAGCGGTTCGCTCTCGCCGCTCGCAGCCTCGATCCGGGTCAGGATGCGCGCGACGCGCGCCGTATTGTCCGGTGACAGCACGGCCTGTGCTCGGCGCAAGGTTTCATGCAGCTCCCGAGACAGAGCGGGCATGTGCGACAGCGTCGTGTCGAGATGCCCGGTCGCGGACTCAAGACGTGCGAGCGCACCCGACACGCGTTCGATGTTTCCGTCGTCCAGCAATGCCTGCATGCGCTGCAGCACCACCTTCATCGTATCCATCATGTCGCTTGCCTTGCCGCTCAGGGAACCGAGTTGCGATCCACGCAACGGAATGCGTGCAGAAGCCGCCAGCGGGGTCGGATCGGCACCATCGTCGGTCAGTTCGATCAGTGCAAGGCCCGTCACGCCAAGATAGCCAAGTTCGGCCCGCGTTCCGGCGGTGACCGGATAGCGCTCGGGTATGGACACCCGCACCAGTATCTCGCGCGGATCCTCGGTATTGATCGCGATCTCGCGTACCTTGCCGACACGGATGCCGCGGTAGCGCACTTGAGCCTGAGGCCCCAGACCGCCGACGTCGGCCGTGGTCGCGAGCACATACTCGCGACCCGCCTCGTCGTCGCTGGACAGGAACCAGATCGACAGTGCAGCGCCAAACGCCATGAGCAGCAGGAACAGACCGGCCGCGAGTGCGTGTGCCCGGCTTTCCATCGATCAGCCCCTGCCGCGAGCGCTCGCTCGCGCCATGCGTTCGGCACAGAAGAAGCTGCGGATGAAGGGATGGTCGTGTTTCATGACGTCATCAAGTGGTCCGTAAGCAAGTATACGTCGCTCGCCCAGCACTGCGACCCGGGTAGCCAGCGCATTCAGGGTATCCAGATCGTGCGTCACCAGTACCACGGTCAGCCCGAGTTGATCGCGCAGACGCCGGATGAGCGCAACAAAGGCCTCCGAACGATCCGGATCGAGACCTGCCGTCGGCTCGTCAAGCAACAGCAGCTCCGGCTCCAGTGCAAGCGCACGCGCCAGCGCAACGCGTTTGACCATGCCGCCGGACAGTTCGGCCGGCATCAACCACGCGTGCTTCGGCTCCAGTTCCACCATCGCCAGCTTGACCATGACCAGATCGTGAATGGTATTGCGGTCCAGCCAGCGCAGTTCGCGCAGCGGGAAGGCGATGTTCTCCAGAACGTTCAACGCCGAAAAGAGCGCGCCCTGCTGGAACAGGACGCCAAAACGGCGGCGCAGCGCGCGGTCTGCACGCGCATCGCCGGAGTGCAGAGGCAGACCGAACACCCGTACTTCGCCCCTTTGCGGCTTCAGCAGCCCGATCACCTGCCGCAGCAGCGTGGTCTTGCCGCTGCCCGAGCCCCCTACCAGAGCGACTACTTCCCCAGGAGGGATCGTCAGATCGATGCCCTCGTGCACCACATTGGCGCCGAAACGCGTCATCAGCCCGCGGATATCGATGACGGGCGGATTCATGTGAGCATACCGATATGTCGTGTCGCAATGGCGAACAAAGCGTCGACCAGAATGACGCCGGTAATCGCGCTCACCACCGAGCGCGTGGTATTGGCCGAAAGGCTCTCGGTATTCGGCTTGACGGCCAGGCCGAAATGACACGCCACGAGTGCGATCACGAACCCGAAGGCGACACCTTTGCCGAAACCGATGTACAGGTTGGCGATCGGCACGACGCGGGGCAGGGACTCAAGAAAAAAGCCGTAACCGATGTCGAGCTGGAGCGATGCGGCAACCATCCCGCCGGACAGCGCGGCGGCCGACGTCCACAGAACCAGCAGCGGCATCGCCACAAGCAGTGCCACGACTTTCGGCAGCACCAGACGCAAAGTCGCGGACACCCCCATGGTGCTGAGCGCATCGATCTCCTCGGTGACCCGCATCACGCCCAGTTGCGCAGTCATGGCCGAACCTGAGCGGCCGGCAACCAGTACCGCGACGAGAACGGGACCCAGTTCGCGGATGATGCCGATGCCCAGGATATTGATGATGAACACGTCGGCACCGAAGGTCTTCAACTGCAGGGCGGACAGATAGGACAGCACGACACCGATCAGGAAGCCGACCAGGGCCGTGATCGGCAGCGCGGTCACCCCGGTCTTGTAGAGGTTGGCGGAAAGTTCGCGCAACGGCGCGTCCTGCGGGAAACGCAACACGCGCAGGGTGTCGAGCAGCAGGCGACCGTTCAGCGCAACCATGCCGACGATCTGCGCCACCAAACCCAGTGCGACCTCTCCGAGTGCGACGACGGCCCCTGCGCGGTGACCGGCCCGTGCCTTGGCGCGACGACGCGGTCCGAGGACCGACGACGCATCGAGCATGCCGCGAGTGTGTACGTCGCTGTCCAGAGATGCCGGCACGGCATCGCCCCACGCCCTCCACAGCACACAGGCACCCAGGGAATCCAGTCGATCCACCGCGCGCAGATCCCAGTGCTCGATCTCTCCGGCGGTTGCCGATGCGAGCTGCGCACGCAGCGTGTCGAGTCGCCCCTCCAGCCCGGCAAGCGTCCAGTCGCCACGCAGCACCGCCACGCGCTGGGCTCCGGAGATCTCGAACGAAACCGACGGGAGGCCCATTCGCTTCGCTCAGGTGCCGGAGGCGCTCTTGCCGCGCTGCGGACGCAACCTCACATCGATCCCGATGGCGGCCCACAGTCGCTGTTCGTCCTGCAGGCTGGCAGCGGTCAACGGCGAACCCGACAACCAGTCGCTGCGGGCGTGGATCGCATACGCAAGCCCGGTACGTTCGACACGCAAAGGCAGTTCCGCATAGTCGTCACGGCTGCGATGCAGCAGCACGGCGAGTCGAAGGCAAAGAATGAGAGGCCAGTCACGCATGTCGGCCGAAGCCGAATTCACCTTTTCAAGCTTGCCTCGATGAGCGAGCACCACGCGCGCGAGTCGCGCCTGGTCCATGCGCGAGAACCCCGGCATGTCGGCGTTACCGACGATGTAGGCACTGTGCTTGTGATAGCCGGCATGCGCGACCGAAATGCCCAACTCGTGCAGACGCGCGGCCCAGCTGAGCAGATGCATGTCCGGGTGGTCCTCGGCGGCGAGCGGTTCAAGCTGACGGTAAAGCCGGAGTGCGGTGGCATGGACACGATCCGCCTGACGCTCCTCCACCTGATACCGCCGCATGAACTGCAGTACCGTGGCGTCGCGCAGATCCCGGTGGTGATAGCGGCCGAGCAGATCGTAAAGCACGCCAAGACGCAAGGCGCCTTCCGAAAAGCTCATGCGTTCCAGACTGAAGGCTTCGAATACGGCGGACATGATGGCAAAGCCGCCCGCCAGAACGGGCAACCGGTCCGGACGCAGCCCTGCAACGCCGAGACGGTTTACGTCACCTACGCGCAGCAACAAGGCGCGAAGTTTCTCCATCCCTTCCCGGGTCAGCGCACCCTGCGCCCACCCGTTCAACTCCATGATGTCGAGCAACGCGCGCGCCGTACCGCTCGAACCCACCGCCTCGTCCCAACCCAGCGCACGGTAGTCGTGCTCTATCGTCTCAAGTTCGCGTCGCGCAGCCAGTTCCGCCTCACGCAGCGACTTCTTGTCCATCCGGCCTTCGGGAAAGTAACGCAGGCTGAACGCGACACAGCCCATGTAGAGGGATTCCAGTGCCAGCGGCTCGAAACTGCGTCCGATGATGAACTCTGTCGACCCGCCGCCGATATCCACGACCAATTGCTGACTTGAAGGATTCGGCAAGGTGTGCGCGACGCCGACGTAGATGAGTCGGGCTTCTTCGCGACCCGCAATCACCTCGATCGGAAAGCCGAGCGCGGCTTCCCCCTGGGGCAGGAACTGGGGCGCGTTCTTCGCCACACGCAAGGTGTTGGTGGCGACGGCACGCACCTGATCGGGCGCAAAGCCCCTCAGACGCTCGTTGAAACGGGAGAGTGCCTCGACCGCCCTCAACTGGGACGGACCGTCGAGCAGCTTGCCATGACCCAGGCCGGCGGCGAGCCGGACGGTTTCCTTGACGCCATCGAGCGGGTAGATCTGATCGTCTACCACCCGCGCGACCTGAAGTCTGAAACTGTTGGAACCAAGGTCTACGGCGGCGAGAAGTTCGTAGCTCATGCGGCGATGCAAAAACCGAAACAGGCGCGAGTGTATCAGCGGTGCACCTCGCTGCCCTTCTTCATGAAGGCATCGAACGCTGTAATAATCCGATAGCAGTTGTGTCACAAAATACTGAATCGCATAACGACAACACCGAGACAGCGCCATCATGCCCGTTATCCTGCCGGCCCCCCGCTATGCCCCCGATCACTTCATCAATCGCGAGCTTTCGCTGATTGCCTTCAACCGGCGCGTGCTGGCCCAGGCAGCCGATGAGCGGGTACCGCTGCTCGAACGGCTCAAGTTCCTGTGTATCGTTTCGAGCAATCTCGACGAGTTCTTCGAAGTGCGTGTCGGCGGGCTGCGCGAGCACATCCGGCTCGGTGCACGCGGCAACACTTCGGACGGCCGCTCGGCACAGGAGGCGCTGCGTCTGATCGCGGCAGAGGCCCATCAGCTGATTGCCGAACAGTACGCGCTGCTCAACGAGGTCATCCTTCCGCTGCTGGTAAAGGAAGGCATCGTGTTCCTGCGCCGCGGCAACTGGACCGAGGCACAGCACACCTGGGTGCGCGACTATTTCACGCGCGAGCTGATGCCGGTGCTCACTCCGATCGGGCTCGACCCCTCCCACCCCTTCCCGCGCGTGCTCAACAAGAGCCTCAATTTCGCCGTCGAGCTGGAAGGGCGCGACGCCTTCGGCCGCAGTTCGCGCTTTGCCATCGTCCAGGCGCCGCGCGCATTGCCGCGCGTGATCAAGCTGCCCAAGGAACTGACCGGTGTCGACCACGGCTTCATCTTCCTGTCCTCGGCCATGCATCAGAACGTCGGCGACCTGTTCGAAGGCATGAATGTGCTGGGCTGCTATCAGTTCCGTGTCACCCGGAATTCCGACCTGTTCCTCGACGAGGAAGAAGTGAAGAATCTTCGCCAGGCGCTGCAGGGCGAACTGCCGCAGCGTCACTATGGTGATGCCGTGCGGCTGGAAGTCGCCGACAACTGCTCCGAACAGATGGCCGACTTCCTGCTGCAGCAGTTCGACCTGACGCGCGACGACCTCTACCGCGCGCCCGGCATCGTCAATCTGGTCCGCCTGATGCAGGTTCCGGACTGGGTCGAGCGTCCGGACCTGAAGTACCCGCCCTTCGTACCGCAGCTGCCGCGCGCGATGGAGAAGCGCTATGACATCTTCGCGATGATCCGCAAGCAGGATGTGCTGCTGCATCATCCCTTCCAGTCCTTCAAGCCGGTCATCGATCTGGTGCAACAGGCAGTGGATGACCCCGACGTGGTCGCCATCAAGATGACGGTCTATCGCACCGGTACGGATTCCGTACTGATGGAAGCTCTGGTGCGCGCCGCGCAGAAGGGCAAGGAAGTAACTGTCGTGGTCGAACTGATGGCACGCTTCGACGAGGAAGCGAACATCAACTGGGCATCGCGCCTCGAAGACGCCGGCGCCCACGTTGTGTATGGCGTGTTTGGCTACAAGACGCACGCCAAACTGCTGATGGTCGTACGTCGCGAACAGATTGACGGTGTGAACCGCTTCCGCCGCTTCGTTCACCTTGGCACCGGCAACTACCATCCTCGGACGGCTCGCTTCTACACGGACTTCGGTCTCATGACAGCCAACGAACAGATAGGCGAGGACGTCAACGAGGTGTTCAAGCAACTGACCGGTCTGGGTCACGCCGGAACGCTGACGCATCTCTGGCAGGCGCCCTTCACATTGCACAGCAATGTGATCGCAGCCATCAATCGAGAAGCCGAGAACGCGCGTGCCGGCAGAAAGGCGCGCATCATCGCCAAGATGAATTCGCTGGTCGAGGACGAAACCATAGAAGCCCTCTACGCGGCCAGTCAGGCTGGCGTCGACATCGACCTCATCGTGCGCGGCGTGTGCGCGCTTCGCCCCGGGGTCGCCGGGTTGTCCGACAAGATCAGCGTGCGTTCGGTGGTCGGTCGCTTCCTCGAACACTCACGCATCTATCACTTCCACGCCGATGGCGAGGAAACGCTCTACCTGGCGAGCGCGGACTGGATGGAACGCAATTTCTTCCGTCGCATCGAGGTCGCATTTCCGGTGCTGGACCCCAAGATCAAGCGCCGCATCATGAAAGAAGGTCTTCGCCCCTACCTGCTGGACAACAGCCAGTCCTGGGAAATGGATCCGGACGGTCGCTACCGTCGCCGGGTATCGCGCGCCGCGCGGCACTGTGCGCAGGAGACACTGCTGGCGGAATACTCGCGCGACACGCTCTGAAGGAGCGCTCAAGCGAAGGTTGCGCCTGCCGTAAACCGGGATGTACCCCGTTTACGGACTGAATGCAGGTGAAAGCCCTTCAAGCACTCGTACTGATCGCATGCGGCCTCGCAGCGACCGCCTGCGACAAGCTGCCCATACCCGACCCGAATCGCGCCGCCGCGCAGAAAGAACAGGACGCCAAGGCGATCGGCGGCGCCTGCCGCCATTCGGGCCGGGCACTTGAAGACTGCTACAACCTGAATCCGAAGGCGTCGAAGGCAGCGATTTTCGCCGGCTGGCGAGAAATGAACGACTACATGACGCAGAACAAGATCGATGTCGTTCTGCCCACCGTCCCGCCGTCGTCGACCCGCAAGGTGAAGTCGCCCAAGCCCGACGAAACCGTCGACGAACACGCGAAACCTGCTGCCGAAGAACCCTCGACGGCACATGACGCGCACGGCAGCCGCAACCCTGCGCTCACGGCCGGCTGACGTCGCCGCCTCCGGCAGCCGGATCGCCGACACCATGAAAAAGGCCCGGTCATCCCGGGCCTTTCCCATCCGGCGTCGCGCCGAAGATATTCAGCGAGCGCTCATCACCTCACTCACATCGCGCCCATCCACCCTCACCCGCGCCAGCGTGACGTCGCCACCATCGCTGCCGAGCGGCTCGATGCTGACCCGGCCTGAATCCAGCAACTGCTGCAGGCGCTGCTTGGCCATGCCGGAGGCGCCGGGCATGTCCAGCCCGTCCAGTCCGGCTGCGCGGACCCGGACGCCGTCCGCGTAGAACGTGCTGCCATCGACGGCGTAATGCCGCTGCGCCGGCGGCTTGGGTGGCCGGAAGGCAGGCACCGCGACCGCCAGCGGTGCGGCACGCTTGGCGGCCGCCTGAACGCTGGGTGCGATACGCTTCCTGGAGGCAATCTTGGCCGCGGGCCGAACTGCTGACTTGACCTGCTTGCCGCTGGCGACTGACCGCGCGGCCAGTACCGTATCGGCGGCAAACATCGAAAATCCGAAAGCCAGTGACAGGGCGAATACGCCCCAGCTGCGAAACATCATGCACGTCTCCTACTGAAACTGAGCGCGACACGACCTGAAAAAGTCGATCAATATCGCGTGCCAGTGTGTTGTTTCGGATAATTTTTTCGAATCTTAACCATTGCAGCCCAATGATGCCACCCCCGGGAAGCTCACCGTCGCCCGTCGCCGTCGGCCGCTGCGCACGTACAATGCGCGCTCTCCGGATTTCTTCCCCGCGTTCCCATGCTTCGCGTTTTCGGCATCAAGCGCTGCGACACGATGGCACGTGCCATGAACTGGCTCGCCGACCAGCACATCGAATTCCAGTTGCACGACTACAAGAAGGACGGCGTGCCGTCAGAACTGCTGCGTGACTGGATACGGCGCGCTGGCTGGCAGAACCTCGTGAACAGCCGTGGCACCACCTTCCGCAAATTGCCGCCCGAACAGACCGCCGGTCTGGATGATGAACGTGCCCTCGCGCTGCTGCAGGCGAATCCGTCGGCCATCCGTCGGCCTGTCGTCGATCACGACGGCGAACTGCTGATCGGCTTCGACGCCGTGCGCTGGGCCGAGGTGCTGAAGTGAGCGGCAAGGATGTGATGCAGCGCTTCATGTTCGAAGGACTGGACATCCGCGGAGCGCGAGTGAGCCTCAATGCCGGCTGGCAGTCCATGTTGCGCGGGCGTGGCTACGGGCCGGTGATCACCCGGCTGCTTGGCGAAGTGACGGTGGTGGCCCTGATGGTGGGTGGCCAGCTCAAGCAAGCCGGGCGCCTGACCGTCCAGGTTCGCGGCAATGGTGCGGTCGGGCTGCTGGTGGTCGATTGCGACCAGCAACTTCGCCTGCGCGGAATGGCGAGCGCGCCGGCCGATCTTGTCGAAGCGCCGCTGCCGCAACTGTTCGGAGATGGTCATCTGGTCATGACTCTGCTGCCGGAAAGTTCTTCCACGCCGTATCAGAGCGTGGTGCCGCTGGAGGGCGCAAGCGTCGCCGAGGTGTTCGAGCACTTCATCGAACAGTCCGAACAGCAGCCGACCGCGCTCTGGCTGGCGGCCGGGAGCGACACGGCCAGCGGCCTCTTCCTTCAGAAGATGCCGGGCGCGGATCTGCGCGATGCGGATGGCTGGGCGCGCGTCTGTCAGCTTGCCGGCACGGTCACACCGCAGGAGCTGAAGACGCTGGACACCGAAACCCTGCTCACCCGTCTGTTCCACGAAGAGATCGCGACGGGCGGCGTACGCGTTTTCGAGCCGCTCGAGCCGCGTCATCACTGTCCGCGGGACGAAGAGAAGGTGCGGCGGCTCGTACTTTCGCTCGGCCGTGCCGAAGTCGAGTCCATCCTCGCTGAAAAAGGCGAGCTGCACATCCACGACGACATGTGCAATCACGACTACCGCTTCAAGGTCGAGGACATCGCCCGCCTGTTCGGCGACCCGCCATCGGCCTTGCACTGAGGTACCGTGTTGCCCGCGGAACGGGCACTGAGTAGACTTTCGACATTTCCTGCGGATCCCCCATGGCGCGCAAGCCCGATACCTCGGCACTGGAACTCAAGAGCGCCACGCTTGAAGCGATGCGCGCGCTGCTGCGAAGTGGCGACCCGGAAGTCGTGCTGGCCGCCCTGGATGCGCGTCTTGGCGGCATGCCCGGTTTCTTTTCCGGCGAACCGGTGGTCATCGACTGCAGCGAACTGCCACCGGGCTCCGCGCCCGATCTGGCTGCGCTGCGCGACGCACTGGCACGGCATGCGCTGACTGCCATCGCGGTACAGGGCGCGGACGAGCCCAGTGCCAGCCTTGCCCGCCATCTGGGCATGGCCGTGTTGACCGCGGACAGTGCGCCCCGCGCGACACCGCCAGAGCCAGAGCCCGACACGACGCCAGAACCGGAGCCCGTCAAGCGTGCGCCGGATGCCGCCTCGGTGAGCGAAGCGGCGCCGGTTGCGGCGCCTGCCCGTCACACGGAAATCATCGACAAGCCCCTGCGCTCGGGACAGCGCATCTATGTGCGCGGCGACCTTGTCGTGCTCGCCATGGTCAGTGCCGGCGCCGAAGTCATCGCTGATGGTCACATCCACGTCTATGCCCCGCTGCGTGGTCGCGCGCTGGCCGGTGCTTCCGGTGACACCGGAGCGCGCATCTTCACCACCTGCTTCGAAGCCGAACTGGTGTCCATCGCCGGCGTGTACAGGACTTTCGAACATACCGCCAGCGGCGAACTGCTGCGCAAGCCGGCACAGATCCGGCTGGAAGAACATCCGGACAAACAGGTATTGAGCGTCGCCGCCCTGGCGACCACCTGAATCACAAGAGGGAGAACACAGTGACCCGTATCGTAGTCGTCACATCCGGCAAGGGCGGCGTGGGCAAGACCACCACCAGCGCCGCTTTTTCGTCCGGTCTCGCACTGCGCGGCAAGAAGACCGCCGTGATCGATTTCGACGTCGGCCTGCGCAACCTCGATCTCATCATGGGGTGCGAACGCCGCGTGGTGTACGACTTCGTGAACGTGATCCACGGAGAAGCAAACCTGACCCAGGCCCTGATCAAGGACAAGCACTGCGACAATCTTTTCGTACTGCCGGCTTCACAGACGCGCGACAAGGACGCCCTGACCGAAGAAGGCGTCGAGAAGGTATTGAAGGACCTCGCGGACATGGGTTTCGACTATGTCGT
The DNA here is from genome assembly GCA_964555165.1 of uncultured Methyloversatilis sp. GTDB lineage: Bacteria > Pseudomonadota > Gammaproteobacteria > Burkholderiales > Rhodocyclaceae > Methyloversatilis. The sequence continues at coordinate 21,249 of CAZKRN010000036.1, read as the reverse complement.
CTGCGACTCGCCCGCAGGCATCGAGCACGGCGCGGTCATGGCGCTCACCTTCGCCGACGAAGCAGTCATCGTGACCAACCCGGAAGTCAGTTCGGTACGCGACTCCGACCGTATTCTGGGCATCCTCCAGTCGAAATCGCGACGCGCGCGCGACGGTCGGGAGCCGGTAAAGGAGCATCTGGTGGTCACCCGCTACTCGCCCAAGCGGGCTGCCGACGGCGAGATGCTGAGCCACGGTGACGTGCAGGAGATCCTTCGCATACCGGTGCTGGGCGTCATCCCGGAATCGGAAATCGTGCTGCAGGCCTCGAACCAGGGGACACCCGCCATCCACATGGAAGGCAGTGACGTCGCCCAGGCCTACGAGGATGTCGTTGCGCGCTTTCTAGGCGAAGAGCGTCCGCTGCGCTTTGTCGATTACGAAAAGCCCGGCCTGCTCAAGCGCCTGTTCGGAGGAAAGTGAGCATGTCCCTGCTCTCCCTGATCTTCGGCGAGAAGAAGAAGACTGCCTCGATCGCGAAGGAGCGGCTGCAGCTCATCATCGCGCGCGAACGCGGAGCGAACTCCGGGCCCGATTTCCTGCCGGCCCTGCAGCAGGAACTGGTTGCCGTCATTTCGAAGTATGTGCGCGTAAACCCTGAAGACATCAAGGTCCAGCTCGAGAAGCAGGACAACTACGAAGTTCTTGAAGTCAACATCGTGCTGCCCGAGCAGCGCAATTGAGCCTCGTTTCGCTGTTCGGCAGCGGGCGCACAAAGATGCCGCGCAATCCGATCGACGTGTCGGAAGCGGCCGGGGTGCGCTACCTGCACTTCGGCTCTGAATGGGTACAGGGCGCGATGCGGGTCGCACGTCCGTTCGCGCTGGAACTCGAATACACGCGCGAGATGATGTTGCCGCTGCTGTTCGCGCCGCATGACGCCTGGCCGGCGCGCGTGCTCGTGATCGGTCTGGGCGCGGGATCGGTCACCAAGTTCCTGCACCGCTACTGTCCACAGTCGGACATTACGGTCGTCGAGATTGATCCGCGCATGCCGGCCATAGCCGCTCTGCACTTCCGGCTGCCGGCCGAAGACCATCGCCTGCATATCGTCATCGACGACGGAGCACGTTTCGTTGCCGAGTCGCCTGAACAGTGGGACTACATCCTGATCGATGGCTACGATCATCGGGCGCGCGCAAACGCGCTCGACACGACGGAGTTTCATCGGGCATGCCGGACACGGCTGACACCCGAAGGCTGCATCAGCCTGAACATGTTCGGGCGCACGCGCGGCTTTCGCGCCAGCGCGCAGCGCCTGACAGACGCCCATGAAGGTCGCGCACTGATACTGCCGTCACTCGACGAAGGCAACGCCATCTGCATTGCGGCGGGCTGCACACCGATCGACATGCCACTGGACACCCTGCGCGAGCGCGCGCGCCAATTGCGTGCCCGGACCACGCTCAATCTCGCACCGACGCTGAGCCGGCTTGAAGAATCGGCCAGTTGCCGCGGCGGACGGCTCGTATTGTGACCGGTGCACTACAGCCGATCCGGGGCGTACCCGGACACGGAAAGAACGGATTAATGCAGCACCCCTTCGAGCCACGAAAACGCCATTCGACTGCCGGATTTTCTTACTCGGACGCAAACACCGCTGGCATCCTTCATTGATAATCAACGAGCCAATCCAATGGCGCAGGACTTGCCTCAGCCAACCCGACCATTCAGGAGAGCCGATATGAAAGTGACACGTGGTGCACTCATGCTATGGCTTTGTGCCGCCTCCTTGCCCGCCGCAGCCGAGGGCAACGTTCTCGCACAGAGCAACTTCGATGGAGACAGCGAGGGCTGGACCGCCCTCGGAAGCGGCGGATCGCCCTCGTGGGCGATCCATTCCGGTGTGAGCGTCCAGTACCAGAGCGGCGGCGGAAACCCCGGCGGCCACATCACCGTGCAGGATCCGGACAACGAGTGGTCGTATTTTTCCGCTCCGCTCGCCTTCCTGGGCAACCAGTCGGCTGCCTATGGCGGACGCCTGAGTTTCGACAGCCGGCTGGTAAGTGCTCCCGGCGGCACGCCGGCAAACGAAGCCGAAGTCGTTCTGCGCGGCGCCGGGTTGACACTGGTGCACGAAGCAACCGCCAGCCTGTCCGCAACATGGACAAGCTTCGACATTCCGCTCATGCCTGGCAGCTGGCGCATGGACGACACGTTCAGCGGTGCTCTGGCCACGGATGCGCAGTTGCAGAGCGTTCTGGGTGCCCTGAGTGCCCTCTGGATCAACGCGGAGTACATCACGCCGGTGGTCGAAACAGTCGCACTGGACAATGTGCGCCTGCTCGCGCCGGTACCCGAGCCCCGTCAAGCCGTGCTGATGTCGGCAGGCCTATGTCTTCTTGTCTGGGCCGCCCGGCGCACGCGCTTTCCCGGTGCATCGGCGCACGACCGTCGCGAACGCGCGGCAATCGCCGGATGAAACGCGATCGGCAAGGTCTGCGCGGGCGGACCTTGCCTGCAGCGACTCAGCGGCGCGTGACCAGAGGCCCCGCCTGCGACGCGAAGTAGGCAGCCAGATCCGCCATGTCGCTGTTGCTCAGCGCACCGACCTGAGCAGCCATGATGGCGTTCTTGCGCGAACCCTTCTTGTACTGCTGCAACGCCTGCAGCAGGTAATCCTCGTGCTGGCCGCCAATGCGCGGGAACGCAGGGGCCGGGCTGTTGCCATCGGCACCGTGGCAGGCGGCACAGGCCGCCGACTTTTCCTTGCCCTTGGCGGCGTCACCGGCGTGGGCGGACGACATACCCACCAGAACGGCGAGCGCAATGAAAGCGGTCTTGTTCATCATGCCCTGCGTTCCTTATTTCTGTGCGCCGTAGTAGGCGGCGATATCGGCCATGTCCTGCTCGGTAAGGCTGGCGGCGATGCCGGTCATCGTCGGATGGCTGCGATCGCCCGTCTTGTAGGCCTGCAGGGCCGCCACGATGTATTCGGGGTATTGCCCGCCGATACGGGGCACCTTGTAGGTCTTCGGGAACGCGGTCTGGTAGCCCGGAATGCCATGACAGCCAACGCACATCGAAATCTTGTCCTTGGCGGCGTCTGCCTTTCCTTCGGCGGCGAAGGCGACGGGGCTGATGCAGAGGGCTGCTGCGACAGCAAGAAGGATCCTGGCGCTCATCGAGTCTCTCTTGTTATGGGTTGAGGTGATTTCCTGCAAAACCGCGGGCGAGTGTAGCCAAGTACTTGACGCGCGTCAAAATTGATGCGGCGCAGCAGTGATACCCGCACCCGGTGCAGACGGCTTCAGGCTGCCGACACGTCCACCACCAGACGGCCGCGCACCTTTCCGTCCAGAAAGCGCGGTGCCACCTCGATCACGTCCTTCAGCGCCACGACACCGGTGATGGCATCGAGCAGATCCATCGGCATGTCTTGAGCGATGCGCCGCCAGGCCGCTTCGCGCGGAGCACGCGGCACCGTGACACTGTTGATGCCATAAAGCGTGACGCCGCGCAGGATGAAGGGTGCGACGCTAGCCGGGAAGTCCATGCCCTGAGCCAGTCCGCAGGCGGCGACGGCGCCGTTCTCGCGCGTCGCCGCACAGGCGTTTGCCAGAGTGTGCGAGCCGACGCTGTCGACCACGCCCGCCCAGCGCTCCTTCGCCAGCGGCCGTCCCGGTGCCGACAGCGTGGCGCGGTCAATGACTGATCCGGCACCGAGCGATTCCAGGTAATCGCGCTCTTCCAGGCGACCGGTACTGGCCACCACGCGATAACCCAGTCTGGCGAGCAACGCCACCGCCACCGATCCGACGCCGCCGCTGGCACCGGTGACCAGCACTTCGCCGTCGCCCGGCCCCAGACCGTGCTTTTCCAGCGCCATCACGCACAACATGGCGGTGAAGCCGGCCGTGCCGACGGCCATGGCGCGCCTGGCGTCCAGCCCTGCCGGAAGGCCGACCAGCCAGTCGCCCTTCACCTGCGCCTTCTGCGCCAGCCCGCCCCAGTGCCCCTCGCCGACCCCGAAGCCGGTCAGCACCACCTCGTCGCCGACCGTCCAGCGCGGATCGCTGCTCTGCTCGACGATGCCGGCAAAGTCGATGCCGGGCACCATGGGCCACTTGCGCACGACGGGACTCCGGCCGGTGATGGCCAGCGCGTCCTTGTAGTTCAGGCTGGACCAGCGCACCGCCACGCGCACGTCGCCCTCCGGCAGGGCTGACTCGTCCAGTCCGGTCACGCGGGCGACCGTGGTGCCGCCTTCGCCCTGCTCCAGCAGAACTGCCTTGAACATTTCCGTCTCCTCCGATTCAGATGCTTGTCACGCACGGGAGCCGCAAGCATACAGTCGCCGCGCCTCGCGCTGTCCGGCCTGCGCGGAGTAAGCTCCGGCGCACCCGGCCGGTCTGTCTCCGCGCAACCCGCCGTTCAACCCACCGGATCACCGCCAAGCATGCACGCCACGCTATCGCTGCTCGAGAAGACCGACTTTCCGCTGCTGCATCGTCGCCGAACCGAAGTACTGCAAGTGAATCTCGGCTACACCTGCAACCAGAGCTGTCTGCACTGCCATGTGAACGCCGGCCCGCAGCGCAGCGAACAGATGAGTGCCGAGAACGTGAGCGCGGTCGTCGATTTCCTGCGCGCATCGGGTGTGCGCAGGCTCGATCTGACCGGCGGCGCACCGGAAATGAATCCGCATTTCCGTCAGCTGGTGCGTGAAGCCCGTGCGCTGGACGTGGCGACGACGGACCGCTGCAACCTCACCATCCTGTCCGAACCGGGCCACGAGGATCTGGCGGATTTCCTCGCCAGCCAAGCCGTGGACGTCACCGCGTCCCTGCCCTGCTACCTTGAGGACAATGTCGACCGTCAGCGCGGCGACGGTGTGTTTTCGCGCAGCATCGACGGATTGCGCCGTCTGAATGCGCTGGGCTATGGCCATGCCGACGGCCCGACGCTGAATCTGGTATTCAATCCGCAAGGGCCGGCTCTGCCGCCGCCGCAGGCTGCGCTCGAAGCGGCCTACCGCGAACATCTCTGGCGCGAATACGGCATCGTGTTCAGCCGCCTGCTCACGCTGGCCAATATGCCGATACAGCGCTTCGGTTCGACGCTGGTCAGCAAGGGGCAATTCGACGGCTACATGACGCTGCTGCGCGAAGCCCACCGCGACGACAACCTTGCGTCCGTCATGTGCCGCGACCAGTTGAGCGTGGACTGGCAAGGGCATGTCTACGACTGCGACTTCAACCAGATGCTGGGATTGCCGTTGCGCATTGACGGTCGTCCGCGCATACATCTTTCGCAACTGATGCAGCGCGATCTGACCGGTAATCCCATTGTCGTGAAGAATCACTGTTACGGCTGTACTGCCGGCCAGGGTTCGTCCTGCGGCGGCGCGCTGGTCTGAGGAGGCAGGCATGAACGATGCAGCGCTGTTCGGCGCCGCCTTCTGGGCTTTCCTCATCCTCTATGGCGCCGGCATGTATATCTTGTCGCCGCGCGCGGTCGGCCACGCCGGCTTCTTTCAGGGGCACGACGCGGCAGGCCGTCCGGCAAGCGCCTGGGCACTCGGCGCCAGCATCTTCATCTCATGGATCTTCGCCAAGTCCATCACCAACGCCGCCAATCTGGGTGCGAGCTTCGGCATCGTCGGCGGACTGGCCTATGCCACCTACTGGTTGTCGATTCCGCTGGCCGGCTGGGCCATCCTGCGGCTGCGCACCCGCCATGGCGCCACCGGCCTGGTGTCCTTCCTGGTCACGCGGCACGGCCGGCTCGCAGCGCTGGCCTTCTCGCTCGCCATCCTGGTGCGCCTGTTCAACGAGGTGTGGAGCAACACCTCTGTGGTCGGGGGCTACTACGGCGAAGCCGGTTCGGCCGGTTTCATCGGCGCCGCCCTGCTGTTTACCGCTGCCACTCTGTTCTACAGCATCAAGGGCGGACTGCGTTCGTCCATCTACACCGACGTGCTGCAGACCGGCCTGTTCGTGGCCTTCTTCGCGGTCGTCATGTTCATGGTGCTGCCGGCGCACGGGCCACTCACCCTGCTGTCGACCGGTGACTGGCGGCTCGATGCCGGCGTCGACCTCTTGCTGGTGGCCGCACTGCAGGTGCTGTCCTATCCATTCCATGACCCGGTACTCACGGACCGCGGCTTCATCACGGAAGAGCGCCGCATGCTGCGCGCTTTCATCTGGGCCGGCGCGCTCGGTTTCGTCTGCATCCTGCTGTTCTCGCTGGTCGGCGTGCATGCGCATGTCGAGCGCATCGCCGGCGGCGACAACGTGCCGGCCGCGCTCGCGCGGGCCTTGGGCCCGGGCGCGCTGTTCGCGATGACCATCGTGATGGTGGCGGCGGCCGGTTCGACGCTGGATTCCACCTTCTCCTCGCTCGCCCGCCATGTCGCGCAGGACCTGCCCGCACTGGCCGGCCGTCCCGAACCCACCCGCGCGATCGGCATCGGCATGACGGCCATGGCGGTGATCGCGCTGGTCGGCAATATCCCGATGCTGACCGGCACCGACATCCTGAAAGCGACCACGGTCAGCGGCACCATGGTGATCGGGCTGGCGCCCGTCTTCCTGCTTGCCGGCTTCACGCGGCCGGGTACGCGGGCGGCGGCCTGGTCCTTCCATATCGCCTTCTGGACCGGCATGACGCTGGGCGTGCTGCTGGCCGCCGGTCTCATCCCCGACAGCTGGGCCATCGGCGACGGCAAGTACGCCAAGCTCCTGGGTACGAACCTGTACGGCCTTGTGCTGTGCACCGCCGGCTATCTGCTGCCGTCGTCGATCGCGCGCGGACACCGACCATGAGCGCGTTCGCGAGCGCCCTGCCCGGCCGCAGTTGCCCCTTGCACTACCGCTACGGTGCTGCTGCGCTGGCCGACCCGCACCGCGATCTGCACGCGGACACGCTCTACGTGGTCGGCGGTCTGTACGGCAACACCTGCGCGCTCGACGCGCTGGACGGACTGCTCGCCGCCGAACGCGGCCCGGTCTGCGTCCTGTTCAACGGCGACTTCCACTGGTTCGACATCGACCCGGAACAGTTCGGCGATGTGCAACGCCGGGTGCTGGCGCACGAGGCCATCGCCGGCAACGTCGAAGCCGCACTGGCCGATGACGACGACGAAGCGGGCTGCGGCTGCGCCTATCCCGACGACGTACCGGACGAGGTCGTCACCCGCTCCAACCTCATCCACGCGCGTCTGTCGCATACCGCCCGCCACGATCCGCTGTGGCGCGGCGAACTGGCGGCGCTCGATTACTGGCGCGCCGTACGCGTCGGCGATGCACGCATCGGCGTCGTGCACGGCGACGCCCGATCGCTCGCCGGCTGGTCCTTCGATGCGCGCGCACTGCGCGATCCGGCGCGCCGTGCGGAACACGCGGCAGCCTTCGGCTCCGCGCGCTGCGATCTGTTCGCCAGCAGCCACACCTGCCTGCCTGCACTGGCCCTGTTCGACGAAGGCGCGGTGATCAACAACGGCGCAGCCGGCATGGCCAGCCTGCACGGTCGTACCCATGGCATCGTCACCCGCATCGCACTGTGTGCCTCGCCGCACGCCACTCTGTACGGCAGCCGGATACGCGGCCTGCACGTCGACGCGCTGCCACTTCACTTCGACGCACAGCGCTGGTTCGCACTGTTCGACGCGCAGTGGCCTCAAGGCTCGCCCGCACAACTGAACTACCGCAGCCGCATGCTGAACGGTCCGGCCTGGACCCTGACCGAGGCGACACCATGAACACGCGCAGACTGGCCCTGTTATGCGCCGTGATCGCGGCCCTTGCCGCCTTCATGGTCCTGGATCTCGGGCGCTTCTTCGATCTGGCCTGGATCAAGTCGCAACAGCAGATGCTGGCGGAACAGGTCGCGGCAGCCCCTTTGGCCAGCGCACTCACCTACTTCGCGATCTACGTACTGGTGACCGCGCTGTCGCTGCCGGGCGCGGCCGTCATGACGCTGGCTGGCGCCGCGCTGTTCGGCTTCTGGAAGGCGCTGCTCATCGTATCCTTCGCCTCCAGCATCGGCGCGCTGCTCGCCTTCCTGATCGCGCGCTTCCTGTTGCGCGACTGGGTGAAGGCACGCGTCGGGCGATCGATGGAGGCGATCGACCGTGGCATCGCGCGCGACGGTGCGCTGTATCTGTTTACGCTGCGTCTGGTGCCGGCCTTCCCCTTCTTCGTGATCAATCTCGCCATGGGCCTCACCGCCATGCCGGCACGCACCTTCTACTGGGTGAGCCAGCTCGGCATGCTGGCCGGTACGGCGGTGTATGTGAATGCCGGCACCGAGCTCGGCCGCATCGATACGCTGGCCGGCATCCTGTCGCCCGGCCTGATTGCCGCCTTCGTACTGCTCGGTATGTTTCCGCTGATCGCCCGTCGCGTCATCGACGCACTGCGCGCCCGCCGCCTCCATGCGCGCTGGCAGAAGCCGGCCCGCTTCGACCGCAATATCGTGGTGATCGGCGGTGGCAGCGCCGGCCTGGTGACGGCCTACATCGCTGCCGCGGTCAAGGCGGAAGTGACGCTGATCGAAGGCCACCGCATGGGCGGCGACTGTCTGAACACCGGCTGCGTACCGTCCAAGGCGCTCATCCGTTCCGCCCGCTTCGTCGCCGAGGCGAAGCACGCACGCTCGCTCGGCCTGCGCTCGGCCAGTGTCGATTTCGATTTCGCCGAAGTCATGGAACGCGTTCAGCGCGTCGTGGCGACCATCGAGCCGCACGATTCCATCGACCGCTACACCGGTCTCGGTGTGGAGGTGGTGCAGGGGCGCGCCCGCATCACCTCGCCCTGGACAGTGGAAGTGAGCACGACCGACCGTCTGCGCACGATCAGCACGCGCGCCATCGTCATCGCCGCCGGCGCGCGCCCCACGGTGCCGCGGATTCCAGGCATCGAACAGATCGAAGTCCTGACCTCGGACACTCTGTGGTCGCTGCGCACGCTGCCGCGGCGGCTGCTGGTACTGGGCGGCGGGCCGATAGGGTGCGAACTGGCACAGGCCTTCGCCCGCTTCGGCGCCTCGGTCACCCAGATCGAAATGGCACCACGTCTGATGGTGCGCGAAGACCCCGATGTGTCGGCCGCGGTCGAGGCCCGCTTCGCGGCCGAAGGCCTGCGCGTGCTGACCGGACACAAGGCGGTGCGCTTCGAACGCGAGGGCGACATCCGCACACTGGTGGCGGAAGGCCCGGCCGGCGAAGTGCGCGTCGAATTCGACACCCTGCTTTGCGCAGTCGGCCGCACGCCCAATGTCGAGGGCTATGGACTGGAAGAAATGGGCATCCCGCTGCGGGCCAATGGCAGCGTGGACAGCAACGACTGCCTGGAAACGCTGTATCCCAACATCTACGCATGCGGCGACGTGACCGGCCCGTATCAGTTCACGCACATGGCGGCGCATCAGGCCTGGTATGCCGCGGTGAATGCACTGTTCGGACGCTTCCGGCGCTTCCGGGTCGATTACTCGGTCGTACCCTGGGCCACTTTCACCGAACCGGAAGTCGCTCGCGTCGGCATCAATGAGAGCGAGGCGCTGGCCCGCGGTCTGCCCTTCGAAGTGACGCGCTACGCGCTGGACGACCTCGACCGAGCCATTGCCGACGAAGCGGCGCACGGTTTCATCAAGGTGCTGACCGAGCCCGGACGCGACCGTGTGCTGGGCGTCACCATCGTCGGCGCGCATGCCGGCGAACTGATCGCCGAGTGGGTACTCGCGATGAAGCACGGTCTGGGTCTGAACAAGCTTCTGGGCACGATACATATCTATCCGACCCTGAACGAAGCGAACAAGTACGCGGCCGGCGCCTGGAAGCGAGCGCATGCGCCGCAGGCACTGCTGCGTCAGGTCAGCCGCTACCACGCCTGGATGCGCGGATGAAACTCACCGTCGTCATGCCGGTACTGGACGAAGCCGCCACCATCGTCGAGGCGCTGGTGGCGCTGCAGCCGCTGCGTGCCGCCGGTTGCGAAGTGATTGTCGCCGACGGCGGCAGCCGCGACGATACGGTCGCGCTCGCCACGCCGCTGTGCGACCGCCTGGTGCGGGCACCGCGCGGGCGGGCGCTGCAGATGAATGCCGGCGCCGCGTCAGCCGGCGGCGACGCGCTGCTCTTCCTGCACGCCGACACGCGCTTGCCGACCGACGCGCTTGCGCAGATCGCGCAGGCGCTCGCGCGAGCGGGCTGGGGTCGCTTCGACGTGCGGATCGACGGCCGTCCGTGGCTGCTGCGCCTGATCGCCGCACTGATGAATTTTCGCTCGCGGCTCACCGGCATCGCCACCGGCGATCAGGCCCTGTTCTGCACCCGCTCCCTTTTCGAACGACTGGGCGCGTATGCGCCGATACCGCTGATGGAAGACATCGATTTCTCGCGCCGTGCCCTTGCGCACGGCCGACCCGTCTGCCTGCGCACCCGCGTGCTGACCTCGGGCCGGCGCTGGGAGAAGCACGGCGTGCTGCCTACCGTACTGCTGATGTGGCGCTTGCGCCTGCGCTATTTTCTGGGTGCGGATCCGGCACGGCTGGCCGCCGACTACAGGCCGCACCATGAGTGAGACGGCCGTGCTCGTGTTCGCCCGCGCGCCCGTGCCGGGCGAAGCCAAGACCCGGCTCGTGCCGGCACTGGGTATCGACGGTGCTGCGGCCGTCAGCGCAGCGCTCACCCGGCGCGCGCTGCGCGTCGCCCGCGAGGCAGGGCTCGGGCCGGTCGAACTGTGGTGCGCCCCGGACTGCGGGCACGCCTTCTTCACCGCCTGCGCAAAGGAGGGCGGCATCACGCTGCAGGCGCAGTGTGCGGGCGATATCGGAGAGCGCATGGCGCACGCCTTCGAACTGACCCTGTGCCGTCACGGCAGCGCGCTGCTGCTCGGCGCCGACGCGGTTTCGCTCGACGCGAGCGATCTGCGGGCGGCGGCCGGATCGCTGTGCGATCACGAAGCGGTATTCGCCCCGGCCGAAGATGGCGGCTATCTGCTCGTCGGCCTGACCCGGCCGCAGCCTTCGCTCTTCCATGGCATCGACTGGGGCAGCGATCGGGTGTGGCCACAGACGCGCCGACGGCTCGACGACCTCGGCCTGCGTACCCGCGTACTGGCCACCGGCTACGACCTCGACAGGCCCGAGGACTGGCGGCGCGCGCTGCGCGAAGGCCGGCTGGAGGATCCATCATGAACGTACGTCTGCGCCTGCTGCTGTGGGCGGCTGCTCTGGCGCTGGCGGCAGATGCCGGTGCCGGCATGGCGTTGCCGCGCTTTTCCGCGATGGCACCCGGCACAGCCGTGGCCGGCTGGTCACCGTGGACGCTGGGCGGCAAGGCAAAGCCGGCCGATTTCCGTCTGACCGAACTGGATGGCAGTACCGTGCTGCGCGCCGAAGCGGTGGATGCCGCATCGGCGCTGATCCACGCCGGCCGCTTCGACCCGCTCGCCACGCCATGGCTGAACTGGCGCTGGCGCGCCGACCGCCTGCCCGACGGTAACCGCTACGCCAGCCGCGACGGCGACGACTACGTCTTGCGGGTCTATGTGCTGTTCGACTACGACATCGCCAAGCTGCCTTTCGGCGCCCGCACGAAGTTGCGCATCGCCCGTGCGCTGCACGGCGATCAGGTGCCGGCCGCGGTGCTCTGCTATGTGTGGGACAACCATGTCGCCCCCGACACCCGCGCATGGAGCGCCTATACCGACCGGGTGCGCATGATCGCCGTCGAGGGCGGCGGCAGCCCGCTCGGTGTCTGGCGCACGGCACGCCGCAATCTGCGCGACGATTTCCGCGAGGCCTTCGGCGAGGAGGCGCCAGCGGTCGCCGGCGTGGTGGTGGCGGCCGACACCGACAACACGCACGGCCGTGCGCTCGGTCACTTCGGCGATCTGTGGCTGGAGGCCGGGCCCGCACCATGAAACGTCTGCTGCTGCTCGGTGGCGGTCATGCTCACCTGTTCGTGCTGGAAGCGTTCGCACGCCGGCGGCCGGACGCCGAAGTCCTGCTGGTCACACCGGACGTGCTGACGCCCTATTCCGGCATGCTGCCCGGTGCGATCGCCGGCCACTACCGCTATCGCGAAGCCTGCATCGACCTGCGCCCGCTGGCGCAGCGTGCGGGCGTGACCGTGGTGAGCGGCCGCGCCGTGGCGCTCGATCCCGACCGGCGCTGCGTCACGCTGGACAGCGGTGAAACTCTGGAAGGCGACCTGTTTTCCATCGACACCGGTGCGACCCCGCATCGCCCCCTGGCAACCGGACTGCGCAGCTTCGCGCATCCGGTCAAGCCGGTTCCCGCGCTGATCGCCGCCCTGCAGGCGGCCACGCCCGACGCCCTGGCGGTGATCGGTGCCGGTGCGGCCGGCGTCGAAGTCGCGCTGGCGCTGCGGCACCGCTTGCCGGATCGTCCAGTCGTGCTGATCGAGCGTGGCCCAGCCCCACTGCCCGGCAGCCCGGCCGGCCTGCAGCAGCGTGTTCTGGCCGAACTGTCCCGCCAGCGCGTGGAACTGATCGACACGGCCGACATCGTGAGCGCCGACGGTCATGCGCTCGGGCTGGCCGACGGACGCCGCATCGACAGCGACTTCACCGTACTGTGCACCGGAGCGGCAGCCCCCGAATGGCTGCAGCGCAGCGGTCTCATTCTCGACGCCCGGGGATTCGTTGCCGTCGACTCGACCTTGCGCAGCCCTTCGCACCCGCACGTGTTTGCGGCCGGCGACGTGTCCACCACGGTCGGCAATCCGCGCCCCAGGTCAGGCGTGTTCGCGGTACGTGCCGGCCCGCCGCTGGCGCGCAATCTGTTGCGTGCGCTGGCGGGAGATACGGTGCAGCCGTGGATGCCGCAGCGCGACGCGTTGCGATTGCTGGCCTGCGGCCGGCGGCATGCCATCGCCGCCCGCGGCGCGTGGTCGCTGCAGGGCGACTGGGTCTGGCACTGGAAGGACTCCATAGACCGCGCCTTCGTAAGGCGCTTCGATCCGGTGGCGCATGCACCGGTCACCCCCTGAACGACGACCCCGGAGGCGCTCAGCGCAACAGGATGGACTTCACCTTCCAGACGTGTTCGACCGGTCGTTCAAGCACGGGCACAGGCAGGGCACTCAGCCCTTGTCGCGTGCCCTCGCGCAGGGAAACCCGCTGCAGCCAGCGCGCGAGTGCGGGGTAGCGCTGCATGTCGAGGTCGGACCAGGCATGCATGCGCAGCCAGCACCAGTGCGAGATGTCGGCAATGCCGAATTCGCCGGCAAGGAATTCCGTGTCGCCCAGCTGGCTGTCCAGCAAACCGCACAGTCGCAGGAGTTCGGCACGTGCCGCTCGCGCATCGCCGCTCCTTGCGGCGTCCGCACCGTCGACCGGCAACATCAACCATTGCATGACCCGCGAGCGGCCGATGGTGTCGCGCGGCATGAGCCGACCGCTGCGCTCGGCGAGATAGACCAGAATGGGCCCGGCGCCACTGACGTGACAGTCGTCGGCGTTCCGGTCGACCAGCATGGGCGAACAGCCGCAAGCGCTCACCCGCGCGAATCCGGGCTCCAGTCCGTCACCGGCGCAGGCCTGGACCGGGTGCACTGCATAGGGGATGCGCAGCTCTTCGAGCGCGATCGTCACCTTCCAGCCATCAGGTGTCGGCGCAGCGTAAAGGTCGATCATTCGCACATCCCCCATGCAGTACCCGGTCAGGCGCGAGCGCTCGGGCGCGCGCCAACGTCTTTGTACCATCTGTCGAGGTGTGTGCAATCTTCCGGGATGCCGATATCCGACCACGCAGCGAACTCGATGCTGCAGAAAGCGGTACAGTCGGCCACGGAAAATTGGTCGCCGGCGACGTAGCGGTGCCCGGCCAGTTGCCGGTCGAATTTCCGGAAAAAGTGACCGAGCCGTTCGCGCCCGCGCTCGGCCAGGGCCGGAATCTGCGGCACCGGCGTCGCGAAACCCGGCAGACCGCGCTCGCGGAAGGCCTCGGCGGTATTCCGGAATACCTCGCCGGCGGCCATCATGCCCTCGTCGAAAGCGCGTCGCTCCCACATGTCGACAACGGCCCGCTCGTAGGCGTTGCGACCGAGCATGGGCGGAGCGGGGTGAAGCTCTTCCAGATAGCGGCAGATCGCCATCGACTCGCCGATCTGGCGGCCGTCCGGCAGTTCCAGCATGGGCACCATGGCCTGCGGAAACTTCTCGATATAGTCCTTGCGCAGTCGCAGGCCTTCGCCGGAAACCTCGACGATGTCCAGATCGATGCCTTTCTCCGCAAGAAACATGCGCACCCGCTTGGGGTTGGGTGCCGCGTGCCAGTCATACAGTTTCATGTGCCGATGCTCCCAGGGTGCCATCACAGCATGTCCGAATGTTCGGCAAGATAGGCCGCCACGCCGCGATCGGTCGGGGTCATGCCTGCCTTGCCCTTCTGCCAGCCGGCGGGGCAGACCTCGCCGTGCAGTTCGGTGTGTTGCAGCGCATCGATCACGCGCAGCAGTTCATCGATGTCGCGGCCGAGCGCGAGGTTGTTCACGATCTGGTGCTGCACGACGCCATTGCGGTCTATCAGGAAGGTGCCGCGCAGCGACACACCCATGGGGCCTTCGACGCCATAGGTGCGCGACACCGCATGGGTCATGTCGGACACGAGCGGATAGCTCAGCGGGCCCACTCCCCCCTCGCTGTAGGCCGTCTTCTTCCACGCAAGATGGGTGTAGGCAGAATCGATGGAGCACCCCACGACATCGACGTTGCGGCGTGCGAACTCGGGCATGCGCCGCTCGAATGCAATCAGTTCCGACGGACACACGAAGGTGAAATCCAGCGGGTAGAAGAACAGCACGGTGTAGCGCCCCCGGCCGTCCGACAGGGTGTAGGGCCGGAATTCGTTGTCACCCCATACCGCGTTCTCGGTGAAATCGGGGGCGATCTGGCCAACCAGCGTGTTCATTGCGACTCCTTCCTGGAAACGATCCTCGGGCGGAAACTGCGGGCGCGAAAGGGTGTGCGCGGGCGCCGTGTCGGCGTCGGGTCGCCGGTTGCGGGCTCCCGCCATGCCATGAGTCGCTGATAGCTCGCGAGCAGCTTCATGAAGTGCGGCAGCGCCCGATGCGACGGGGACGCCTCGTCGTAAAGCGCCATCAGCTCGCGCAACTCGCGCAGTGTGAAACCGAGCTGTACGGCGGCCGCGGCGATGATGAGCCTGTCGTCGTCGCTGCAGGCGTAGCGCTCCTTGTCGAGTGGCGAAACAATGCCCATGTCCTCGAAGGCCGTGATCCGGCCGAGCGGAATGCCGTATCCCTGCACCAGCGTCTGCAGCGTCACCTCCGACCCCTCGACGCGCGTGCCGCAGCGTGCCGCCACCTTGTCGGCATCGCCCGGGCTCAGCACAGCACCACCGGCGCGGTATGGACCGGTGCGCCGGTCCTGGCGAGCACTTCGTCTATGCTGACGCCGGGGGCCAGTTCGCGCAGTTCCAGTCCGTCCGGCGTCACCGCCAGCACACACAGATCCGTGATGACGAGGCTGACCACGCCGAGCCCGGTCAGGGGCAGATCGCACTGCTTCAGTATCTTGTGTTCGCCACTGCGGCTGCAATGCTCCATCATGACGATGACGCGCCGCACGCCGGCCACCAGATCCATCGCGCCACCCATGCCCTTCACCAGCTTGCCCGGAATCATCCAGTTCGCCAGATCTCCGCGTTCGCTCACCTGCATGGCGCCCAGTATCGCGAGATCGATATGACCACCTCTTATCATCGCGAAGGAGTCGGCGCTGCTGAAAAAGCTGCTGCCGGGCAGCGTGCTCACCGTCTGCTTGCCGGCGTTGATGAGGTCGGCATCGACCTCGTCCTCGGTCGGGAACGGGCCGATGCCGAGCAGGCCGTTCTCCGACTGCAACCACACATCCATACCATCGGGAATGTGATTGGCCACCAGCGTGGGCATGCCTATGCCCAGATTCACGTAGTAGCCGTCGCGCAGTTCGCGCGCCGCGCGGCGCGCCATGTCGTCTCTGGACCAGACCATGTCAGGCGCTCCTCGTCGTGCGTTTCTCGATGTGCTTCGATGGCTGGGCGTTCACGATCACGCGCTGCACGAAAATGCCGGGCGTATGGATGTGATCCGGATCCAGCTCGCCGGTCTCGACGATTTCCTCGACCTCGGCGATGGTAGTGCGGCCGGCAGTGGCGATCATCGGATTGAAATTGCGTGCCGTCTTGCGATAGACGAGGTTGCCGACGCAGTCGGCCTTCCACGCCTTCACCAGCGCCACATCCGCCAGCAGCGCGTGCTCCAGCAGATAGCGATGTCCGCCGAAGTCGCGCGTCTCCTTGCCGTCGGCCACCGGCGTGCCGACACCGGTGCGGGTATAGAAGGCCGGGATGCCGGCGCCACCGGCGCGCAACTTTTCGGCCAGCGTACCTTGAGGCGTCAGATCCACCTCCAGTTCGCCGGACAGCAACTGCCGCTCGAATTCCTCGTTCTCGCCGACGTAGGACGCAATCATCCTGCGCACCTGACGATTGGCCAGCAGCTTGCCCAGACCTATGCCATCGACGCCTGCATTGTTGCTGATGACCGTCAGATCGTGCGTGCCGCTGGCGGCCACCGCATCGATAAGCAGTTCCGGAATGCCGCACAGACCGAATCCGCCGACCGCCAGCGTCTGTCCGTCCTTGAGCAAACCCTTGAGCGCGCTTGCCGCGTCCGGGTACAGCTTTTTCATCTGCCTCCTCCTTGTTGCATCCGCTGTGTCGAGACGTCGCAGCGCGGCGTCCGGAGCAGATTCAGCAAAGGCTGTGCCCGACCGGCTCTTGTGCGCCGCCAGACGTCGGCAATGGGCTTCGCGCTGGGAACATGACTGAAACGGTGTGCGATCACGCTGCGACGCAATAGCGCGCCAGTCCGAAAATCGGCCTCCAGCTTGTCTCCGGAGGTACGACTTTCAGGCGCCACGCCGCCGGACGGACGTTGTCGCCGGCAATGCGCGGCTGCGCCACATGACAGGACGACAGGGCGCCTGGCAGCAGAGGCGCCCGGACGGACCATGACGGAGTGAGCCCTCGCTGCTCGCGAAGCGATGATGCTGAAGGCCTTATCTGCCCGGATGTCATGACCCCGGGAGCACGGCCCACCCCGGATACCTGCCGTTTGCGTCCCTCGCCCCCGGGACGAAACCGCTTCGGCCCCGCGCAGACGGCCGGCGGGACACCCGGCTGCGTTGCCCGCCCCCGCAGGGAGACGCACCGCCCGCCATGCCCCTCATGCGATCACCGGGCGCCGATCGATCGAGGCTCTCGGGATCACGCGCCGCGCCCACCCCGCGGTGGCACGCTCCGTGCACCGGGCAGTGCGGGCCGGCCCGGCCCGCAGCCAGGAGAAGGAAACCATGTATCCGATACAGTTCCACGCCGACGAACTCGCCTGGCAGGACAGTGGCATCGCTGGCGTACGTTTCAAGATACTCGACGGCAATCCTGCGGAACGCGCCTCAGTCGTGCTCTACCGCTTCGAACCGGGTTCGGTCGTCGCGCAGCATCTGCACACGGGTGCGGACGAACTTGCCTACGTGCTGGAGGGCGCATTCATCGAGGACGAACGGATCTACGGTGCGGGTGCCGTATTCGCCGCGCCCGCCGGCAGCGGACACGGACCGCACCGGACGGACAGCGGTTGCACCGTCATGTTCGTGCTGTCCGCTGCGCTGGACTTCGTCGCACTGCCTTGCGCAACGACCGGGAGCGACACGCAGGCCACCATGACCGGCGGCTGACGCAGGCCGCAGGCAGCGGGTGCGCGGGAACAGCCGACTCAGAACAGCTGGGAAACGATCTGGAAGTGCACGTAGTAGTTGCGAGGCTCTTCCGGACGATCGCGGATCGGCAGACCCAGGGTGAGCCGCAACGAGGTGTTCTGCGCGATGTTGGCGTTCAGTCCCCATCCGTAGCTCGCCATGGTGTCGCGGCCACGCGTCGATTCGGGCGGACGGAACGGGGCCACCGCGCCATAGTCGAGGAACAGGAAGCCGCTGGTACGGACCGGCGCCACCGGCGGTTGAGGCAAGGGATGATGGAGTTCCAGCGACGCGAGCACACCCTTGTCGCCACTGAACAGTCCGGTCTGATAGCCGCGTACGCTGCCCTCTCCGCCGATCAGGAACTGCTCGCTCGATGTGAGGTTCTCGTCGCTTGTGTACTGGAAGGACAGCGTGTTGTGCAGCGACCACCCGTCGCCGAACTCCTGCACCCGGCGCAGCGAGCCACGCCAGATCCTGAACGAACTCGACACCACGTCGCCGATCGGATCGGCCTTGCCATCCGAGTAGTTCAGCGACGCTGTCCATATGCGGTCGGCTTCCCACCACTGCCCATCGACGCCGACCGACAGGTCATCGATGTCGGTCGACTGGAACTTGCGCCCCTCGATCCAGCTTTCCGTCTTGCGCTTCTTGGCACCCGCGACGACATCGATCTGATGGTTGCGGCCGAGCAGCAGAGGATGGCGCAGCAATGCCGTCCATGCGGTCGACTCGCCGCGGATGCGCAGCGCCGCGAAAGACCCGTTCACGATGCGCGTGTAGTCCTCGAACCACGACAAGGTGAGTCGCGTACCCAGGGTGCCCACCGGCACACTGTAGGACACCGCGCGACCTTCGTGACCGCCCGTTTCGGCGCCGATCAGCGAGGCGCTGAACGCATCGCGGAAGCCGAAAAGGCTGCGGTTCTGGTAGAAGGAGCCGACGCGATAGACGCCGGTCGCGAAACTTCCGCTGGTATCGGCGAACATCCGCATCTCATGCTTGCTCGGCTCGACCACGGTGACCGCCACGTCGGTTTCGCCGAATTTTGCGCCGGGCTTGAGTTCCGCTCGCAACTGCACGTCCTGGCTGCGATTGAAGCGCATCATGCTGCGCTCGAGCGCTCCGACGTCGGCCAGATCGCCCTTGACCTGGCCGAGACGCGACAGGATGAAGCTGTCGGCAGTGCTTGCATTCCCTTCGAGCAGAATGTCCCCGACGCGCCCCTCGACCAGTTTGATGGTGAGCGCGCCGTCGGCGACCTCCTGCGCCGGCAGCACCGCCTGCGCAGTCGGAATGCCGCGCTCGCGATACAGCGCATTGATGCGTTCGACCACTTCCACCACTTCGGCCAGAGTGACTTCGCGCCCCTCGACCGTCGCGGCCAGGCCGCGCAGCGTGTCTTCCGGCAGCAGGTCCGACTTCGTGAAGTCGATGCGCCGGAGCAGGAAGCGCGAACCGGCCGCCGGCTTCTTCTCCGGCGCCGGCTTCAAGCGCTCCTGGTCTATCGACGGTTCGCTCTCCGGACGGCGCTCCTGTTCTTCGCGCAGGCGGCGCTCGAGGTCAAGCGAACGCTGCTGGATACTGCCGGGGTCGGCCGCCGGAGGCAGTTGCGGTGCGACCTGCGCCCGTGTCGGCAAGGCTGCGAACGAACAGGCCAGAGCGACCATGCCCAGGCCTTTGCGACAGAACAGCTTGTTGCGCGCGCGCTTCACTGTACGACCTCCGTGCTGCCTGCATTCCGAGCCGCATCCTCCGCCTTTCGGCGGCTTTCGGCCTCTTCTTCCGACTCTTCGTCACCCGAGTTCACCGCCGGAATGTCCAGCGGGATGTTGATCGCGATACTGGCCAGTGCCGGCACGGCATTGCCCGCCTGCGGACGCGTCGGGTTCGGTACCCTGCCCTCGATCGCACTGCGCGACTTCTCGAGACCGCTGTCGTCGGGATCGTCCGCCCTCACCACTTCATGCAGCGGATTGCGCGTCAGCGCATTGACATCCGTGGTCAGCCGGAAACGTTCCAGCCGCAGCGCAAACGCCTTGTCCGGCTCATTGAGCTGGATGTCGGCCGGCTGGATCACGGTGCTCGCGTTATCCATGAACACCGTGCTCTGCGGGTTGATGAAGCGTGCCTGGTTCTCGATCCGTCCGTCGAGCACTTCAAGCCAGCCGCGCTCCATCTCTATCCGCGCATCCTGCGAGTAGAGCTGATCGAGACGCGTGCCGATCGGGCTGTCGAAGGTCAGGTCGATCAAGCGTGCCGTGCTGCCCTTCGGACCGGTGACCTTCATGAGCAGAGGACCGCCGGTGCCGGTGTGCTCGACCCGCGCGGTGATCGACTCCATTGCGAAGGAAAGCGAAGACTTCACTCTGAGCGTGCCGAGCACGATGTCGCCCTTTCCGGAAATGTCCATCGTGTCGCCCGACAGACGTTTCACGCTGACCCGACCATTGATGGCTTCCAGCTTGACGCCCTGCCCGGCGGCCACGGAATCCATCAGGATGTCCTGTTCGGCGATCACCGTCGCGTTGCCCGTTTCCGAGCTGGCTTCCTGCACCGTGACACTGTTGCCGGACAGCAGGTCGAGATTGCCGCGTGCCGTGTAGGCAAGCTTGCCGCCAAGCGAGCCGCCCGCCTTGAGCGACAGGTCGGCATCGGCACGAACTTCGCCGATAACCAGATCGTCCGTCTCGTCGATCGCCACGCCGCCCGCGGCAGCGACGGCATCGAGCATCGCGATGTCGGTCTCCAGCGCATCCGGAGAAGGCAGCGGCGAACCGTTGTTCCAGGTTGCGCCACCAATGCCTTCCTGAGCCTGGAGAATCACACCGGCACCCGGCGTGCCTGCCACGAGGTCGTAGGTGCCCACGTCTCCGCCATCGAAAATGCCGCCGCCGGCGACGATGCGCAGAGCCGAGGCGCTTGCACTGTTCGTCGCCTCGATACGACCGACGACCACGTCGTCAGACGCGGCAATGTCGATGCCGCCGTCACGCGCACGCAGTACCGCGCCGTCGGCCATCAGATAGCGCGCGGCGGAAATTCCGATGTCGCCCGCCGCTTCGACCGTCCGCGCCGCCTGCAGCAGATCGCCGCCGGCCGACACCGTCAGATCGCCACCCGCCTCGACGCGCTCGATCTGCGCTTCGCCGCTCGTCGCGATGTCGATGCTGCCCGCAACCGCACGCAGCACCGCGCCGTCGGCCATCAGATAGCGCGCGGCGGAAATTCCGATTTCGCCCGCCGCTTCGACCGTCCGCGCCGCCTGCAGCAGATCGCCGCCGGCCGACACCGTCAGATCGCCACCCGCCTCGACGCGCTCGATCTGCGCTTCGCCGCTCGTCGCGATGTCGATGCTGCCCGCAACCGCATTCAGTACCGCGCCGTCGGCCATCAGATAGCGCGCGGCGGAAATTCCGATTTCGCCCGCCGCTTCGACCGTCCGCGCCGCCTGCAGCAGATCGCCGCCGGCCGACA
>CAZKRN010000035.1:0-50166 GCA_964555165.1 uncultured Methyloversatilis sp. | reverse complement strand
GGCGAAGGTTCGGTGCAGATGAACATCCAGGAACTGTCGACCTGCAAGCAGTACCGCATTCCGCTGAAGATCTGCAGCCTGAACAACCGGTACCTGGGCATGGTCCGCCAGTGGCAGGAAATCATCCACGGCAACCGCTATTCCGAGTCCTACATGGATTCGCTGCCCGATTTCGCCAAACTGGCCGAGGCCTATGGCCACGTCGGCATCCGGGTGGAGAAGCCGGGCGACGTCGAGGACGCGCTGCGGGAAGCCTTCAAGCGCAAGAACGATCTGGTTTTCATCGATTTCCAGGTCGATCCGACCGAGAACGTGTATCCGATGGTGATGGGCGGCAAGGGTCTGACCGACATGATCCTGTCGTCCGAGGACCTGTAACGCATTACCCCGACACTGTCGTGCGCGGACCCCGGCGGCCATGCGTTGCCGGGTCCGCCTGACGGACCTACCGGTCTGTCAGGCAGCGGGCACCGGCCTCCGGCAGCCCGTTTTCGCGGCGACGGTTCCTGATTTCCAGAAAGAGGCGCTCGCAATGAGGCATGTCATTTCCGTACTGATCGAGAACGAAGCGGGCGCGCTGTCGCGCGTGTCCGGCCTGTTTTCGGCGCGTGGCTACAACATCGAATCGCTCACCGTGGCGCCGACCGAAGACGGCTCGCTGTCGCGCATGACCATCATTTCCACCGGCTCGGACGACATCATCGAGCAGATCACCAAGCAGCTGAACAAGCTGATCGAGGTGGTGAAGGTGGTCGACCTGTCCGAAGCCGCGCACATCGAGCGCGAACTGATGCTCATCAAGGTGCGCGCCACCGGCAAGGACCGTGAGGAATTGAAGCGCGTTGCAGACATCTTCCGTGGCCGCATCATCGACGTGACCGACTCGACGTATGTGATCGAACTGACGGGCAACACCGCCAAGCTCGACTCCTTTGTCGGTGCCATCGACAGCTCGCTCATTCTTGAAACCGTGCGCACCGGCGTCGCCGGCATCGGCCGCGGCGATCGCATCCTGCGCCTCTGATCTGCACACCGCATTCCGCTCCAGCCCGCAGCACCGCATAAACCTACACAGCACAAGGGAAAACCCATGAAAGTCTTCTACGACAAGGACGCAGACCTGTCCCTGATCAAAGGCAAGAAAGTCACCATCGTCGGCTATGGTTCGCAAGGCCATGCCCACGCGCAGAACCTGTCGGATTCCGGCGTCAAGGTCACGGTCGGCCTGCGCAAGGGCGGTGCGTCTTGGAAGAAGGCCGAAGGTGCCGGTCTGAAGGTGAAGGAAGTGGCCGACGCGGTAAAGGGTGCCGATCTGGTCATGATCCTGCTGCCGGACGAGAACATCCCGCAGGTCTATTACGGCGACGTCGAGCCGAACATCAAGAAGGGTGCGACCCTCGCGTTCGCCCACGGTTTCAACATCCATTACAACCAGGTCATCCCGCGTGAAGACCTGGACGTCGTCATGGTCGCCCCGAAGGGCCCGGGCCACACCGTGCGCTCCGAGTATCTGCGTGGGGGCGGCGTGCCGTCGCTGATCGCCGTGTACCAGGACAAGTCCGGCAAGGCGCGTGACCTCGCGCTGTCGTATGCCGCGGCCAACGGTGGCACCAAGGGTGGCGTGATCGAAACCTCGTTCCGCGAAGAGACCGAAACCGACCTGTTCGGCGAACAGGCCGTGCTGTGCGGTGGTCTGGTCGAACTGATCAAGGCCGGTTACGAAACGCTGACCGAAGCCGGTTACGCGCCGGAAATGGCCTACTTCGAGTGCCTGCACGAAGTGAAGCTCATCGTCGACCTGATCTTCGAAGGCGGCATCGCCAACATGAACTACTCGATCTCGAACAACGCGGAATACGGTGAGTACGTCACCGGCCCGCGCGTGATCGCCGGCGAGGCCCGTGCCGCGATGAAGGAGTGCCTGGCCAACATCCAGAATGGCAACTACGCCAAGAACTTCATCCTCGAAGGCCGGACCAACTATCCGGAGATGACCGCCCGTCGTCGTCTGACCGCTGCCCACGAGATCGAGAAGGTTGGCGCGCAACTGCGCGGCATGATGCCGTGGATCACCAAGAACAAGCTGGTCGACCAGTCGAAGAACTGATCGTCGCCCGGTCCGGCCCGGCGATCCTGCTGCAGTCATGCGCGGGCCGCCGGGCCTCTTGCTTTCCAGATCGTGCGTGGTCGTTCCCGCCACGTGTGGGCACAGTCTGACCATGGCGTGTGTGCTGCGAGCGCCGAATGGGCCGTGCCGGCCCGAAACGCAAGAGCCATGGGGCGGTGTTTCCTTGCATGGTCAGCCGGAGTGAATGCATGACCGAATTCGATCCGCAATACATCAAGCCTTCCGATCCGGTCAAGCGCCGGCGCGGCATCTACATTCTTCCCAATCTGTTCACGACGGCCTCGCTGTTCGCCGGCTTCTACGCCATCGTGCAAGCGATGAACGGTCGTTACGAGTATTCGGCGGTGGCGATTTTCATCGCCATGGTGCTGGATGGCCTCGATGGACGCGTTGCCCGGATGACCCACACGCAGTCGGCTTTCGGAGCGGAGTTCGATTCGCTGTCGGACATGGTGTCCTTCGGGGCGGCACCGGCGCTGATTGCCTACGAGTGGGCCATGCGCGGTCTCGGCAAATGGGGATGGATCGCGGCTTTCATCTACTGTGCCGGGGCGGCGCTGCGTCTGGCGCGCTTCAACACCAACCTTGGCACGGTCGACAAGCGCTATTTCCAGGGCATGCCAAGTCCGGCCGCGGCAGCACTGGTCGCGGGACTGGTCTGGGTGGCGACCGACAATGGTTATACAGGTCCAGACATGCGCTGGGCGGCGTTCGCCATCACCTTGTTCGCCGGCCTCACCATGGTGAGCAATGTTAAGTTCTGGAGCGGCAAGGACATCAACCTTCGTCGCAGCGTGCCCTTCATCGTCATCTTCGGTTTCGTGCTGGCTTTCGTTGCCGTGTCGGTCAATCCGCCGGTGGTGTTGTTCAGCCTGTTCGTTGCCTATGGACTGTCCGGCTACGTGATGTGGCTGGCCCAGTTCGCGCGGCGCAAGCCGCCGCCTTCAGCCTGATGCCTGATCGTGCCGGCGCCGTTGTCGCGGCGCGGCCCGCCGTCTATATTCGCGAGCCTGTGCCGCTCGCGCCACCCGCCTGCTGATAAGACCGATCTTGCGCGCCCTGTGCCATCCTGGACGCGCCCCGGAGACTGCCATGACCGACCGCCTCATCATTTTCGACACCACGCTGCGCGACGGCGAGCAGAGCCCGGGCGCGTCGATGACGCGCGACGAGAAGTTGCGTATTGCCCGCCAGCTTGAACGCATGCGCGTGGACGTGATCGAGGCCGGCTTT
This sequence comes from uncultured Methyloversatilis sp., assembly GCA_964555165.1. GTDB lineage: Bacteria > Pseudomonadota > Gammaproteobacteria > Burkholderiales > Rhodocyclaceae > Methyloversatilis. The sequence goes on along the minus strand of CAZKRN010000035.1, from coordinate 46,805 downwards.
GCGGCCGCCTCCAACGGCGATTTCGAATCGGTGCGTGCGGTCGCTGAAACCATCCGCGAATCCACCGTCTGTTCGCTGGCGCGCGCCAGCGAGAACGACATCCGCCGTGCCGGCGAGGCGATCAAGCCGGCGGCGAGCGGGCGTATCCATACCTTCATCGCGACCAGCCCCATCCATATGGAGAAGAAGCTGCGGATGAGTCCCGATCAGGTGGTCGAACAGGCGATCAAGGCGATCGGCTGGGCGCGCGAGTACACCGAGGATGTCGAGTTCTCTGCCGAGGACGCGGTGCGCTCCGACATCGACTTCCTGGTGCGCGTGTTCACCGAGGTGATCAAGGCCGGCGCGAAGACGATCAACGTGCCGGACACTGTGGGCTATTCGGTGCCGGCGCAGTGGGCCGAGCGCATGCGCATCCTCATCGAGCGCGTGCCCGGCGCCGACGACGTGGTGTGGTCTACGCACTGCCACAACGACCTGGGCATGGCGGTCGCCAATTCGCTGGCTGCTGTGATGGCGGGTGCCCGTCAGGTCGAGTGCACGATCAACGGCCTCGGTGAGCGGGCAGGCAATGCCTCGCTGGAGGAGGTGGTCATGGCGGTGCGCACGCGCCGCGATGTGTTCGGCGTCGAAACGCGCATCGACGCGACGCAGATCGTGCCCGCTTCGCGCCTGGTGTCCACGATTACCGGCTATCCGGTGCAGCCGAACAAGGCGGTCGTCGGCGCCAACGCTTTCGCGCACGAATCGGGCATCCACCAGGACGGCGTGCTCAAGCATCGCGAAACCTACGAAATCATGCGTGCCGAAGATGTGGGCTGGAACGCCAACAAGCTGGTGCTTGGCAAGCACTCGGGCCGCAACGCCTTTCGCGCACGGCTGACCGATCTGGGCATCGTGGTCGAGTCGGAAGAACAGCTCAACGTCGCCTTCTCCGCCTTCAAGGAACTGGCCGACAAGAAGCACGAAATCTTCGACGAAGATATCCAGGCGCTCATGAGCGACGAGGCGGTCACGCCGGAGCAGGAGCGCTACAAGCTGGTGGCGCTGAGTTCGCGTTCGGAAACGGGTGAGGCGCCGCAGTCCTGTGTCACGCTGTCGGATCAGGGGCGCGAAGTGAAGGTGTCGTCCAAGGGCAGCGGCCCGGTCGATGCAGCCTTCTGTGCCATCGAATCGGTAGCCGGGAGCGGCGCAGAGCTTTTGCTTTACTCGGTCAATGCGATCACCACCGGTACCGATGCTCAGGGCGAGGTGACGGTGCGTCTGGCTCTCGGTGGCCGCATCGTAAACGGCCAGGGGGCGGACACCGACATCATCGTTGCCTCGGCCAAGGCCTACATCAATGCACTGAACAAGCTGCAGGGCTCGCAGAAGCTCAATCCGCAGGGCGAAAGCCCGATCTGAGCGCCGCGCCGACGGTCACGCGCCTCAGGGCGTGCCGGATGGCAATGCGAGCCGGCTTGGTGCGGTGTACTTCGAATAGAAGGTGCAGGCCAAGAAGAGCGTGACCGAAAGCAGCGTGTACAGCGCGGCGATCTGTGCCGACAGGCCCGCATCGGAGGTGGCGCGCACGATACCCTCGGTGAAATAGGCCAGACTCAGAAGCGACATCCACTGATGCGTGTAGCGACGCCCGCGCAAGATGCCGAACAGGGCTGCCAGCAGAGGCAGTATTTTGAGCACCAGCCACGAACCGCCGGGACGCAGCGGCGCCAGCCACAGTTCCCAGGCCAGCCCGAGCAGAATCAGGGCGATCAGGCTGGCCGCGGCCAGCAGGTTCCAGTGTCGGACAGTCATGTCAGGCGGACAGTTTGAGTGCGGTCAGTGCAAGTCGGCGGCCGAGCGCGAAGGCGAGCCGCGCTTCCGGCTCGGACAGCGCGGTGCGCACTTCGTGCCCGGTCACGTGACTGGCACCGTAGGGCGTGCCGCCGTCGGGTGTGCTGGCGAGATCGGCCTCGGCATAGGGCAGTCCGACGATGATCATGCCGTGGTGAAGCAGCGGCAGCATCATGCTGAGCAGCGTGCTTTCCTGGCCGCCGTGCTGCGAGGCTGTCGAGGTGAACACCGCGGCCGGCTTGCCTGTGAGCGCACCGGCCAGCCACTGCGGGCTGGTGCCGTCGAGAAAGTATTTCAATGGCGCGGCCATGTTGCCGAAGCGCGTCGGGCTTCCGAGTGCCAGCCCCGAGCACTCTTCGAGGTCGCTTGCTTCGGCGTAAGGGGCGCCGCTGTCGGGCACCGCTGGTGCGGAGGCTTCGCATACCGTCGATACCGGTGGCACCGTACGCAGGCGGGACGCGCTTCCTTCAACCGAATCGATGCCACGGCAGATCTGCCGCGCGAGGTTCAGCGTGGAACCGTTCCGGCTGTAATAGAGGACCAGAATTTCCTTCAACATGGGCCGTCCAGCACAATGAGGCCCGGAGTGTAACGCCTCGCGGGTGCAGTCCCGCTGCCTTTCGACATGTCTCCGCGCCTGATCGATCTGTTCTTCCGTCCGCTGCGCGTGCTCGATGGCGCCCTGCGGCGCCATCGCGAAGGTCACGCCATGCAGTCTGCTGCGGCACTGGCTTTCGCCTTGTTGTTCGCGCTGGTGCCGCTGATGGTGCTCGCGCGTCAGCTCAGTGTCCTGATGCCCGACGCATTGCAGTTCGATGCGCCGCTCGGAGCCTATCTGACCGGCGCCTTGTTGCCGGACGATACGGGGTCGGCCGTGGTCCGTCACGTGACGCGCTTTGTGACCAAGGCGCGCCGCCTGTCTCTGGTCGATCTTCTGCTCTTGACCGGTAGCGCCTGGGTGTGGGTGCGTACGGCCGATCACGCGCTCAACGCCATGTGGTCTTCGGCGCCGCGCCGCCGCGCGCGCCGGACTGCACTGATCTACGTTTCCCTGCCGGTGATGGCGCCTTTTGCGCTGGGCGCGGGAACGGCACTCAGCCTGTATCTGGTCACTGCTTCGCTCGGCATGGTGGATGAGCCGCCCTGGCTCAAGATTGCGCTGTTGCGCGCGGCCGCGGTACTGGTGACGGCGGGCTTCCTGATGCTTCTGTATCGCACGCTGCCAAGGGCTTCGATCAAAGCGGGTCACGCCTTGTGGGGCGCGGCGGTAGCGACCGGATTGCTTTTGCTGATGCAGAGGGCGCTCAGCCTGTACATCGAGCACATGCCCGGCTACGCGGTGGTCTATGGCACGCTCGCCACGCTGCCGGTGTTTCTGCTGTGGCTTCATCTGTTCTGGGCCATCGTGCTGTTCGGCGCGGCCGTCACGGCGGAACTGCATGCGGGAACGATGCGGCCCTAGTGGCGGCCAGCCTCGCCGCTATGACCCTTGGCGCGAACTACCCGGAGGGCGTTCCACGCTGTTTCCCGATTCGTCGAGCTCGAACAGATCGAAAGTCTGGGTTTGCAGATCGAGGTCTCCGATGTGCGCTTCGGCAAGGCGATAGCGACCGCCGGAAAGATGGGCGACCACCACATCCTGCCCGGCGCTGGCCGCCGCGGGAGGCAGCATGACGCCGGTGCGCGGTCGCCGGCTGGTGAGCGGAGGCAGTCTGAGCGCGTGCGAAGCGTGCCGCTTAGGTGGCGTCCCGGTCACCACGGTGGCCGCCTGTGCCCCATGACTGAGCAATTCGACGCCCACGTCGATGGTTCCAGGCGATATGCACCGTGCCCAGCGGACGACACAGATCATCCAGTTGCGGCTGCCGCTGCCCTTGATCAGCACCGGAACGCCCGGGCGTACCAGATCGGTCGCTCCGCCATCCAGACGGAGTGCGAAGCCGTTCGCGCTGTCATTGAGCAAGGTCCACCCGGTGGTCCGGTTGTCCCACTCGGCTGACGGGTCGCGCTTGTCGAGCAACTGCCAGATCGCCTCGAAGCCGGTGAGCATCCGGATCGCCGCCTCGCGTTCGCGTCGTGCGTGCTGGCGCCGCGGCATGGCCATCCAGCGCGCCTGCAGGCGACGCAGCAGGCGGCGCGTACGCGCATGACCCAGACAGGCTGGCAGATACATGTCGGCGGCACTGCCTCCTTCGTCGATGAGGTCCAGGTGGTGACCGAGCACCTGCCCGAGGCGCTGGCAGGAACAGTAAAGAACCCGAGGTGCGCGGTCCGCTTCGGGTGCCGTGCGCAGCAGCGGCGTCGGACCGGTATCGCTTTCCGTATCGAACCAGAACCAGGAATCAAGGTCGCGGTGCGGGACAGCGACCTGTATCTGTACGGCGCCCGAGTAACTGCGGACGTAGTCGGCAATATTGAAGAAATCGGGCGGCGCCAGATGAGGCGGCTGTGCCAGTTCGAGAGCGATCAGTTCGCGATGCAACTGTTCGGCATCGGCGCAGCCTGCGATCTGCGTCGTCGGCGCCGCCATCGTTCGGGCATGAGTCAGAAGCGCGTGCGCCGTTGCCCACAGGCCTTCCGGCAGGGGCGCCGCGGTCAGGCTGCACAGGGCGTAGGCATCGAGCAGGCAGAGCATGGCATTGCCGGCCGTGCGCGTCGGCTTTGGCGCCACGCGTGACTGCAAGGCCGCAAGATAGGCACAGGCCACACGCATCAATACTGCCGACAGGCAGTCCGCAGCCGTTCGATGCGCTGCTGCTACCGGCAGTGCGCTCTCAGCCAGTTGTGGTTTCAACAGGGCAGATATCGCCAGCGCCCGGTCATGAAAAATGTCCAGCACGCGTACGCGCGCACCGGCTGCCTGCGTGGTCTGGTCGAACAGGTCCAGCAAGGCGGCCAGCGCGCCGGCCTCACAACCCGCGTCACCCGTCGTTGGTGTCGCGAGGCCACGCAGCACTGTCCCGAGTGCGTCGACGGTGACCGCGCCGGCGTGTTCGGGTGGGGCGGGGACAGCAGGGGACATCGCAGGGAGAGGGCCACGGAACGGAAGGTGAACGGATTCTAGTAAACTCGTGTTCCGGCCGTGCAGGCCATACACCTCACTTTGTTTCAATTCGCCCGCCCATGAACACCTTCAGCACCTCTGCCGCGAAGGCGGCCATTGATCCAGCGGACCGCCTCATCGTTGCGCTCGACGTTCCGTCAGTCGATCAGGCCCGCGCCATCGTCGATCAGCTCGGAGATGCGGTCAGGTTCTACAAGATCGGTCTCGAACTGTTCATGAGCGGCAATTATTTCGAGTTGCTGGACTGGCTGGTTGCGCGCAACAAGAAGGTTTTCGTCGACCTGAAATTCTTCGATGTACCGGAAACGGTGCGTTCGGCGGTTCGCGCCCTGTCATCCAGCGGTGCTACCTTCGCCACGATCCACGGCAACCAGGCCATCATGGAGGCGGCAGGCGCAGACAAAGGCGCCCTGAAGATCCTTGCGGTGACCGTACTGACCAGCCTGGATCGGGGTGATCTTGACGATCTGGGTTTCGCCTGCGACGTCGATGCGCTGGTGCTGTCGCGTGCACGCCGGGCGCTGGCTGCCGGCTGCGATGGGGTCGTGTCTTCCGGTCTGGAAGCCCCGCGTATCCGCTCCGAACTCGGCGAACGCATCCTCGTGGTGACGCCAGGCATCCGGCCGGTCGAGAACCGTCCGGCCGACGACCAGAAGCGCACCGTCGATGCAAGGCAGGCGCTCGCCAACGGCGCCGACTATCTGGTCGTCGGCCGGCCGATCCGCAATGCCCCTGATCCGGTTGCCGCCGCTTGGGCGATGCAGGCTCAGATCGCGCAGGCGCTCGGGGCTGACTGATCGTCATCCGATGGGCATCATCATCCGAAGGGCTGATGATGCGTATCCGGGCCTTGCTGCATACTCGATTCGTCTTCCGTTTCCTCTGGGCTGGTCTCGTGTGCGGGTGCTCGCGTCGATCCATTCCTTCCTCTCGATGATCCGCTGCGCCGCGTTCCGGCGCGGCGCGCTTGCCATCGCATTCGTCTGCATGCTGCTGGCCGACCCGGTCCGTGCAGTGTCCGTACTTGTACTGCTCAGCGAGGGCGGGGGAGCCTATGCCGAGTATTCCGATGCCTTGAAGGCGGAGCGTGCTGCAAGGGGAGGCTTCACGCTGTCCGTGCTCACGCGGAGCGAATTCTCGCCGGAAAGCGCCAACGCGCACGACGCCGTGATTGCGGTCGGTGCTGGCGCTCTCCGGGCGCTCGCGCAAGCGGATGTCACGGTACCGGTGTTCGGCGTTCTCGTCCCGCAGACCACCTTCGTGTCCATCAGTGATACGGCGAATGCCAGACGTTGGTCTGCCATCTATATCGATCAGCCGTTCACACGGCAGATCGACCTCATCCGCATCGCCCTTCCCGAAGCGCTCCGTGTCGGCGTATTGGTCGATACGACGCAGCCCGAGCGGCTGCAGGCGTTGCGCGATGCGATAGCGGGTACGCCGCTCCAGTTGTCGAGCGGTGGCTTCACCGGCGAAGCGTCACTGTTTTCCGCCCTGTCGCGGGTACTCGACCAGGCCGATGTGTTTCTCGCCATGCCGGATCCCCAGGTACACAACGCCGGAACCGTACGCAATCTGCTGCTGACTTCTTTCCGTGCGCGCGTCCCCGTTGTCGGATTCTCGGCAGCATATGTGCGTGCGGGTGCGGCCATGTCGCTCTACTCGACGCCGGAGCAGATCGCTCGCCAGACGGCCGATGCACTGTCCTTCTGGATGCGCGAACGGAGCTGGCCTGCCGCCCGCCATCCTCGCCACTTCACGGTGACGGTGAATGCCCACGTTGCGCGATCGCTCGGCCTTCGGCTTGAAGATGGCGACGTCCTGCGCGACCGCCTGGTACGGCAGGAGCGTCAGCCGTGAGCAACTGGGGTATCCGCCAACGCGTGCTGCTGGTCGCACTCGCGCCCGTTTTCGTATTTGGTCTTGCCGCGGGCTTCTGGACCGTACTGCACAGGCTTGCCGAACTGGAAGGCGGGCTGGTGGAGCGTGGCAGGGCGACTGCGCGACAGGTTGCCGCGACGGCGGACTACGGTGTGTTTTCCGGCAATACCGAGGCGCTTGTGTCGTTGATCGAGGCGGCCCGACGCGAGCGCGACGTGCGTGGAATCATGGTGTCCAGCCGAGACGGAGATCTGGTTGTATCCGGGGGACAACTCAGCCCGGAAGCCTATCTGCCCGGTCGGCGCGCACCGGGGCTCACGCTCGTGGAACTCGAAGGAACCCTGATGTTCATCGAGCCCATCGTACGCAGTGCCTCGCTCGAAGAACCCGATGTGTTCGACGGGCTGGACGCGGCTCCGGCGGACCGCCGGCCGACCGGCTGGGTGTTGGTCGAAGTGTCGCGCGAGCGCGTCGAGGCACACAAGATCGATTTCATACTGACCAGCGCAGCAGTCGTTGCCGGGGCGCTTCTGCTGGCCAGCGTCTTTGCCATGCGCATCAGCAAGACCGTCACGACCCCGGTGCGGGAGGTATCGCGTACGGTGCGCCGCATCGGTGATGGCGATCTGACGGCGCGGGTGTCGCTCTATGGCGGCGGGTCGTTGCGCGTGCTGGCCGAGGGCGTCAATGCGATGGCCGAACGGCTCCTGCGCGCGCGCGATGAACTGGAAGGACGCATCTCTGACGCAACCCTGCAGTTGCGGAGTCGCACGGACGAGGCCGAACGCGCCAATCACGCGAAGTCACGCTTTCTTGCCGCAGCAAGTCACGATCTGCGCCAGCCCATGCACGCGCTTGGACTGTTCGTTGCGGAGCTGGCGGAGCGTCTGCGTGGTTCCGAACATCGCACCTTGATCGGCCAGATCGAGGAGTCCGTCGGGGCGATGGAAGATCTGCTCGATGCCCTGCTCGATATGTCCAAGCTCGATGCCGGAGGCGTCAGCGTGCGCCGTTCGCAGTTTCCGCTGCAGCCCATGCTCTCCAGAATCGCAGAGGACTCGGGTGCCGACGCGTTGCAGCGCGGACTGAGGTTGAAGCTGAGGGCGACGCGACTGTGGGTTGAGTCCGATCCGCTGTTGCTCGAGCGCATCCTGATCAATCTCGTGTCCAACGCGGTACGTTACACGCAGCGCGGAAGCATTCTGATCGCGGTGCGCCGACGTGGCGACGATGCTGTCATCGAGGTGAGGGACTCCGGTCCGGGAATCCCGGCCGAGGCGCACGACATGATTTTCGAGGAGTTCTACCAGTTGCAGAATCCTGCCCGCGCACGCGGGCAGGGGCTGGGGCTCGGTCTGGCCATCGTTCGCCGTCTTGCGGGCTTGCTCGGACATGAAGTCAATGTCCGATCGCGACCGGCCCGTGGTTCCGTGTTTTCCGTCCGGGTGCGGTGCGTCGCCTGTCCCGAGGGACGCTGCGGCGATGACGAGCCACAGCCGCTCGCGGTTCGCCTGTCCGCCTCCGTGGTCGTCATCGACGACGACTTCGGTTCGCGTTCCAGCATTGCCGGCCTGCTCGGATCCTGGGGGTGCGACGTGCTGTGTGCTGCCGACCTGTCGGAGGCACGCGACGCGATGCGCCAGCGCAGCGACTTGCCGGCACTGATCCTCTGTGATTTCCGGCTGGCTGCGGTCGCCAGTGGTATCGATGTGCTGGATGCCTTGCTGGCAGAACAGGGCGGGGACATTTCGGCGGCGCTGATCACCGGTGATACCGATCCGCAGGTCCGACGCATGGCGGCGGCGCGGGGCTACCCTGTCCTGCACAAACCGGTTCGTCCAGCCCGTCTGCGCGCCCTGCTCCAGCAGGTGGTATTGCGTCGGCACGATGCAATCGATGGTGCCTGACCTTGCGGGCCGCAGCTTACTTCGCTAACATCGCGGGTTTTCCTCGTTTCGAAGGAATCGTAATGGTCGTCATTCGCCTCGCGCGCGGGGGTGCCAAGAAGCGCCCCTTCTTCAATATCGTCGCCACGGACTCGCGCAATCGTCGCGATGGTCGTTTCATCGAGCGTGTCGGTTACTACAATCCGGTCGCCCCGGAAGGTACCTCCAGCCTGTCGGTCAACGCAGAACGTCTGGCTTACTGGCAAAGCGTCGGTGCCCAGCTGAGTCCGACGGTTGCCCGTCTGGTCAAGCAGCCGGCAGCCTGATCCAGCACGTTTCGGAAGCAATGGTCGTACTGGGGCGAATTGCCGCTCCGTTCGGGGTACAGGGCTGGGTACATCTGCAGGCCTTCGGTGACGATCCGCAGTCTTGGAAGGTGATCGAGCGCTGGATGGTCAGCGCCGATGCGGATGCGGCGCCGGAAGTATGGCGGGCACAGAAGCTGGAAGGCTTCAAGCTGCAGGCCAAGGGGCCGGTGATACGGTTCGAAGGTTGTAACGACCGCACCGCGGCAGAAAAGCTGGTCGGTCTGTACGTTGCAGTACCGCGCCACGATCTGCCGTGTACGGAAGACGACGAGTATTACTGGGGAGATCTGATCGGTCTCGGTGTCGTCAATCAGTCGGGCGAACGGCTTGGCCGCGTGGATCGTCTGCTGGAGACCGGCGCCAACGATGTGCTGGTTGTCATCGACGAAGCAGTCGGGAAGGACAAGCCGGTGGAACGACTGATCCCCTTTGTGTCGGCGGTGGTGAAAGATGTCGATCAAGCGGCGTCGGTCGTGCGTGTCGAGTGGGATTCGCAGTGGTAGGCAGTGTAGTGCCGAAGCAGCCGGTCACCTTCGAGGTGATTTCGCTGTTTCCGGAAATGTTTTCGGCCATCGAGCGCAGTGGCATCACGCGGCGCGCGATGGAAAGGTCGTTGTGGCAGGTCCGGCATACCAATCCGCGTGATTTCGCAACGGACGCTCATCGAACCGTGGATGACCGGCCCTATGGCGGCGGTCCTGGAATGGTGATGCTGGCTGAGCCGCTTGCTCAGGCGATCGCGAGTTGCAAGGCGCGTTACCCCGCACCGGTAAAGGTCGTCCATTTCTCGCCGGCCGGCGAGCGGCTGACGCACCGGCGGGTGATGGAGATGACGGCGGAGCCAGCGGTCATCCTGCTCTGCGGCCGGTACGAAGGCATGGATCAGCGTCTGGTCGATCGCGATGTCGATATTGAACTGTCGCTCGGCGATTTCGTGCTGTCTGGCGGCGAACTGCCGGCGATGGCACTGATGGATGCCATCATCCGGCAACTGCCGGGTGCGTTGAACGATGCGTCCTCGGCGGTCGAGGAGTCGTTCGTGAGCGGTATGCTGGATTGTCCGCACTACACTCGTCCGGAAGTGTGGGACGGGCGGCCGGTGCCCGAGGTTTTGTTGTCCGGCGACCACGCGCGGATACGCCGCTGGCGTGCCGAGCAGGCGCTGGAGCTGACGCGCAGACGACGTCCGGATCTGCTTGCGCAGGAAGAAAAGTAGTCGATTCATCGCAGTACGCGAACGGCAGTTTCCTCGCCGTTCCCTTCATAAACGCACGCATCACGGAACAAGTGCTCTGCGGCAAGGCAATGCCACTGACCAGGAGTCAATACATGAATCTGATCCAGCAACTCGAGCAGGAAGAAATTGCCCGTCTGGGCAAGAACATTCCCGATTTCGCTCCGGGCGACACCGTCATCGTCAACGTGAACGTGGTCGAAGGTGACCGCAAGCGCGTCCAGGCGTACGAAGGCGTCGTGATCGCGAAGCGCAATCGCGGTCTGAACTCCAACTTCATCGTCCGCAAGATTTCCAGCGGTGAAGGTGTCGAACGTACTTTCCAGACTTACTCGCCCCTGATCGCATCGGTCGAAGTGAAGCGCCGCGGCGACGTGCGTCGTGCCAAGCTTTACTACCTGCGCGATCGTTCGGGCAAGTCGGCTCGCATCAAGGAAAAGCTGGTCAAGCGTGCTGCACCGACGAACGCAGCCTGAGCAGTTCTCCAGTCGCAATGAAAAAGGGACCGCAAGGTCCCTTTTTCATTGTCGTCACCACGTCGCCGATCAGCGCTTGTCTGCACGCACCTGCGCCCATGCGGAGTGGTTGTGGATGGATTCGAAATTTTCCACTTCCAGCGTGTAGGCGCGGACGCGCGCCTCATTGTTCAGGCGTACCGCGATGTCGCGCACCATGTCCTCGACGAATTTCGGATTCTCGTAGGCGCGCTCCGTAACGAATTTTTCGTCCGGGCGTTTGAGCTGACCATACAGTTCGCAGGATGCTTCCTGTTCGACGATGTCTATCAGGTCCTCGACCATCAGATCGTCGTCGATCACGGCGTCTATCGTCACGTGCGAACGCTGGTTGTGTGCGCCGTACCGCGAAATCTCCTTTGAACACGGGCACAGGCTGGTCACCGGCACCCGGACATGCAATGTGAAGCTGTAGCGATTGTCGGCCCCGAGTCGTCCGGTGAAACCTACGTCATAGTCGAGTACGCTCTGTACGCCCGACACGGGTGCCGCCTTGTTGCGGAAGAACGGGAAGCGGAGCGATATCTCTCCGCTGTCGGCTTCCAGGCGTACGAGCATGGCACGGATCAGCGGTCCGAAAGATCGCGGTGCGAGAGGGGTGTCGATGCCGTTCAGCAGTTCGACGAAGCGCGACATGTGGGTGCCCTTCAAGTGGGCCGGCAGACTCACGAAGAGGCTGCAGTCTGCGACGGTGCCTTGTATCCGCCCGTCGCGACCACGCACGCTGACCGGATGGCGGATGCTGCGGATACCGACCTTCCCGATAGGCAGCTCACGAGGATCCGGCGTGTTCTGGACGTCGGGAATGGCGCGCGGGTCACGGGCATTCATGCTCGACCTTGTTTCTCTATGTGATCAAAATTTGCATGTAAATTAACACCCGGTGTGTGCGCATGCAACCAGAAAACCTCCGTTGGTCGGCGCGCGGCAGGGTGATGCGGGCAAAGCCGGGCAACGCAGCGGGGCGGGCAAAGTCTAAGCGGTCTTGCCCGGAAGGTGACCGTTGCAAACCACTGGCATGCCGGACGGACAGGGCTTCCGGCGTCACGGGCGGCGGTCGACGGTGGCTTCCGGATTCCAGCGGCCCTGCGAGAAAGAAAGCCCGGCATGGCCGGACTTCCCCGGCACACGGAAGACGATCAGTGCGGCAACGTCCGCAGTGCCGCAGTCACTTGGGCACGAACGCCGGCCGCATCCAGTCCGACTTCCGCGTAAAGCTGCGCCGGATCACCGTGGTCGACGAAGCGGTCCGGCAGGCCGATGCGCAGTACCCGGCTGGACAGGCCCGCGTTGTGGAGGACGCGCTCAACTTCACTGCCGGCGCCGCCGACAAGGGCGTTCTCTTCCAGCGTGACGATGAGTTCGTGCCGGGTTGCCAGTTCCAGCACCAGTTGCTCGTCAAGCGGTTTGGCAAAGCGCATGTTGGCCACGCTCGCGTCGAGTTCGTCGGCGACTGCGAGCGCCGGTGCGAGCATGGCGCCGAAAGCCAGCAGGGCGGACTTGCCATGACCCGTGCGACGCAGTTCACCTCGGCCGACAGGCAGAGCACTCATTTCGGTCTGTGGCACCACGCCGGGGCCGCTGCCGCGCGGATAGCGCACCGCGCTCGGCCCCTTGTGCATGTAGGCGGTGTAGAGCATCTGCCGGCACTCGTTCTCGTCGCTGGGTGTCATCACGACGATATTGGGCAGGCAGAGCAGGAAGGACAGGTCGAAGGCGCCGTGATGGGTGGCGCCGTCGGCACCGACCAGACCGGCGCGGTCCAGCGCCAACATGACCGGCAGGTTCTGCAGGCAGATGTCGTGGATGAGCTGATCGTAGGCTCGCTGCAGGAAGGTCGAGTAGATCGCGACCACGGGTTTGATGCCTTCGCAGGCAAGACCGGCGGCGAAGGTGAGTGCATGCTGCTCGGCGATGCCGACATCGAAGTAGCGTTTCGGGTACTCGCTCGCATAGCGCACCATGCCGGAGCCCTCGCGCATCGCCGGCGTAATGGCCATCAGCTTGTCACAACGCGCCGCCATGTCGCACAGCCAGTCGCCGAACACCTGGGTGTAGGTGAGCTTGCCGCCGCCCTTGCCTGTCTGGATGCCGGCCAGGTGGTCGAACTTGCCGACGCCGTGATAGAGGATGGGATCGGCTTCGGCCAGCTTGTAGCCATAGCCCTTCCTGGTGATCACGTGCAGGAATTTCGGGCCAGGCAGTTCCCGCAGGTTTTCCAGCGTCGGAATCAGTGCGTCGAGGTCGTGACCATCGATCGGGCCGTAGTAATGGAAACCGAACTCCTCGAACAGCGTGCCCGGCGTGATCATTCCCTTCACGTGCTCTTCCGCACGCTTGGCGAACTCCTTCAGCGATGGCGCCAGCTCCAGTACCTTGGCGCCGGCGCGGCGCGCGGCGTTATAGGTATGACCGGACAGCAGGCGCGTCAGGTATTTGTTCAGTGCGCCTACGGGCTGCGAGATCGACATGTCGTTGTCGTTGAGGACGACGAGCAGGTCGGCGTCCTCGACACCGGCATTGTTCAGCGCTTCGAAGGCCATGCCGGCCGTCATTGCTCCGTCGCCGATCACGGCGATGCTGTGTCGTTTCTGTCCGAGCGCGCGTGCAGCGATCGCCATGCCGAGTGCGGCCGAGATCGAGGTCGACGAGTGCGCCGTGCCGAAGGTGTCGTAGGGGCTCTCACAGCGGCGGGGGAAACCGCTCACACCTTTGTACTGGCGCAGGGTCGCCATGCCCTCGCGACGGCCGGTCAGGATTTTGTGCGCATAGGTCTGGTGGCCCACGTCCCACACGATGCGGTCTTCCGGCGTGTTGTAGACGTGGTGCAGCGCCACGGTCAGTTCGACTGTGCCGAGGTTGGACGACAGGTGACCACCGGTACGCGACACGGATTCGACCAGGAAGTCGCGCAGTTCGGTCGCGAGCTGGGCAAGCTGGCGGTTGTCCAGAGTCCGGATGTCGGCAGGCGTGTCGATTTGTTCCAGCAGCGGGTAGGCACTCATCGTGTGCAGGGATCTGTCCATGTGTCAGTGTTTCCTCGTCAGCACGAAATCCGCCAGTTCGCGCAAGCGACGTGCCTGGTCTCCGAACGGCGAAAGGCTGTCGATCGCTTCGGCGTGCAGTTCGCACGCGCGCTCACGCGCACGGGCGAGTCCCAGCGTGCTGACATAGGTCGGCTTGTTGGCCGCCGCGTCCTTGCCGGCAGTCTTGCCGAGTGCCTCGGTACTGGCTTCGCAGTCGAGCACGTCGTCGACCACCTGGAAAAGCAGGCCGACAGTGGCTGCATAGTGGTCCAGACGGGCGCGCGCGTCCAGTTCGAGCTTTCCGCAGGCTGCACCGAGCCGCACCGCGCAGCGGATCAGGGCGCCGGTCTTGTGGATGTGCATGAATTCGAGTTCCTCGATGCCGAGCACGGCACCGACCGAGGCGAGATCGATCGCTTGTCCGCCTGCCATGCCGCGCGAGCCTGATGCGACGGCGAGCTGACCGACCATGTCCGCTCGGGTGTCGGCCGGAACGTCGCAATGTCCGGAGAGCAACAGAAAGGCCAGCGACTGCAGACTGTCTCCGACCAGCAGCGCCATCGCCTCGCCGTACTGGACGTGCACGGTGGGCTTGCCGCGACGCAGTACATCGTCGTCCATGCAGGGCATGTCGTCGTGCACCAGCGAATAGGCGTGGATCAGTTCGACGGCGCAGGCCGCTGCGTCGAGGGCGGCAGGAGAGGCTCCGGAGAGCGCTCCGGCGCCGTGACAGAGCAGCGGCCGTACGCGCTTGCCTCCGCCAAGCACGGCATAGCGCATCGCCTCGTGCAGCCGGGCCGGCGCAAGCGCAGTCGGTGGCAGAAAGCGCTCCAGCGCGCCTTCCGTGCGGAGCTGGATGGCCGCCACCCAGTCGGCGAAAGTCGAGGTGTGATCACTCATCGTTGCCCTCGCCGCCTGGCAGGTCGCGCAGCAGCCCTTCTTCGAGTATCTGGACTTTCTGTTCGGCGGCGCCCAGCGCGGCCTGACAGAAGCGCACCAGCTCGACGCCGCGCTGATAACGTTCCAGAGCGCCGTCCAGCGGCAGCTTGCCGTCTTCCATCGCACGCACGATGGCTTCGAGTTCTTCGATTGCCTGTTCGAAGCTGGCGGGTGCGGGAGCCGCGTCTGCTTTCTGGATCATGCTGGATTGAGCTTCGGACAAACTCTGAAAAATAGCTGATCCACATCAGCCGGTCAAACGCGCAAATGGTTATACTGCCCGGCTTTGTCACGCGTCTGCGTGCATCGTCCGTTTGCGCATGAAGCCATGCACTGCGGGGTCCGCGATGGCAGGCACGCGGTTTTCCAACTTTGACTTCGGGGGTTGGGGAATGTCCGATATACAGTCCATTACCCGTCTTGAACCGGCCCATTCGCAGTTTCCGGTTTCCTGGTACTTCGATCAGCCGTTGTCTGAGCTCGAGAAGCGCGTGCTTTTCGACAACGGGCCGGGCTATGTAGGTCATGAGCTGATGGTGCCGAACGTGGGCGACTATCAGACCCTGGGCTGGGCTGACGACGCCCTGATGCTGGTGCGTAACGAGGCCGGCGTCGAGCTGCTGTCCAATGTGTGCCGCCATCGTCAGGCGCTGATGATGAAGGGGCGCGGCAACACGCCCAACATCGTCTGCCCGGTCCATCGCTGGACTTACGATACCCGTGGCGAACTGCTTGGCGCCCCGCACTTTCCGGACACACCCTGCCTGAACCTGAAGCGCCAGCCGCTGCAGAACTGGAAAGGGCTGCTGTTCTCCGGCAGGCGTGACATCGCTGCAGATCTGGCCGCCATGGACGTCGCACCGGCACTCGACTTCTCGGGCTACATGCTCGACCACGTCGAGATGCACCAGTGCAATTACAACTGGAAAACCTTCATCGAGGTCTATCTAGAGGATTACCACGTCGAGCCTTTTCATCCCGGGCTGGGCAAGTTCGTGACCTGCGAGGATCTGAGCTGGCAGTTCGCGCGCGACTATTCGGTGCAGCGTGTCGGAGTGAACAACCGGCTCGCCCGTCCGGGCACGCCGGCCTACGAACGCTGGCACCGCGCTGTGCTCGATTTCTATCGCGGCGAACTGCCGCCGCACGGCGCGATCTGGCTCACCTACTATCCGAACATCATGGTCGAGTGGTATCCGCACGTGCTGGTGGTCAGCACGCTGCATCCTCAGGGGCCGCACAGCACGCTGAACGTCGTCGAGTTCTACTACCCGGAGGAAATCGTGCTCTTCGAGCGCGAATTCATCGAAGCGGAACGCGCCGCCTATATGGAAACGGCGCGCGAGGACGACGAGATCGGAGAGCGCATGGATGCCGGCCGGATGGCACTGATGAAGCAGGGGCGCTCCGAAGTCGGCCCCTACCAGTCGCCGATGGAAGACGGCATGCAGCATTTCCACGAGTGGTACCGTCGCGAAATGGCGGACTATCTGTGAGCGGCTCGCCGCATTGCGGTCGGAACGGGGCACTTCGGTGCCCCGTTTCATTGCCGCGGCGGTGCCCATGAAGTCGCTGTGGATGGTGGCAGCCAGCTTGTTGTTCGCGTCCATGGGCGTGTGCGTGAAGCTGGCCAGCGACGCGCTTCCCGCGTCCGAGATCGCCTTCTACCGTGCCTTCATCTCGTTGCTGCTGATCGCAGCCGTCATGCGTCTGCGTGGTGCGCAGTTCGCCACACCGCACGCGATGACGCATCTGAAGCGCGGCGTGTCCGGTGCGATTTCGCTCATCCTCTACTTCCAGGCCATCGCCCTGCTGCCGCTCCCCACCGCGGTGACGCTGAACTACACCTCGCCACTGTTCATGGCCGCCTGGCTGGGCTTCACCGTAAGCGGCGAACTGTCCAGGCCGATCGCCATGGCGCTGCTGATCGGTTTTGCTGGCGTGGTTCTGGTGCTGCAGCCCACCCTGGGCAGCGAACAATGGTTGGGTGGCGTGTGCGGGCTGGCGTCGGGACTGATCGCCACCGTGGCCTATCTGAGTGTGCGTGACCTGGGTGCATTGGGTGAGCCGGAATGGCGCACCGTCCTTTACTTCTCGCTCTGTTCGTCGGTGTTCGGCGCCGCATGGGCTCTGCTCGACGGCGGCTTTCATCGGCCGGATGCGCGTACCTGGTCCTTGCTTCTCGGTGTCGGGGTGTTCGGCGCGGCTGCTCAACTCTGCATGACTGCGGCCTACAAAGGGGGGCGTACGCTGGTGTCGGCCAGTCTGGCCTATACGACGGTCGCCTTTTCCACCCTTTACGGCGTAGTGCTCTGGAACGACGTACCGTCGGCTGCAGTCTGGCTCGGCATGGTGCTTATTGTCGCAAGCGGCGTGCTGGCCATGCTCCATCCGCCACCGGCGAGGCTATAGTCGAAGTGCGGACTGCGGCGCGGCCGCCTGACGTTGAACACAGGAGGATGGAACGATGATCACGAGCGAATACAGCGGCAATCTGGTGACGGTGGCTGCCTTCGGAGAATTCACGCTGGCCGACTATCGCGAGTTCGAGGAACTGGTCAATTACCGTATCAAGTTCGAGGGTGTCGTGAATCTGCTGATCGATCTGCGTCAGATGACCGATTTCACGCTTGACATGGCACTGGAAGAATTGCGATTCGCCCGCGCGCACAGCCACGATTTCGGACGCGTGGCCGTGCTTGCCGGCACGCCCTGGGTGGTCTGGACTGCCTGGCTCTCGCAGGTGTTTGTCGATGCCGACGTGACCGTTTTCGATGACGAAGCCACCGCGCGTGACTGGCTGGCGGAGACGGTCTGAATGGTTGCCGCGCTGATTTCCGCGGCTGCGTTGGCCGATTCCATGTCGGAAACCCGCCTGGTGGTAGTCGATTGCCGGCACGATCTGGCGAACCCGGAAGCGGGCGAAGCGGCATGGCGGACTGCCCATGTTCCGGGCTCCCTCTTCATGCATCTGGATCGCGATCTGTCGGCGCCGGTGACGGGCCGCAACGGCCGGCATCCGCTGCCTTCACCGGAATCCTTTGTTGCCTTGCTGGGCGCGCGCGGCATTTCGCCCGCACATCGAGTGGTGTCCTACGACGACGCAGGGGGCATGTTCGCGGCACGCCTGTGGTGGATGCTGCGCTGGGTCGGTCACCGGGATGCCGCGGTGCTCGATGGCGGCCTGTCCGCATGGACGGCGGCAGGCGGCGCGCTCGACACCACGGTGCGCGCGCTGCAGCCGGTCGCCTATCCGCTTTCAGAGGTCGAACACACGGTGAACGCCGACCAGATTCTGGCGGGTCTGGGCAGCGACGCGCAGTTGCTGGTCGATGCGCGCGCGCCGGATCGCTTCCGTGGCGAGAACGAAACGCTGGACCCGGTCGGCGGCCACATCCCGGGTGCCGTCAACCGGTTCTTCAAGCTCAATATCGGCGACGATGGCCGCTTCAAGCCGGCCGACGTGCTGCGTGCGGAGTGGCGCACATTGATAGGCGCCCGTGACCCGTCCACCCTGATCATGCAGTGCGGCAGCGGTGTCACGGCTTGTCATAACTTGCTGGCGCTCGAAGTGGCCGGATTGTCTGGTGCGAAGCTCTATCCGGGTTCGTGGAGCGAGTGGTGCAGCGACCCGGCGCGGCCGATGACGCGCTGAACCGGAAAGCCCCGGTCGATCCCGCGCCACCGCGCCGGCGGCTCGGCGATGCCTGCGATGTCTTCGCGCCTCACCCTGCACCCCGACAGCGAGGGTCCTCTGTTCCAGTGAGCGCCGATCAACCGGGACGGCGGTGTGCGCGACCCGGATGCCGGATGGTGTGAGCCGACACGGATCGCTCAGTCACCGGACAGTACGCCGGATTCGATCCGGGCAAACTGTTCGCCGAGGAAATCGAGCAGGCGCCTGACGCGCAGCGGCATATGCCTGCCGGCCGGCAACATCGCGTGCAGCGGGAAATCCTCGCCATGCCAGTCGCTCAACAGTTCCACCAGACGGCCGTCGCGCAGGTCTTCCACCACGTCCAGCCGCGCCTTGGTGGCGATGCCCAGTCCCTGCAGCACCCACTGGCGCACCAGCGCGCCGTCGTAGGCGAGCCGGTTGCCCTGCACGCGCACGGTCGTATCGACGCCGGCGCGCTCGAAACGCCAGGCCAGATGCGGGCGTCCGCTGCGGTAGAGCGCGATGCAGTTGTGCCTGACCAGATCGGACGGCTGTTGCGGCGCGCCGTGGCGTGCGACGTAATCGGGCGAGGCCACGACCACCCGCCGGGTCACGTGCAGGCGGCGCGCCACCAGCGACGAATCGGGCAGTTCGCCGTAACGCACGGCGAGATCAACCCGCTCGCGCACCAGATCCTGCAGCGTGTCCGACACGTAGAGCGTCAGCCTTACGTCCGGATGGCGCTCCATGAAGAGGTCCAGCATGGTTGACAGCGCGCCGCGACCGAGGTCGGACGGCGCGGCGAGGTGGATGTCGCCCGACAGCGCTTCGCGGCCGGCGCCGAGCAGCGCGCGCGCGTCGTCGATGTCGCCCAGTGCGCGCCGGGCGTGGTCGCGCAGCAGTTCGCCCTCGGCGGTCAGTCGCATAGAACGCGTCGAGCGCTCGATCAGTCGGGCGCCGAAGGCGACCTCGATCCTCTTCAATGCGGCGCTGGCGGCGGCTGGCGTCACTTGCGACTGGCGTGCCGCGGCACTGAGCGAACCGGCGTCCGCCATGCGCACGAACAGTTCGAGCTGGGAAAGCGTCAGATCACGCGGATTCATGGCGGCTCGATTTTCAAGAATCATTTGAATATGTATTGAGTGCACCGAGGATTATCAATCGATCGGCCAGTCTGTAGCATGCCTCGACGACGTGGACAGGAGTTGCCGCATGAAAGCCGTTGCATTCAGAGAAAACCTGCCGGTCGAGCGCGAGGACTGCCTGGTGGACGTCGAACTCGCCCGACCCGAGGCCCGCGGCCGCGATCTGCTCGTGCGCATCGAAGCGGTCGCGGTCAATCCGGTCGATACCAAGGTGCGTCGCTTCCACGCGCCGCCGGCCGACGGCGCCTGGCGCGTGCCCGGCTGGGACGCGGCCGGCGTGGTCGAGGCGGTGGGCGAGCAGGTGACGCGTTTTCGCCCGGGCGATCGTGTCTGGTACGCGGGCGACCTGACCCGCCAGGGCAGCAACGCCGAGTACCAGGCGGTGGATGAACGCCTGGTCGGCCGCATGCCGTCCTCGCTCGGTTTCGCCGAGGCGGCGGCGCTGCCGCTGACCGCCATCACCGCCTGGGAACTGCTGTTCGACCGGCTGCAATTGCGTGACGCCGAAGGTCGCCTGCTCATCGTCGGCGCGGCCGGCGGCGTCGGTTCGATCATGATCCAGCTCGCCCGTGCGCTGACCCGCGCAACGGTGATCGCTACGGCCTCGCGCAGCGAGACCGTCGACTGGGTGACCGCGCTCGGAGCGCACCACGTGATCGATCACCGCCGTCCGCTGACCGAGGCGCTGCGCGACGCCGGCATCGCTTCGGTCACGCACGCGGCCAGCCTGACCCACACCGATCACCACTACCCGCAGATCGTCGAGGCGCTGGCGCCGCAGGGCCGTTTGGGCCTGATCGACGATCCGGCGCATCCGCTCGACGTGCTCGCATTGAAGCGCAAGAGCCTGTCGCTGCACTGGGAACTGATGTTCACCCGTTCGCTCTACCAGACCGGCGACATGGCCGAGCAGGGCCGCCTGCTCGACGAGGTGGCCGACATGGTCGACGCCGGTCGGGTGCGCAGCACGCTGGGCGATCATTTCGGCGTCATCAATGCCGCAAATCTGCGCCGCGCACACGCACTGCTGGAAAGTGGCCGTGCGCGCGGAAAGATCGTGCTGCAAGGCTTCTGAACCTGTTTTCTTACGGGGCGCTGCCCGGGCCGCGCCCCCAACCCCATCCCTGCACGGAGAACCGGATGACCACGCTGTTCGAACCGACCCGACTGGGCGACATCGCCCTCGCCAACCGCATCGTCATGGCGCCGCTGACGCGCAACCGCGCCCAGGCCGGCAATGTGCCGGGGCCGCTCACCGTCGAGTACTACCGCCAGCGCGCGAGCGCCGGCCTCATCATCGCCGAGGCGACGCAGATTTCGGCCATGGCGCAGGGCTATCTCGATACCCCGGGCATCCACTCGGCCGAGCAGGTCGCCGGCTGGCGCAAGGTGACGGACGCAGTGCATGCCGCCGGCGGTCGCATCGTGCTGCAACTGTGGCACGTCGGACGCATTTCGCATACCTCGCTGCTGCCGGGCGGCGCAGCGCCGGTGTCCTCGACCGCGCGTCGGCCCAATGCGCAGACCTACACGAAGGAGGGCTTCGTGCCGGTGTCCGAACCCCGTGCGCTGCGTGACGACGAACTGCCGGGCATCGTCGACGACTACCGTCGCTCCGCGCGCAATGCGATCGACGCCGGTTTCGACGGCGTCGAAGTGCATGCCGCCAACAACTATCTGCTGGACCAGTTCATGCGCGACAGCGTGAACGACCGCAGCGGCCCCTACGGCGGTTCCATCGACAACCGCATACGCCTGGTCGTCGAGGCGATGCAGGCGGTGGCGGCGGAAATCGGGGCGGCGCGCACAGGCATCCGCCTGTCGCCGATCACCACCTTCAGCGACACGGCGCGCGACAGCCATCCGCAGGCGCTGTACGGCCGCCTGGTCGAAGTGCTGGCGCCGCTGGGGCTCGCGTTCGTGCACATGATCGAGGGAGAGACCGGCGGCCCGCGCGAACCGGCGGATCTGGCGCAGCCCTTCGATTACGACGCGCTGAAGAAGGCCTTTGGCGGTGGCTGGATCGCGAACAACGGCTTCGATCGCGCCAGCGCCGAGGCCAAGGTGGCCGCCGGTGCCGCCGACGCGATCGCCTTCGGCCGGCCCTTCATCGCGAATCCGGATCTGGTCCGCCGGCTGCGCGAGAACGCGCCGATGAATGCGCTGCGTGCCGAACTGATGTACGGCGGCGGCGCCGAAGGCTATATCGACTATCCGGCACTGACTTGAAACCGGGGGCGTCAGTCGTCGCCCGCCGGTTCCGGTCGCGTCCACAGCCAGCCGGCGACGACGACGAGGATGAGCCACACGCTGCCGCGCAGCCACGGCG
Source organism: uncultured Methyloversatilis sp. (assembly GCA_964555165.1). GTDB lineage: Bacteria > Pseudomonadota > Gammaproteobacteria > Burkholderiales > Rhodocyclaceae > Methyloversatilis. The sequence continues at coordinate 24,924 of CAZKRN010000035.1, read as the reverse complement.
GGACCGGGCTGAACCAAAGCGTGGTGGCGCTGAACAGCATCATCACACTCGCCAGCCACTTGGCGCGGCGCGGTACCGCGCCGTTCTCGCGCCAGTGGACGATATGCGGCCCGTACGTCGGATGGGCGAGCAGCTTCGCTTCCAGTGCCGGCCAGCCTCGCCCGGCCGCCCAAGCGGCCAGCAGCAGGAAGGGCACGGTTGGCAGCACCGGCAGGAAGGCGCCGATGGCACCCAGCAGCACGGACGCCGCGGCGAGCAGCCGCCACAGCATCTGACGGGTCCAGTGGATCAAGACGGGCAGGCGTGATGCGAAAGCCGCATTGTGCCGCAGGTCGACGTGGAGCGCGCCCTCTCCCGCATCGGGGGGCGAGGACGCGCAGCGGCAGGCGAGGGCAGGGAGCCTGGCGACCCGGGCGCTCATTGCGAGCACGCTCGCTCACGCAGAACGGACGACCGCGCCTGCCTTGCTGCAGGCGTTCATCCGCCGAGGGCCCTGCGCCCTGTCGAACGTCACGGGTACGCCATGCGAACGCTTTCCTTCACCGCCTCAGATCGAGCGTGAACGGGAAGTTCGGATTGCGTTCCTCGGGCGGTGCCGACACATGGCCCGGCGTGTGTCCCATGGCGAAGAAACGGGCCAGACGGCGGCCCTCGGCTTCGTAGGCATTGACCGGGAAGGTTTCGAAATTGCGTCCGCCCGGGTGGGCGACGTGATACTGGCAACCACCCATGGAACGCTTCATCCAGTCATCCACCAGATCGAATACCAGCGGGCTGTGCGGCGCAATGGTCGGGTGCAGGCAGGCTGATGGCTGCCAGGCGCGGTAGCGCACGCCAGCGACGAATTCGCCGACACGGCCGGTGGGCTGCAGCGGAATGCGTCGACCATTCACCGCCAGAACGTGGCGGTCGTTTATGAGCCCCCGGACCTTCACCTGGAGTCGTTCAACCGAAGAGTCGACATAGCGCACGGTGCCACCCGGCGCGCCTTCTTCGCCCATCACATGCCAGGGTTCGAGCGCGTTGCGCAGCTCGACCTCGACGTTGCGAGCGGCGAAAGCCCCCATCTTCGGGAAACGGAATTCGAAGTGCGGTGCGAACCAGTCGAGTTCCATCGGGTAACCGAAGTTGCGCAGTTCCTCCACCACGTCGCGCAGATCGTCCCAGACGAAATGCGGCAGCATGTAGCGGTCGTGCAGTTCGGTGCCCCAGCGCTTCAGGCGCGCCGGCTGGTAGGGCTGCTGCCAGAAGCGGGCGATCAGCGCGCGCAGCATCAGCTGCTGGGTCAGGCTCATGCGCGCGTGCGGCGGCATTTCGAAGGCGCGCATTTCGAGCAGGCCGAGGCGCCCGGTCGGGCCGTCGGGCGAGAACAGCTTGTCGATGCAGAACTCGGTGCGGTGCGTGTTGCCGCTGGCGTCGACCAGCAGATTGCGCAGGATGCGGTCGATCAGCCACGGCGGCGTGTAGCCCATGTCGCGCGTGCGCCGCTCGATCTCGGCGAAGGCGATCTCGATCTCGTACACCGCGTCGTTGCGCGCTTCGTCGATGCGCGGCGCCTGGCTGGTCGGACCGATGAACAGGCCGGAAAACAGATAGGACAGCGACGGATGGTTGTGCCAGTAGCCGATGAGGCTGCGCAGCAGGTCGGGTCGGCGCAGGAAGGGTGAGTCGGACACCGTCGCGCCGCCGAGCACGAAGTGGTTGCCGCCGCCGGTGCCGCTGTGGCGACCGTCGATCATGAACTTCTCGGTGCCGAGCCGGGTTTCGTGCGCCGCCTCGTAAAGGAAGGTGGTGCCGGCCACCATGTCGTCCCACGAGTGACAGGGCTGGATGTTGACTTCCAGCACACCCGGATCGGGCGTGATGCGCAGTACTTCGAGGCGGGCGTCGCGCGGCGGCTCGTAACCTTCGAGCACGACCGGATGGCCGCAATCCGCCGCTGTTGCCTCGATTGCGGTCACCAGTTCGAGATAGTGCTCCAGGGCCGACAGCGGCGGCATGAAGAGGTACAGGACACCATGTCGTACCTGGGCGCAAAGTGCCGTGCGGGTGATCCAGGCGGCCGATTCGAAGTTGCCCGGGCGACGTTCGGTGCCGGTGGCGATCGGGCTGCCACTGTCCGGGATGGCAAAGCCAAGCGCTTTCGTGCGTTCCATCTCCAGTGGCGACTGCATGCGCAGGGCGATGTCCCGCCACGGCGGCAGCACGCCCTGGGGGGTGGAGGGGTCGGCCGGATGCACCCAAGGGTAATCGGTGTCCTTCGCCCAGGGCTGGGAATCCAGCGGCAAGCGGTAGCCCATCGGCGAGTCGCCGGGAATGAGGTAGCAGCGCTCGCTGCGCAGGAACCATGGACCGCTCTGCCAGGCGTCGCCGGCCGGCGTGCGCGCCAGTGGCAGTACGTGGCCGATCACGCAATCGAGCCCCTGATCGAACACGCGGCGCAGGCGTTCGCGTTCCAGCGGGTCATCCAGCCGGGCATCGAAGGGATCGACGTTCGCCGGCAGCTTGCGTTCCCGCCAGAGGTAGTACCAGGCGTCTTCGTAAGCCGGGAAGGCGTGCTTGCCGTCGACCGCGAGACGGGCCGACAGGCGGTTCAGGAAGTGTGCCGCATCGGCTTCGGTCAGTCCGTAATCGATCGATTCGTCGGCGAACAGGCCAGGGTCCGTCCACACCGGTTCGCCATCGCGACGCCAGAAGCAGCTGAGCGACCAGCGTGGCAACTGTTCGCCCGGATACCACTTTCCCTGGCCGTAATGCAGCAGGCCGCCCGGCGCGTAACGTGCCTTGAGCTTTGCCAGCAGTTGCGCGCCAAGCAGTCGCTTGACCGGTTTCTCCGGCGGCGAATCGGCGGTCGTGTTCCATTCGGCGCCGTCGCGGTCGTCTATCGACACGAAGGTCGGTTCGCCGCCCATGGTCAGACGCACGTCGTGCAGCGTGAGGTCCGCGTCGATGCGGTGGCCGAGCGTTTCGATGCGCGACCACTGTTCATCGCTGTAAGGCCGGGTCACGCGCGGCGCCTCCCACACGCGCTCGACCTTCATGTGGTGTTCGAACTCGGATTCGCACTTCTCGCTGAAGCCGCTGACCGGCGCGGCCGACGACGGCTCGGGCGAACAGGCGAGCGGAATATGGCCTTCGCCTGCGAACAGGCCGGAGGTCGGGTCCAGCCCGATCCAGCCGGCGCCCGGCAGATACACCTCGCACCACGCATGCAGATCGGTGAAATCCTTCTCCGGGCCGCTCGGGCCGTCCAGGGACTTCACGTCCGGGGTCAGCTGTATCAGGTAGCCCGACACGAAGCGCGCTGCCAGTCCGATGTGGCGCAGCACCTGCACCAGCGCCCAGGCCGAGTCGCGGCACGAGCCGCTGGCCTTCTGCAGTGTCTCTTCCGGCGTCTGCACACCGGGCTCCATGCGGATCAGGTAGCGGATGTCCTTCTGCATCTGCTGGTTCAGTGCGACCAGGAAGTCCACACTGGCTCGTCCGCCGCCGCACAGCGCGCGCGCGTTGTCGACCCAACGCGAGAATTTCGGCGCGTTGTCGCGGCCCAGCGGCAGCTTCACCAGATAGGGGGTGAGCTCGTGGGTCTGCTCCTCGCTGTAGGCGAAGGGAATCTTTTCGGCTTCAGGTTCGAGGAAGAAGTCGAAGGGGTTGATGACCGACATTTCGGCCACCAGATCGATCTCGATCCGCAGTTCGCGCGTTGGCTCCGGAAACACCAGACGTGCAAGGTAGTTCGATTGCGGATCCTGCTGCCAGTTGATGAAGTGTTCGCCCGGCGTGGCTTTCAGCGAATAGGACAGGATGGGCGTCCGTACATGCGGTGCTGGCCGCAGCCGCACCACCTGCGGACTCAGCATGACCGGACGGTCGTAGCGGTAATGGGTGACGTGGTTCAGCGCGACGTGGATGGACACGAAAAGCTCCCGGGGAAGGGCAGACGGATGGGTGGAAAGTCTCTAGCAATTAACGTGCGCATTGCAATGCTTTGATTCTTATGGGCTGATCACCGACTCACCGGCTTGCAACCGGGCGCAACCAGGAGCCACGCACCGCCGGGGTGCATTCTTCTGGAAGGATGTCGAACCTGTGTGCAATGCGGTTGAAGACAGGTTGAGCCTATATAAAGGACATGACGCTTGATGCTCTGCAGGCGGTAGTGGCTCGCCCACGTGCGAACCTTCTCCTCGGGAACCGACCACCGTCGAGCCAAGAGCTTCGCGCCGCCTTCGCCAGCCAAGAAGCTTTGGACCACTTCCAGCTTGAACTCCGTTTTGCATTTTCGTCATGAAACCCCTTGAAGTTTGTCCAACTTCTGGGGGTCAGTTCAAAGCTGGGGCGGTTCAGTATCAACTGGAACACTGGTTCATGCGAAGATGAATTTCGACGTGTGCCGAGGCGATGGACAAAGAAAAGCCGGCGGCAGCCGGCTTTTCTTCGCACGCCGTCGATGTTCAGCGCACGAGCGCGTCGGCGTCCGGTGCGATCGCGGCGAACAGGTCGCGCATCGCCGCGATGCTGGTGGCCTGCACCGCAGAGGCGGGGACCTGGCTGCCGTCGGGCAGCGGCAGGTCGCGCGTGGCAGTGGCGGCAGCGACCACGGTCGGCGCGTAGCCGAGGTTGAAGGCGCCGCGCGCGGTCGAGTTCACGCACATATGCGTCATGAATCCGGCCAGCACGAGCTGCTTCACGCCCAGCTTCTTCAGTTCCTCGTCGAGCGGGGTCTGCACGAAGCTGTTCGGGTAGTGCTTGGTGATCACCGTTTCGCCGGCCTGCGGCGCGACGATGTCGGCGATGCGACCGATCGCGGCATTGACATCGTAGGGCGTGCCCGGACCGGCGTCGTGCTGGATGTGGATGACCGGGCGGCCGAGCTCGCGCGCACGGTCGAGCACGCGGCGTGCTTCGAGCAGTGCGGCCTCGACGCCGGAGAGCTGCATGACGCCTTCACGGTAGGTGTTCTGGCAATCGATCATCACCAGGGCGGCGTCGGCAAGCAGGCCCGGTTCGTGGCCGAGACCCATCAGGTCGCGCAGCGTCGTCAGTGAACTCATCGGTGAGGTGTCCTTTCAGGTGGTGGAGATTTCCTGCGCCTGCATGTGCTGCAGTGCTTCGCTGACCAGCGGCAGCAGACCGGTGTCGCCGCCGCGGTTCGCGTGATCGATGATCGCACGGCGCATGCGGGGTTCCCAGAAGCGCCGGATGTGGGCGGCGATTTCGCGCACCGCTTCGTCGTGGTCGGGGTAGCTGTGGAAGAACTGGCCGATCTGGTTGGCCATCTTGACGAGGTTGTGGATGTCCATCTGCTATTCCGTTCGCGTTGCTGTACTGATTCGGGGTTCGGTGTAGATCGCCATGCGGCCGTCGCGGACGAAGCCGCAAAGCGCGACGCCGCTGCGCTGCGCGAGATCGATGGCCAGACCGGTCGGCGCCGAGATCGCCGCCAGCAGGCCGCCGCCGGCGCTGGCGAGCTTGAGCACCATTTCGTAACTGGCGCGGCTGGTGACGACCGCGAAACCCTGTGCGGTGTCGAGCCCGGCCAGTGCGACGGCGCCGATCAGCTTGTCCAGCGCGTTGTGGCGGCCGACGTCTTCGCGCACCGCGAACAGCGTGCCGTCGGCGTGTGCCCAGGCGGCGGCGTGCACCGAGCCGGTCAGCGCGTGCAGCGCCTGGGCATCGCAGAGCGCGACCAAGGCGCGGTGGATGGCCGCTTCATCGAGCGACGGTCGCACCGCCACCGGTTTCACCTGGCGCGACACCTGGACGAGGCTGTCCACGCCGCACAGCCCGCAGCCGGTGCGTCCGGCCAGCGTGCGGCGGCGCGCCTTCAGCGCTTCAAAGGCGCGGTTCGACACCTGCATGCGCACCTCGATGCCATCGGCGTGGTGTGCAGTGTCGATGTCGTGGATATCCGATGCGCGCGCGACGATGCCCTCGGTCAGGCTGAAGCCGGTGCCGAAGTCTTCGAGATCGGCTGGCGTGGCCAGCATCACGGCGTGCGAAATGCCGTTGTACACCATGGCCACTGGTACCTCCTCGGCCACGCATTCGACGCTGGCGGTGCGCACGCCTGCGCTCACGCGCACAGCGCTGCGCAGCCGCTGCGCCGGGTGCAGCACGGCGTCGCCGCTAGGCTCACCCGCTTCGTTGCAGGCGAGCAGCGGACCGCCCATGGCGAGAGCCTGCACGGCGCCCACGACTCAGACCTTCTCGCGCTTCTTCGGCAGCAGGTCGATCTGCTGCTGCGAGAAGTCGCGGTAGCGCTGCTGCCATTCCGACGGCTGGGTCACGCGGGTCACCTCGACCGCGGTCACCTTGTACTCGGGGCAGTTGGTCGCCCAGTCCGAGTTGTCGGTGGTGATGACGTTGGCGCCCGATTCCGGGAAGTGGAAGGTGGTGTAGACGACGCCCGGCTGCATGCGCCCGGACACGCGTGCGCGCAGCACCGTCTCGCCGGCGCGCGAAGTGATGCCCACCCAGTCGCCCTCATTGATGCCGCGCGTTTCGGCATCGGCCGGATGGATTTCCAGGCGATCCTCGTCGTGCCACATCGAATTCGCGGTGCGTCGCGTCTGCGCACCGACGTTGTACTGCGAGAGTATCCGGCCGGTGGTCAGGATCAGCGGGAAGCGTTTCGACGTGCGCTCTTCGGTCGGCACGTACTCGGTCAGCATGAAACGTCCCTTGCCGCGCACGAACTGGTCGATGTGCATGATGGGTGTGCCTTCAGGCGCCTGTTCGTTGCACGGCCACTGGATGCTGCCCAGTTCGTCCAGCCGTTCGTAGCTGACGCCGTGGAAGGTGGGCGTGAGCCGCGCGATCTCGTCCATGATTTCGGACGGGTGGCGGTAATCCATCGGGTAGCCGAGCGCGTTCGACAGCATGCAGGTGACTTCCCAGTCTTCCTTGCCGGCCAGCGGCGGCATCACCTTGCGCACGCGCGAGATGCGACGCTCGGCGTTGGTGAAGGTGCCGTTCTTTTCGAGGAAGCTCGAACCGGGCAGGAAGACGTGGGCGAACTTCGCGGTTTCGTTCAGGAAGAGGTCCTGCACCACCACGCATTCCATCGCGCGCAGCGCGGCTTCGACATGCTGCGTGTTCGGGTCGGACTGCACGATGTCCTCGCCTTCGCAGTAAAGGCCGAGGAAGCTGCCGTCCATCGCCGCCTCGAACATGTTCGGAATGCGCAGGCCCGGTTCGGGCTGCGGCTCGACACCCCAGGCATCCTTGAACAGTGCGCGCGTGGCCGCGTCCGACACGTGGCGGTAGCCCGGCAGTTCGTGCGGGAAGCTGCCCATGTCGCAGGAACCCTGCACATTGTTCTGGCCGCGCAGCGGATTCACGCCCACGCCTTCGCGGCCGATGTTGCCGGTGGCCATCGCCAGGTTGGCGATGCCGATGACGGTGGTCGAGCCCTGGCTGTGTTCGGTCACGCCGAGGCCGTAGTAGATCGCCGCGTTGCCGCCGGTGGCGAACAGCCGGGCGGCGGCGCGCACGTCGGCGGCCGGCACGCCGGTGTGGATTTCCATCGCTTCCGGCGAGTTCTCCGGCCGGGCGACGAAGTCACGCCACTGTTCGAACGAATGCCATTCGCAGCGCGCGCGGACGAAGTCCTCCTTGACCAGGCCTTCGGTCACGACCACGTGCGCCATCGACGTGATCAGTGCGACATTGCTGCCCGGCTTCAGTTTCAGGTGCTGTTCCGCCTGGATGTGCGGCGAGCGCACGAGGTCGATGCTGCGCGGGTCGACGACGATGAGCTTGGCGTCCTCGCGCAGGCGGCGCTTCATCTGCGAGCCGAACACCGGGTGGCCGTCGGTCGGGTTGGCGCCCATCACCATGATGACGTCGGCCTTCATCACCGAATCGAAGGTCTGGGTGCCGGCCGATTCGCCCAGCGTCTGTTTCAGGCCGTAGCCGGTGGGCGAGTGGCAGACGCGTGCGCAGGTGTCGACGTTGTTGTTGCCGAAGGCCGCGCGAACCAGCTTCTGCACCAGATAGGTTTCTTCGTTGGTGCAGCGGCTGGACGTGATCCCACCGACCGAGTCACGACCGTGTTTCGCCTGGATGCGCTTGAATTCGGAGGCGGCGTAGTTGATCGCCTCGTCCCAGCTGACCGGCTGCCAGGCGTCCTCGATGCTCTTGCGGATCATCGGCGTGGTGATGCGGTCGGCGTGCGTGGCGTAGCCGAAGGCGAAGCGGCCCTTGACGCAGGAATGGCCGTGGTTGGCGCCGCCGTCCTTGTTCGGCACCATGCGCACGACAGTCGTACCCTTGACCTCGGCGTCGAACGCGCAGCCGACGCCGCAATAGGCGCAGGTGGTGGTGACCTTCTTTTCGGCCTGACCGTGCTCGATCACGCCCTTTTCCATCAACGTCGCGGTCGGGCAGGCCTGCACGCAGGCGCCGCAGGACACGCATTCCGATTCCATGAAGGGCTGGCTTTCACCCGGGCTCACGCGGGATTCGAACCCGCGGCCGGAAATGGTCAGCGCAAAGGTGCCTTGCGTCTCTTCACAGGCGCGTACGCAGCGGTTGCAGACGATGCACTTCGACGGGTCGTAGCTGAAGTAGGGATTGGACTCGTCCTTTTCCTTCGTCAGCGCCGACAGCAGATCGAAGTGGTTCTTGCCTTTCATGCCGTAGCGCACCTCGCGCAGGCCGACTACGCCGGTCATGTCCTGCAGCTCGCAGTTGCCGTTGGCCGAGCAGGTCAGGCAGTCCAGCGGGTGGTCGGAAATGTAGAGCTCCATCACGCCGCGGCGGATGTCGGCCAGCTTGGGGGTCTGCGTGCGCACCTGCATGCCGGCTTCGGCAATCGTCGTGCAGGAAGCCGGGTAGCCGCGGCGGCCTTCGATCTCGACCAGGCACAGGCGACAGGAACCGAAGGGCTCCAGGCTGTCGGTTGCGCACAGCTTCGGAATGGGGCTGCCGCATTCCTGCGCGGCGCGCATGACCGAGGTGCCGGCCGGCACGGTCACCTCGATGCCGTCGATCGACAGCGTGACTTCCTTTTCCGATTCGCGAGCGGGTGTGCCGTAATCGGTTTCTCTGGGTAATGACATGGCTGTTCTCCTGGATTCTCGCGTGCTCAGGCCGCTTCGGTCTTGTCGACGCCGAAGTCTTCGGGGAAATGGTTCAGTGCCGACAGCACCGGGTAGGGCGCCATGCCGCCGAGCGCGCACAGCGATCCATTCAGCATGGTGTCGCACAGCGACTGCAGCAGCGCGATGTTCCTGCCGCGCTGTTCGTTGGCGACGATGCGGTCGATCACCTCGACGCCGCGCGTCGAGCCGATGCGACAGGGCGTGCACTTGCCGCAGGATTCGATGGCGCAGAACTCCATCGCGTAGCGGGCCATGTGCACCATGTCGACCGTGTCGTCGAACACCACGATGCCGCCGTGGCCGATCATCGCGCCGTGCTTGGCGTATTCCTCATAGTCGAGCGGCAGGTCGAACTGCGACGCCGGCACATAGGCGCCGAGCGGTCCGCCGACCTGCACCGCGCGCACCGAGCGGCCGCTGAGCGTGCCGCCGCCGAAGTCGTGGATGAGCTCATTCATGGTCACGCCGAAGGCCTTCTCGACCAGCCCGCCACGCTTGATGTTGCCGGCCAGCTGGAAGGGCAGGGTGCCGCGCGAGCGACCCATGCCGTAGTCGCGGTAGTACGCCCCACCCTTGGCCAGGATGATGGGTACCGAGGCCAGCGAGATCACGTTGTTGATGACGGTTGGCTTGCCGAACAGGCCCTGCAGCGCCGGCAGCGGCGGCTTGAAGCGCACGATGCCGCGCTTGCCTTCCAGGCTTTCCAGCAGCGAGGTTTCTTCGCCGCAGATGTAGGCGCCGGCGCCCAGGCGCACCTCAAGCTCGAAGGCCTTGCCCGAGTTGCGCACATCCTGGCCCAGCCAGCCGGCGGCACGCGCGCGACGGGTCGCCTCCTTCAGCGTCGCGAAGGCGTGCGGGTATTCGGAGCGCAGGTAGATGTAGCCCTGCGTGGCCCCCACCGCGATGCCGGCGATGGTCATGCCCTCGATCAGGCAGTAGGGGTCGCCTTCCATGATCATGCGATCGGAGAAGGTGCCGGAGTCGCCCTCGTCGGCGTTGCAGACGATGTACTTCCGGTCGGCGGACGCGCCGAGCACCGTGTTCCACTTGATGCCGGTTGGAAAGGCTGCGCCGCCGCGGCCGCGCAGACCGGATTCGGTCACTTCCTTCACCACGTCGGCGCCGCTCGTCGCCAGCGCGTTGTCGAGGCCGACGAAGCCGCCGTGGTCGATGTAGTCGTCCAGGCTCAGCGGATCGGTGAGGCCGATGCGGACGCTGGTCAGCCGTTCCTGATTCTTCAGATACACGATGTCGTCGGTCAGGCCGAGCGACAGCGCATGCTGGCCACCGGTGACGAAGCCGGCGTCGAACAGTGCGGCGACATCCGTCGGCTGCACCGGACCGTAGGCCACGCGGCCGGCGGGTGTCTGCACCTCGACCATCGGTTCGAGCCAGAAGGCGCCGCGCGAACCGTTGCGCACCAGCTCGATTGCGATGCCGCGCTTTGCCGCTTCGGCGGCGATGGCCTTTGCCACCTTGTCGGCACCCAGCGACAGCGCGGTCGAATCGATGGGAACGTAGATGCGCGTGCTCATGCCGTCACCTCCGCACGCAGCTCTGCCACGATTTCGTCGAAGCGCTCTGGCGTGACGCGGCCGACGATGTCGTCATCGACCCGCAGCGACGGGCCGACCGCGCAGTTGCCGAGGCAATACACGGCCTCCAGCGTGACCGCGCCATCGTCGGTCGTCTCGTGGAAATCGACGCCGAGACATTTCTTCGCGTGCGCTTCGAGCGCAACGGCACCGACGGCCTGACAGGCTTCCGCCCGGCAGACCTGCACCACGTGGCGGCCGGGCGCGTGGCTGCGGAAGTGGTGATAGAAGGTGATCACGCCATGCACTTCGGCGCGCGACAGGTTCAGCCCTTTGGCGATGACTGGCACGGCCTGTTCCGGCACGTGGCCGAATTCTTCCTGGATGGCGTGCAGCATCGGCAGCAGCGCGCCGGGCAGAACGGCGTGCCGGTCGACCAGCGACTGCAACTGCCGCCCGTCGAAGCCGGGGTTGGGGTGGTGCGATGACATGGCTCTCTGTCTCCTGCTGAATTCCTGATTGGAACTCTTGTTCATAATTGCCAATCAGCCACCATCAAGGTCCAATAATGGCTTCGCAATGCAGGTTAGCAGCCGGTTTTGCTTTTAACGATATGAAAACAAATGCCTAACATGCGCATCCAGATCGAGCCCGCGTGGCGCTTCCGCAACGCCGAGGGCCGCGAAATCGATCCGCTGCTTTTCCGGGTGCTGGCAGCCGTGCAACGCAGCGGAAAGCTGACCGAGGCGGCGCGCGAGGTCGATTTTTCCTATCGCCACTGCTGGAACCTGATCCGTACCTGGTCGGCCTTCTTCGGCACGCCGCTGGTCGAGCTGTCGCAGGGCAAGGGAGCGGAACTGACGCCGCTGGGCGAGAAGCTGACCTGGGCTGCGCAGCGCATCCAGGCGCGACTGACGCCGCAACTGGAAAATCTGTCGGTCGAGATCGACCGCGAGATCAACGCGGCGCTGATGGACACGCACCCGGTGCTGCGGCTGCATGCGAGCCATGGCTACGCGATCGCGCTGATGCCAGAACTGATCGAGCGGGTGGCGGGCGTGCGGCTGGAACTGCAGTACCTCGGATCGATCGACGCGCTCGGCTCGATGTCGCGCGGCAGTTGCGACATCTGCGGCTTTCATCTGCCGAGCGGGCGCGTCACGCCGGAGCTGGCGGCGCGGCTGGGCCGTTACCTGAAACCGCGCGCGCACCGCGTGATCCGACTGGTCACACGCACGCAGGGTCTGTTCGTCGCTGCCGGCAATCCGCTGAACATCCGCTCGCTGCAGGATCTGGTGCGTCCCGACGTGCGCTTCATCAACCGACAGGCCAGCGCCGGCACGCGCGTGCTGCTCGACCTGCTGCTGGCCGAGCAGGCCATCGATGCGGACGACATCAGCGGCTACGAAACGGTGGAATTCACGCACGCGGCGGTGGCGGCGCACATTGCCAGCGGCATGGCCGACACCGGCTTCGGCGTCGAAGCCGCCGCCAGCCAGTTCAAGCTGGATTTCGTGCCGGTCGCCGAGGAGCACTACTTCCTTGCCTGCCGTCTGGAGACGCTGGAGCTGCCGTCGATGCAGCGCATGCTCGATGCGCTGAAGTCGGCTGACTTTGCGAGCGCGGTGTCTACGCTCCCGGGCTATGCGCTCAATTCGCCGGGCGAAGTACTGTCGGTGGTCGAGGCGCTTCGCGCCTGACACGGCGGCACAAAAGAAAAACGCCGCGGTGTGCGGCGTTGGTCGGTCAAGTAAGCGTGGTCAGGTAAAGGCAGCGCAATGCGCTGCGAAACCCAAATGCAACGGAGGCTGGCTTTGCACAGCCAGCCCGTTCAGCAGGCGCGAAGCAGTGCTTCGCGAAACCCCTGCTTCATCCACGGTCGGCTTTGCATAGCCGACCGGTTACGCAGGCGGCGAGCAGTGCTCGCCGAAACCCCTGCTTCAGCCCACGGTCGGCTTTGCACAGCCGACCGGTTCGACAGGCGCAGCGCATGCGCTGCGAAACCCCTGTCTCACCCACGTCGCATCGCGTCGAAGAATTCCCCGTTGCTCTTGGTGGCCTTGATCTTGTCGAGCAGGAATTCGATCGCTTCGAGGTCGTCCATGTTGTACAGCAGTTTGCGCAGAATCCAGATCTTCTGGAGGATGTCCGGCGGCAACAGCAGTTCTTCGCGGCGCGTGCCTGAACGATTCACATTGATGGCGGGATAGACCCGTTTTTCCGCCATGCGCCGGTCAAGATGGATTTCCATATTGCCGGTGCCCTTGAATTCCTCGTAGATCACGTCGTCCATGCGGCTGCCGGTCTCGATCAGTGCGGTGGCAATGATGGTCAGGCTGCCGCCCTCCTCGACGTTGCGCGCGGCACCGAAGAAGCGCTTCGGCTTCTGCAGCGCGTTGGCGTCCACGCCGCCGGTCAGCACCTTGCCGGAAGCCGGCTGAACCGTGTTGTAGGCACGGGCGAGGCGGGTGATGGAGTCGAGCAGGATGATCACGTCCTTCTTGTGCTCGACCAGGCGCTTGGCTTTCTCGATCACCATTTCGGCGACCTGCACATGGCGGGTGGCCGGTTCGTCGAAGGTTGAGGCCACGACCTCCCCCTTCACCGAACGCTGCATTTCGGTCACTTCTTCCGGGCGCTCGTCGATCAGCAGCACGATGAGCTGGGCTTCCGGATGGTTTGCGGTGATCGCGTGCGCGATGTGCTGCATCATCACGGTCTTGCCGGTCTTCGGCGGCGCCACGAGCAGCGCGCGCTGGCCCTTGCCGATCGGCGCGATCATGTCGATCACGCGCGAAGTGGTGTTCTCTTCCCCGCGCATGTCGCGTTCGAGCTTCAGCGGCTCGGTCGGGTGCAGCGGCGTCAGGTTCTCGAACAGTATCTTGTGCTTGGTCGCTTCCGGCGGTTCGCTGTTGATGCGATCGACCTTGACCAGCGCGAAGTAACGCTCGCCATCCTTGGGCGTGCGGATTTCGCCTTCTATCGTGTCCCCGGTGTGCAGATTGAAGCGGCGGATCTGGCTGGGAGAGACATAGATGTCGTCGGTGCCCGCCAGATAGCTTGCTTCCGGCGAGCGCAGGAAGCCGAAACCGTCGGGCAGCACTTCCAGCGCGCCATCTCCGAAAATGCTTTCGCCCTTCTTCGCCCGGTTGCGCAGGATCGCGAACACGAGTTCCTGCTTGCGCAGCCGGTTGGCGCCCTCGATCTCGAAGGACTGGGCCATTTCGAGAAGCTGGCTGACGTGGAGTGCTTTCAGTTCGGACAGGTGCATGGTGAAGAGGGGCTGCGTGCGGGGTGGGGAGGGGAGCCTCTGCGGGCTCTTGCGGGAAGCTCCGGAAGGGGCCTCCCGCGGAATGATGATTAAAGGTGGCTGTCGAGGAAGGCGATGAGCTGCGACTTCGAAAGCGCACCGACCTTAGTCGCTTCGACGTTTCCGTCCTTGAACAGCATCAGGGTCGGAATGCCGCGGATGCCGAAACGGGCCGGCGTTTCCTGGTTCTCGTCGATATTCACCTTGGCCACGCGCAGCCTGCCGGCGTAGTCCCGCGCAACCTCGTCAAGGATGGGGGCAATCATCTTGCACGGACCACACCACTCTGCCCAGTAATCGACGAGGACCGGTAGGTCAGCCTTGACGACCTCGGATTCAAAACTGGCGTCGGTGACGTGGTGGATGTGTTCGCTCATTGTTTCCTCGCGGTGCTTGACTGGGAATGGGATCTGGAGTGGCTGGTTCGGGTCGGCACTGAATCGGAAGCGATGGCCGGGCTGTCCGATGGCTTTGCCCGACACGCGGCGACGCGTGTCATCTGGAAGCAGGTGAATGTGGCGTGCCGAGTTGAGTGATCGGGTCGCAGAATTCGGAACCCCGCATTTGATGCGGACGTGAACCGGATATTGGAAATAGGGAATTGCTGAAGAAGGACCGCCGGAAAGAACACGGAACCGGTCCGGCACCCAGAAGAGTGTCTTCCGAACTGTTTGCAAGATGCTAATACAAAAATCCGTCGCTGGTGCAGCGCTGTGAGGGCAGGGAATATAAAAAGTCATGAGCCCATGTCGCCGCGCCGCGACAGCGAGGGCGGGTGGTGGCCGGTGGCGGGTGGTAAACTCCGCCGCCAGATTGGATCGGAAAACCGTTTCCGATTCCGCCATGCCCGCCTTTTCAGGTTCATGCACGGTCGCCCCTCGACGGCCGAACGGAGAAATCATGACTTACGTCGTCACCGAATCCTGTATCAAGTGCAAGTACACCGACTGTGTCGATGTGTGCCCGGTCGATTGTTTCCGCGAAGGTCCGAACTTTCTCGTGATCGACCCGGACGAGTGCATAGACTGCACGCTGTGCGTGGCGGAATGCCCGGCCGAAGCCATTTTCGCCGAGGACGACGTGCCGGCCGACCAGATGCAGTTCATCGAGTTGAATGCCGAACTGGCCAAGGAGTGGCCGGCCATCATCGAGCGCAAGGATGCGCTGCCGGACGCCGACGACTGGGCCAAGGTAAAGGACAAGCTCGGCATGCTCGAGCGCTGATTGCGCCACTGCCCGCCCTGACTGCCCGCATCGGTCCATGAGCGCAGCGGGGACCACCTCACTGTCGCTGCCGCCGGGGCCGGATTTCTTCGGCCGGCTGGCCGCGCTGTTGCTTGACCGGCACGGTGCAGCACTGTCCGGCACCGATCTCGTCCTGCCGTCCATTGCGCTGGCGACGCCGCTGCGCAACGCGCTGTCTTCGACGGCCGGCCGGGCGTTGTTCATGCCACGCATGCTGACACCGCAGCTGCTGGCCGCCCGATGGCTGGGCGAGGCGCCCGTGGAATCGCACGCCCGTCGCCTGCTTGGTCTGGTGGCCCAGCTGCGTCGCATGCACTGGCTGGGCGACGCCGACTTGTGGGCGGTGGCGCGCGAACTGATCGATCTTGCCGACGCGCTCGCCGACATCGACCCGCCGGATGAGGCGTCGCTTGAAGGTCTGTTCGCCCGCACCCACGCGCTGCACGACAGCGAGGCATTGTCGCTGGAGGCGCGGCTGGTGCACGCGGTGTGGCTGGCCGACTGCACAGGTGCGCCCGGACATGCGAGAGCCGCCGTGCAGGCCCTGCAGCGTGCGGCGGCGCAGGCAACCCGCCCGCTCACCTTCGTGTCCGATCGGTCTGTGCCTCCACCGGCATGGCTGGAGACCTGGGCGCAGCGGGCGCCGGTTCTGTTCGTCAGCGCAAGGCGCGAGGACGGGGCGAGCGCGTCGGCGCGTGCGCTGGCCGGTGCCTGGCCGGTGGATCCTGCCGACCGCCGTGCGGTCGGTTCGCGGCCGGTGAGTCTGTGCGACGCACAGGCGCTGCTCGATCGTACCCGCCTGGTCAGTTCGCAGTCGCTGGAGCAGGCGGCTCGGCATGCGGCCGACTGCATTTGCGGCTGGCTTGCGGCAGGACGGCGGAACATCGCCCTGGTGGCGGCGGACCGCGAAGCCGCGCGACGTACCCGTGCGCTGCTGGAGCGCCGCCAGGTGCTTCTCGCCGACGAGACCGGCTGGAAGTTGTCGACCACGCGCGCTGCCGCGACCGTCGATGCCCTTCTGCAGTGTCTGGCATCCGATGGCTATCACCGCGATCTGCTTGACCTCGTGCGCTCGCCTTATGTAGCGGGTTCGATGGACGCCGATCGGCATGCGCAGGCGGTGGCCGAACTCGATGCCTGGGTGGTGCGGCGCAACCATCTCGACGGCCTTCAGGCCTTGCTGGCCGACGCGGCGCACGATCTGGCTGCGCGCCCGGCAGCCGCATTGCTGCATTCGCTGGCGCTGGCGGTCGGGCGCATGCCGACCGGCAGCGCGCCCGCTTCGTTCTGGATCGAACGGTTGCTGTCGGCGCTCGATGCGCTTCAGGCGCGCGAGGCGCTGGCGCAGGACACGGCCGGCGCGCAGGTGATCGCGCTGCTCGAACAGTTGCGCGTCGACAGCAGCGGTGTGTCGCTCAACCTGAACTTCGCCGACTGGCGGCAATGGCTCAACGGCGAGTTCGAACAGGCGCTGTTCCGCGACAGTGCCATCGACAGCCCGGTCGTGCTCACCCATCTGCCGGCCACGCGCCTGCGCAGTTTCGAAGCGGTCTATGTCATCGGCGCGGACAGCGAACATCTGGCGCCGCCACGGGTGCGCGGCGTTCTGGGCCACGACGGGCTGCGGCGGGAACTGGGCCTGCACGATGCGTCGCAGATGGCTGACCAGCTGCGTGAGGATCTGGCCGGTCTGATCGAGTGCTCGGAAGAAGTGGTGTTCGGCTGGCAGGCCCTGCGCAATGGTGAAGCGCTGCTGCCGGCGGACGACCTGCAACGGCTCGATCTTATGGTGCGGCAGACCGGCCTGCCGTCGGCGATGCAGGCGGCGCCGGCTCTTGTCGATCCGCTGCCGCTGCCGCTGCCGCCGCTTGCAAGTGCGCCGGTGCTGGACCCCACGCGCGTGCCCGACCGGCTCACCGCAAGTGCGATGGCCGACCTGATGGCATGTCCCTATCGCTATTTCGCGCGCCGCGTGCTCGGGCTGAGTGAGGGTGACGAGGTCGAGGAAACGCTGGACAAAGGGGGGGTCGGAGAGCGGATACATCGCGTGTTGCTGGATTTCCACACTGCGCATCCGGTACTTGCCCGGCTCGCGGCCGGCGATCTGGAACATGCGCTGTGCGAAATCATCGCGCGGGTCTTTGCCGACGCGATCGCGCGTAACTTCCAGGAGCACGCCTGGTCCGACCGGCTGCAACAGCGCGCGCCGGCCTATGTTGCCTGGGCACTTCAACGCGAAGCCGCCGGCTGGCTGTTCGCCGGTGGCGAACAGCCATGCCGGCGCATGCTCGATCTGCCCGATGGCAGCGCACTGGCGCTCGAAGGGCGCATCGACCGCATCGATCGTGCTGCCGACGGCATCGCGCTGCTCGACTACAAGCTGCGCAGTGCCAAGAACGTCAAGGACAGCGTGGAGGGGGGCGAAGACGTGCAATTGGCTTTCTATGCCCTGCTCATGGAGTCGCCCGTGATCGACGCCGCCTATCTGGCGCTGGACGAAGCGGAACCTGTCGCGTTCGCGCAGCCCGATCCCCTGGCAGCGGCCTCAGCGCTGCACGGCCTGATCGGCACGGTTTTTCCGGCACTGCGCGCCGGCGCCGCATTGCCCGCGCACGGTGACGAGCGGGCCTGCAGCCATTGCGACATACGCGGCCTGTGCCGCCGCGACTGGCGGGCGGACCGTTGAGCCAGGACACTCTGCAGGCGCTCGATCCGGCCGTCAGCGTGGTGGTCGAGGCCTGTGCCGGCAGCGGCAAGACGTGGACACTGGTGTCCCGGCTGATCCGCCTTCTCCTCGCCGGCGCGGCTCCGGGCGAAATTCTTGCCATCACCTATACGCGAAAGGCGGCGCGCGAGATCGAGGAAAGATTGCGGCACTGGCTGGGCGAGCTGGCGGTGGCCGACGACGCCGCGGCTGTCGATTTTCTCGCGCAGCGTGGCATCGATGCCCGCAGCGACACGGCCTTGCTCGCGCGCGCACGCGGTCTGTTCGAGCAGACCGCCCAGGCCAGGCCGGGATTGACGATCAATACCTTTCACGGCTGGTTCTCGTCCTTGCTCGGCGCGGCACCGCTGTCCGCCGGCCTGGGTGGCCTGCAACTCGCGGACCGCACGGCACGCCTGCGCGATCAGGCCTGGGGGGTGCTGATGCGCCGGGCAGCCGGAGAGCCCGACGGCGAGCTGGCGCGGTCGCTGCGCTGGTTGCTGTCGCAGGCCGGGCTTGCCGGTGCGCGCGGTCTGGCCGGCGCCTTGATCGAACGCCGCGCGGAATGGGAGGCCTGGCTCGCCGCGCACGCCGGACTTGAGGGCATGCTGGCGCATCTCGAATCCTTTTTCGGCGCCGACCGCGAGGCTCCGGCCGTCGCGTTGTCCGGCGACGCCGCCTTCCGCAGGGATGCGGCCGAACTGGCACGCATCCTGGGTCGGGGTGGCAAGAAGTTGCAGCAGATGGCAACGGCGCTTGAACAGGCGTTGTCGTGCGTGGAGCCGGAGGATTTCCTTGCCGGCGTGCGTACAGCCCTGTTGACCGGCAAGGATGAGCCGCGCGTCGTCACGGTCGACAAGACCCTTGCGGCAAGCGGCGAGGGCGAGCGGGCGCAGGTTCTGTCCGGCGCTTGCGCCGGCGCCGTATTGCGCAGCCTGGGCGCACTGGCCGACCATGCCGCTTGGGAACTGAACCGCCATGCCCTGCGGGTGGCAGCCGCCATGCTGGACGCCTACGACCGGGTCAAGCGCGGTGCCGGTGTGCTGGATTTCGGCGATCTCGAATGGCATGCCGCCCGTCTGCTCGGCGACGCCCAGACCGGGCCCTTCATCCAGGCGCGTCTGGACGCGCGTTACCGCCACTTGCTGCTCGACGAATTCCAGGACACGAATCCGCTGCAATGGCAGGTGCTCATGCACTGGCTGGACGCCTACGCCCCGGATCAGATCCAGCCACGGGTGTTCGTTGTCGGTGATCCGAAGCAGTCGATCTACCGCTTCCGCCGTGCCGATCCGCGCATCTTCTCGCATGCACGCGAGGCCTTCGCCCGGCGTTTCGGCGCGCTCGATCTGAGACGCAACGAAACACGACGCAGCAGTCCGGCCGTGGTGCAGACGGTGAATGCGCTGTTCGGCACGCTGGCCCTTTTCGAAGGTTTCGCGCCGCACACCACGGCTCAGCACGATCTTCCGGGTGCCGTGGAAATCCTGCCCGCCTTCGGCCACGAGGGCGGTAACGAACCGGCGGCACCCGCCGCCGACGGTTTGCGCAATCCGCTCCTGCGCGCGCGGGACACCGCGGAGGACAGCCGTCGACGGCGCGAGGCGGATGCCATGTGCCGACGACTGAAGGCGATGGCCGGCCACGTGGCGGTGCGCGACCCGCGCAGCGGTCTGACGCGGCCGGCACATTACGGCGACATGATGATCCTGCTGCGCCGACGTACCGGTCTGTCGGTATACGAAGCGGCGCTGCGCGCGCACGGTATCCCGTATTCCGGAGCCAGCCGCGGTCGCCTGCTCGATACGCTGGAAGCGACCGACCTGCAGGCGCTGTTGCGCTTCCTGGCGGCTCCGGCCGACGCACTGTCGCTGGCCCACGTGCTGCGCTGTCCGCTGTTCGCGTTCACCGACCGGCAACTGCTGGCGCTGTCCGCCCAGGGGCCGGCTCTGTGGCCGGCGCTCCGACGGATGGCGACGGCCGACGATGCCGCCTTCGGGCGCGCGGCGCGGCTGTTGTCAGACTGGCTTGCCTTGTCGGCCGTGCTGCCGGTACATGATCTGCTCGACCGGGTGTTCGATCAGGGCGAATTGATGGCGCGCTATGCCTCTGCTGTCGATGCGCTTGCCTGGCCGGGTGTGCGCGCCAATCTCGATGCTTTCATCGAACTCGCACTGAAGGTCGATAGTGGCCGCTTCCCGAGCTTGCCGCGCTTTCTCGACGAACTGTCGCGCCTGCGCGGCGAGGATGACGAGTCGCCGGACGAAGGCTTGATACAGGGCGAGGACGCGGCACGCGGCCGGGTACGCGTGCTCACCATACATGCCGCCAAGGGACTGGAGGCGCCTGTCGTCTGGCTGGCCGACGCGGTGGCGAAGCCGCGCGCCGACAGCGGCGTGCGTGTCCTGCTGGCCTGGCCGCCGGGTGCGCCGGCGCCGGCTCATCTGTCGCTGCTGCAGCGAAAGGACAACCAGGGACGCGCACGCGATGAATTCATCGCGGCCGAGGCGCGCGCTGCGGCGCGGGAGGACGCCAATCTGCTCTACGTTGCGGTGACACGGGCACGCCAGTTCCTTTTTGCCAGCGGCGTGGCACCGGCCCGCGGCCATGACGGAGCAAGCTGGCTCAAGCTGCTTGAACAGGCCGTCGGTGACTGTGCCGGTGCCACGGTGATGGCGAACGGCGCAACCCGCATCGCGTTTGGCGATGTCGATACCCCGCCTGTACCGGAGCCGTTGCGGCCTTCCTCAGCGCCTCCACCCGGCGCGGTGGAGGTGCCGGCGACAGGCGAGCGCCGCCATGCGATCGTGCTCACCGATGCGCGGATATGGGGGAACGGCCTGCACGTCTGGCTGGAATCGCTTGCCTGCGGCGAACCGCCGCCACAGCGTCCGTCCGGTCTGGACGAGGCGCGATGGGGTGAGCTGGAAC
The DNA here is from genome assembly GCA_964555165.1 of uncultured Methyloversatilis sp. GTDB lineage: Bacteria > Pseudomonadota > Gammaproteobacteria > Burkholderiales > Rhodocyclaceae > Methyloversatilis. The sequence continues at coordinate 4,092 of CAZKRN010000035.1, read as the reverse complement.
GCATCGCGCGCGGACTGGTTGCGGATTCCACGCTCGGACGCTTCTTCGACCCGTCGCAGTACCGATGGGCGGCAAGCGAACTGGAATTCGTGCTGCCGGATGGCGTAGTCGGGCGTATCGACAGGCTGGTCGAATTCGACGACGAAATCTGGGTACTTGACTACAAGAGCGGGCAAGCGTCCGGTCGCGCGGAAGAATATGCCGATCAACTCCGCGTCTATGCTGCCGCCGTCGCTGCAATTCGGCCGGGAGTTGCCGTGCGGGGGGCTCTTCTGCGGCCGGACGGGCAATTGCACACTCTTTTCTAGCCCGGCAGCTTTGCGTTACCGGTGCTTTTGACTACCATCCGCCTCATGGTCATCCGTGGCGGCATACCGTGCCGATACGGCAAGGAGGAGAGAAGGCATCATGCAAGTACATGAAATCCTGCGCATCAAGGGCACCGTGCTCTACACCGTCGCGCCCCAGCAGACGCTGGGCAATGCGGTGGTCACGATGACCGATCTCGACGTCGGCTCGCTGGTGGTGATGGAGAACGGACGGATGGTCGGGTTGCTGAGTTTCCGTGAAGTGCTCCGGTCGGTGCGTGCCGCCGGCGGAGACTGGCAGTTGCTGTCCGTCGCGTCGGTCATGCAGCGCGACCCGGCCACCGCACACCCGGACATGGAAGTCGACGAACTGCGCCGGTTGATGCTGGAGAACCGCTGCCGCTATCTGCCCATCATGGAAGGGGATACGCTGATGGGTGTGCTGTCCTTCCATGATGTCGCCCGTGCGATGCTGGAGGAGCAGAGCTTCGAGAACCGCATGCTGAAGAGTTACATCAGGGATTGGCCGATGGAGGATATGTCGGGCTGACGTTGCTGCCCTGAACGCCCCAAGGTGCGGGTCCGTCTGCTCTGCACCACCCAGAGTGAGCGAGGAGGAGACCATGGAGAAGGTGTGGCTGAAAAGCTACCCCAGCGGCGTTCCGGCCGAAATCGACCCATCTGAGTTCATGTCGGTCGGCGAGGTTTTCGAGCGCAGTTGCCGGGAGTTTGCCGGGCGCGATGCGTACGTCTCCATGGGCACGGCGATCACCTATGCCGAGCTCGACCGGCTGAGTGCCGCGTTTGCCGCCTATCTGCAATCGGTGATCGGTCTGGTGCCCGGGTCAAGGGTCGCCATCATGATGCCGAATGTCCTGCAATATCCTGTGGTCATGTTCGGTGCGTTGCGTGCCGGTTATACGGTGGTCAACTGCAATCCGCTCTATACGCCGCGGGAGCTGGAGCACCAGCTCAACGACAGCGGGGCGGAGGTGATTGTCGTACTGGAGAATTTCGCCGCAACCCTGCAGCGTGTCGTCGAGCACACGGCGGTCCGCCATGTCGTGGTCGCGGCACTTGGCGATCTGCTGTCGGGGCTCAAGGGCTTGATCGTCAATTTCGTGGTGCGGCATGTGAAGAAGATGGTGCCGTCTTTCGAACTGGCCGGTTCTGTCCGCTTCAACGATGCGCTCAAGCTCGGTCGCGCACACGTGTTGAATCCGGTCAATGTGGTGCACGCGGACATCGCCTTTCTCCAATACACGGGGGGGACGACAGGCGTTGCCAAGGGCGCGATGCTGACGCACAGGAATGTCGTCGCCAACATGATGCAGGCGGACGCCTGGATACGCCCTTTCATCAGTGGTCCGCAGATCGTGATCACGGCGCTGCCGCTCTATCACATCTTCGCGCTCACCGCGAATTGCCTGGTCTTCCTGAAACTCGGGGCGACCAACGTGCTGATTGCCAATCCGCGTGATATTCCAGGATTCGTCAAGGAACTGGCGAAATACCGATTCACGGTCATTACCGGTGTCAATACGCTGTTCAACGCGCTGCTCAACAACACGGATTTCGCGAAACTTGATTTCTCTAGGCTGACGGTTTCTCTGGGCGGCGGAATGGCGGTCCAGCGGGCCGTGGCCGAACGCTGGAAAGCGATCACGGGCAAACCATTGATCGAGGCTTACGGATTGACGGAAACATCGCCGGCCGTGTGTATCAATCCGCCGGACAAGGAGGATTTCAGCGGTTGCATCGGTTTGCCTGTCCCGTCTACGGAAATATCCATAAGAAATGATCAGGGCGAGGAACTGCCGGTCGGTGAGGCCGGAGAACTGTGTGTGCGTGGCCCGCAGGTCATGAAGGGGTACTATCGGCGTCCGGAGGAGACGGCAGCGGTCATGACGGCCGATTGTTTCATCAGGACCGGCGATGTCGCGACCGTCGACGAGGCGGGCTATGTGCGCATTGTGGACCGCAAGAAGGACATGATTCTCGTGTCCGGATTCAACGTATACCCGAACGAAGTCGAGGATGTCGTGGCCGGCTGTGCCGGTGTGCTGGAATGTTGCGTCATCGGGCTTCCGGACGAGCATTCCGGTGAAGTGGTCAAAGTGTTCGTCGTCAGCAAGGACTCGACGCTGAACGCCGAACGGGTCATCGAACACTGCCGGACGCAGCTGACCCCGTACAAGGTTCCCCGCCACGTCGAATTCCGTGCCGAATTGCCGAAGACGAATGTGGGAAAGATATTGCGCCGCGCGTTGAAGGAAGAGGCGCTCGCGGGACGTACGAAATGAAAAAGGCACCGCAAGGTGCCTTTTTCATTTTCAGGTGTCGCGATCAGGAAACGCGCGCAGCGGCCAGCTCGTCTGCATTCATCGCGGCCAGCCATCCCGGCTTGCGGCCAGCGGCGCCGACTTCCTTGATTTCACCGGTCGCGGGGTTGCGATACGAGCCGGGAGCGATCTTGATCCGCGCCGGGGCCGCAGGTCGCGCATTACGACGTGCCGGTGCGCCGGACAGACCGAGATCGGTGGCGCTCAGATTGTACTTCTTGATCTTTGCGCGCACGTCGGCGATCACCGCATCCAGTTCCATTCGACGGACCGCTTCAGCCTCCTGTTGCAGCTCAGCAATCTTTGCCATCAGTTCATCGTAGCTCTGGCCGGACATCAAATAGTCTCCGTAGGTTTGTCTGGAATTCAAATAGTAAGCGCGAAATTGAATTTCGTAAATTGATTTCCGTGAGTTTCCGGAAACCTTTGATTTGTTGGCAGACGGTTTCGATGCGGACTCGATGCGTCAGCCCTTGCTGCAGCGGAATACGTTCTTCCCTGAAGTCTGTGGGTCGGTCGCTTGACGTGGGTCAAGACCTGCCTGTGGCCGAACACCTAACCTTCGGGCCGGATCATGCGTGCGTGCGCCTTTCCGGCTGGCGCGACGGTGCGAATTTCAATGTGGGAGCAGGCAAAAATGAAAACAGAAGCAATGGGGTCCGTTCACGGTACCTACGACTACCGGGTGGTGCGGCAGTTTGCACTGATGACCGTGGTCTGGGGCATCGTGGGCATGCTGGTCGGGGTGGTGATCGCTGCCCAGCTGGTCTGGCCGCAACTCAATGTCGGCGAGTGGTTCCACTTCGGTCGACTGCGGCCACTACACACCAACGCAGTCATCTTTGCCTTCGGCGGCTGTGCGCTGATGGCGACTTCGTTCTTCGTCGTGCAGCGCACCTGCCATACACGGCTGTTCGCGCCGTGGCTGGCCGAGTTCGTGTTCTGGGGCTGGCAGCTGGTGATCTTGCTGGCTGCGGTCACGTTGCCGCTGGGCATTACCTCGGGCAAGGAATACGCCGAACTCGAGTGGCCGATCGACGTGCTGATCACCCTGGTCTGGGTGGCCTACGCGGTCGTGTTCTTCGGCACCATCGCCAAGCGCCGCACCTCGCACATCTATGTCGCGAACTGGTTCTACGGCGCCTTCATCCTGACCGTCGCGGTGCTGCACCTCGTGAATAGCGCAGCCATACCGGCCGGCTTCTGGAAGTCCTACTCGGCCTACGCCGGCGTACAGGACGCCATGGTGCAGTGGTGGTACGGCCACAACGCGGTCGGCTTCTTCCTGACCGCCGGCTTCCTCGGCATGATGTATTACTTCGTGCCGAAGCAGGCCGAACGTCCGGTCTACTCCTACCGTCTGTCGGTGGTGCACTTCTGGGCCCTCATCTTCACCTACATGTGGGCGGGCCCGCACCACCTGCACTACACCGCGCTGCCGG
>CAZKRN010000034.1:0-52714 GCA_964555165.1 uncultured Methyloversatilis sp. | reverse complement strand
GTGGTGGTCACGTCGTCGAAGTAGCCGGTGCCGACTTCCTGCTGGTGCGACACGAAGGTGTAGCCGCGGTCGCGGGCCGCGAATTCCGGCTCCTGAACCTTTTCCACGTAGGCGGACATGCCGCGGGCCACGTAGTCCTGGGCCAGATCGAACATGTGGTACCACATGTTGTGGATGCCCGCGAGGGTGATGAACTGGTACTTGTAACCCATCGCGCCCAGCTCGCGCTGGAACTTGGCGATGGTTGCGTCGTCGAGGTTCTTCTTCCAGTTGAACGACGGCGAGCAGTTGTAGGCCAGCATCTTGCCCGGGAACTTGTCGTGGATCGCGTCAGCGAAAGCCTTGGCGAAAGCCAGATCCGGCGTACCGGTTTCGCACCAGATCAGGTCGGCGTACGGCGCATAGGCCAGACCGCGCGAGATGGCTTGTTCCAGTCCCTTCTTGGTCTTGTAGAAGCCTTCGGCAGTGCGCTCGCCCGTGACGAAGGGCTTGTCGATCGGATCGCAGTCGCTGGTCAGCAGATCGGCGGCTTCAGCATCGGTACGGGCCAGGATCAGGGTCGGGACGCCGTAGACGTCGGCAGCCAGACGGGCGGCGATCAGCTTCTGCACGGCTTCCTGGGTCGGCACGAGCACCTTGCCACCCATGTGACCGCACTTCTTCACGGAGGCCAGCTGGTCTTCGAAGTGCACGCCGGCGGCGCCAGCGCGGATCATCGCCTTCATCAGTTCGTGGGCGTTCAGCACGCCGCCGAAACCGGCTTCGGCATCGGCCACGATCGGGGCGAAGTAGTCGATGTAGCCCTTGTCGCCGGCGTAAACACCCTTGGCGTGCTGGATTTCGTCAGCGCGCTTGAAGCTGTTGTTGATGCGGCTCACAACGGTCGGCACCGAATCAACCGGGTACAGCGACTGGTCCGGGTACATCGCTTCGTACGAGTTGTTGTCGGCAGCGACTTGCCAGCCCGACAGGTAGATCGCCTTGACGCCGGCCTTCACCTGCTGCATGGCCTGACCACCGGTCAGAGCGCCCAGGCAGTTGATGAACGGCTCGTTGTTGACCAGATCCCACAGCTTTTCCGCACCGCGGCGGGCCAGCGTGTACTCGACCGGGAAGGAGCCGCGCAGACGATAGACATCCTCGGCGGTGTAGCCGCGCTTGATGCCCTTCCAGCGGGGGTTCTCATCCCAATCCTTCTGAATCTTGGCGATTTCCTGTTCTTTCGTGCTCATTGCATGTCCTCGAAGAAAAAAACAACCCGAACGGATGGCCTTCGCTACCCGCAAGCCCTGACTTTGAAATACATCCTGAAACGGTGCTGACACCCATGCCGGACTGGGCAGTCCGGACATCATCCGGCCGATGAACCGATGCGGGCCGATCCACGAAACCCGCGTGGGCCTGTCGCAGCGGTTGGCAGCGAGCAGACCGGGCGCCCGGGAAGCCGATCGATGAATGGATGCGACCGGCTATCGTGACGGCGTCAAGTATAAAGATGCTTTGGCAAAGCAACAAGAGGTCTTGTATAAGACATAAGAAGTTGCTTTCCAAAACAAAACAATAGCTTGCCGTTTTGCGCCTGAGCTGTACGTGAAAAAGTGCAGGAAATCCACTGGAAACTTGTGCGTTGCGAAAGGTGTGGCCGTCAAGAGCGACCACAGCGGGCGTATTCGCTCAAGGCGGCGCCATCAAATCAGTTGGCGCGGACAGACGATGACGCCGTCGCCATCCGCGTAGAGGTAGTGCCCGGGTATGAAATCGATGCCGCCAAAACTGACCGTGATGTCTGCCTGACCTTCGTTGCGCTTCACCGTTTTCAAGGGGTGTGTTCCGAGCGCGAAGACGCCGATATCCATTTCCGCAATCGCAGCTGAATCACGGATGCACCCATAGACGACGACGCCTGCCCAGCCATTCTTCACGGCCAGAGCGGCGATCTGGTCGCCGACCAGGGCACGGCGCATCGAGCCGCCGCCATCGACCACCAGCACGCGCCCCTCGCCGTCGGCTTCGAGCGCCTTGCGCACCAGACCGTTGTCCTCAAACAGCTTCAGGGTGGACATCTGGCCGCCGAACGCGCTGCGTCCGCCAAAACTCCGGAGCATCGGTGTGCAGATGTGCAGTTCGTTCTCGAATTGATCGCACAGGTCGGCGGTGTGAATGTCCATCAGTTGTCCTTTCCGGTTTTCGGGGGTACGTGGTGTGGGTGAGGCAAAAAAAGAGGCGGCCATTATGGCCGCCTCGATTCGTCATGTGGATGTCGGTCAAGCTGGCGTTGCGAGTTCTTCCTCGTCGAACACCAGTTTTACCTTCTTGTCGCCGTCCAGATCGATGGTCACCTTGCCGCCGCCGGTCAGCCGGCCGAACAGAAGTTCGTCTGCGAGGGCCGAGCGTATGGTGTCCTGGATCAGGCGCGCCATCGGGCGGGCACCCATCAGCGGATCGAAACCGGCTTCCGCCAGCCAACTGCGGAGCGCGTCCGAGAACAGAGCTTCGACCTTCTTCTCCTGCAACTGGCCTTCGAGCTGCATCAGGAACTTGTCCACCACGCGAAGGATGATCTCGCGGTCCAGAGGCTTGAACGAAATGATGGCGTCCAGGCGGTTACGGAATTCCGGAGTGAACAGCCGCTTGATGTCGACCATCTCGTCGCCCGGCTGTCGCTCGGCCGTGAAGCCGATGACGGATTTCTGCAGTGTTTCCTGACCCGCATTGGTGGTCATGATGATGACCACGTTGCGGAAGTCGGCCTGGCGACCGTTGTTGTCGGTCAGCGTGCCGTGGTCCATCACCTGCAACAGGATGTTGAAGATGTCCGGATGCGCCTTCTCGATTTCGTCAAGCAGCAGCACTGCATGCGGCTTCTTCGTAACGGCCTCGGTCAGCAGCCCGCCCTGATCGAACCCGACGTAGCCCGGAGGGGCTCCGATGAGGCGACTGACCGCGTGACGTTCCATGTACTCGGACATGTCGAAGCGGATCAGTTCAATGCCCATGCAGTAAGCCAACTGGCGAGCGACTTCCGTCTTGCCGACACCGGTGGGCCCGCTGAACAGGAAGGAGCCGATCGGCTTGTTCGGATTTCCGAGTCCGGACCGGGACATCTTGATCGCTGTAGCGAGTGCGTCGATCGCCTTGTCCTGCCCGAAAACCATGTTCTTCAGATCGCGATCAAGATTGCGCAAAGCCGAGCGGTCGTCGTTTGACACGTGTTGCGACGGTACGCGGGCAATCTTGGCAACGATCTCCTCGATCTCCGTCTTGCCGATCACCTTCTTCTGCTTGGACTTGGGCAGCACGCGCTGCGCAGCACCCGCTTCGTCGATGACGTCAATCGCCTTGTCCGGCAGGTGACGGTCGTTGATGTACCGGGCAGACAGTTCCGCGGCGGAGGACAGCGCAGTCGCCGAGTACTTGACGCCGTGGTGTTGTTCGAAGCGCGACTTCAACCCCTTGAGGATGGAGACCGTCTCCTCGACACTTGGCTCGGTTACGTCGATCTTCTGGAAACGACGGGATAGCGCGTGATCCTTCTCGAACACGCCCCGATACTCAGTGTACGTGGTGGCACCAATGCACTTCAACTGACCGGACGACAGTGCCGGCTTCAACAGATTGGATGCGTCCAGCGTACCGCCGGAAGCGGCCCCCGCGCCGATCAGGGTGTGAATCTCGTCAATGAAAAGAATGGCGTTCGGGTTATCCAGGAGTTGCTTCAGGACCGATTTGAGGCGCTGCTCAAAATCGCCGCGATACTTGGTGCCGGCCAGCAACGCACCCATATCCAGGGCGTAGATGGTCGCGTCCGAGAGGATGTCGGGTACGCGCCCCTCGATGATGCGCCGTGCCAGGCCTTCCGCAATGGCCGTCTTGCCGACACCGGCCTCACCGACCAGCAGCGGATTGTTTTTCCGGCGACGGCACAGCGTCTGAATGACGCGCTCAAGTTCGTGATCACGACCGATCAGCGGATCAATCTTGCCCAGAAGCGCCTGTGCATTCAGGTTCTGCGTGAAGCTGTCGAGCGCACCGCCTGCCTGACCGGCTTCGTGATCCTGCTCACCCTGTTCCGATTCCGGTTTGGACGCGGATGCCGGCTGTGCGGCCTTGGTGATCCCGTGCGAGATGAAATTGACGATGTCCAGGCGGGTGACACCCTGACGCTGCAGGAAATACACCGCGTGCGAGTCCTTTTCGCCAAAGATCGCGACGAGCACGTTGGCCCCGGTTACTTCCTTCTTGCCCGATGACTGGACGTGAAGGATGGCACGCTGTATCACTCGCTGGAAACCGAGGGTTGGTTGTGTGTCGATTTCCTCGCTGCCATCGACCACCGGCGTGTGCTCATTGATGAATGCCGACAGTTCCTTGCGAAGTTCGTCGATGTTCACCGCGCAGGCGCGCAGTACTTCGGCGGCAGAGGGATTGTCGAGGAGTGCGAGCAACAGATGCTCGACGGTAATGAATTCATGGCGCTTCTGCCGTGCTTCGACAAAGGCCATGTGAAGGCTGACTTCCAGCTCCTGCGCGATCATTTCAGTTTTCCTCCATCACACACGCCAGCGGGTGCTGATGCTGGCGGGCAAAGGTACACACCTGTTCAACCTTCGATGCCGCAACGTCCTTGGGGTAAATGCCGCAAACTCCCGCCCCCTCCGTATGTACCTTGAGCATGACGCGCGTTGCCTGTTCCCGGCTCATGCCGAAAAACTTCTGTAGGACACCCACCACGAAATCCATGGGGGTGTAATCGTCATTCAGCACCATGACCTTGAATAGAGGTGGGGGTTTGACCCGTGTCTTTTCAAGTTCGAGGAGAGAATCTTCCTGCCTGCGTGTAACCATGAGCTCATTCTAATCACAATCATCGGGTGTGCAACACGTGAAAACGTGTCACTTTTCCGCTGCCGGACCCCATCGGGTGCGGGGCGGTCGCGGCAGCCACGCACCTGCTCGCGCAGACTTGCCGGAAAGCCTTTGCCGACTTCGATGCAGGCCGTCGGCGCGTGGCGGAAAAGCGTGTCGCGAGTCTGCCGTGGTGCAGCATGGAAACGTGTTGACCGACTGCCTTAACTGGGCTAAAAGCCGTTCTGTGTTTGGTTCAAGCTCTCGAGTGGTCGCAGTCCTTGACCGTTGTCGAGTTCCGGCGCGGTCAGTAGTTCCCGAGGTCAGAACATCAGAACTTGAAGTACAAACATGTACGGGAGCTTCGGCTCATTTGAGAGGTTGAGAGGATAAGATCAATGGCAACTGGTACTGTTAAGTGGTTCAACGATTCCAAGGGTTACGGCTTCATCACCCCGGACGATGGCAGCGAGGATCTTTTCGCTCATTTCTCCGCGATCCAGATGGGCGGTTTCAAGACCCTGAAGGAAGGCCAGAAGGTGACGTTTGACGTGACCCAAGGTCCGAAGGGCAAGCAGGCCGCCAACATACAGGCTGCTTGATCGGGATCCTGCGGAGTCGAAAACGAAAAACCCGGCATAAGCCGGGTTTTTCGTTTTCGGGGCAAGGCCAGGACGTCCGGTCCGGAACGTCCCGAGCCGGGTCACATGCGGGCAATCATCGCTTGCCCGAAATCCGAGCACGATACTTCGGTAGCGCCGTCCATCAAGCGTGCGAAATCGTAAGTGACCTGTTTGTCGCCGATGGCACGTTCCATCGAAGCGATGATGAGGTCGGCGGCTTCGAGCCAACCCATGTGACGCAACATCATCTCCGCCGAGAGGATGAGCGATCCCGGATTCACCTTGTCCAGGCCAGCGTACTTCGGCGCCGTACCGTGGGTGGCTTCGAATACGGCATAGGCGTCGGAAATATTGGCACCCGGCGCAATGCCGATGCCACCGACCTGTGCCGCCAGAGCGTCCGAAATGTAGTCGCCGTTGAGATTCAGCGTCGCGATCACGTCGTAGTCTGCGGGACGCAGCAGAATCTGCTGAAGGAATGCGTCGGCGATGGCGTCCTTGACGATGATGTCGCGGCCGGTCTTCGGGTTCTTGAACTTGCACCACGGACCGCCATCAATCGGCTCCGCACCGAACTCGTTCTGCGCCAGTGCATAGCCGAAATCACGGAAGCCACCCTCCGTGAACTTCATGATGTTGCCCTTGTGCACCAGAGTGACCGACTTGCGGTCATTGTCGACCGCGTATTGCAGGGCCTTGCGAATCAGGCGTTCGGAACCTTCGCGCGACACCGGCTTGATTCCGATGGCCGAAGTTTCCGGGAAGCGGATCTTCTTGACGCCCATTTCGTCGCGCAGGAACTTGATCACCTTGCGCGCGTTGTCGGATTCCGCCTGCCATTCGATACCGGCATAGATGTCTTCGGTGTTCTCGCGGAAGATGACCATGTCGATCAGGTCGGGTTGCTTGACCGGACTGGGTACGCCCTTGAAATAGCGCACCGGGCGCAGGCAGACATACAGGTCGAGTTCCTGGCGCAGTGCCACGTTCAGCGAACGGATGCCGCCGCCAACCGGCGTCGTCATCGGACCCTTGATCGACACGACGTACTCCTTGAGGGCAGCCAGCGTATCTTCCGGCAGCCAGACGTCAGGACCGTACAGGCGCGTTGCCTTCTCGCCCGCATAGACTTCCATCCAGGTGATCTTGCGCTTGCCTCCGTAGGCCTTCGCGACCGCAGCATCGACCACTTGCTTCATGACCGGCGTGATGTCCACACCGATGCCATCGCCTTCGATGAAGGGGATGATGGGGTTGTCCGGGATGGGCTCGCCGGAAACGATTTTTGTCCCCTCCGCGGGAATCTTGATGTGAGTGGTAGTCATGCCATCCAGCTCCTTGGTGTGTTGTCTGGTTATCGTCCCAGTGGCGGGGTTGCCGCCTGCGGGCCGCCCGGATTATCCCCCAATAGGTCGGGATGCGACAGCGGTGCGAGAAAGCGCTCATTACGGATGAGCGTCTCGTGCTGTCGCGCTGTCGGTCCGCGCCGGAACAGTCCTAAAATGCCGGCCTTGCCGACCAGAGCGAACTCGTCATGAATCTTCCGACCGGGCAGAACCAGGTTGCACAGGCCATCGCACAGGCACTGATCGAGGGCTTCGACAAGCACTATTCGTTGTTCCGTACCTTCAGTGGCAGCGCGAAGCAGCGTTTCGAGCAGGCTGACTGGGCTGGACAGCAGCGGTGCATCCGCGAGCGGATACAGTACTACGATGATCGCGTGCGCGAATGCGTGGGCCGACTGCACGACGAGTTCCATGCGGATTCTCTCGACGACAACACCTGGCAGCAGGCCAAACTGTTGTACATCGGCCTGCTGGTCAATCACAGACAGCCCGAACTGGCCGAAACGTTCTTCAATTCGGTCACCACGAAAATCCTGCACCGCAAGTATTTCCACAACGATTTCATCTTCGTGCGGCCAGCCATCTCGACCGAACTGATCGAGAGCGATCCGCCTACCTGGCGCAGCTACTACCCGAACCAGACTGGCCTGCGCGCGGCGGTCAAGCGGATATTCCTGGATTTCGACTGGCAGCGGCACTTCACCGACCTTGACCGCGACGTCGACTACATCATGCGCGCAGCGCTCGAATACGTGGGCCGCGAATGGCCGGCGAGGGAGGCGAACCTGCAGATACAGGTGCTGAATTCCGCCTACTACCGCAACAAGGCGGCCTACGTCATCGGCAAGGCAATCAACGGTCACCTGGAGTATCCCTTCATGGTGACGGTACTGCACGATCGCAAGGGCGGGCTGTTCCTGGACACCATACTGCTTGAACCCTGGCGTGTCAGTGTGATGTTCTCGCTGTCGCGCGCCTACTTCATGGCCGACATGCAGGTTCCGTCGGCAAACGTGCAGTTCCTGCGCACGCTGATGCCGAAGAAGCCGCGTTCCGAGATCTACACGATGCTGGGGCTGGGCAAGCAGGGCAAGACCATGTTCTTCCGTGACCTGATCAACCACCTGCGCCACTCGAACGACAATTTTGTCGAGGCGCCGGGAATCCGCGGCCTGGTCATGCTCGTGTTCATGCTTCCGTCCTATCCTTATGTATTCAAGGTCATCAAGGACAAGTTCGGCAGTTCGAAGGATACCGATCGAGCGACGGTGAAGAAGAAATTCCTGATGGTGAAGCAGGTGGACCGTGTGGGCCGCATGGCTGACACCATCGAGTTCTCGGACATCGCGCTGCCGGCTCATCGTTTCGCGCCCGAACTTCTGGAGCAGCTCGAGCAGCTGGCTCCGACGATGCTGGAGCGCGACGGCGACACTCTGGTCATCCGTCACTGCTATATCGAGCGGCGCATGATTCCGCTGAACATCTTCCTTGAGACCGCCAATGAGGAGCAGATCGACCACGCAGTCTACGAGTACGGCAACGCGATCCGCGAACTGGCCGTGGCCAACATCTTTCCGGGTGACCTGCTGTGGAAGAACTTTGGCGTGACCCGCTATGGCCGCGTGGTGTTCTACGACTATGACGAGATCGAGTTCCTGACCGACTGCAACTTCCGGCGTATTCCGCCCCCGCCCAGTCCGGAGTATGAAATGTCGGGCGAGGTCTGGTACTCGGTGCAGCGCAACGACATCTTTCCGGAGGAGTTCGCCACCTTTCTGCTATCCACGCCCAAGGTGCGCGCCGCCTTCCTGAAGTATCACCGCGATCTGCTCGACGTGAAGTTCTGGCAAGACACCCAGCAGCGCATCCGGGAAGGGTACATCCAGGATTTTTTCCCGTATCCGGAGGAGTTGCGTTTCGCCCGCCGCTTCGGACACCTGCAGGGACAGGTCGCGACGGGCGCATGAGCCGGCTCATCCAGTTCAACAAACCTTACGGTGTGGTCTGCCAGTTCTCTCCCGATGGACGGCATCCGACGCTCGCCACCCATGTGGATGTGCCTGAGGTGTATCCGGCGGGTCGGCTCGATACCGATAGCGAAGGTCTTCTGCTGTTGACCGATGACGGGACGTTGCAGCACCGCATCACCGATCCCCGGCACAAGCTGGTGAAGGTGTATCGCGTGCAGGTCGAACGGGAGCCGGATGAGGCGGCGCTGGCAGGCATGCGCCGCGGTCTGGTACTGAAGGACGGTCCGACCCGGCCGTGTTCGGTCCGGCGCATCGATGAACCGCTCGATCTCTGGCCTCGCTCACCGCCAGTGAGACATCGTCTTTCAGTGCCGACGTGCTGGCTCGAGATCGAACTGTGCGAGGGTCGAAACCGACAGGTACGCCGGATGACGGCAGCGATCGGTCACCCGACCCTGCGGCTGGTACGTGTCGCCATCGGTCCATGGAGTCTCGGCCGTTTGCTGCCGGGGCAATGGGCGGACGCGGATGCCGGGCTCTTGCCGGCGGGGGCAGGCCGGTCCTGACCGTGATCAACACGCGGCACGTGCGCCTGGCGCATCTTCACCATTGGAGGCTCCATCATGATCAGACTGTTCCTGCTCGGTCTGCTAGCGCTCTGGGCGACCGGATCGAGGGCCGAACTGCCCTTGCTGGAACTGGGTGTCGGCATGTATCGCATCAAGGCAGAGGTTGCGCACACGGATTCGACGCGGATGACCGGTTTGATGAATCGCACGGAGATGGCGGGCGATGCGGGAATGTTGTTCGTGTTCTCCACGACTGCCCGGCACTGCATGTGGATGCGCAATACCCTGATTCCCCTGAGCGTGGCCTTCATCGACGAGAAGGGCCGCATCCTCAATATCGCTGACATGCAACCCGAGACGGACGCGGCTCATTGCGCCACAGGTCCGGCACGCTATGCGCTGGAGACGAATGCAGGCTGGTTTGCTGCCCGAAAACTGGGCGCGGGCAGTCGCATTGCCGGCATCGGACGGGCGCCAAGAGCCCGATGAAGGAGACAGACATGACCGATCCGATACACCACCGCATCGATTACACGAGCGGTTCTCTCGACGAGAGTGACGCCGCCGACAATCCCTTTGACCAGTTCCGTTTCTGGTTTGCCGAAGCGGGACGGCTGATCGAACGGGATCCGAACGCGATGACTCTGGCAACCGTGGGCAGTGACGGGCGGCCCAGTGCGAGAATCGTTCTGCTGCGCGGTTATGGAGAGGACGGCTTCGTCTTTTTCACCAATTACGACAGTCGCAAGGGCGAGGAACTTGCAGCGAATCCTCAAGCCAGCTTGTTGCTCTTCTGGGCGCCACTGGAACGGCAGATTCGCATCGAGGGAACGGTCAGCAAGGTCAGTGCCGAGGAGTCCGATGCGTACTTCTCGCTGCGACCGGTCGGTAACCGTCTCGGTGCCTGGGCTTCGCCGCAGAGCCGGGAGATTCCGAGTCGCGAGTCGCTGGCGCAGCGGGTGCGCGAATTCGAGGCACGTTTCGGTTCGGCGCCGCCGAGGCCTGACAACTGGGGAGGGTACCGCTTGAAGCCCGATGCCATCGAGTTCTGGCAGGGCCGTGCTGATCGACTGCACGATCGCTTGCTGTATCGCCGTGAGCAGGAAGGCTGGCGGCGCGTGCGCCTTGCCCCTTGAGTCTCGTCCCGGGTTCTCGGGTCGCCCCGCCTGTTTCGGGGAAACCGGCTTTCCGGCTGCTCCGGCGTGTCGATCAAGCGTCGTGATGCGCAGGTATTCGCCGGCGAGCGCTGCTTCTGTTCCCGTCGTACGACAGGGACGTCAGAGGGCCGCGCTTTCCTCCGTTCCGGACAGGTTCCGGCGGCAATCGTGGCGGCCTGCACCGGCTCGGTTCCCGTATTGAAGTCTGGCGTATCCGTTTGAGTGCGGCACATGTTCGCCACACCGCGCGGGGTGAGCCACGGAGTGACGAGGACACCGCGTCATCCGGTGCGCGCATGAAGCACCGGAAGGCGGACTTCAGGTGTCGGGGTGATCGAGAGCGTGCAGCAACCCCCGGGTTGATGAATCCGCATCGGCCGGAAGTCGGCCGGACGCCAGCGAGCGGGCCATCTGCTTGCCGTACTCGACGCCGTACTGGTCGAAACTGTTGATCCCGAGCAGCCATCCCTGCACGAATACCTTGTGCTCGTAGAGCGCGATCAGCTGCCCGAGCGTCCGGGGTGTGAGTTCCGGCATCAGCAAGGTGGTACTCGGCTGGTTTCCCGGGCAGGCAACGTGCGGTGCCAGACGGTTGGCTTCCTGCTCCGACAGTCCGTTGCGTTTGAGCTCGTCCAGCGCTTCGTCCCGAGTCTTGCCCCGCATCAGCGCAGCGCTCTGTGCCAGGGCGTTCAACTGAACCATGCGTTCGCGCTCGTCACGTGCAATGCGCGGAACGATGAAGTGCATCGGCATCATGCGCGTGCCCTGATAGAGCTGCTGATGGTAGGCGTGCTGGCCGACAATGCCAGAGCCGCCCCAGACGACGGGCGAGGTCGGCGCGCGACTCAGTTCTCCGGTCGAGGTGCAGCGCTTGCCGTTGCTTTCCATTTCGAGCTGCTGCAGGTAGGACGGCAAAGTACGCAGCAAATGACTGTAGGGAAGCACGGCCAGAGTTTCCAGGCCCATGCCGCTTGCATTCCAGAAGTCGATCAGGCCGAACATTACGGGCAAGTTGCCGCTCATGGGGGCGGTCGAAAAATGCTCGTCCATCTCGCGCGCACCGTCGAGCATTTCCCCGAAAGCATGCATGCCGATCGCACAGGCCAGTGGCAAGGAAATCGAGGACCATACCGAGTAGCGCCCTCCCACCCATTCCGGCAGGAAAAGGCAACGTTGGGCGGGTACCCCGAGTTCCTGTGCCGCAGCGGGCCGGTTCGTGACGGCGAACAGGTGTTGGCCGACTCCGGCGGTGCCAAGACCATCCGCCAGCCATTTCATCGCGACCTGGGCGTTGGCGAGCGTTTCCTGGGTCGTGAAGCTCTTGGACGAGATCACGAAGGCGGTGTGTGCGGGCTTGCAGTCGCGCAGGGCGAGGTCGAGCGCGGCCGGATCGAGATTTGCGACGAACTTCACGACAGGGCCATCGGTCTGCGGCTCCAGCGCTTCCATGGCCAGTCGCGGTCCGAGGTCCGAGCCACCTATGCCCAGGTTGACGATGTGGGTGATCGTCTGGCCGGTAGCGCCGAGCAGTTCGCGATTGCGGATCAACCGGACCCAATGTTCGAGCGACGCGCGACAGTCACGGACCAGATCCGCGTGTGCACCGTTGCGGGCTCGAAGCGCCATGTGCAGGGCAGCGCGACGTTCCGTGAAGTTGATCTGGTCGCCCGCGGCAAGTGCCTGAATGCCGCGTTGCAGGTCGAGCGCACCGACCAGATCCATGAGCAAGGACATCGTTTCACCATCGACACGCTGCTTCGAGTAGTCGAGCAGCCAGCCGGCGTGATGCAGCGAGAAACGGCTGAAGCGCTCGGAATCCTGCTCGAAGAAATTGCGCAGGTGTACGCGCGACAGCTGGATCGCTTTCGATCGCAGTGCCGGCCAGGCCGAGGTCTGCATCAACAGGTTCATGTCATCCAGCGCCTAGAGAGGTTCGCGGTTCAGTTTCTCGTATACAAAAAAAAGCGTTCGTGGCGGTCACCCGGACGACGACCTTCCCACTTCAGTGTCCATTCCGCATCGAGTGCGGGTGGCTTGCCGCCCTTGCCGTGATAGGCCAGCAGGACCGGGCACCTGCCTGCAGAAGTGCCGGACAGGTTGCGCGGCTTCAGGTCGAGGAAATAATAGAACGCGGCACGCTGGCTTTCCTGCAAACCCGTGTGTGCAACGCATGTCGCCCCTTCCGGCAGGTGTCGGCCCATCTCCAGTGCCACGTCCCGATAGCTCCGGCCATAGTCGATCCAGGGCAGCCACAGGCTGCTGACCAGAAACCATATCAATACCATGCCGCAGGCCCAACTGACCGCACCGCGCGTCGGTGTTCGTGGCGAACGCCACAGCAGGACGATCCATGCGGTACTGACGACCAGCGCAAGCGTCACGGCCGCGAAGGAAATCGGCATCTTGAAACCCGGTTCCAGCCGCGAGAAGGTCCGTGCAAGTCGTTCCGGCCATCCGCTCGCCATGGCAATCCAGCCCAGCCAGATGATGAGCCCGAGGAGTGAAAACGTCATTACACCGAACCAGTCGAGTGCGTTTGCCGCGCCACGGCGAAGACGCGGAAGCCCGCTGCTTCCCAGCACGACCAGCGGTGCGAGCATTGGCAGCGCCCGCTGGTTGCGAGCGCCGCTCTCGCCGGCAAGTTGAATGAACAGCAGCAGGAGGATGAGCAGCGGCAGCGCAAGAACCGGAGAGCGCCACTTTTCCCGTTGTTGCCAGAGTGCCCAGCCGGCCACTGGCAGCGATGGCCAGGCATACCAGGAGAGAAGCTTGAGCCAGCTGCCCGCTCCGGCGAACAGTGTGGCCAGATCAGGGGTGAGGCGCGCAAGATCGCTTTGCCAGACGCGGGCCGCAAGCTCCGGGCGTTCGAGGGACAGGGCCATGAACCAGCTCGAAGCCAGCAGTGAACCTGCAACCATTGCCAGCGGCAGTGCAAGCATGCGGACCGGGCTTGCCGCCACAGTCCGCCAGACAGGCAGCAGCGGCATCGCGGTGGCCGCGATCAGCAGCAGCGCGGTCAACCACAGACCGCTGCCCAGACCTGAAATCGCAAGGGCGATGACGAGCACGAGCCCCCCTTGTACCGGACGTCGTGCGATCAACGCCAGAGCCCACATGCCCAGACCGAGTGCGGCGAGCACCGTGCTGCCCGGTTGCGCGTCGTGCAGATGGGTGACTGCCCCGATACTGGCCAGAGCGATCAGTGGGGCGATGCGCGCAGCCGGCGCCCCGTAGAGTTCGCGTGCGGCGCCCGCCGATCCGAGCATCCACAGTGCGACGAAGAAGGCGCTGACTACCCGGGTGCCGTCTGCGAAACTGGCGCCCATCCAGAGCGCAGCCCGACCGGTCAGCGCAGCCAGCCAGTGGAACAGCGGCGGGCCGTCAAGCCAGATCTGACCGGCGAGGTGTGGAATCAGCCAGCCATCTTCGCGGGCAAAGGCTAGAGCAACGCCGATGTGCAGGGCGTCGTCGCCTTTCCATGGGTCGCGGCCGAACAGACCGGTCAGCAGATAAAGAGCGCACAGCGCTATGACGAAGCCGGTTTCCGGGGGGTCGCCGATCAGTGCCCGGCGGTTGGCGGAGGAGTGCAACGAAGGTGGCATCGACGGCGATCAGAAGACATTGGGCCGGTTTCACTGGACCGGATTCTATGGGCAGCCGCATTTTCCGGGTGGCCGCCATTCCGGTCCGGACAGAAACAAAAAAGGCAGCCTCCGGCTGCCTTTCCATGTTGTAGTGCGACAGATGTCAGCTACGCGGCACGTTTGCGTATTTCTGGCGGAAGCGCTCGACGCGACCCGCGGTGTCGACAATCTTCTGCTTGCCGGTATAGAACGGATGGCAGGACGCGCACACTTCGATGTGCAGCGGCTTGCCCAGCGTGGAGCGGGTTTCGAAGGTGTTGCCGCAGGAGCAGGTCACGGCGACGACTTCATAGCTGGGGTGTATGCCTACTTTCATGCTTATTGCTTTCTCTAGCGCTCGAAGGCGGGCAGCCTCGTGCGGATCGTCGAACCCCGGGTCGGCTGAACCGTTGGGGAAAACCCTTGCGGCCTTCCCTTTGGCTATGCAGACGGTGCCCGCGGAGGAAAAACGCGGATTATGGCTGGCTTTTCACTCCGGTTCAAGGGCCTGTGCATTTGTGGAAAGAGTGCCGGTCGACGGCATCTCATCGTCCGGCATCACGGTCACCTCGACATCGACCACGTGATCGCCACCGCCCAGAATGACACCGCGCATGGGCGTCACGTCGCTGAAGTCGCGGCCCCATGCGACGGTGATGTGCTGCTCATCGGGTTGCAGGCAATTGGTCGGATCGAAATCCATCCAGCCGGTGCCCGGACAGAATACCGACACCCAGGCGTGCGAGGCATCGGCACCGACCAGCCGAGGCTGGCCGGGCGGGGGCTCCGTCAGCAGGTAACCGCTCACGTAGCGGGCGGGAAGCCCGAGCGAGCGCAGGCAGCCGATCATGAAATGCGCGAAGTCCTGACAGACGCCGCGTCGCTGCTTGAGCAGGGTTTCCAGTGGCGTGCTGACGGTGGTGGCTTCCGGATCGAAGTCGAAGTCGCGGTGTATTCGCCGCATCAGTCCGTGCGCGGCTTCGAACAGCGGCCGGTCGCGATGGAAGTCCAGGCGAGCGTAGCGCGCGAGCGCCATCATGGGTTCGATGTGCGGACTGGCGTAAAGGTACTGGCAGGGTTCGAGCAGTGGAGCAGGGCCGACCTGGCGGAGCCGGTCGCGTACCCGTTCCCACGGGGGAGAGGCGGGTTGGTCGTCGATCTGCCGCCGGGTGACGTCCACCACCGAACGGGCCGTCACCGACAGCGTGTCGTGCGCGGTACTGATGGCGAACTGTTCGATCAGGTTGCCGAAAAAATCGGTACGGCTTTCGCGCTCGGCCGGTGCCGGGCTGACTTCAAGGCTGTGCGCGATCGTGCGCTGGCGCGGCGTTTCGCGCGGCGTCAGGTGCAGAAGCTGACGCGACGTCGACACCGGGGCGGCGTAGCGGTAGTGCGTCTCGTGAAGAACGTGGTAGCGCAGTTCCGTCATGGTCCTTCCAGCAGCGATGCAGGCCAGCTGTCGGCGTGGCTGAAGAATCGCAGACCCAGTTGCTCGGACAGTGCGAAGGCGGCAAGCGCCAGACGTTCCAGCAGTTCTTGCAGACGGGTCGAGCCGATGCGAAGGTCGGTGTCCGCCCTCAGCGACAGCAGTTCCGCGACGGCATCCGACAATGCCGGGGCTTCGAGCGCACCGAACTGGGCGGCGAGCCGGGCGAGGTAGTCGATCAGACCCAGAGCCTGATAGGCGACCGAGCGGGGATTCGTTTCGTCGCACACCAGCAGGTCGAGTACGGGTAGCCACTGTGGCCGGGTCATGTAACGTGAGCGGTAGGTGATGGTGCTGTCCGCCAGTTCGAGCAGCCAGTCCGGCGTGTCGCCGCCATCGGCAATGGCTTGACCAAGCACGCCGCAGATGAACTGCAGGCGTTCGATCCGGCGGCCCATCGACAGAAAGCGCCAGCCTTGGTCACGCGTCATGCCGTCGAGCGCGAAGCCGGACAGCGTCATCATCGCCTGTACGCAGTGATCGAGATGCTCGAGCGTTTCGCCGGGGTCGGCTGCGCGGGAGGGGTGCAGCCCGTCGGTCAGGCGGGCGATCACCCGCCAGTTGTCGATCGACATCCGCTCGCGCAGGTTGAAGGCGACGGCCGAAAGTTGATGCAGGGTAGCCGCCAGCGATCCAGGTGCTGCCGGGTCGGCCGCTGCACGGCACAGGGCTGCCGCGCTCGCGATTGCCGGGGTGTCGTCTTCGTCCGCCGGCAACAGGCCGTTGCGCTGGCACAGGCGGGTCAGCGCGTGTTCGACCGTATCGGCCTGTTCGATGTGCTGTGCGATGGTCGCGCGCAGCAGCCGCGCACTGTTGTCGCAGCGCTCGCAGTAGCGGCCGAACCAGAACAGGTTTTCCACCATGCGGCTTGAAAGATTGCTGCCGGCACGTACCAGTTCGCCCGGGCCGACCGAGCGTCGCAGCAGGCTGAAGGTATTCACGACGCCGTGTGTGAGCGCCCAGGTGTCCTTGCTGGATCCGCCGCGCTGCATCGCGATCACGCGCGCATCGCGTTCCGAGGCCACGCGTGCCAGTCCTCCCGGCATCACCACGTATCCCTCGGGCGAGGCACAGGCAAATACGCGCAGACCCACCGCACGCGCGGCGAGGCGATGTGGATGCTGGGTATCCCAGACGGGCGCTTGGGCCAGTTGAACCAGTTCCTGCGCCACGTAGTTGTGCGGACGAGCGCGCATCTTCGCAATCAGCGCGGCGCGAGACTTGCGGTCAAGGTCTGCGCCGAATACCGATTCCATCCTGAGTTGCGGAAAGGCCGGCTTGATCACCAGATGGTCGAGCTTGTCGATGGCATCCTCCAGAGCCGCCGCTTCGCCACACCACCATGTGGCCAGCGAGGGCATGGCGAGCGGCTTGCCCAGCAGGCGTTCGCACAGCCGCGGCAGGAATCCGAGCAAGGCGCCGGTTTCCAGCAGGTTGGAACCGAGCGCGTTCGCAATCAGCACGTTGCCGCGTCGTGCGGCGTCGACCAGACCCGGTACGCCGAGTGCCGAGTCGGCTCGCAGTTCGAGCGGATCGCAGAAGTCGTCGTCAAGCCTGCGCAGCACGGCATGCACACGGCGCAGGCCGGACAGATGCTTTAGCCAGACCTTGCCTTCTCGCACCAGCAGATCCGAGCCTTCGACCAGCGGGAAACCCAGGTAACGGGCCAGGTAGGCGTGCTCGAAATAGGTTTCGTTGTACGGCCCGGGTGTCAGCAGCACGGTGAGTGGCGGACCGTCACCTTCGGGTGCGTGCTGGGTCAGGGTATCGCGCAGCGTCGCGAAGAAACTCGCCAGATGTTCGACGTGCAGATCGCGGAACTGCTCGGAAAACACCCGCGAAATGACCAGCCTGTTCTCCAGCGAGTAGCCGGCGCCGGACGGTGCCTGTGTGCGATCGGCGAGTACCCACCAGCGGCCATCCGGCGAGCGCGCGAGGTCGGCGGCGTAAAGGTGCAGATGGATGCCGCCGGGAACGCCGATTCCATGACAGGGACGGAGGAAGCCGGCGTGTCCGTGTATGAGTGCCGGTGGCAGCAGTCCCTCGGCCAGCATCTGTTGCGGACCATATACGTCCTGCAGCACGCGATTCATCAGTTCGGCGCGCTGTTCGATCGCCGCAGAAATGCCGGCCCATTCATCCGCCGGGATGACCAGCGGCAGCAAGTCGAGCTCCCAGGGCCTTTCCGTTCCGCGCGGGTCGGCATAGACGTTGTAGGTGATGCCGTTCTCGCGGATCTGTCGGCGCACCGACGCGAGGCGCTCACCCATCTGTTCCGTGCTCGACCGAGCGACCGTGTCGAACAGCGCACGCCAGTGCGGACGCAGAGTGGACGGCGCGGACATCATTTCGTCGTAGCGCGCACCGGAGTGCGGATAGTGTTCGAGCAGGGAGCGGACCATCTGTTTCCGACCGGCGGACGTGCTAAGCCCAACCGGCTCTTGTCGGGGTTGTGGCGAAACCGCAGCGAAGTCGCCGGGGCAATCGACTGACACGCTAGCACAGACCTTGCATGACCCGGGCGGCACGCTTCACGCGGAAGACCAACAACGAGGAGGGACGAAAGATGCAGAACATCGCGGTGATCGGTGCCGGAATGGCTGGCTGCACGCTGGCGCGTCGCCTGATTGATGCCGGATGTGTCGTTCACGTGTTCGACAAGGGCCGCGCTGCGGGGGGGCGCATGGCCACGCGGGCGGAAGGCAGGCTGCGCTTCGATCACGGCGCTCAGTTCGTGACAGTCCGCGGCGACGCACTGCGCGCTCAACTGGGCGACTGGCAGGGCGCAGGCGTGATCGCCTGCTGGCCCTCGGCCTCGCGGGACGGAGACACGCACTGGGTCGGCGTGCCCGGCATGAACGCATTGGCACCGCGCATGCTGTGGGGCGCCGATCTGCACGCGCATACGGTCATCACGGGATTGGGGGCGGACCGCTTGGGCTGGTGGCTGGCGAGTGAGGCGGGCATGCTGTCCGACTGTTTCGATGCGGTGCTCGTCACCCTGCCTGCTCCGCAGGCGACCGGTCTGCTCGAACGCTGCGCCGGCTTCGACGCGGGGCCGTTCGTCGAAGCCTTGCGAAAGATCCGTTACGCGCCATGCTGGACGCTCATGCTGGCTTTCGAGGAACGCATCGATGCCGCAGACTGCCTGCGCTTTCCGGGCGGCGGAATTCTGAACTGGGCAGCGCGCGACAGCAGCAAGCCGACACGCGATGCGACGCGGGAGTGCTGGGTGGTACATGCCGATGCCGTGTGGTCTGAAGCCCACCTCGAACTGGCGGCGGAAGACGTGGCGGTGCTCATGTACGAGGCGTTCGCGCAAGCGACCGGATGCAGCACGCGTGCGCTGCACAGTCGCGCTCACCGCTGGCGCTATGCGCGCGTCACGGAAACGCTGGGCAGTTCCTGTCTGTGGGACGCGAAGGCGCATCTCGGCTATGCCTCGGACGGTTGTCTGGGCGAGCGCATCGAGGATGCCTTCGACAGCGCCAACGCGCTGGCGGACCGGGTGCTCGGGCGTTCCGCCTGAGACGTGACGCGTTCGGCCCGTGATCCGCAGCCTGTCCCGCCGCAAGGCGGTGAGGTGTTCAGCGAAGATAATGTGTCCAGAGTTTGAACACTTCATGAAATTTTCAGGGTTCGGGCATTCAGGTATGAACTTCCCCGTCCGTAAGTTGGAACTGGATGGTGTTCGGTTACACCACCGATTCCGGGACGGGAGGAGGAAAAATGAAACTATTCGGTCGTCGAACGCTGGCGGGGCGTTCAGGCATCGAAACCCTGCAGGTGCGCAGCGCCGAACTTGAGGCACGGCTTGCTGCCGTGCACAGCGCGCCGACCTTCGTAAGCGCCTATGTCGCACCCGACGTCGATATCGATCGCGTTGCACAGATCATCCGTAGCCGTTTTCCCGGCGTGGCAACGACTTTGAGCACTACAGCCGGGGAGTTGTGCAGTGCAGGAGAGTCTTCCCTTTACTGTGCAGCGCCCGATGGCCGGGACCGGGTCGTTCTGCAACTGTTCGATCGAAGCGTGATCGGTCGGGCGCAAGTGGTGGCCATTCCGCTGGCGAGCGAGGATCTGCGGCGAAGCGGGACGGTGATCGACTACCGCGAGCGTATCGACCGGCTGGTGGGAAGCATCAAGGCGGCCCAGGTGAGCATGGATATCGACCATCGCGACACCTTTGCCTACGTGTTGTTCGATGGGCTTTCGAACTCCGAGTCCTTTTTCATGGAGGCGCTGTACGAGGCTGGCCGCTTCCCCTGTCTCTTTGTCGGCGGCTCGGCGGGCGGCAAGCTTGACTTCAAGAACACCTGGTTGCACGACGGTACTCGTCGCCTCAACAACCACGTACTGGTCACCTTCCTCAAGATGGCGCCGCAGATACGTTTCGGCGTATTCAAGAGCCAGAATTTCGAGGCGACACCGACCCGCTTCCAGATATTCAGCGCCTCGGTCGAGCGCCGCCAGGTCAGTCTTGTGATCGACGAAGACGGGCGGGCCGTGTCACTGATCGATGCGCTGTGCCGTACCTTCGCCTGTTCGCGCGATCAGCTGTCAGCCAAGCTGGACAGCCATTCCTTTGCCATCCGCGTCAACGGCGAGTTGTTCGTGCGCTCCGTCGCCACACTGGATTTCGACCATGATCGCGTGGACTTCTACTGCGATGTCGCCCCGGGCGAGGAACTCGTGCTGGTCAGGCGCACGCCATTTGCCAGCACGACGGAACGGGATTTCCGCTCTTTCATGGCGAACAAGCCTGGCCAGCCGCTGGCCGGAATGTTCAACGACTGCGTGTTGCGCAGGCTCTACAACAGTGCGGAACTGAGTGGTCTGGACCGCGTGTTCTCGGGTATCGAAGTTGCGGGCTTTTCGACCTTCGGCGAAATCCTAGGCCTCAATCTGAACCAGACACTGACCGCCGTGTTCTTCTTCCGCGTGCAGACCGGGGAAGCCTTTCGCGACGAGTATGTCGACAATTTCGTCGCCCATTACGGAGAGTTCAAGGCCTTCTTCCTGCATCGCCAGAACGCCAAGCTGGCCGGCATGTCGCGGGTCATGGTGCAACAGATCGCAGACTATCGCGCCAGTCGTTTCGACAGCCGTCTGGACCCTGGCAATGTGGATCCGAGCATGGCGCCGGTGGTCCGCGATCTGAACCATCTCGGCGAGATCATGCTGGATGCGCAGCGCTCGCGCGAAGCGACCGCCCACCAGCTTGAAGCCTGTTCCAACGATCTCTACGGCTCGGTGGCCGATCTGACGGCCCGGCTTTCCGATCAGCAGGGCGTGATCCAGAGCGCAGTGCGCACGGTCGACCACCTTGCCGGTCAGGCCAGCGAAGTCGGCGGCAGTGCGCGCGACCTTTCGCGGGCCAGCGAACGCATCCAGCGCGTGGTGGAAATGATCCAGCAGATCGCCGATCAGACCAATCTGCTGGCGCTC
Source organism: uncultured Methyloversatilis sp. (assembly GCA_964555165.1). GTDB lineage: Bacteria > Pseudomonadota > Gammaproteobacteria > Burkholderiales > Rhodocyclaceae > Methyloversatilis. The sequence continues at coordinate 31,647 of CAZKRN010000034.1, read as the reverse complement.
AACGCCGCCATCGAGGCGGCGCGAGCCGGCGAGGCCGGTCGCGGTTTTGCTGTGGTGGCGGACGAAGTGCGCATGCTGGCCGAGAAATCGCGCAACAGCGCGGGCGTGATCGGCAAGGACATCTCCGCGCTGGCCGGCGAAATCGTGCGCGTGGCGCAGATGATAGAGGCGCAGTCGACAGGCGTGTCCGGGCTGACACAAGTGCTCGAAACGATCGACACCTACAGCACCGAAACTGCGGGGGTGGCCGGTCACACACGCGGTGTTGCCGATGTGCTCAAGGGACTGACTGGCGCGGCGCATCCGGCTCGCGCCTGAGCAACACGGACAAGGACGGAAAAAGGCGGCAGTCCCGTCGAAGAACGGGGTCTGCCGCCAAGGGGAAGGAATGAATGCCGCCGCTGCCTCGCATCGGCGCGGCGGCCATCCCGATCAATGCAGAGCCTGTTCCAGATGTTTGACCAGTTCGCGCAGTTCGCTCGATGTGGCGTGCAGTCGCGCGGTGGCGTCCCCGACAGACTGCACGCTGGCATTGGTCTGCTCCACCGTGCTCGAAATGCGTTCCATGCTGCATGCCACTTCGTGCGATGCAAGCGATTGCTGACGCAGCATCTGCGTGATTTCCTCCGAGTAGGAGGCGGCTTCGCGACTGGCATCCCATATGCCTTGCAGACCGGCACTGCTTGCCTCGATCTCCCCGGTGGAGCGGGCGACCTCGCCGGCGGTTGCGCTCATCGTATCGACCGCGGAACCGGACAGTTCGATGATGTCCGTCACCGCGCAGGCAATGTCCTTGGTACTGGTGCGGGTGCGTTCGGCCAGTTTGCGTACCTCGTCGGCCACCACGGCAAACCCGCGACCCTGCTCGCCGGCACGTGCCGCTTCGATGGCGGCGTTCAGCGCCAGCAGATTGGTCTGTTCGGCGATGTCGTTGATCACCTGCGATACCTGGCGGATTTTCTCGACCGAGGTATTCACTTCCGTGATGCGTTGCTGTGACTGCGTGACGACGCCGACTACGCGATGACTGCTGGCGATGCCGGCTTCCATCGTCTTCATCGCGTCGTGCGCACTGTGTTCGGTTCGTTTGACCGCTTCCAGGCTGCGATCGGTGTTGCTCGACACCTCGTTGATCGACACGCTCATTTCTTCCATTGCCGCGGCGACCTGCATCACGTTCTCGCCTTGGGATCCGGTCGCCTTGATCAGCGCATGCATGGCGTCGTTCAGTTCCTTGGTGCGGTCATCGACTTCGTGTGCGCCGACCAGTACGTCGGCAAACATGGCGCGAAGGTGGATGCGCATCACTTCAAGCGAGACGAACAGCGGCCGCAAGGGTCCGGACGGTGCCTCGATCTGTTTCGCCAGTTTGCCTTCGTCAAGTTCGAGCAGGCCGCGATGAAGACTGTCCAGCCTGGACGCGACCATGGTGTTCTGCCAGGCGGCACTGCCCAGGGCGACCGCCGCAGCCGCGGTACCGAGACCCAGACCCCAGGCACCGCCCAGTGCGCCGCCGCTTACGGCCAGTGCCGTCGTAATGCCGGCGCCGATCCATGTGCGTCCGGCAAGTCCGATCCGCGGCTTGGCGAGCGTGGTGCGGGGGAACCTGGCCGACTTGTCGCGCACCGCTCGGTAGAGGGCTTCCGCCGCTGCGACATCCTCGCGCTTCGGGGAATTGCGTACCGACTGATAACCCACCGTCCGGCCGTCGCTGGTGATCGGCGTGACGAAGGCTTCGACCCAGTAGTGATCGCCGTTCTTGGCACGATTCTTCACCAGACCGCGCCACGGCTGTCCGGCCTTGATCGTGGCCCACAGATCCTCGAAGGCTTCCGGCGGCATGTCCGGATGACGCACGACGTTGTGGTTCTGCCCCAGCAGTTCGTCGCGGGTGTATCCGCTGATGGAAACGAAGGACTCGTTCGCGTAAGTGATCGCGCCCTTCAGATCGGTCTTGGTAACGATGGGCTTTCCAGGTTCGAGAAAGACCTCTTTCTGCGTGACGGGCAGGTTGACTTTCACGGCATCTCTCCAGGTGGCATGGCGCTCCGGAGACGGACCCCGCGGGCCTCGCATGAGCGAGGCAATCGGTATGGTCGCGCGTCTCCGCAAGCTGTGCTGCATAACGGCAAGGCTTGCGCCAAGCTGGAGAGCTCATGTGAAAAAATTCCTGCGGATTGATGTGGATCAAGCCGGTTTGCCGAATCTCTGCGCTCGCAATGCCCGGACGAGATCGCTCTCAAGCGGCGTCGGGTCGCCAGAAATCTGCGATGCGAGCAGTTCGGCGCCGAGTGCGTGCCAGACCAGCCCGCGCGCTCCCAGACCGGTGAATAGATGCACGCCATCGACCTCGCCGATGACCGGAAGTCGATCCGGCGTCGCGGTGCGGAACGACACGCGACCCTGCAGGCTCGCGGGATGCATCGGCGCCATGGCGTCGGGAAACAGGCGTTCCAGCCGGGCAAGATTGCCGGCGTGACTGTCCTCGCGCACGGAGCAGTCCTCGTCGCCGGGATCGAAGCTGGCACCGAGGTTCAGGTCGCCGTCGGGCGTCGGGCAGATGTAGCCCTCGCGGCAAACCGTGACGTGCAGATGTGGCAGCAGGCTGCGCGGCAGGCGGCTGACCTGGCCCCGCACCCGGCTCAAGGGGAGGGGGCAGGGCGACAGCGCAGATGCATCGGTGGCGTTGGCGAGAACGACGGCGTCCGCCTCTATCCGGATACGGCTGCCCGATATCCGCCAGCCGGCATCGCTTGCGGCGACGGAGAGTGCTTCCGTGCTCATCATGAGGTGGAGCTGGAGCGCATCGCCGGCACGCGCCAGACTGGCCGCGCACACACTGGCCGGATTTACCCAGGCGCCCCGCGGAAACCACCAGCCTCCGGCGGCGACCGGGTAGCCGATGCGCCGGCTCATTTCCCAGTCCGGCAGGTAGCGGACAAAGGCGGTTGGCAAGGCGCCCGATTCGCACACGGCTCGCTGCATGTCCTCGTGCTCGCGGTCGCGCGCAATCTGCATGACGCCGGTCGGTCCCCATTTCAGCGGCCGGCCTTCACCGTCAAGCCGTCGCAGATGGGCCGATGCGTGGAGGAAGGCGGCGCGGGAGATGCGGGCGATCACGCTGTCGTCGCGCGCGATCATCGGTCGCAGCACGCCGGCCGCGTTGCCGGAAGCTTCCTGCGCGGGTGCGGCATGGCGTTCGATCAGTACCACCTCGGTTCCGCGCGCGGCCATGCGTTCGGCGACAGCGCAGCCGGCGAGACCGGCTCCGATCACCGCCACGCGCTTCGGTGCCGTCGGCTCTGGCCGGTGGCGTAGCGCAGCGGCTTTTGCGCCCGGGTGCAGGTGACCGGTCAGCATGTGGCGTTTCGGCCCGAAACCGGCACGTCTGTCGGTCACGAAACCGGCAACGGTCAGCGCATCGCGCACGCCAGAGGCGACGCTCCAGGTGGACAGGGTCGCATCTGCCGCTGCCAGACGCGACAGCTGTTTACATACGTGGGGTGACCATAGTTCCGGATTCTTCGCTGGCGAGAAACCATCCAGAAAGATTGCGTTGGCGCGCAGCGCAAGCTGCGGCAGCAGGGTTTCGGCGTCGCCCAGGCACAGTGTCAGGACGATGGCGCCGCGGTCGAATTCGATCCGGTGCAGGCCGCTCACCGGCAACGGCCAGCGCTCGACCAGCTTCTGCGCCATGTCGGCCATGTCCGGCGGCAGCAGGCGCTGGTGGGCGATGGTCAGATCGTACTGCGAGAACGGGTGCTTCTCGACCGACACGAAGTGCAGTCGCGTGCAGCGGTCCGGGCTGTCGCGCCAGGCGCGCCAGGTGGCGAGAAAGTTCAGGCCGAGGCCGAAACCGGTTTCCAGCACGACGAAGCGTTCGCGGCCGGCCCAGCGTTCGGGCAACCCGTTGCCGGCGAGAAACACGTGCTGTGCCTGCGCCAGCGCGCCTTCCGACGAGTGATAGACGTCGCCGTAGGCGGCCGAGCGCGGCGTGCCGTCGTCGGCGAATTCGAGCGGGGCCGGAACCAGGGGCTGCAGAGGTCGTGACATGGTGTCAGGGCGCGGTCGGGCGCTGGAAAGCGGAACGCCGATACGGACCGGCGCCGAGGGCGTCGGTTCGATCGGCGTTCATCGGGAACCGTGTCCGGGCCGTATCGCTTACTCCCGGCGCATCTGCGGGAACAGGATGACGTCGCGGATATTGGCCGAATCGGTCAGCAGCATGACCAGACGGTCGATGCCGATGCCGCAGCCGCCGGTTGGCGGCAGGCCGTGTTCCAGCGCACGGATGTAGTCGGCGTCGAAATACATGGCTTCCTCGTCGCCGGCGTCCTTGGCCTTGGCCTGTTCAAGGAAGCGGGCGGCCTGGTCTTCCGGGTCGTTCAGCTCGGAGAAACCATTGGCGATCTCGCGGCCGACGATGAACAGCTCGAAGCGCTCGGTGATGTCTGGTTGCGCGTCGGAGCGACGCGCCAGCGGGCTGACCTCCGCCGGATAGTCGACGATGAAGGTCGGTTCCCACAGTTGTGCTTCGGCGCACGCTTCGAACAGCTGCAGCTGCAGCGAGCCGAGGCCGCCCGGCTTCACCTTCTCGCCGTGGGTCGCGATGGCCTGCTTCACGAAGGCCTCGTCGGCCAGCTGTTCTTCGGTGTACTGCGGGTTGTATTTGCGGATCGCGTCCACGATGGTGAGCCGGTGGAAGGGCTGGCCCAGATCCAGCTCGCGGCCCTGATACATGAATTTCGTCGTGCCCAGCGCCTGTTCGGCGCAGTGGCGCAGCAGGTATTCGGTGTAGTCCATCAGATGCCGGTAGTCGGCATAGGCCTGATAGAACTCCATCATCGTGAATTCCGGGTTGTGGCGCGGGCTGATGCCTTCGTTCCGGAAATTGCGGTTCACTTCGAACACCTTTTCCAGGCCACCGACCACCAGGCGTTTCAGGTAGAGCTCGGGTGCGATGCGCAGGAACAGTTCCATGTCGAGCGCGTTGTGGTGGGTCTTGAAGGGTTTGGCCGCTGCGCCACCGGGGATGGGGTGCATCATCGGCGTCTCGACTTCGAGAAAGCCCTGGCGCGTCATCTCGGCACGGATGGCGCTCATCATGCGGCTGCGTGCGACGAAGGTCGCGCGCGAGGCGTCGTTGGTGATGAGGTCCAGATAGCGGTAGCGGTACTTCGCTTCCTGGTCGGACAGGCCGTGGAATTTCTCCGGCAGCGGACGCAGCGCCTTGGCCAGCAGCCGGATGGTGTCGCACTTCACCGTCAGTTCGCCGGTACGTGTGCGGAACAGCGTGCCTGAACAGCCTACGATGTCGCCCAGGTCCCAGTGCTTGAAGGCGCCATGCACCTCTTCGCCCACGCCGTCGTTGGTGACGTAGAGCTGGATGCGGCCCGACATGTCCTGGATGGTGGCGAAACTTGCCTTGCCCATCACGCGCTTGAGCATGATGCGGCCTGCGAGCTGCACGTGCTCCGGGTGCGCCTCCAGTGCTTCGGCCGTGGCTGTCTGGTGCTGGGCGCCAAGTTCGCCGGCGTAGTGCGTGCGCTGGAAGTCGTTTGGCCAGGCGCTGCCGGATTCACGCCACTGGCGCAGTTTTTCGCGCCGCTCCGCAATGATGTGGTTGTCGTCGTCGGCGGAGGAAGCGACGGAGTCAGCGGCGTGGTCGGTCATGATGGGCTCGAAAGGTGGGCGACACCGGCGGATGCGGGCGGCAGAAGCGAAAGCCCGCGATTTTCGCCTATCGCAGGCAGCCGGCACAAGTGCGCTTGCCGGATCAGGTCGAGGTGAGCTTGAGCCCGAGGATGCCGGCGACGATGAGGCCGACGCAGATCAGTCGCGCCGCATTCGCCGGTTCGCCGAAAAGTGCGATGCCGAGAAGGACGGTGCCGACGGCGCCGATGCCGGTCCACACCGCGTAGGCGGTGCCGACCGGAAGGCTGCGCATGGCGAAACCCAGCAGCACGACACTGGCCGTCATGGTCGCGACGGTGAAGACCGACGGCCAGAAGCGGGTGAAACCCTCGGTGTATTTGAGGCCGATCGCCCAGGCGCACTCGAACAGGCCGGCGATCACGAGAAGGGTCCAGGGCATGACTGTGGTTCCGGATTCCGGGGCCGTCCCCTGGAAGGGCGAGCCGGCCGGGTCGTCCGGGCCGGTTGTGCTGAACGCGGCGAATATTCGCCATTCCGGACGCGCCGGTCAAGACCGCATCGTGCAGCCGTCCGGGCCGGATCAGACCTTGACCGTGTCTTCCTTGGCCGGAAGGGCAAGGCGCGGGCCGCTCGTGCGCAGTTCCTGTCCCCAGTCGATGATGGAGAACTGGCCATCGATCTGCTCGATGATGGCCGTACAGCTGTCCACCCAGTCGCCGCAGTTCATGTAGGTGAGGCCGTCCTCGTTGCGCATGGACACCGCATGAATGTGACCGCAGATCACGCCGTCCACGCCCTGGGCGCGCGCTTCGTGCATGACCGAATCCTCGAAGTCGTAGATGAAGCTCACTGCGCTCTTCACCTTTCGCTTGGCGTAGCCCGCCAGCGACCAGTAACCGGCGATGCCCAGTGTGCGGCGCAGCCAGGACAGGCGTGAATTGATGCTGACCAGCAGGTTGTAGGCGACGTCGCCCAGAATGGCGACCCAGCGGTGATGGCGCGTGACTTGATCGAAATCGTCGCCATGCACCAGCCAGTAGCGGCGGCCGTCGGCCGCCTGGTGAATGTATTCGCGATGCAGTTCGATGTCGCCGAATACGGTACCGGTGTATGCGCGCAACGCTTCGTCGTGATTGCCCGGAATGAAGATCACCCGCGTGCCCTTGCGCGCACGGCGCAGGATCTTCTGCACCACGGTGTTCTGTGACGGTGTCCAGTGGATGGACCGGCTCATCGCCCAGAAGTCGATGATGTCGCCCACCAGATAGAGATAGTCGGACTCGTGATGGCGCAGGAAGTCCAGCAGTGCCTCCGCCTGGCATCCGCGCGTGCCGAGGTGGATGTCCGAAAGGAAAATCGCCCGGACGTGGCGCACGAGGGGATCGGAAGCATTCACACCTTGGATTCAATCCGATTCGTGTGACAGGGTGGTGACGCCGGGGGTCTTGCCCGGTCGGCGGCGCGCCGCGCTTGCATGGACCCGGAGCATGTGGGGACGCTTAAAGGCCCGGTCCGCGCGGAGAACTTTACCGGCGCGCGGACGGAGCGGGCGACAAAAAAGGGCACGCCGCAGCGTGCCCTGGAATCGACCGCTCCGGCGCCCTGCGCGCCGGAGGGTCGAGGTGGATCAGTACATCAGCTGCACGCCGACGATGAATTTGTCGCTGTCGGCCGCCGTGGAGTTGTCGACGTCCGAGTACACGGCGGTAATGCGCGCGCTGTGGCCGGACATGATGTAGCTCACGCCGAAATCCCACTGCTTGGTCTCTCCGCCTGCATCCGCGTCGAATTTCATGTAGCGGGTGTAGGGCTGGAACTGGCCGATGCCGATCCGGGTCGGTATCAGATAGGCGAGCGTCGCGAGATAGGCGTCGCCGGCCGCTGCGCCGCCGCAGTTCGTGCTGAGCTGCGCGGTCGCGCATTGCGCCGTGCTCGCATCGGCGACTCCATCCGTGTCGTAGTCGTAGTAAGCACCTTCGGCCGTCAGTACGCCACCGCCCGCCAGTTTGGTTTCGAACAGCGCATCGATGTTCCAGGCGGTGTAATCGCCTCTGGCCAATGCGGTGCCGACGCCGTCTTTCTGGAACTGGTAGGCGGCGCCCACGGTAAACACTTCCTTCTGGCCGAAATAGCTGTTGGTGCCGTAATAGCCCAGTTCCGGATCGAGGAAGCTGTAGGCAAGGCGGCCGGCGTACAACAGTTCGTCGGAATCGTTGGACAGCGTGGCGGCGCGGTTCTTGCCCTGGTAGGCGCCCACCGCGTAGAGCAGCTTGCCGCCGGCGACATTGCCCCAGAGCAGCGCGCCGTCGTCGCGACCCGTGGTGCGCGACGGGTATTGGGAAACCAGCGGGTATTCCCACACATTCGCGAAGTACGGGCCGGCCAGGTTGGCGCGGTCGGTCGGCGGCAGCATGCGGCCAAACCACAGATTGATGCCATCGGCCAGTTCGAACTGGGCCACCGCGTCAATCACGTGCATCGAGTCATCGCTCTTCTTTTCGAAGTTGATAATGCCGCCAATGCTCTTGGTGATCTTGCCGCTGGTGATGATACGGACCGAATCCAGCGTGAAGTCGCTGGAGCGCGACCCGTCGGGTGCGGCGTCGTCGACGCTGGAGTATGAGGAGCGTGCCCACAGGCTGAGCGTCAGATAGCTCTCGCCGGGACCGGCAACGGTGACGCCCGCGTTCGCGCTGCCGCAGGCGGCCATGGCGACTGCGAGTGCGCCGGCTTTGCGAAGACGGTTCTTGGTGATGTTCTTCATGGTGCTGGACTCCCGGTTGTTGAGGTTCAAGATGCAGGGTTCAAAAAGCGGACTGAAGGGCGCTCCGGGCGATCAGTGACTGATCATCCAGGGGCGTTTCGTGGGAAAGGCCTTGGAGCCGTCGCGTGCGACAGCCGTGTTCTTGCCGGGCTTGCCGCTGCAGCACGCGCAGCCGGGGCCGTGCGTGCGGCTGGCCAGCTTCGGTTCGTGGCGTGCGCGTTCGTTGGTGGCGTGCGCGTTGCGCAGCTGACCCGGCATGTCGGCAAAGGCCGGCGCCGAAATCAGCTGGCGCGCGGCCGGCTGGCCGCAGGCCGGGCAGAGGCAGGGCGCGTCCCGCTGCGCGATGCTGCGCATGGCCGAAAAGCGGCCGTGCGCCTCACAGTGGAAGTCGTAGGTCGGCATGGCAGGCGTCCTCAGACCACGTCTTCGGAAATGGGCATCTGGATGCTGCCGTCGATGAATTTCTGCGGACCGGCCTCGGTCGGCATGATGTCGAAGTCGAAGATGTCGGTCGGCAGCCACAGCGTCGCGCAGGCGTTCGGGATGTCGACCACGCCGCTGATGTGGCCCTGCACCGGTGCGGTGCCGAGAATCGAGTAGGCCTGGGCGCCCGAGTAGCCGAACTTCTTCAGGTACTCGATGGCGTTCAGGCAAGCCTGGCGGTAGGCCACATGCACGTCGAGGTAATGCTGCTTGCCCTGTTCGTCGACCGAAATGCCTTCGAAGATGAGGTAGTCGTCGTACTTGGGCGTGATCGGGCTGGGCTTGAAGATCGGGTTCTTCACCGCGTACTTCTTCATGCCGTCCTTGATGATGTTCACCCGCAGGTGCAGCCAGCCCGCCATCTCGATGGCGCCGCAGAAGGTGATTTCGCCGTCGCCCTGCGAGAAGTGCAGGTCGCCCATGGACAGGCCGCCGCCCTTTACATACACCGGGAAGTAGATGCGCGAACCGCGCGACAGGTCCTTGATGTCGCAATTGCCGCCGTGTTCGCGCGGCGGCACGGTGCGCGCACCTTCCATCGCCGCCTTGTCGCGCGCCTCGCCCTGCAGGCGGCCCATGTGCGCGGTCGGTGCGCAGGGCGGGCAGCCCAGCGGCGGTACGCGTTCCGGGTCGGTGTTGATGAAGTCGACCTCGCGCTTGTTCCACTCTTCCAGCAGCTTGGGGTCGGGCAGGCAGCCGATGAGCCCGGGGTGGATCAGACCGGCGTACTTCACGCCCGGCACGTGGCGCGACTCGGTGAACATGCCTTTGATGTCCCAGATCGACTTCTGCGCCAGCGGAAAGTGTTCGGTCAGGAAGCCGCCGCCGTTCTTCTTCGAGAAGAAGCCGTTGAAACCCCACAGGCTGTCTTCCTTGGCACCGATGTCGAGGATGTCGACCACCAGCAGGTCGCCCGGCTCGCAGCCCTCGACGCCGATCGGGCCGGACAGGAAGTGCACCGTGGTCAGGTCGACGTCGCGCACGTCGTCGGCGCTGTCGTTGTTCTGGATGTAGCCGCCGGTCCAGTCATAGGTTTCGATCTTGAAATCGTCGCCCGGCTTCACCCATGCCACGATGGGGATGTCCGGGTGCCAGCGGTTGTGAACCATGTCGTTCTCATACGGCGACTGCTTCAGGTCTACCTTGATCAGGGTCTCTGCCATGTTCATCTCCTTGGATGGAAGGGGCGGTGTGGGGCTGTTGTGGCGGGGTCAGACGGACAGGAACTGCTTGATGCGCGCGGTATCCGTCTCGGCGCGCGTGCTCTCATGAACCAGACGGCCACCTTCGATGACGAACAGGCGGTCGGCCACGTCCATGGCAAAGCTGAGAACCTGCTCGGACACGACGATGGTGATCTGGCGCAACTTGCGGATTTCGTTCAGCGCGCGCGCGATGTCCTTGATGATCGAGGGCTGTATGCCTTCGGTCGGCTCGTCGAGCAGCAGCACCTTGGGGTCGGTCACCAGTGCGCGCGCGATGGCGAGCTGCTGCTGCTGGCCACCCGACAGGTTGCCGCCCTTGCGGCGGCGCATGTCCCACAGCACCGGGAAGAGGGCGTAGATCTCCTCCGGCACCTTCTTGACCCTGGCATTCTCCAGGCCGGTGTGGATGTTCTCCTCGACGGTGAGCGTCGGGAAAATCATCCGGCCCTGCGGCACGTAGGCGATGCCCTTGGCGACGCGCTTGTAGCTCTCGTCTTTCGACACTTCGTTGCCGGCGACTTCGATCTGGCCGCTCTTCAGCGGCAGGATGCCGATCAGCGACTTGAACAGCGTGGTCTTGCCCATGCCGTTGCGGCCCATGATGGCGACCGTTTCGTTGGCGTTGGCTTCGAACGAGATGCCGTGCAGTGCCTCGCTCTGCCCGTAGGCGACGTGGAGGTCTTTGACGTTCAGCATGACGGAATCCTTTGCGTGAGGAGGTTTGATGCGGCTGCCCCCGCTGCGGCCCTCACGCCGACCCTCTCCCGCTGATGCGGGAGAGGGAGGCGCGCAAGCGCCGGGTGAGGGCAGCGCGGCGCGTACATTTCAGTGCCCCAGATAAACGTCGATGACCTTGGGATCGTTCTGCACCTTGTCCATCGATCCTTCGGCGAGGATCTTTCCCTGGTGCATGACGGTGACCTTGTGGGCGATGCGCTTGACGAAATCCATGTCGTGCTCGATCACGATCACCGAACGGCCCTTGCAGATGCGCTGCAGCAGTTCGGCGGTCAGTTCGCGTTCGCGCACGCTCATGCCGGCGATCGGTTCGTCCAGCATCAACAGCTCCGGCTCCTGCATCAGCAACATGCCGATTTCCAGCCATTGCTTCTGGCCGTGGCTGAGCAGGCCGGCCTCGGTGTCGAGCGCCTCTCCCAGACCGATCTCGTCGGCCACCGACTGCACGCGTGCCTTCACTTCGTCGGTGCACCGGAAGCCGAGCGCGCCGAGCACGCTGCGGCCGCGCGGGAAGGACACTTCCAGGTTCTTGAACACCGAAAGGTTTTCGTAGATCGACGGTGTCTGGAACTTGCGGCCGATGCCGGCGCGCACGATCTTGTGTTCCTGCAGCTTGGTCATCTCCACGTTCTTGAACTTGATGCTGCCGGCGCTGGCCCGGGTCTTGCCGCAGATCAGGTCGAGCAGCGTGGTCTTGCCGGCGCCGTTCGGGCCGATGATCACGCGCAGCTCGCCGCGATCGACGTAGAGGGTGAGCGCGTCGATGGCCTTGAAGCCGTCGAAGGACACGGTGAGGTCCTCGATCGCGAGCACGAAATCGGTATTGCTCATGTCGTTCTCCTGTCAGTCGTTCGAGGTATCAGGCGGACTGGCCCTGTACGCCGCTGGGCAGCGGTGCAGGCGCTGTGGACTTCTGGCTGGGTGCCGGGGACGGCTCGACGGCCGGCGAACTCGCCTTGACCGACTTGCGGCGCGAGAGCCAGGGCTTCACATGGCTTTCGTACAGACCGGCCAGACCGTTGGGGAAGGCGAGAACGACGCCGATGAACAGCGCGGCCATCAGGAAGAGCCAGAGATCCGGAGCGGACTCGGAGAAGTAGGTCTTGCCGGCGTTCACCAGCAGTGCGCCATACACCGCGCCGACCAGCGACATGCGGCCACCGACCGCCGCGAAGATGACCATTTCGATCGACGGCACGATGCCGACGAAGGACGGCGACATGAAGCCGACCTGCAGCGTGAACATCGCGCCGCCGATGGCCGAGATGCCTGCCGCCAGCACGAATACGAACACCTTGAACATGGACACGTCGTAGCCGGAGAAGCGCACGCGGTCTTCCTTGTCGCGCATCGCAAGCAGCAGCGTGCCGAGCTTGGACATCTGTATCCAGCGGCAGAGCAGGATGACGCCGATCAGCAGCGCGGCATTGACGAAGTAGAGGATGTATTTGGAACTGTCGTCGCGGATGTCCCAGCCCATCAGCGTCTTCAGGTCGGTGATGCCGTTGACGCCGCCGGTATAGCCCTGCTGGCCGATGATGAGTACGGTCAGGATGAGGGCGACCGCCTGCGTGATGATGGCGAAATACACGCCTCCGACGCGGCGCTTGAACATGGCGAAGCTGATGACGAAGGCGAGGATCATCGGCACCGCGACCACCGCCAGCATCGTGAATCCGAAGCTGTGGAAGGGCTGCCACCAGATCGGCAGTTCGGTCAGCTGGTTCCAGTCCATGAAGTCCGGAATGCCCGGTGTGCTCTGGATTTTCGTGGTTTCCGGATCGGAAGCCTCCAGCTTCAGGAACATCGCCATCATGTAGCCGCCAAGGCCGAAAAAGCAGCCCTGGCCCAGGCTCAGAATGCCGCCGTAGCCCCACAGCATGACCAGGCCGACGGCGACGAAGGCGTAGGTGAGGTATTTGCCGACGAGGTTCAGGCGGAAGATGTCCATCGTCAGCGGGAACACGACCATGATGACGAGCGCGAGGATGAGCACGCCCCCCATGCCGGTCCGTGCGACCCAGTTCTTGAATGCGTCCATGCGTATCTCCTGGAAGGTGCGAAGTCGGTGCGGATCGCGATCAGCGGCGGATCTTCGAAGCGAAGAGGCCTTGCGGACGGATCATCAGGATGGTCACGATGAGCAGCAGCGTTAGCACCTTGGCCATCGAGCCGGTGAGGAAGAACTCGGCGATGGACTGCGTCTGTGCGATGCCGAATGCCGATGCCACGGTGCCCAGCAGCGATGCCGCGCCGCCGAAGGTCACCACCAGGAAGGCATCGACGATGTAGAGCGAACCGGACGTCGGACCGGTGGAGCCTATGGTCGTGAAAGCCGCCCCGGCCACGCCCGCGATGCCGCAGCCAATGGCAAAGGTGAGCCGGTCCGTGCGTTTCGTGTTGATGCCGGTTGCATTGGCCATCGCGCGGTTGGCGACGGTCGCGCGCACGCGCAGACCCCAGCGCGACTTGTAGAGCGCGAGCAGCACGCCGCCGGTGACCACGGCGGTAAGACCGAGCACGAACAGGCCGTTGATCGGAATGTCCAGCCCTTCGGACGGTGCCCAGGAACCCATGAGCCAGTCGGGCAGGGTGGGGCTCACTTCCTTCGGGCCGAAGGTCGAGCGGAACACCTGCTGCATGCCCAGAGACAGCCCCCAGGTGGCGAGCAGGGTATCGAGCGGCCGCTTGTACAGATGCCGTATCAGCGCCCACTCGGTCAGCCAGCCGAAAGCGAAGGCGATGAAGAAGGCGACGACGATGGCGATGGGAAAGTAGGCCTGTACCAGTCCGGGCGCATAGCTCTCGGTCAGGCTGGAGAACATGAAGATGGTATAGGCGCCTATGGTCATGAATTCGCCGTGCGCCATGTTGATCACGCCCATCTGGCCGAAGATGATGGCGAGGCCGAGGCCCATCAGCAGCAGGACCGAGAACAGGCTCAGCCCGGCGAAGCCCTGCATCAGGGCGATGTTGTAGATTTCGTCGAATGACATGACGGACCTCCGGACGGTGGGCCGGATCGAACCCGGCGCGTGCAGGGAAAGGAGGCGCACCGCCCGGTCTTGCGCCGGGGCGGCACGCCGGGGGTCTTACTGGTAGCCCTTCGGGAACGGGTTCGGCTCGATCAGCTCGGCCGATTCGGCGACCACCTTGAAGGTGCCGTCGGGCATGCCTTCGGCAATACGGGCCTTGGACCACAGGTGGTGGTTCTCATGCAGCTTCACGTAGCCTTCCGGCGCGGTCTTCAGCTCGATGCCGGGCGAGGCGGCAACCACCTTGTCGACATCGAAGCTGCCCGCCTTCTCGACTGCGGCCTTCCACAGCCAGGGGCCGAGATAGCCGGCCTGGGTCACGTCGCCGATCACCGACTTCGGACCGTAGGCCTTCTTGAAGGCCTCGACGAAGGCCTTGTTGTTGGCGTTGTCGAGCGACTGGAAGTACTTCATCGAGGAATAGAAGCCGGCGAAGTTCTCGCCGCCCACGCCCAGCATTTCGTCCTCGGTCACCGACAGCGTGAGCAGGAACTGCTTGGCACCGGTGATGCCGGCTGCCTTGAGCTGCTTGTAGAAGGCCACATTGGAGCCACCGACCACGGCGGCGAAGATGCAGTCCGGCTTGGCGACCTTGATCTTGTTGATGAGCGAGTTGAAGTTGGTATGGCCCAGCGGGTAGTACTCTTCGCCCACGACCTTGCCCAGCTTGCCCACCGACTCGATGTGCTTGCGTGCGATCTTCATCGAGGTGCGTGGCCAGATGTAGTCGGAGCCGACCAGGAAGTAGCTCTTGGCCTTCTTTTCCTTCGACGCCCAGTCCAGGCCCCAGATGATCTGCTGGGTGGCTTCCTGGCCGGTGTAGATCACGTTCTTCGACTGCTCCAGACCTTCGTAGAAGGTCGGGTAGTAGAGCAGTCCGTTCTCCTTCTCGAACACCGGCAGCACCGCCTTGCGCGAGGCCGAAGTCCAGCAGCCGAACACGCAGGCCACCTTGTCGTTGACCAGCAGCTTCTTCGATTTTTCGGCGAAGGTCGGCCAGTCGGAGGCGCCGTCTTCCTTGATCACCTTGATCTTGCGGCCAAGGATGCCGCCCATCGCGTTGATCTGGTCGATCGCCAGTTGTTCGGCCTGGATGGAGCCGGTTTCCGAGATGGCCATCGTGCCGGTGGCGGAGTGGAGCTGACCCACGATCACTTCGGTGTCGGTCACGGCCAGCTTGGTCGTGTTGACCTTGGCCGTCGGGAACTGCGCGTTACCGAAGCTCACGCCCGGAACCATGAGCGCCGGGGCTGCTGCCATGCCGAGCAGCAGCTTGCGTCGTTGCTCATCGGTGAGCGGCGCCGGAATCGTGTCTTTCTTGTCAGCCATATCGTTTCTCCTGAGCGGAAGGGGTTGGGGAGCTTCAGGCGAGACGATTGCGGGTCACTGGAGTGTTGCAGTGCACCGCGATCGACTCGCTGCGGTGCGAAAAGTAGTTTCCGGGGGGGTGTAGCCGGAATACGTCAATCGACGTATGTGTGTCCGCGTGGCAACACCGGCGTCCCGCCGGCGGCAGTGCTAAGGTGAAGCCCTGCGCTGCCGCACTGCACCACGTTGTCGCTTGCGGCACCGTCGAGGTGCGTGGCGCGGAGGGAAGCTGTACTTGGGCTCCGGTCGGCGGGACCACGGGTTTGTTGGCAATCGATTCGCACGCGTGCCGAAGCGCGCTCTGTGGCCGTTCGGCGGCGCACGCCGCGGCCGCCGCGCTCAGCTGCCGCGGCGTGCGTGGTCATTGCCGACAGACCCGCCACCGTCCGGAGCACTTCTTGCATGACGTGGCAGGCAGTCCGCCTCCCCGCCCCGAGCAATGTCCGAAGCCACCCATCAGATTTTCAAGATCCGCCGCGACTACAACACCTGGGTCGCGACCGAAACGCTGGAGGACTACGCGCTGCGCTACACGCCGCGCAGCTTCCGCCGCTGGTCGGAATGGCGCGTCGCCAACACCGCCTTCGGCGCGGTGTCCTTTCTCGCGCTGGAGGTGATCGGCGCCGCCATGGCGCTGAATTACGGTTTCACGAACGCGCTCTACGCCATCGCGCTGGTCGGGCTGATCACCTTCATGACCGGTCTGCCCATCAGCTACTGCGCGGCCCGGTACGGCGTCGACATGGATCTGCTCACGCGCGGCGCCGGGTTCGGCTATCTCGGCTCGACCATCACCTCGCTGGTCTACGCGAGTTTCACTTTCATCTTCTTCGCCATCGAGGCGGCCATCATGGCGCTCGCCTTCGAGATGTATTTCGGCCTGCCGCTGGCCTGGAGCTATCTGCTGTGTTCAGTCATCGTGATACCGCTGGTGATCCATGGCGTCACGCTGATCAGCCGCATCCAGATGTGGACCCAGCCCCTTTGGCTGGTGCTGCTGGTGCTGCCCTACATCGCCATCTGGCTGAAGGAGCCGCGTCTTTACGCCGAGTTCGCCAGCCTCAGCGGGCGCAGTTCCGGCAGCAGCGAATTCGACTGGATCATGTTCGGTTCGGCCGCGACGGTGGCCATTTCGCTGGTGGTGCAGATTGGCGAACAGGTGGATTACCTGCGTTTCCTGCCCGAGCGGACGCAGGAGAACCGGGTGCGCTGGTGGACTTCTGTGCTGGTCGCCGGTCCCGGCTGGGTGGTACCCGGCATGATCAAGATGGTCGGCGGAGCCTTTCTGGCCTTCGTCGCCTTGCAGACCATGGTGCCGGTCGAACGCGCCGTCGAACCGACGCAGATGTATCTCGCCGGCTTCGGCTATGTGTTCGACAGCCCGGCGCTGGTGATGGCGGTCACCGCGCTGTTCGTCATCGTGTCCCAGCTGAAGATCAACATCACCAACGCCTACGCCGGTTCGCTCGCCTGGTCCAATTTCTTTGCCCGGCTGACGCACAGCCATCCCGGGCGCGTCGTCTGGCTGGTGTTCAATGTGGTGATCGCACTGCTGCTCATGCTGCTGGGCGTGTTCCAGGCACTGGAGCATGTGCTCGGTCTGTACGCCAACCTCGCCATCGCCTGGGTCGGCGCGCTGGTGGCCGACCTCGTCGTGAACAAACCGCTCGGCCTGTCGCCGGCCCATATCGAATTCAAGCGCGCCCACCTGTACGAACTCAATCCGGTCGGCCTGGGTTCGATGGCCATCGCCACACTGCTGTCCGTGCTCGCCTATACCGGCTGGATGGGCGATCTGGCGCAGGCCTTTTCGCCCATCATTTCGCTGGTGACCGCCTTTGCCTGCGCGCCGCTGATCGCGTTCGCCACGCGCGGTCGATACTATCTGGCGCGCCACAGCGCCACGCAGTGGCTGCCCGGCCAGACGGTCACCTGTCATGTGTGCGAGAACGCCTTCGAAGCCGAGGACATGGCGCACTGTCCGGCCTATGGTCAGCCCATCTGTTCGCTCTGCTGCACGCTGGAATCGCGCTGCCACGATCGCTGCAAGAGCGGGTCGAGCGCGGCGGAGCAGCTTCACGCGCTGCTGGATGCCATCCTGCCGGTACGTCTGGCGCGGCGCGTGAACTTCCGCATCGGCCATTTCCTGGTCGTGTTCCTGTCGCTCACCGTCCTGCTGGCGGTCATTTTCAGTGTCGTTTTCTATCAGGAAGCCATTGTCGGCGAGCTCTACCAGGCTGCACGCGACAGCCTGCAGATCACGCTGCTCAAGACTTTTGCGCTGCTCGTCCTGCTGTGCGCGGTGTGTGCCTGGTGGATCGTGCTGGGCTCGGAGAGCCGGCGGCTGGCGCAGGACGAGTCGAATCGGCAGAACCAGTTGCTGATGCGCGAAATCGATGCCCACCGCAAGACCGATCTGGCACTGCAGAAGGCGAAGGACGCTGCCGAGTCGGCCAATCTCGCGAAAACGCGTTATGTCACCGGAATCAGCCATGAGCTGCGTACACCCTTGAACAGCATTCTCGGCTACGCCCAGATACTGCTGCGCGAAACCGACCGTCCGGACGGCGCGGACGACGCCCGCAAGCGCGCTCTGGGCACCATACTGCGCAGCGGAGAGCATCTGCTCGGGCTGATAGATGGCCTGCTCGATCTGGCGCGCATCGAGGCCGGCAAGCTCAGGCTGGATCCGGCACCCATGCCGATGCGCGAACTGCTCGACGATCTGGCCAAGATGTTCGAACCTCAGGCGGTGCGCAAGGGGCTGGCGTTCCGCGTCGAAACCAGCGGGCGCCTGCCCGACTATGTGCGGGTCGACGCCAAGCGGTTGCGTCAGGTGCTGATCAATCTGCTGGCCAATGCGGTCAAGTTCACCGAGTACGGGGAAGTGGTGCTGCGCGTGGATTACCGGATGGAGGTGGCGCGCTTCGAGATCGCCGACACCGGTCCGGGCATTGCGGCCGAAGATCACGCGCGCATCTTCATGCCCTTCGAACGCAGCGTGAGCGGCCGCATCGTCGCCGAACCGGGTACCGGCCTCGGGCTCAGCATCACCCGCATGCTGACGTCGCTGATGGGTGGCGAGCTGACGCTGGAAAGCGAGCCCGGGCATGGCTCGACCTTCCGGTTGCGGCTTTATCTGCCGGAATACCTGTCCGTGCCCTCGCAGCCGCGGCCGGTGCGTACCGTGGTCGGTTACGAAGGTGTGCGCCGGCGCGCGCTGCTGGTCGACGACGATGCCACCCAGCGACACATGCTCGCCGCCATGCTGACGCCCCTGGGTTTCGATATCGACGAAGCTGCCAGTGGCGCCGAAGCGCTGATCTGTGTGCAGCGCGCCCGGCCCGACGTGGTGCTGCTCGACATCAATATGGACGGCATGGACGGCTGGCAGACGGCACGACGCCTGCGTGAGTTCGGCGGTGCGCCGATTCCCGTGCTCATGGTGTCGGCCAATGTATTCGAGAACCGCAGCGAGTTGCTGCGTACGGCAGGTTGTGCCGGCTTCGTGCCCAAGCCGGTGATCGAATCCGAACTGCTGGATCAGCTGCGCGATGTGCTCGACCTCACCTGGCATGTGGACGAGCCGCTCGGCGTCGAGCTGCGCAAGGCGGAACCGGCGGCGACCGCGCCGCTGTCGGCGCTCGACGACGAAGAGCGTGCTGCGCTGTTGCGCCTGTCCCGGCTTGGTCACGTCAACGGCATCGCGACTCTGCTCGACGCCATCGCCGAGCGCTCGGATGCGGCGCGCGAGGACTGTCGCCGGCTGCGCGCGTTGATCGACGGTTTCGACCTGATACGCTTCACCCAATTGCTGCAACGCGACGCTCATGCTCTCTGAATTCCATCAACCCGTGGTGCTCGTCGTCGACGACGCACCCGATTCGCTCGGCTTCCTGTGCGATGCGCTGTCGCAGGCCGGCTACGTCGTGCTCATCGCCCACGACGGTGCGTCCGCGCTGGCCCGGCTCGAACTGGTCGTACCGGACGCCATCCTGCTCGATGCCGTCATGCCCGGCCTGTCCGGTTTCGAAACCTGTCGTCGTCTGCGCGAGGAGCCGGGGCTCACACACGTGCCGGTGATTTTCATGACCGGTCTGTCCGGTACCGCCGAAGTGGTGGAAGGTTTTACGGCCGGAGGCACCGACTACGTGGTCAAGCCGCTGCGCGTCGAAGAAGTGCTGACGCGATTGCAGGCTCATGTGCGCAATGCGCGCGCAGTGCGCATCGCACGGCAGGCGGTGGATGTGGCCGGTCTGGGCGTGCTGGTGGTCGATGCGCTCGGCCGCATCGCATGGCGTTCGCCGCGGGCAGCCGAATGCCTGAGCGAGTTCGGCATCGACCCGGCCGCATCGACTTCCGACTGGCTGGGCGATCCCGCTACGCTGTCCGCCGATCCGGCCGCCGATGCGCGCCTGCTGCGAGAACAGGGCGATCAGGCGCTTTACGCGCGCAGTCTGGGCGCCGTCGGTCTGGGCGAGCACATGCTGTTGCTGGACGCGCGTCGGCGAGGCGAATCGAGCACGCGCATCGCCGGTGCCCAGCTCACGCCGCGCGAGGCCGAAGTCCTGTCCTGGCTGGCCAAAGGCAAGACCAACCGCGACATCGGCGACATCCTCGGCATGAGTCCGCGCACTGTTAACAAACATCTGGAACACATTTACGAAAAACTCGGCGTGGAGACGCGGGCGGCGGCCGCAGCGCTGGCGATGCGCGCTTCCAGTGACTGAGCCGGTCGCCCGGCGTTCCCGATGCGCGCCGGAAGACATCGATGGACGGAGACGAGGAAAAATGACGGAACGCCTATGGACCTTTGCGGCCGGTGCGGCCGGCCCCTGGCGCATCACCGGCGTGCGCGCCGTCAGCGGTCAGGCTTTGCCGGAAGCGCCGCGCCTGGATCGCATCGCGGGCGATGCGGCGGGCGGCGGCCTGTGGTCGCTGCGCGGCATCACCAGTAACGAGCGCTATGTGAATCGCGACGAGAAGCAGGCGCTGGCCGCCCTTTCACCCCCCCTGGGCCGGGCGCAGGCGTGCTGTGCGGTCCTGATTCCGATCCGCAAGTCGGCTGCGTGGTGGGCGCTCGCACAGGACGAGCGCCGCGCCATCATGGAAGAACAGTCGCAGCACATTGCACACGGCTTGCGTGTCCTGCCGGCCGTGGCGCGCAGGCTTCACCACTGTCGCGACCTCTCTGCCGACGAGCCCTTCGATTTCCTGACCTGGTTCGAATTCGCACCGGAACACGAAGCCGCTTTCGATCATCTGCTCGATCTGCTGCGCGCTTCGCCTGAATGGGCCTATGTGGAGCGCGAGTTCGAACTCAGGGCGCGGCTGGACCTCGGACCGGAGAACTGAGACCGGCCGGTTCAGGCAGGGGTGCGTCTGCGCTCGGTGGACGGGCGCCCGACAAGGCGAAGGCGGACCGAAGCGGCGCCAAACAAGTACCATCACGCCTTCGCTGAATGTCCACGCTTTCCGGCATGCCCGATAGCCGCACCGTCGCCGTCCATTTCGTCGCCTCGCCGCTGCAGTACCTCGCCGCCCGGCGCATTGCGCGCGACGTCGAGCCGGGGGCGAGACAGATACTGATCTGGTACAAGCCAGGCATGAAATCGGCCGTCGACGCGTCCGGGTGGGATGCCTGCAGCTATCTGCCCTGGCCGCGCTGGGAGCCGCTGCCCGGGCTGTTCGGGCGGCACCGGCGGTTGCGCGCGAACATCCGGCTGGTGGCCGGCCTGGTAGGGCAGTGCGAACGGCTCGTCCTGCACAGCGCGGTGTTCGATACCGAAGCGATCAACTATTTCCTGCATGCCTTGCCGCGCGCTGCCGGTGCTCGTGAAATGCATGCACGCATCCTGCCCGACGGACTGATTTCGACCCGGCGCTATCCGCTGAGCCGGATGAAGCGGCTGGCGCAGCGGCTGCGCTGCCTGCGCGCGCTCGTCGCGCCCGAATTGCGTTACACCTGCTTTTCCGGTGACCGCATCGGGTCGGATGCGCCGTTCTGCGACCGCATCTACGTGTTGCCGGGCCTGCCGCACGAGTACCCGCCCGACAAGGTGGTCGTGCTGCCGCCGCTGGTCGATGCTTCACCGCGGACGGCAGAAGGCACGTCGCGTCGCGCGCTCGTGGTCGGTCAGCCCTTGACCGGCTTCGGACTCATGAGCGCGGGCGATCTTGCGCTCACGACCGCGCACATCCGCGCCTGGCTGGCCGAGCAGGGCATGGCGGACATCGACTACAAGGCGCATCCCAAGGACGCGGCGCACGAACTGATGCACCCGGACTACCGTCTGATCGAGCCGGACTGTGCGCTGGAAATGCACATGGCGCGCACGTCCTATGCCGCAGTGGTCGGCGTGCGCTCGACCGCCCTGCTGATCGCGCGACAGATCTACCCGCCGGCCGTGCGCGTGCGCGCTTTCGGCTGGCCAGCGCTGCAGTTCAAGTCGGCCGGTGAAAGGGCGGACATGACGAGCACCTTCGCGCAGTGCGGCGTGGACATCGAATGATCCCTTCAGTCTCGGATGACCGCTTGACATGGTGTCGGAAGCTCTACCCCGCGGAAATGCCTGCGCTGCGCATCGCTCTGCGTCCGGGCGGGACTGCTCGCAACGTCGATCGACAGAGGTGTTCGGGATGATCGGCCGGCGCCTGAAACCCTTTCACCGGTTGCAGTACGCCAGCGCTGCGCTCACCACGAAGGTGGGGACGCCAGCGGCTGCCAGTTCCTTGCAGAAGCGCTTGTGTTCGCACTCGTCCTCCGGAAGTGCCTGCGGCCAGTTGGCGCCGCTTGCGGCCAGCACGCCGCGGTCGATCAGCGCCATTCCGCCGAAGGCGGCCCGCACAGGAATTTCCGTCATGGCGGCCGGATCGATCAGCTCGTTACCGCACTTTCGGCAGCCCTTGAACGGGCATTTCGGGAACCGGGACGCTACATGATCCAGTTCCAGTGCGAAGGTATCGAAGTAGTGGTTTTCGCGCGGTCCCCTCGACTTCACGATGAGCGCGCCCGGCAGTCGTGCGAGTACCCGCGTGCCGAGGGTGTATGCCGTGAACAGTCCCTGCCTTTGGTGGCGCTCCGCGCTGCTCAGCAGGGCCTGCAGGGTATGCCGGGAAAAATGGATGTCGGTGTCGATGAACAGTATCCAGTCGCCCTTGCTGGCCAGGCTTTCGGCGAGCGCCCGGCGACGCAGTATGCCGAGGCGTGTCGTGCGCGAAAGCCGGTTGCGTTCGCTGTCCGGCCCGAGTTTCACCAGGCAGCCACCGTGGGTGTCGACCAGTTTCGCGGCGAGGCAGGCCGACGCATCGTCGGAGCCGTCCTCGACCAGCACCAGCGGGGTCGCGGCAAACAGCGGGCCGATATCGTCAAGTGCGCGGGCAAGGTAGCGGAGCCAGGGCGCACCGTTCCGTATCAGGGCGCAGACAATGATGGTTTCGCCGCGTGGTGTCCCGGCGTTCAATGAATGAGGCAAACGCAAATTGATGATGGATGGCATTTCCGATTCACCGGAATCAAAGGTCACAGGAATCCTGCAGTCGATATGGTCGCTGCTGTTCGCAGCGTTCTTCTTCTTTTTTTTCTGGCTGCCCGACCTGTCCTCGCTGATGGCCAAGGTCATGCTTCTGCTCGCCTTGCCCTCGTGGTGGCTGAGCCGGGCGCACGCAGCGTGGCCCTCGCCGCGCCCGCTCCTGCTGTTGCTGCCCTTGATGGTATATCTGGCCAGCATGACCCTGCATGAATTCGACGCACGACAACTCGGGCGGCCGGCTCATCTGCTGTTCGCGGTCATTCTGTTCGTTTCCATACGCGGCATACGGCTGCACCACCTGTGGATAGGTGGCGGCGTCGTCTTGTCCATCCTGCCGGCGCTTGCGCTGGCCGTCCATGAGCACGTGGTGCTGGAGCAGCCGCGTGTCTTCGGCCGGCTGTCCGGTGGCGATTTCGGCAACTTCTGCGCCGCTCTGTCGGTTCCCCTGCTGCTTGCCATGCTGCCCTCGGGCAGACCGGTTGCGCAGCGTGCCACCTTGCTGTTCTGCAGCGGTGCGGCGGCCCTGATCGCCTTCTGGTCGGGCAGCCGCACAGGCTGGTTGATCATGCCTGTGGTGCTGAGCTGCCTCCTGATCGCGGGCGCCTTGCCCGGCGCGGCCCTGCGTCGCCTGCTCTGGGCAATGCCCGTGCTGGTACTGGCCGTGCTGCCATTGGCCGGCAGCGGCATGGATGAGCGTCTGCAACGGCTCGTGTTCGAGGTCCAGGCGTACTTCAGTGCCGATATCGCCGGCTATGCGGGCACATCCATGGGCATAAGGCTGGAAAGCGCCCGCCTCGGACTCGATCTGTGCGAGGCCAATCCGGGCCTGGGTCTGGGCTATGTGGAATTCAAGCGGATTGCCTTACGCATGGCTGAAGCAGGGTTGATATCTGCCGAAATACCTCGCTTCTTCGGCATGCTGCACAACCAGTTTCTCGATTACTGCATGCTGCTCGGCATTCCGGGAGTGCTTGTGCTCGGCGTGTTCTGGGCTGGCGTCTTCGCGACCGCATATGCTGCCGTCCGGCGGGCGCCCGATGAGCCGGCGCGCTTTCTCGCGCTCTGCCTCGCCTCCGTGATGACCGGGTATTTCGTCAGTGCAACCGGCGGGTCCATGTTCAGTTCGACCAAGGGTACTGTTTACTTCTGCATCGCTCTGCTGCTGCTGCTGAAACTCGACGCGGAGGCGCGTCCATCGCTCTACGGACGTGATCCGGCGGTCCGCCGCTCCTTGCCGGGAGGCGTGCCGACATGAGTCGTCCGGCAGTGCGCACGGCGCAGGATGAGCGCTTCGACCGTGTGCTCGTGATCCATCATCGCAGCGGTATCGGTGACCTGATCTGGCACCTTCCCTATATCCGGGCGATCGCTGCTCACACCGCGGGCGGTCGGGTGACCGTGATGGCGCGTCCATCCTGCCGCGCGACCGACATCCTGGCGGGAGAGCCCGCGGTGGAGGAGGTCATTGAGTACGACTACCGCCCGCGTGCGGCCGAGGGGCGTCAGGGGCGGCACACCGGGCCGGGCGGTCTGCTGAGCATCTGTGGCGAAGTCCGGCGCCGCAGGTTTTCGCATGTGTTCATCTTTTCGTCGCGCGTGCGCTACGGGCTGATCGCCTTGCTGGCGGGTATCCCGCATCGGGCCGGGTTCGGTTTCGGTGCGGTCGAACGGCTGTTGCTGAACGACCGGCGTTTCATTGCGCGCCATGCCGGCGCGGGCAGCTGGGTGTATCCCGAGGCGACCGCCTTTGCCGTCGCTCATGGTTTCGTGCAGGGACCGGTCGTGCCGCGCATGCATGTGCCGGCGGCCATCCGCGACAACGCGGCGGCGGAACTGGCCGGCCTTCCGTCGCCGTGCGTCGCTCTGGCCATCGGTACTTCCGAACCACGGAAAGACTGGGGCGCCGAGAACTTCGCCCGGCTAGCTGCCGCTCTGGTCCGGACAGGTTACGGCGTCGTGCTGCTCGGCGGACCGGGCGAGCGCGAGACTGCCGGGCGCATTGTTGCGCTGGCCGGTGTGCATGGCACCTCTATCCGTCCCATCTGTCAGAGTTCCGTCCTCAAGTCAGCCGGAGTGCTTGCTTGTTGCCGGCTCTGTGCCGGCAACGACACAGGCATCCTCAATGTGGCCGCCGCCTGCGAAGTGCCGGCGCTGGGTCTGTTCGGCGCCACCCGCCCGCTCTCGCATGACCCGCTGTTGACCGGTATCGAGGCGCCGGGCATGGCGGCCATCGCGGTGGAGCAGGTGGTCGAACGGGTGAACGCCATGCTCGATCGAAGGACGGTTGACAGCGCCGGAAGTGGCGAATGAAGCGCGTGCTCATCGTCCGTACCTCGGCCATCGGCGACGTGGTGTTCGCCTCGCCCCTGGCAGCAGCCCTCAGGCGTACGCATCCGGACGCCTTCATCGCCTGGCTGGTCGAGCCGGGCATCGAGGCACTGATCGCGCACGACCCGGACATCGATGCGCACATCCTGTGGCCGAAGGCGGAATGGGCGCGCTTGTGGCGCGAACGCCGCTTTGGCGAACTGTGGCGCCGCGTGCGCGCGTTGCGCGCGGAACTGCGCAGCTATCGCTTCGACACCGTGCTCGACCTGCAGGGGCTGCTGAAAAGCGGTTTCCTCTCCTGGCTGGCGGGCGCGCGCGCGCGCGTCGGTCTCGGTTCGCGCGAGGGCAGTCAGTGGCTGATGACGCGCGTCGTGCCGCGCGGCGGCGACAGTGCGCGCATTTCGTCCGAATACCTGCACCTGGCCGAACAGCTCGAACTGGACACCCGTGACTTCCTGCCGACGCTGCACGTGCCGGCCGATGCCGATGCGCGCGCGCAGGCGCTGCTGGCGGAACACGGACTGAGGTCCGGCCGTTATGCCGTGTTCGCCGTCTTCACGACACGGCCGCAGAAACACTGGTTCGAGGACGCCTGGCAGGCGCTGGCGCAGAAGCTCGCGACGCAGAACGGACTGACGCCGGTGTTGCTGGGCGGACCGGCCGACGCCGGGGCGGCCGCGCGCATCGCCGCCGGCGCACCGGGGCTGGTCAATCTGGTCGGTCGCACGAATCTGCCGGAAGCGGCCGCGCTGGTGCGCGGCGCTGGCCTGCTGGTCGGCGTCGATACCGGGCTCACCCATATGGGCATTGCCTTTGCGACGCCTACGGTGGCGATCTTCGGCTCGACCTGCCCCTACACGATCACCGGCCGCACCAATGCGCGCGTGATCTGGCTGGGCCTGCAGTGTTCGCCGTGCCGGCGCCGGCCGACCTGCGGCGGTGCCATCACCTGTCTGCGCGACATCACGCCGGACCGGGTGCTTGAAGAAGTGGCCAGGGCACTCGCCGCATGAAGGTGCTGCACGTCGAGGCCGGCAAGAACTACTACGGTGGCGCACGCCAGGTGGCCTACATCATGGAAGGGTTGGCGCGACGCGGGGTGGCGAATGTACTGGCTTGCCCGCCGGGTGCCGGTATCGCCGCCGCGGCGGCGGCCCATGCGACGGTGGTCGAACTGCCGATGGGCGGCGACGCCGATGCCGGCATGGCGTTGCGGCTGATGGCGTTGATCCGGCGCGAGCGGCCGGACATCGTGCACCTGCACAGCCGGCGCGGCGCAGATCTGTGGGGTGGCGTCGCGGCCGCTCTGACCGGCACGCCCTGCGTGCTTTCGCGCCGGGTGGACAATCCGGAGCCGCGCTGGGTGGTTGCGCTGAAGTACCGCCTGTACGACCACGTGATCACCATTTCCGAAGGCATCCGCCAGGTGTTGCTGTCCGAGGGGCTCGCGCCGGAACGCGTAAGCTGTGTGCGCAGCGCGGTCGATGCTGCGCCTTATCTGGCGCCGGTGGACGGCCTTGCCTTCCGCCGCGAGTTCGACCTGCCGGCCGAAGCGCGCGTGATCGGCGTGGTCGCCCAGTTGATACCGCGCAAGGGGCATCGCTACGTGATCGAGGCCATGACGGCGCTGCATGCGAGCCATCCGGATGCGCGGGTGATCTTTTTCGGCCAGGGACCGCTGCGCGAGGCACTGGAGGCCGAGGTTGCAAGCCGGGGACTGTCCGGCGTCATCCGCTTCGCCGGCTTCCGCACCGATCTGCCGCACTGGCTGGGCGGGCTGGACATCCTCGCCCATCCCGCCGACATGGAAGGGCTGGGCGTTTCCCTGCTGCAGGCCTCGGCCGCCGCGGTGCCCATCGTCACCTCGCGTGCCGGCGGCTTGCCGGAAGCCGTGGCCGATGGCGTCAGCGGCGTACTGATTCCACCGGGAGACGTCGCGGCCCTGACCGCGGTGCTCGCCCGCCTGCTCGACGATGCCGTCCTGCGACGCCGTCTGGGCGAGGCCGGTCGGGCGCGCGTCGTGGCCGAGTTTTCCGTGGATGCCATGGTCCAGGGCAATTTCGCTCTTTATCGCCGCTTGATTTCCCGCAACTGAAACGGATACGACATGACAAGCAACGACCGTCGCATTGCATGGCTGCTGATCGCCTATGCCTTGTTGCTCGCATTGCTGCCGCTCGTGCTGAACGAAGCAGCCTTTCACCGGATGTTTTCCGAAGAGGGGCCGTTCGAGCGACTGTCCATCGCCGGATGGCTGGGTACGGCGGCCGTCGTGCTCGTGCGTATCCGGCCGCTCGGCGCCCGCGCTCTGGCTTTTGCGCTGCTGTGTCTGGCCTTTGCCGCGCGCGAGGCGGACTGGCACAAGCTGTTCACCGGCGAGAGCTTCCTCAAGAACAGCTTCTACCGCGATGCGGCACGCCCTTTCGAGGAAAAACTGATCTGCGGCGCGATTGCGATCTTCCTGGTGGTGCTGTTGTTGTATGCCGGTCTGGTGATCGCGCGCTTCCTGTTCCTGCAGGGCGGCTGGCGCGCCCGTTCCGGCGCATGGCTGATGGCAGGCAGCACGCTGGTCGTGATCGGGAAGGTGATGGATCGCCTGCCGGCGGTGCTGTCGGCAGACTACGGCATCGAAGCGGGTCCGCTTGTCCTGCTCTACGCAGCCGCCTTCGAGGAAGGCCTGGAAATGGCGCACCCGCTGATGCTGGCGTGGTCGGTGTGGATCAGCCAGTCCGGGCGGCGCTACCTGTCGTGAGCGGCATGGAAGGTCGGTCGCGCATACCGGAAAGCGCCCAGAACGGGCCGCACGAGCAACTCGCTGCCCTGATCGAGCGTCGTGGCGGGCAGGGCTACCGCAAACCGGTCGCACCCTACAGCGCGGACGCGTTCACGCGCTTTGCGGCCAAGTGTCCGCCCGGCGCTCCGCTCATCGTCGACAGCTGTTGCGGTACGGGGGAAAGCACGCTGAATCTGGCCGCCGCCTTTCCAGACCATTTCGTGCTCGGCGTCGACCAGTCGGCCGACCGCCTGTCCCGTGCACCGCTGCCGCCGGCCAACGCACTGCTGTTGCGCGCCGACATGGCGGACATCTGGCGCCTGCTGCATGAAGGCGGCTATCGTCCGGCGCGGCAGTACATGCTGTATCCGAACCCCTGGCCCAAGATCGGGCAACTGGCACGTCGCTGGCCGGCGCATCCGGTGTTTCCGCTTGTGCTTGCTCTGGGCGGCACGATCGAGTGCCGCAGCAACTGGCGCATTTATGTCGAGGAATTCGCGCTGGCCGCGCGCTTGATCTCGGGCCTGCGGTCGCCGGTCGACATGTTCGCACCGGCGGTACCGATCACGCCTTTCGAGCGCAAATATCTGGCCAGCGGCCACACGCTGTATCGCTGCGTGCTGGAGTGCGGCGCATGACTCTGGATTGCCGGGCCTGCGGCGCCTGCTGTGCAAGTTTCCGCGTCGATTTCCATGCTTCCGACGGAGAAGTCCGGGGCGGACACGTTCCGGCAGCGTTTTACGACGAACTGGGCGCGACACTGGCGCGGATGCGCGGCACCGATCACGCGCAACCGCGCTGCCGCGCATTGCGCGGACGCATCGGCGAGGCGGTCGAATGCGTCATCCACGACGAAAGGCCGGACCCCTGCCGCGAGTTCGAAGCGGGATCGGAGGCCTGCGTGCGTGCCCGGCGCAGGCACGGTCTGCCGACCGCGTCCTGATCGGCCCGCATCCGGCTCTCGGTCGGAAGCGCACCCGCGCCCTTGTTCGACGAAACAGACCGTGATGTCGAGATGCCCGCCCTCCGCTTCCGTCGTCCGCAGCAGCGGGTGGGGCCGGCTGCCGGTGCGCATGGCGAGGTGCGAAGGCGTGGCAAGTGTCGGCGTTCAGCCGACGATCACCGGCTCCGGTTCGAGGTCGACGCCGAAGCGTTCGCGCACGCTGGCCTGGATGTCCACGGCGAGCGCCAGCAGCTGGCTGGCGCTCGCGCGACCGTGATTCACCAGCACCAGTGCCTGCCTGTCGTGAACGCCAGCATCACCACGGCGCTTGCCTTTCCAGCCGCACTGGTCGATGAACCAGGCGGCTGCGAATTTCACTGAACCGTCGGCTGCCGGGTAGTGAGGCGCTCCCGGATGACTGGCCAGCAAGTTCGCGGCGGCGACCGCTGACAGCACCGGGTTGCGAAAGAAGCTGCCGGCGTTGCCGATCACCGCAGGGTCAGGCAGCTTGGCGCGACGTACGGCGCAGACGGCGTCGAACACGTCGTGCGGACCCGGCGCGGCGATGCCGCGCGCCAGCAGTTCGCGCTGCAGGTCGGCATATCCGGCCTGCACGGCGGGCGTCAGGCTCAGCCGGAACACCACGCGCGCAATGATGGCGCGACCGGCCAGCCGGTGCTTGAAAACGCTGTCGCGGTAGCCCATTGCACAGTCGGCGAGCGTCAGGTCCAGCCAGCAACGATCCTGCATGTCCCACGCTTCGACGCGTTCCAGCCGGTCCACCAGTTCGACGCCGTAGGCGCCGATATTCTGGACCGGCGCGGCACCCACGGTGCCAGGAATCAGTGCGAGGTTTTCCAGTCCGTGCCAGCCCTGGTCGAGTGCGTGACTCACCCAGTCGTGCCAGTTCTCGCCCGCGGCGACGGCAACGAGTACCGAGTCGTCGTTCCGGGCCAGAACTTCGATGCCGCGCGTGCGCATCTGCAGCACGGTGCCGGAAAAGTCGGAGGCGAACACGATATTGCTGCCGCCACCGAGCACGAGGACGCGCTCGTCGCGTTGCCTCAGCGCGTCGGTCAGCGCCGGCAGGTCGGCGGCGTCATCGACCGGCTGCAGGCGTGTCGCTCGGGCCGCCAGATGCAGCGTATTCAGATCGCGCAGGTCAGCGTCGAGCAGGGCGGGGGCGGTCATGTCGCGCCGCATGTGCGGCTGCAAGGGGCTGGGGGCCGAAGTATAGCCGGGTGATCGCGCTGCGCTGCGGAAAGTGACTTGGCCTTGATTGGAATAATATATATCATATATAAGACTTGAACCGCCTTCGCGCTCGGCGGACTTCGTGCCGCGCCTGGTCAGGTTGCGGTTGTCGGGCGACTGCCGTTCCGACAGCGTCGCGCGCGACCGTTTCGGTGCAAGCCGCGGATTTTCAGTCTGCGTCCTCGTGCGATGCACCATCAAACAGTGTGTCGTTCTATGATGCGATACACCCGTCTACCGGAGGAATCACCGTGCTTGAAGCTTACCGTGCCCATGCCGCCGAACGTGCCGCGCTCGGCATCCCGCCGCTCGCCCTGGATGCGAAGCAGACCGCTGAACTGATCGAACTGATCAAGAACCCGCCCGCGGGCGAGGACGCTTTCCTGCTCGACCTGCTGACCCATCGCGTGCCCCCGGGCGTGGACGACGCGGCCAAGGTGAAGGCCTCCTTCCTGGCCGCCGTGGCGCATGGTGACGTCAAGGTCGCACTGATCTCCAAGGCCAAGGCCACCGAACTGCTGGGCACCATGGTGGGCGGCTACAACGTGAAGCCGCTGATCGACCTGCTGGACGACGCCGAAGTCGCCGCGGTCGCCGCCGAGGGTCTCAAGAAGACCCTGCTGATGTTCGACTACTTCCACGACGTAGCCGAGAAGGCGAAGGCCGGCAATGCCAAGGCCAAGGAAGTCGTGCAGTCCTGGGCCGACGCCGAATGGTTCACCAGCCGTCCGGAAGTGCCGAAGTCCATCACCGTCACCGTGTTCAAGGTGCCGGGCGAAACCAATACCGACGACCTGTCGCCGGCACCGGACGCGACCACCCGCCCGGACATCCCGATGCACTATCTGGCGATGCTGAAGAACACCCGCCCGGATGCGGCCTTCAAGCCGGAAGAAGATGGCAAGCGCGGTCCGATGCAGTTCATCGAGGACCTGAAGAAGAAGGGTCACCTTGTAGCCTATGTCGGCGACGTGGTCGGCACCGGCTCGTCGCGCAAGTCGGCGACCAACTCGGTCATCTGGGCCACCGGCCAGGACATCCCCTTCGTGCCGAACAAGCGCTTCGGCGGCGTCACGCTGGGCGGCAAGATCGCGCCGATCTTCTTCAACACGCAGGAAGACTCCGGCTCACTGCCGATCGAAGTCGACGTGTCGAAGCTGGAAATGGGCGACGTGATCGACGTGCTGCCGTACGACGGCAAGATCGTCCGTAACGGCGAGACGGTGGCTGAATTCGCGCTCAAGAGTGAAGTGCTGCTGGACGAAGTGCGCGCCGGCGGCCGCATCAACCTCATCATCGGCCGTTCGCTGACCGCCAAGGCGCGCGATTTCCTCGGCCTGGCTGCGTCGACGCTGTTCCGTCTGCCGAAGGCGCCGGTCGATACCGGCAAGGGTTACACGCTGGCGCAGAAGATGGTCGGCCGCGCCTGTGGCCTGCCGGAAGAAAATGGCAAACAGCGGGGCATCCGCCCCGGCACCTACTGCGAACCGAAGATGACCACGGTCGGCTCGCAGGACACCACCGGCCCGATGACCCGCGATGAACTGAAGGATCTGGCCTGCCTCGGCT
>CAZKRN010000033.1:0-52766 GCA_964555165.1 uncultured Methyloversatilis sp. | reverse complement strand
CGAACACCTGGAGTCGGTGGAGATCGGCGGCGCTCTGGTGGAACGCTACTTCCGCAGCGCAGGCACCGACGAACTCGTCGCCGCCTGGCGCCATCTCAGGCGTTCGCCTGTGGCCGCGACTGATGCGCCGGACGGGGAGGGTCAGGGCGCTTGGATCAAACCGATCACCGGGATTAAATGGGTCGAATTGAATTTGCATAGGCTTAAGAAAAACCGCCGGCAACTCGAGCGCAGCCGTCGGCGCAATGAGAGGTGGCCTAGATCGTAGTCACCAGAAGGAGGCGCTAAGGACCTGCGTATGCGCTGCGGCCGACGAAGCGATTCAGCTCGAATCCGATGAGGCCCGCCGCGAAATCGGAGACGTGGTCGGTATTGCCGTAGAGCATCCTGCCCTCGCGGATGCTGTAGCAAGCACCGCGCTGCGCTTCGCAGAGCACCGGGACGGTATCGAAAATGCCGACCTTGTCGACCCCGTGGGTGCCGGCGATACGTTCAAGCACGTGTCGGTACTGTGCCGACAAGGCGAGATGCTCATCTATCGCTATGCGACACGGACCGTTCTTTTCCTCGACCGACAGCAGTTCGTTCAGTCCGTCAATGGCGGTCCGCCGCTCCAGGCACGTATGTGGATGTGGCAGCGTCGGATTGTCGATCACCAGCACGACTTTCTTTCCTGCTTCGACCAACCGGCGCACGGTCGTACCGAGCCCGACATGCGCCATTTCCGCATGCGGGCTGTCCGGCAGACCGGCAAGAGTCCGGTCGGTCCGCAGGTCGAACAAGGTACGTGTTGCCATGGCGATCGCAACAACCTCGACATGGGGTCGCGAAGACACGTAGTCGACGATGTCCGCGGTCGCATCGCGATGACGCGCATAAATCTCGTGATCGGACAGGACGGGCGCCGACGGCGCGCCGTCGCTCGCAGTGCCGCCAACATAGGCCCAGCGCATGCCGGGAGACGATGTCCGCATCAACCCGGCCACGAGCGCCATCGCCTTGCTGTCACCGATGAGCACGAAACGAGGGAGATCGCGCAGATCGACCACACAGCCGAGATCCGCACTCGAAGGGTGTGGCCCGAGTGGTCCGCAGTCACGACCAACCGGAATACCCGCTTCTCCGCCATCGTGACCGGAAGCAAGCGTTCGATTCATCGCGACGACCGCTCTGCCGGGCAGTCCTTTACCCGCATGAATCGCGCCTCCGACGAGCGCGAACGCGGCCAGCGACGCCACGCAGACGGCCACAGCCAGCCGCGCTCCGCGACGCCTCACGGGCGTCTCGACCGCGCGGTAAAGCAGATAGGACATCGCCAGAGCAAGCGCCAGGCAGCCCAGAATCTCGATTGCGGTCGGACTCGGAGTCACGATGCGTACGAAGGTCAGCAGCGGCCAATGCAGCAGGTAGAGCGGATAACTGATCAAACCGATCCATACCAGCGGAGGGCTGGACATCAGATGGCGGTTGATGGGGCTTTCGGCCGAAACGATCAGCAATATCGCGCCCGCGACCGGTGGAATCGCCCAGACGCCCGGAAAGGCGAAATTCCGGTCCATCCAGAGACAGCTCGACACGACAAGGGCGAGCCCGGCCAAGGCAAGCACACTCGCGCCCGCACCACTCAAGCGCCACGATCCGCGTGACAGGCCGTATGCCGTCAGGCCGCCGGCCGCGAGTTCCCAGAACCGGCTGAAGGGCATGAAAAAGGAAGCGGCGGGCTTGAGCCAGACCAGCAGTTCGCTCGCCAGGAGCGACAGTACCGTCAAGGCGGAAATCCATGCCACGAACGACAGCTGTCGACGCCGCACGGCGAACAGGAGCAATGGCCATACGATGTAGAACTGCTCCTCGACAGCCAGGCTCCAGAGATTGAGCAAGGGCTTTCTTTCCGCTACCACGTCGAAATAGCCGCTTTCCAGGTAGTAGAGCAGATTGGAGGTGAAACTCGCGCTGGCAAGCACATGCTTGCCCACCTGCTGATACTCGTCGTCAAGGCAGACGTACCAGCCGAGCGCAAGGACGAGCGCCAGGGTGATCAGCAACGAAGGGAAAATTCGCCGCACCCGACGGGCGTAGAAGGTGGCCAGACTGAAACGTCCTTCCTGAAGATCCTTCTGCAGGATGGAGGTGATCAGAAAACCGGAGATGACGAAGAACACATCCACGCCGACAAAACCGCCGGGCAGCAGGGCAGGAAAGGCGTGAAAGACGCACACCGACACCACGGCGAGCGCTCTGAGCCCGTCGATATCGGGTCGGTAGCCGTGCGAACCGCTGGACATGCCTGTGTGCTCCTGTAAGTCGGCCGGGTCAGCGCAGGCTTTGCCGCGCGCGCTGCTGCACGGTGCGGCACCATGCCGTGAGCCGGTCCACCCGCTGCATGGCCGGAAGCTCGACGGTCCGGAAGCTCACGTAACTCAGCACGATGAGCACGGGAACGCAACCGAGCACGACCAGCCAGTGCCCCGTCTCGCTGAGACGGGCCGCCCGTTCGTGGCCGAGAACCCATTCAAAAGTCACGTACAGCAGCAGCCCGTGCAGCAGATAGACGCTGTATCCGATGTCGCCCAGCAGGCGGAAAACCGGGTGAACAAGCACGCCGAACAGCGAATTTCCAGCCGCGACAAAGAAGAAGAACAGCGCGAGCAGCCCGAGTGCAGCCGGTGTGTGGACGGTCGGGAACAGCACGCATGCTGCGCCCAGGCAGGCCACTGCGACCAGCGAGCCAAAGGGGCCCACCGCAATCGCAGACCAGTCCCGCAGGCGCAACAGATGGGCCGCTGCAATTCCGCCCGCGAAAGGCCACAATTTGGCCATGACCGGCTGCCACCAGAACATGCCGAGACAGAAGGACAGCGCCAGTGCGATCACGCGCCAGGACGGCCGCAAGCCGAATCCAAGGGCACACAGCGGCAGCACTCCGTAGAACAGCCATTCGTAGGGCAACGACCAGTTCACCCCGGCAATCAACAGCCGCGTGTCGAGGATGCGATTCACATCGGGCTCACCCGGCAGCGTAAACAGCAGCCACGCTCCGACATGAGCGGCAAGCTCGAACGGGCTCTCGTTCAGCATGCCGCGGGAACGTATCGCCACCCCGATCAGCAGCAGGCCTACGGCGAGCAGATAGAGCGGCGCGAGACGGAGAAGCCGCGAAACGAACAGTCGCAACCAGTCAATCGCCCGACCTTCCGCGTCGATGAGCTTGTTCCAGAACAAGAGCGCGGTGATCATGAAGAACAGTGCGACCGAGGCCTGCCCGAACTGGGTATAGAGAATCGAGGGCGGACGCCCCCAGTTTCCGAGGCGCAGATAGAAGTACCAGATGCAGGCATGGTGCAGGAAGACCAGGAATGCGAGCAGGCCGCGCAGGCCATCGAGCGGTGCAAACCGGCGGTGCGGAGCGGACGTTCCGAATTTTCTGGCGAGGAGCGCCGCGGGCAAGGTCGCGATGCACAGCGCCGCGATGGCCGGCAGTGGGCTGATGGGAGACATGGCGGTGGGTTGAGTAGAGCGGGAACGCGCCCCGTGATGTCAGGCAGCGCGGCGCCCAAGGCCAAGCAGATTCAACCCCAGGCGACCGACGAAGCGCAGCCGCTGGAAGGAAAAGTGATGTCGCTGGCTGTTGAGCCAGGCCTTGAACGGAGCGAGCACTTCACCCCGCTGTGCCAGTTCGTATGCGAGATCGAACCATGATTTCGCGGCGGCGACATGCAGGATGTGCATGCGTTCGGCCGCAAGCTT
This sequence comes from uncultured Methyloversatilis sp., assembly GCA_964555165.1. GTDB lineage: Bacteria > Pseudomonadota > Gammaproteobacteria > Burkholderiales > Rhodocyclaceae > Methyloversatilis. The sequence goes on along the minus strand of CAZKRN010000033.1, from coordinate 49,019 downwards.
CTCGGTCGCCGCGCGCTGTATCAGGCGTTCGATCAGGTCAACGCCTGCCCACAGGAACTCGACGAACCGGTCGCTGCGCGATGCGTAGCTCTGTCCGTCGCAGCGCTGGAGGTAGAGCCCCTCCTCGATCAGGCCGACACGCAGATAGAGCGCGGCACGTATGGCCCAGTCCGAACGGTCGAGAATGCGCCCCTCGCGGAACTCGCCGAGCCTGGCGGCGGCGTCCACCCGAAGAACCTGCTGTTGCAGCGCCATCGGAACCCGTCGCACGATGGCCGGGAGCAGTTCATGCCCGAACTCGCGCAAACCGGGCGAAAGTTCGGTGCCGCCCGCTTCATCGAGAAAGCGCTGCGTGGACGCGACGAATTCGGCGCGTGAAGCATCGGCGTGTTTGCCGAACCAGGACACGCCCACGCACACCAGATCAAGTGCGGGATGGGAGTCCAGGGCCGAACGAGCGGCTTCGAGAAAGCGCGGCGCCAACAAGTCGTCGTCGTCGAGAAAAGCCAGCAGACGTCCCCGTGCGTTGCGGATGGCGGTATTGCGCGATGCGGCGCTTCCGCGTGGCGTATCGTGACGCAAGACGCGAATCCCGTCGCCATACCGGGCGATCAGCGCCCCGGCATCGACGGCCGGCGTGGACCCGTCGTCGACCAGCACGATCTCCCAGTCGGTTTCCGTTTGTGCGCGCACGCTGTCGATCGCCTCGATCAGCAGGCCCGGACGGTTGTGAGTGGCGATCAACACCGAGAACAATGGATTCAATTCGGACCTCGTTGCGAATGCGTGACGACAGGTAGCGGAGCTTCGCCCGCGCCGACCGGCAAGGCTGGCGCGGCACTTGGCGATGTCCGCTCGCTGCTGTCGAGCTTGGCTTCCAGAAGACGGGCAGACACGACGATCAGTGCGATGAGGTGGTAATAGAGATCGAAATACGCCAACCCGAGGAAGGCACCACCGGTTGCAAAGCCCGCCATGCTCACCTGCACCATGGACATAAGGTCGGCCATCCATTTGGTGGCCGGGTCTTTCGCGCTTCGCTTGCGGACGCGCGTGGCCGTCCGCCAGGCCATGAGGGCAAGCCCGAGAAAGATGAAAAGGCCGAAGAAGCCGTGCTCGCCCAGAACTTCGAAATAGATGCTGTGGACGTCGTGGTAGTCCAGCGGATTGGGGGCCAGCCGGAAGAACAGATGCGGGTGAAAGGTTTCGAAGCCACCGCCGATGAGCGGCCTTTCCATCGCCAGGTTGAAAGCAAACCACCAGGCGTTGATGCGTCCCATGGCGGATTCGTCCTCGTCATAGGTCTTGATGGTATTCATGCGCTCATAGTATTCGGGGGGCATTATGGCGATCACCATGCCGACCGCGGCAACGATCATGATGGCGGTCATGAATTTCTTGCGACTTTTCAACCAGAAGAACAGACCCATGACCGCCATGGCGAGCAGCGCACCGCGCGAATGACTGCCGATGGCGGCGATCGCACTGAACAGGATGGCGCCGCCCAGCCCCATGCGGAGCCAGGCCTGCGAGGTATTGAGCTGAAGGAAACGGATCAGCGGAATGCACATGACCAGCGCCAGAGCCAGTTCGTTGTTGCCGCCGATGAAGGTACCTGGCGGCCCCTGCACCCGGTAGGCTCCGCCGTTGAGCACGGTGAAGATTCCGCCCTTGATGCCGAAGAACCCCAGCGACAGCGCAATCGCCCAGACCATCGCAAGGATGCGTTCGCGGGAATTGATCAGCACCAGGGTCACGAAGGTCATGAACTGGATCTTCAGTACCTTGACCAGTTGTTCCCAGGCCGCATCGGGGTAGTAGGCGAAGCCGGTGGTCACGCACATCCATACGATGAACAGCAGCAGCCACTTGCTTTCGCGTGTCCAGGGCACCTTGAACGCGACCTTCTGCATCATCATGCCGATGATGGTCGCGAGCACGATGACCTGCGCGAACGGAAAATTGTAGGCAAAGCCCCATGACAGGCGGTGCGGATTCATATAGCTGATCCAGCACCAGAGCAGTATGCCTATCCACGGTCGCCGGAGGATGAGCGGCACACTGCCGAAGATCACGAGTGTTGTGAAGATGTCGCGCACGCGACCTCCGGACTGACGTGACTCACCACATAGCGGAATTTGCCCGACTTCTCCGCAGGAATCCGGTCTACGGTCACGACATCGATCCGGACCGGTTCACCGAGACGGGCACGCAGTCCGGTACGGATACGCTCGGCAGCGTCTGGCTGCAGCCCGGGCCCGGCGACGATGTACACGGTCGTGCGTTCAAGCGTCTCCTGCACGATCCTGAACGCCGCGATGCCGGGCAGATCGCGCAAGACATAGATCAGCGCCAGCCCGTGCATGATGGTGCCGTCGGCGGCAACAATGAAGTCGGTGGTGCGTCCCTGTATCTCTTTCATGACCGGAAGGCCGCGCCCGCAGGCGCAGCTTTCCGCAGCCAGCGTTCCGATATCGCCGGTGCGATAGCGGATGAAGGGATAGTCTCCGGTAGCCAGGTGGGTGACCACGATCTCTCCCGCCTCGCCTGGCGGCAGCACGCGTCCGTCGGGCGAAACGATCTCCACCACCACGTCCTCGGCGGTGATGTGCATGGAACCCGCCGGACACTGGTGCGCGATGAAGCCCGCGTCGCGTCCGCCATAGCCGTTTGCCACGGGCGCACCGAAGGCTTCGCCGATGGCGCTGCGCTGATGGTCGTACAGTCGCTCCGAGGTCACGAACACGACGCGTATGCCCACATCGTCCAGTCGCACACCGCGCTTTGCCGCGTGTGCGGCAATCAGGGCAAAGGCCGATGGATAGCCGAAGAGCATCGCCGGCTTCATGCTGCGAATCTCGTGCAGGAAACCGTCGAGGCGCGCTTCCGACATTTCGAAGGCCGGCAGCAGGCGGGTGCGCATCAGCGCATCGCGGTAGCGTCGCAGCCGGTCCTGTGCACCGAGTTCGATCGGGCTGCCCCACAGCACGATCTCCGGATCGCCGATATCGACATTCCACCATCGCGTCGCACGCCATTTCGCGGCCACATCGCGGCTCACGCGCTCACTGCCGATGAAGAAGATCAGCGGCTCACCGCTGGAACCGCCGGTGTTGAAACGTGCCAGCCCGACCGCATCGTCGGCCCGCAATGCATCCTGGTTGGCGCGGATGACGGACTTGGTAAGGAAGGGCAGACGGGCGAGGTCGGCCGGTGAGGCGACGGTACGGTAGTCGAATCCGGTGCGGGCGAAGAGATCGCGATAGTAGGGCACCCGCGTGGCCGCTCGCGCAAGCAGGCGCTGCAGACGCTCGCGCTGCAGCGCCTCGATCTGCGCCGCCGACCACCACTGACTCGCCTCCAGCGTCTTGCGGTCGGCCACCGTAGTGTGATGCTTGATGCGTTCCTGCAGCGGGAACACAAGACCGGATATCAGCCGCGTGTAGAGTGAGCCCATCACGCCTTCCCCGACCCGGACAGACCCTTCGCGGGGGCGGTGCCGGCGCGCACGCGGGCCAGAGCCTCGAACTCCGCGATCAGCACCTTCACGCGCTCGTCCCAGGTATTGGCGCGAGCATGGGCAACGATTCCATGCCTGTCCCAGTCCTGCACCAGCGCCTCGTCAAGCGCGCGACCCAATGCCGCGGCATCCCCGAAAGGCACGATGCGGCCCAGCGCCGGATCACCGACCACCTCCCGGTTGCCACCGACGTCGGTCGCGATGACAGGCAAGCCGCAGGCCATCGCCTCAAGGAATACGTTCGCCCAGCCCTCGTTGCGCGTTGCCAGCACGAAGACGTCGGCAGCGGACAGTACCGTGCTCAGATCCGCCGGTTTCATCGGACCGCAGAACACGACATGGCTCTGCAGCCCAAGGCGGGCAACGAGCGCACGCAATTCGTCTTCCATATTGCCTTCCGGACTGCCGCCACCGACCACGAGGTAGCGCAGACCGGGATGCCGGTCGATCAGCGACGGAAGACATTCGATCACGCGATGGAAGCCCTTGCGTTCAACCAGGGCTCCCACACTGATCAACACCCTGACGTCATCCGGCAGTTTGCAGGCGCGGCGCGCTTCGCGACGGTCGATCGGGGAGAACTTGTCGATATCGACGCCGTTGCCGACGACGCGCCCCTTGGCAGCCGGCATGCCCAGTCCGATCGCCAGCTGGCGCAAGGACTCGGACACCGAGAACACACGGTCGGCTCGCATGAGAGCCCGCACCAGAAGGGGCCGGATGACGGGATTGCGGCTGTGCGGCACTTCAGTGCCGCGCAGCGTGATGGTGCATGGCACACCGAACCAGCGAGCGAGCAAGGTTCCCGCATAGCCGTCGGGGTAGGCGAAATGCGCGTCGATCACCGCAAAATCGAAGCCCTGCTTTTTCAGCCGCAGCAGGGTTCGCCAAGCACCGAGTGCCATGAAGAAGCCGTCGAACCGGCGCAGCAGACCGGGCAGCGCGAAGAAAAGCGGGAAATACACGTGTACGCCGTCCTGAATCTCGTGTCGGGCAGCGGGCAGGCGATAGCCCGGGCGAAAGCGCCGCAACAGCGATTGCCCGGGAAACCATGGCCTTGGCGACACCACGATCAGGGGCATGGTCCGTCCCACCCGGAACATCCTTTCGCGGATGAACAGGCCCGTGCCCGGCGCTCCCTCGTGCGGAAACAGGCTGGACAGCAGGACGATGGGCGTCTCAGCCACCCTATGCTCCCAGAGCGCCATAGACGTTCGCGTAGCGCGCCACCGAAACCGTCCAGTTGCGCTCGGTCTCGACATAGCGACGACCGGCCTCCCGCATCTGCGGCCAGCGTTCCGCCATCGCCAGCATGCGCAGCACGCTGCGCGCAAGGTCGTCGGCATCGCCGGCACGGAACAGCATGCCGGTCTCGCCGTCGCGTATCAGTTCCTTGTGGCCTCCGACGTCGGAGGCCACCAGCAGCAGGCCCTGGGCCATGGCTTCCAGCGGCTTCAGTGGCGTCACGAGATCGGTCAGTCGCATCGAGTGGCGCGGATAGACCAGCACGTCGACCAGGCTGTAATAGCGCTGCACCTGGGCATGCGGCACCCGGCCGGTGAACTTCACGTGCGCCTGCAGTCCGAGCTCGGCCGCCAGCCTTTTGAGATTGTCGTCCTGCGGCCCGCCGCCAGTCAGCAGCACGGCCACGTCAGGTGCTTCGCGCAGGATGGCAGGCAGCGCCCGCAACAGCAGGTCCAGCCCTTCGTATGCGTAGAAGGACCCGAGGAAACCGAGCACCCGCTTGCCGGTCAGTCCGAGTTCGGCGCGCAGCGTGTCGTCGCCGGGAACACGGTAGGCGAAGTTATCGATGTCCACCGCATTGGGAATGACGGTGATCTTGCCCTCCGGCACGCCGCGCGCGACCAGATCGCGGCGCAGACCTTCGCAGATCGTCGTGACGGCATCGACCTGTTGCACGGCACGCGTCTCCATGGCCCGCGTGGCGCGATAGCGCAGGCTGCCTTCGGTGGTGGTGCCGTGATCGACCGCGGCGTCCTCCCAGAAGGCACGGATTTCATAGACGACGGGAATGCCCAGCCGACGGCCGACGTTCAGCGCCGGGAAGGCATTCAGCACCGGCGAGTGGGCGTGGATCACGTCCGGCCTGATCTGGCCCGCGACTTCGATCAGACGCTTTTCCAGAGCCTGCATCTGTGCGCGTTCGCGCAGCACGGGCACCTTGTCGACCGGGCCCGGTGTCCAGGGTGTCCGGTGGAAGGTAAGGCCATCGACCTCCTCCACCAGCGGACCGGGCGCGGTGTGCTTGACGCTGGTGACGTGATGCGTGTCCCAGCCCAGTTTGCGCTGCTCGCGCAGGATGGCGGCGGTGCGGAACGTGTAGCCGCTGTGCAGCGGTATCGAATGGTCCAGTACGTGCAGTATGCGCATCGTCGGCAACGTCCTCAGGCCGCGGCGCGGAAAGCCGCGGCTTCCTGGTTCCGCAGGAAGGCGTCGAACATGAGCAGGGTCCACAACGACGCGCTGTAGTCGCGCAGGCCGGACTGATGCGCTTCGACCAGATGTTCGAGATAGGGGCGATTGAACCAGCCGGTATCGGCCAGACGCGCCCCCAGCACCGCGTCGCGCACCCGCTGTTTCAGCGGGCCGCGGAACCAGCGGGCGAGCGGCACCGAAAAACCCATCTTGGGCCGGTACATGATGTCATGCGGCAAATGCGGTTCGAGCGACTTCTTGAGCAGATACTTGCCTTCCTGACCATTCACCTTCAACGATGCCGGCAAGGTCGCCAGCCACTCGACCAGCGGATGATCCATCAGAGGCTCGCGCACCTCCAGCGAATGCGCCATGCTGGCGCGATCGACCTTGGTATTGATGTCGCCGACCAGATAGGTGTTCAGATCCAGATACTGGACCAGCGAAAGCGGTTCATCGGAGGTGTGGCGCGCAGCATGGCGGCGGAACACCTCGACCGCGTTGTAGCCGCCGAGCGCGGATTTCATCCTTGCGCTGAACAGCTGTTGGCGCATCGGATCGCGCAGGATGGACACCGAGTGGAAATAGGCTTCGACCGAGGTACGTGCCAGCGATTCGAAGGTGCTCTTGGCACGGAACACACGCGGCGCCCAGTCCGCTTTCGGATAGATCTGGCCCAGCGTGCCGAACAGCGGCCGACGCAGCCCCAGCGGCAGCGCCGAGCGCAGCCTTTCCTCCATCAGGTGCATGCGGTAGCGACGATAGCCGCCGAAGTTCTCGTCGCCACCGTCGCCGGACAGCGCCACCGTCACGTGCTTGCGTGCAAGCTGGCACACGCGGTAGGTGGGCAGCGCCGAACTGTCTGCATAGGGTTCGTCGTACAGCCAGGCCAGCGTGTCGATCAGGTCGAAATCGTCGGAAGCCACCGTTTCGACCCGGTGACGGGTGCGGTAGCGGTCGGCCACCTGCTGCGCAAACTTCGATTCGTCAAAGGCCGGGTCGTCGAAGGCGATGGCACAGGTATTCACCGCCGTGTCGGACGACTGGGCCATCATCGCCACCACGGCCGACGAATCGACGCCCCCTGACAGGAAGGCACCGAGCGGCACTTCGGAAATCATGCGCAGGCTGACCGATTCGCGCAGTCTGCGGATCAGTTCCTCCTGTGCTTCGACCTCGTCGATCGGCTGCACGCGGCCGAAATCGACGTCCCAGTAGCGGCGCGGAGCCGGCGGCGTCTCGCCGCGACGGATGCGCAGGCTGTGCGCCGGTTCCAGCTTGAAGGCGTGGCGGTAGATGGTGCGCGGATCGGCGACGTAGCCGAGCGCGAAATACTCTTCCACCGCGAGCGGGTCCATGTCCAGATTCAGGCCGCCGTGCGCGGTCAGCGCTTTCAGCTCGGATCCGAAGACGAGCTGGCCATCCGGCAGCAGTGCGTAGAACAGCGGCTTCACACCCAGCCGGTCGCGCGCCAGGAAGAGCGTGTCGGCATTGCGATCGAACAGCGCGAACGCGAACATGCCACGGAAGCGCTCGACACAGGCTTCGCCCCACTGCTCCCAGGCATGCACGATCACTTCGGTGTCGCTGCGCGTGCGGAAGGTGTGACCGAGCGCACTCAGTTCCGGGATGAGCGACTGGAAATTGTAGATTTCGCCGTTGAACACGACGATGACCGAGCCGTCTTCGTTGGTCAGCGGCTGCTGGCCGCTGGCCACGTCAATGATGGACAGGCGCCGATGGCCCAGGCCCACACCGGGCTCCAGATGAAGGTCGCCCTCGTCCGGACCGCGATGGTGCTGAGCCTCGTTCATGCGATGAAGCACGTCGCGACCCACATCACGCCGGCTGCGCGTGTCGAAAATGCCAACGAAACCGCACATGCGGACAGTCCTGTCAGGTGGTGGCGCCGTCCGGGCGTCCCCGCTGTCCGGACAGTTCGAGATAGGTGTCGCGGTAGGCTGCGACCATGGCCTCAATGCTAAAGGAAGCCTCGATCTTCTGCCGTGATGTAAGCCCGTGCCCATCCCGCAGCGCGGCATCGCCTGCGTACTGCCGCACAAGGGCGGACAGCGTGGCAACGTCGCCGGGCGCGAACAGCCGCCCATTCGCACCGTCCTCCACCAGCTCCGGCGTTCCGCCGACCGCCGTGGCGACAACAGGCAGGCCACAGGCCATGGCTTCAAGAACGGTGTTGGAGATGCCTTCGCCGAGCGATGGCAGCACGAAGAGGTCGAAGGCCTGCATCAGTTCAGGAATGTCGCGCCGTTCGCCAGCCAGCCACGCGCGGTCGGCCAGTCCGGCCTCGTCGAGCAAGGTCTGACAACCCGCCCGTTCGCTGCCATCGCCGACGATGACCAGACGCAGGCGCTCACCGCCATTCTGCCGGGCGGCATCGATGAAGGCGCGCACCAGGGTCGGATAGTCCTTCACGCCCACCATGCGCCCTACGCTGCCGACCACGAAGGCATCGCCGCGGAAGGATTCGGGCAGGACGCTGCGTGCCGCATCGACACGCGGCCGGAAGCGCTGCTTGTCGACGCCGTTGTAGATCTGTGTCACCCGCGCCGGATCCGCACCGATCGCCTCGATCAGCCAGTTCTGCAGATCCCGGCTCACCGTGAGGTAACGATGCACGAAAGGACGGACCAGCCGGCGCAGGCGGTTGTAGCGCGCATTGCTGCCGTCCAGATCGAACACGTCTCGGCCATGCTCGCCATGCACGCGTACCGGCACACCCGCCAGCCAGCCTATCAGCACCGCTTCCAGCGCCGACAGGTTGCGCGTATGCAGGATGTCCGGCCGCAGCGTGCGCAGCACCTTCCAGAGCCTGAAGTAATGCGCCGGATCCTTGCCCGGCGCCTTCTTCACGTCATGGAACACGATGCGCCGGTCGCGTATGCGCTCGACGAAATGGGAATGTCCCTGCAGGCAGACGACGTGGTGCTCGAAGACGCCGGAGGGAAAATGGTTGAACAGGTTGACCATCCCGTTCTCCATGCCGCCGGTGCCGAAATGGTGCACCACATGCACGACACGCTTCACGGCGCGGTCGCCTCGGCCAGGTGCGGCGCGAGAACGGCCGCGAAATCATTCAGACGTTCCCGGGCACTCGCTTCATCGCCCAGCTGCGCAGTCCAGAGCACCACGGCGTAGCCGCTGTCCGTCTCGCCAAGCAGAAGCGCACGCGCGAACAGGACATTGGCGAGTACGGTATTCGTGGTCGGCACATCTCCGACCACGAACCAGTCTTGGATGAGCAGGCGCAACGTCGCCGCGCGCAGCCGCGTCTCGCGAACCGGATGTCGCGGCCCCTCGACGACCTGTTCGCCGATGTTCGACCACACCTCGTGCTCCTGCCGGATCATGAAGTTGCGCGAGTTGATCAGTTCCGCATCCTGACGCTGGCGCCCGTACCAGGCGAGGTGCACGACCACCACATCGTCCCCTCGCCGGTACTGCACCGTACTCTGACCATCCGGATTCTGGAAGGTGGGACGCCAGTCCGTCAGTTCGCGCCCCTCGTCTCGCGCCCAGCCACCGATCTCCGCTGGCAGCGCGAGCGCAGGCGTCGCCGGTTGCGGTCGTTGCGCGACCTGGGCGACGTGGAGCAACGGAAGTGCAAGCAATGCGCCGGCGGCGGCGGCGATGGCCGCACTGCGCCACAGCGGCGCCGGCCGCAGTGCAAGAGAACCCGCATCGGGAGTCGGGTCGGGTGCTTCGGCCTCCTGCCAGAACGATCCGACCCAGAACAGCAGCAGCATGATGACGCCGAAGAACACCCAGCCGTAGATGATGTGATCGACGCCAGTGGCCAGTTTCATGTCCGAGTAGTGAGCGATCAGCACGATGGTCAGCGCACGGAAGCCGTTGGCAATCACCGGCACAACGAACGATGCAGCGATGAAGGCGGCCCGGCGCCAGAGCGTGCGATAGCTCAGGTAGGCGTAAAGCACGCCCACGGTGAGCGATGCGATGAGATAGCGCAGGCCGCTGCAGGCTTCGATCACCGACCAGCTGCCGGACGGCAGCTCGAAAAAGGTGCCCTCGCGGTAGACCGGAAAACCGAGCAACTGCAGTGCGCCGACGGTGAAGTCGGCCGTGTAGTTCATCAGCGGCAGCATGAGGCCCTCTCCCATCGGCACGCCGAGGAAGAGGAAGGCCAGCGGGTAGGCAATCACCCAGGCCACGCGCCAGCCCAGCACGGCGACCACCAGCGACGGAATCGCCGCCACGAAGGCCAGCTGGCGGACCACCTGCACACCGGCCAGGTCGGCGACCAGCCAGCCCGCCAGCGAGAGGGCGAGCGCGGCCAGCCCGAGCGCGCACGGACGCGGCCGGCAGGCGGTCAGCGCACCGCGCTTGCGCCAGACCAGCCAGACGAAGACGGGCAGCACGACGAGGCCGTGCGCAAAGGTTTCCGAGCGCCACCAGATTTCCGCCATCGACAGCGCGGTATCGCGATAAAGCGCGAACAGCAGAACGAGCAGCAATAGGAGCAAGAGGCCGGCGGCGCGCCAGGCGCTTGCGCCCTGCGTCGGCTCAACCGTGTGCATGACAGGCGTCGGGAAGTCCATCGGTCGGCAGTCCTGGTTGCAGCGCACGGGTGGTCAACGGTTCGGCGAGCCAGTCGTCGAGCGCAACCAGCGCGCGATCCCAGCGATAGGTCTGTTCGATGCGGGCGCGTGCGGCGCGCCCCAGCGCGCGGCCACGTTCTGCATCGAAGGTTGCCAGCACGGCAGCTGCGTATGACGCCACATCGCCGGCAAGTTCGAAATCGCGACCGGGTTCGGCGTCGAGACTGGCTGCCAATGAGGCCCACACGACCACGGGCCGAGCCATGGCCATGGCTTCAAGTACCTTGTTCTGTATGCCGCGCGCAACACGCAAGGGCGCGACAGCGCAGTCGGCGTGCGCCAGCCACGGCCGTACATCGTCCACCCGGCCGGTCACCGTGACGTAGCCGAGCCCTTCCAGTTCTCGTACCGCCGGGGCCGGATTCATGCCCACCACGAAGAAGCGGGCGGACGGCATTCCGGCCCGCACGCGCGGCATCACCTCGCGCGCGAACCAGCATGCCGCATCGATATTGGGCAGGTAGTCCATTGCACCCGTAAACACGACGGCGCGCTCGTCCTTTGCGTAGGGCGATGTTCCGGCATGCGCCGGGTTGAAGAAATCGACATCGACTCCGTTGGGCAAGGCCGTGACGCGACCGCGCAGCGCAGGGGAGAGCGATTCGAACAGTGCGACCTCTGCCGGCGTCACCAGCAGGCTGCGGTCGGCGGCGGAAACGGCCTGCTGTTCGCAAGCGAGCAATGTGCGCGCCTCCCGCCGATAGAGCCAGGACATCGGCCAGCGATGCCGCGGTGCGTAGTCCGACCACTTGGCGGAATCGACATCGACCAGATCGACGATGCGCCGGACCTGTGGATGCGGGTCGAGGTACTGCGCCATGGTCGAACAGAACACGACAGCCCTGGTAATGCCGTGATCGGCGATGGTGTCATCGACCCAGCGCTGCATCGCCGCCGATCGATAGTAGGCAACGCTCAACGCCTCGCCGGTCGCGAGCGCGCGCAGCGACCGCATCTTTCGCGTACGCGGGACGATGCGCTCGGTGTGCAGCTGCGCGCACATGCCCGCCAGGGTCGGTACTTCCGGCAGGTCGGCCGCATCGTCGACAAAGGCACCGACATGCAGCGCATGGCTGCGCGCAACATGCTTGAGCAGATGGAAGGAGCGGATCTTGTCGCCCTTGTTGGGCGGAAACGGGAGCCGATGGGCGAGGAACAGCAGGGGCTCCACGCGGCTCAGCCCAGGTTGCGGACGATGAAGGGCCCGATCGTGTTCGCGACGCTGCGCGGCATGCGCCGCCAGGCCTCGATCATGAGCTTGTACTTCGGATTCGACGGATTGTTGCGCGGCAGACTGTCACGCTTGTACAGACAGTATTCGTAGTGCAGCGGCGTCGGCTCGAAACCCCAGTTCTTCTTGAAGGAATAGGAACCGGTGCCCTGTTTGCTGCGTCCGTAGTCGAACACGCGTATGCCGCGTTCGCAGGCGTGGCGCATCAGTTCCCAATACTTGAAATCGTTCGCCGCAAGGTCGCGTGCGGCGACCGCGTCGCCCGCGTAGTACGGCAGGATTTCATCGCGGAAGTAGAAGCTCATGACGCTGCTGAGCAGGACGCCCTCGGCACTTTCCACCGTCATCACGGAACAGCGCTCGCCGAAGGTGCTGCGCAGCGCGTCGAAGTATCGGCGCGACAGGGCCGGCGTGCCGTGACGATGCACATTGTCCGAATACAGCTCGAAAAAGCGAGCGTTGTCGGCGTCGAAACTCGCCTTCAGTCCGTTGGCGATGCCCTTGCGCACCATCGCGCGCTGTTTGCGCGGGATGGCCTTCATGTTCTCGTCAACGTCGGCGGATATTTCCTTGCGGAAGGTAACGTAAAGGTCTTCGGTCGGCCAGTCCGCATGGCGCGCGTTCACATTGCGGAACTCGAGGTGGCTCACCCCCAGAGAATGCGCAATGCGCTGCGCTTCTGCTTCCAGCGCGTTCGCGGCTGCCTCGTCCTCGGCGGCCACGCCGGCATAGACCGCGAAAGGCAGCGATACCAGGGAGTGACCGAACAGGCGGCTCTTCACTTCGGCCAGCGGCAGCACGCCGCAGATGCGGCCACCGCGCTCGGCGACCAGATAGTGGGTACGGTGGCGAAACACCGCACGCATGAGTTCGCGCCATTCGAACAGGTGGAAAAACGTCGCTGTCGCACAGCGCTCGACAAAAGCATTCCAGGCCGGTCCGTCTCCGTCGCCTGCGGCACGCACGCTCAATGCAGTCATGAATTCAGCCTCAGGCCGCACGGGCGATCTCCGGAAACACCTCGTCCATGCGTCCCCAGCGGAAGTCGCGCATCAGCCGGACCAGCCTGCCTTCGGTCCGATGAAGGTTGATGTAGTGACGGAAACGCGACTTTGCATCGACACCGGGCACACGCGGCTGTCCGGCGTCGATTTCCCAGGGGTGGCAGTAGAACATCGCCGGTCTGCCGTCGCGCCGGTTCACCTGACCGAGCAGCCAGCGCGAAGTGGCATAGGGCAAGAGGCGGAAATAGCCACCACCGCCAGCCGGCAGATTGCGGCCGCCCACACGCAGCGTGGTGACCGGCACTTCCATCAGGCCTTCGCGCGAGGCGAAGGGAAAACGCGGCGCATCCGGCATGCCATAGTGGTCGTGCTTGACCGGATAGATGCTGGAACTGTAGCGATAGCCGACACGGGCCACGCAATCGAGAGCCCACGGATTGGCATGGCCGATCGAGAAACTGGGCGCCCTGTAGCCGCGTACTTCCGCGCCGACGATATCTTCGAGCACTTTCTTGGCACGCCCGATGTCTTCCAGGAATTCATCGGGCGACTGCTCGGTCGCCCGCAAGTGGGCACTGCCATGACTGGCCACTTCGTGACCCGCGGCGGCGATGCGGCGGACCATGCCCGGATGCCGTTCGGCAATCCAGCCAAGCGTGAAGAACGTGGCACTGTTGCCGCTGTCGGCGAGCAGCGTCAGGATGCGGTCAACGTTGCGCTCGACCCGGCATTCGATGGAATCCCAGCTGTCGCGATCGATATAGGGTGCGAGCGCAGACACCTGGAAGTAGTCTTCGACGTCCACCGTGAAGGCATTTCGGATGTCTGTCGCGGTGTTCATGTCAGGCACTCCGTTTCGGCAGCCACTGATGCAGGTCGGCGGCGATACGCTGCGCGGCGCGACCGTCCCAGAATTCGGGTACGCGGCCACGCTTGCCCCCGCTGCCCAGGACGTCGTCCAGGCTGCGCGCGAACAGTGCCGCGTCAGCGCCGATCACCGTGTTCGTCCCCTGCTCCACCGTGATCGGCCGCTCGGTATTCTCGCGCAAGGTCAGGCAGGGCACGGCCAGCGCCGTCGTCTCCTCCTGCAGACCGCCGGAATCCGTGATCATGACGGTGGCCGAGCTCATCAGACCCAGCATTTCGAGATAGCCCAGGGGCGGCAGCAGGGCGATGCGCGGATTGTCCAGCAACGCACCCAGACCGAATTTTTCAAGGTTTCCGCGGGTACGCGGATGGATGGCGAACAGCAGGGGCAGTCGATCGGCAGCCGACGCGAGCATGCCCGCCAGACGTTTCAGTTGTTCGGGCTCATCCACATTGCTCGGACGATGCAACGTCACGACGCCGTAGCGGCCATCGTCGATCAGCAAGGGATCGACGCCGTGATCAGCCAGCGTTTTCGCCGGCGGCACCGCGAGCGGCAGGCTGGAGAGAAGCGAATCGATCATGACGTTGCCGGCGAAATGCACCCAGCCAGGTTCGATACCCTCGCGCACCAGATTTTCCAGCGCGCTGCGTTCGGTGGTGTACAGGCGGTCGGAAATGCGGTCGACCACGATGCGGTTGATCTCTTCCGGCATCAGGCGGTCGCCACTGCGCAGGCCAGCCTCGACATGCACCACGGCAACATGTTTCTTCACCGCGACCAGCGCGCACGCCAGAGTGGAATTGACGTCGCCCACCACCAGCACGCAGGACGGCCGGATCGCATCGACCAGCGGCTCGAAGCGCTTCATGATTTCCGCGGTCTGCACCGCATGCGTGCCGGAGCCGACCTCCAGATTGTGGTGCGGCGTGGGCAGTCGCAGCCCGCTGAACAGCCGCTCGTTCATCGCATGGTCATAGTGCTGGCCGGTATGCACGAGGACCCATGGAATGGCCGGCACGTGTTCGTCGAAGGCGCGCAGGATGGGCGCCATCTTCATGTAGTTGGGGCGAGCCCCCACTACACAGAGCACGGGAGAGATCGCGGGCAGTGCGCTCATGATGAGGTCTTCTCCGAGGATTCGGTCGAACGCTCGGCGATTTCGAAAAGCAAGGCCAGTGTCTGTTCCAGCGTGCGTTCCATGCGCGACAGTCTTTCTTCCAGATTGCCCGCCTGGAAGGCATTCACATAGTCGCGCACGCGCTGGGCGGATTCCGGATCGAGCTTGAATTGCGACAGATCCATGTCGAACACCGGCACGGCATTGAACATCCCGCCACCGGCAAATGCGGCCCGTGCAGGCGTATCGCCCGGCATCGGTCCCTCCGGCCGCCTCGCCACGGCGGCTGCAGCGGCGGCTTCGCCCGCCTCGTCCTTGATTTCGCTGACGACCCCTGCGACATCGTCTGCGCCGAATCCGGTCGCGCCGGTCAGGAAACCCGCCAGCATGAGGCGGTCGCACAGCGTATTGATGCGGCGCGGAACGCCTTCGGTCGCCTTGAAGATGGCTTCGTGCGCACTGGATTCGAAGGCCGGCTTGCCACGCCAGCCCACGTGCTTCAGCCTGTGCTCGATATAGGCCTCGGTTTCCGCTGCATCCATCGGTCCGAGATGGTAGGAGGCGATCACCCGCTGACGCAGTTGCTCCATGTGCGGACTCTGCATGGTTTCCCGGAATTCGGGCTGACCGACCAGGAAGCTTTGCAGCAGTGCATGCTCGCCCAACTGGAAATTGGACAGCATGCGCAGTTCCTCGACAGCGCGTGGCGTCAGGTTCTGCGCTTCGTCGACGATGAGCAGCGCCCGCTTGCCGGCGGCGGTAAGCGACAGCAGGAACATCTCGATGGACAGCAGCAGATCGGCCTTCTTCAACTGCTTGTTCGGGAGTCCGAAAGCGGCCGCGACAAGTCTCAGCGTGTCCTCGGCGTCGAGATGGGTGCTCACCAGCTGCGCCGCAACCACCTTTTTCGCGTCGAGCTTCTGCAGCAGGCTGCGGACAAGAGTGGTTTTCCCGGCACCGATCTCGCCGGTAATGACGATGAAACCTTCGCTCTGATGCAGACCATACTCAAGATAGGCGAGCGCGCGCCTGTGACCCTTGCTGCCGAAGAAGAAGGACGGATCGGGGTTGAGCTGGAAGGGCTTGCCGGACAGGCCGTAGAAGGACTCGTACATGGAGCGCGAGAGCAGTTGGTCAGCGGCAGCCGGTCTGGCTGCGGAGTATCCGTCGGATCAGAAGAACTGGGTCGAGACGGACGCGATGACTGCATTCTCGTCGAGGTCTCCCGCCGCGACTGTGGCACGCGTCATGCGTAGACCGATAGAACCGTTGGTCCGGGCCCCCAATCGGTGTGTCCATGTGGCGTTGAGCACGTCCCGATCGGAGCCGATGCCGGTGCTTGCGCGCCCGTCGGACTTGGACGATGTGAGCGAGAGGTTGACCGAGGACAGGGCAGTCAGGCGGTGGTTGTAGGTCGCCGTCCAGCCTTGTTGGGTGATCACGGGTGAAAGGGCGAAATCGTCGCCCTGGACCGCCCCGATGGAGCCGACCGTACTGTCGCTGCTCGAACGGAAGTAACTGAGTGCCACCGTACCGCGCGGCCCGGAATAGGTCGCCGACAACTGCCAGCGACTCTGCAGGAACTGACGGTCGGAGAGCACCGGCGAGAGCACATTCACGTAGCGCGTCAGGTTCTGGCTTTGCAGGAACTGTTCCATTGCGAGCTCGCGAAGCGTGGTGTCCGCGATGCTCGCAAATGGCTCCTGCGTAGCAAGGAATTCGTAGCGATCCAGCGCCCCCGAGGGCGAAAGAAACTGTTCCGTACGCGAGGTCAGCGTCCGGTTGTAGTTCGCGGAAAGGAAGGTCCGCGGCAAACGATGCGTAAGACTGAAGTTGTTGGTGCGAGCGACAGGACGATGGTCCCAGTCCGCCCTCATCGCCGTGCGCGGACCGGGTTGCCAGTTGACGCCGACGCCGTAGTTGGCGTTTCCTGACGACTGGCGGGAGAGGTTGCTTGTATCTTCGTAACCCAGGCGCGTCGTGATCGACAGCGTTGCATCGGGACGGTAGATCAAGGAGCCGTAAATGCGCTTCCTGTCAGTCGATCGCGAAATGTCCGATTCGGTGCGTACCGAACTGACATTCACCTGCCAGCCAAGCTTCGCCGGAGTGCCGGTGAGCGTTCCGTTGAAAGTTTCCGTCGTCAGCGAGTTCGACGTCGCACCGCTGACATCGCTGCGAGTCACGTTGTAGCTTGAATTCCAGGTTGCGACATCGCCGAGGCGGACGGTTCCCCTGAAAGCCGGGGTAATCGAATAGGTTCGGGTTTCCGAAAGTTCGTTCGAAGCGAGCGTGTTGTCGGTCGGCACCGCATTGAACACCGACTGGTTTCGCTGTGCCGAAACCGCCCGCAGGTCGAGGAAAAACAGGTCATCGACGACCTCGGCGCGACCGCTCACATTGAACGCGTTCGACAGCCTCGAATCAAAGGTGTCGTCGGCGTAGTGCAGATAGCGCGGCGCGTAATTCGCGTCCAGCGTAAGTCGCGGACTGACGCGAGTCAGTCGCACATTGGGATTCACTTCGAGCAAGGTGTCCGACTGCGGCGCCGCTGCCGAAAAACTGATGTTGTCGCTGGCAATGGCGCGCGTCGTCAGGCCCGACGATACACGCCAGTTTTCCGACCTGACGGGACTGGATACCAGCAAGACCGCAGTACCCAGAAAAATACCCCGCAGAAAGGATGACCGAACGCTCCGCATCAAGCGGTCTTTCCCATTGCATCGTCCGCCGCGGTGCCGCCGGCACCGTAGCCGTATCCATAGCCGTAGTAGCCATAGTAGCCATCGTTCCGGGCGTAGCGTGCCTTGTTCAAGACCAGCATCTTCACCGGACAATTCCGAATCTTGGTCAAAGCCTGTTCGACCATGGACTTTGCCGTGCGACCGGCCTCAACCACCAGAATGATCTGGCCCATCGAGTGAGCAAGTACTGGCGCTTCAGTCGTGACCATCAACGGGGGGGAATCGAAAACAATGATCCGGTCGGAATAGCGATGTGCAAGCTCGACCAGCATCGACTTCATCGCGGCGCTGGCCAACAACTCGGTCGCATTCTTGTGCGGCATGCCGGCCGGCAATATGGAAAGCTTGTCTATGTTCGTCCGCAACAGCACATCGGACAATCCCACATTCTGGTCAAGCAGCACATCCATCAGGCCCTTCGCCGGCGGGATGCCCAGGAGGTTGAGAATCGACGGGCGGGCGACATCCGCATCCACCAGCAGCACACGATTGTCGAGTTCCATCGCTATGCTCATGGCGAGATTGATGGAGTTGAAGCTCTTGCCCTCGCCCGGTACTGAACTGGTAACCATGATCAGGTTTCCGTTATCGACCGGAGCGGCACCTTTCCCGTGCGCGTTTGCCAGCACCGGCCGCTTGATGACCCGGAACTCTTCCGCTATCCGGGACCTCGGCTCCGACGGGACGACCAGCCCCAATGACTGAAGGCGCGCAAGATCAAGCTCGATGAAAGACGACCTGCTGTCTGCGGCAGGGGATACCTGCGCATCCGCGATGGCGGATCGGGAGGATGCAGGCACATCCGGGGGCATCTTCGCCGCGACAGATTGCCCGGTTTCCGTTGCCGTCTGAAAACCCGTGCCTTCCGGATGCCCTTCCGCCGCGGAAGGATGCGGCGAAGCCGGCACTTCCCCGCCCTCGACGCCCGCTCGTCGCAGAAGCTCAATACGCTCGATAGCTCGTTCAATAATGCTCATTCATGCCTCACGCCGTACGAGAAACGAGCGCAACAAACGCGATCAGGGCGCCATATGCGGCAACGAGAGTGCCCACGCCGCCGAAAAACACGGCCGATCTTCGCCACTCATACTTCCGCCGGTTCGAGTCCAGCAACATGGATACGGTACCGAGCACCGGAAAACCCGAGGCCTCCGCAAGCGCTCGTCCATCGTGGAACACGGGCCGTATCTGCGACGCAAGAAAGGTAGCCATGAGTCCGCCGGACAGTGATGCCAGCAACACCAGAGGCAGAAGCAGGATACGGTCAGGCGACGATGGTCGGGGTCCGACCCTGGGCGGTTCGATCAACCGGAACTCGGCGACGCCCGAAGCATCCATTTCTTCGGACATGTTCGCGGCCTCGCGACGTTCGATCAGTTGATTGTAATTGGAGCGTTGAATCTCGTAGTCGCGGTTCAACTGAGCGAACTCAGCGTCGATTTCCGGCGCGAGCTTTGCGGCCTCCCGTACTTCCTTGAAGCGTTCTTCGTACTCGCTCACGCGGGCGCTCATCGACGCGACGCTCGCTTCCGCCTCGGCCAGCGCCAACGCCAATTGCTGGCTCAGGATGTCATCTATCGAACGCTGGGCAGCCGGTGCCCCTTCGGACGCCTTGCCCTGCGCCCGCAGACGTGCCTCACGAATTTCTTCGCTCTTCACCTTCTCGAGTTCCGCTATCCGCGCCTTGATTGCCTTTACGTCCGGATGCTGCTCGGTAAATCGTTGTACCAGGGCATCCAGCATATTGTTCAGTTCGTTCAGACGCCCATCAACCGATGTCGGAAAATTTGCAGGTATGTCGACCTTGTCTTCCGTACCGGCCGGTGCATTTCCCGCGTTTCTGCTCGCCGCAAGTTCAACCTGTTTCTTGATCGCATCCCTGGAGTTCACCGCTTCGCGCAGATCAAGCTGCGCCTGCCTGATCTTCGGCTGCAACTCCTCGGCCTGAGAAAAGAAACTTCCGGCCGAAATCCCCTTGCGGTCAAGGTTCCTGATACGGAACTCCTTCAGCCGTTGCTCCGATTCGAGCAATTTCGCTTCGTACGATTTGATCTGCTCTTCGATGAACTTCTTTGCCGAATCGACATTCTGCCGTTTGCCACCCAATCCTGACTCGACAAAAAGAGTCACGATGGACTGCACGACCTTCTGCGCCGATCCACGGTCCTTGTTCGCGTAGGCCACCGTGTACAAGTTGTCGCGCCCACCGGAAAGCTTGACGTTCTTCAGAAGATCTTCAATAAGTTCGTCCTTCGTCTTCTTGTCAACCGCCGCAATATCGAGATCCGCCATCCGGATGACCTTTTCCATGTTCGGGCGGGAAATCAATGTCTTGCTGAGCATCACCACCTGCTGATCGAGATTGGGCTGAATCGCAAGCCCCGACATCAGCGGGCGCAACAACGACTGCGTATCCACAAACAGGCGAGCCGATGCCTCGTACTTGTCGGGCATCTTGAACACCACTACGCCTCCGACAATCGCGATCACCCAGGTCACAAGCAGGCCAATCCAGCGATAGGCCCACATCTGCCTCAGGTAGCGCACTGCCGTGCGGAGAATTTCATCCATCCAGCGACACCTTCACCTGTGAGAGACCTCGATCAGAACCAGCTTTGCGGAATAATCAGGATATCGCCAGGCTTCACGTCCACGTTTGCAGTGACATCTCCTCGACGCACCAGGTCCTTGAGCCTGATGTTGTATTGCTTGTCGCCTTCCGAAGTACGGAGGATGGTCGCCGCATTGCCATCGGCGAAATCGGTGATTCCGCCCACTGCGATCATCACGTCAAGCAAGGTCATTTTCTGCTTGTAGGCCAGCGCCTGCGGTTTAGCCGCCTCTCCGATCACGCGGATTTGCTCGCTGTACGGGCCTATGCCTCCAGCAACGATGACGGTCACGACGGGATCGCGGATGTATTTCGACAAAACCTGTTCGATTTCCCGGGCAAGCGTAGTGGGATCGCGACCGGCAGCCGGCAGATCCTCGAAGAGCGATCCGGTGATCTTGCCGTCCGGACGGATGGTGACGGTCGAGGAAATCTCCGGGTTTCGCCAGACCACGATGTTTACCGAATCGCCCGGCCCGAGAATGTAGTTGTAGTCATCGCTGTATGCCTGCGCCGGAGCAGGTGGATAGGGAGACGACGAGCACGCAACGAGCGCCAGCGGCGCGATGATCAGCGCAAGCACACGCAGCGACGTCAGGATACGAACAGAATTCAGCATTGCTTCCTCCATAGGGCAGCGGCCTCGACAGGCCGCACATGATAGCCAAGCTGCTCAACGACACGCTCTATTGCTTCACGGCCGGTCAAATGTTGTACCTCAGCGCATCGACGATAGGTGTTCGCGATACCCGATGCGCAGGAAGCACCGCGGCAACCACCGTCGCGGCGACTCCGACCAGTACCGAAACGAACAAGGTCTCGGGCACCAGCCGGATCGATGCCGTGTAGCCGACATTGGAATTCGGCGGCGGCGGCATCGAGATGCCCACCTCGCTGGCGAGGACCGCAACCGCTATTCCGATCAGCGCACCGGCCAGAGCTCCCGCCACCCCCAGCATGAGGTTCTCCATCAGTACGAGCCTGAACACATAGCCCCGCGAGTTTCCAAGCGCCATCAGGGTTCCGAACTCGCCCACACGCTCGAATACACTCATGTTCACCGTGTTGAACACGCTGAGCAGCACCATGATGAGTACGATCCATTGCAGTACGCCAAACTGAGTTCGATACAACTCGACCGTTTTCGAGTAGAAATCCGAAAGCTGCACCCAATCCCTGACGTCAAGCCCAAGCTCACCGAGCTTGGACGTCAGCAGGTGTTTCGCCCGGTCGGTATCCGCTGTGGCATGAAGAAGCAGCACGATCGAGTTCGCACCGTTGCGATCCAGCAGCTTCTGCGCAGCCGCCAACGGTATTCTTACGGCACGCGCGTCGAAATCCTTCGAGAAACTCTGAAAAATGCCGACGACGGAGAGCTCGGTCGTATTCAGGGCTCCGTCGGCAGTGTTCATGACGAGCGTGACGGCGTCACCCGGTTTCAGCGCCAGCGCCCGGGCGACCCCGTCACCGACAAGGATGCCGGTACTGTCTCCGTCCTCGAGCGCCCGCCCGGCAGTGACGCGTACAAAGGTGCCAAGCCGGTTTTCCTTGTCGGGCTCGACCCCCTCGCCGATGACCGCCCAGTCGGCCTTTCCGTTGTTGAGCAAGCCGGCAAAACTGACGCGCTGCAGCGCGGCGTCCACTTCGGGCATGCGTTTCGCGAAATCTGCGAGCCGCGGCGCGTCCTCAATGACGTATTTCTCGGGTGACCGGCCGCCATGTTCGTAATAGCCCTTCTCGAACACCTGCACATGACCCAGCTGGCTGTGTATCGTCGCTTCGCCCAATTGAGTCAAGACGTCTGCGATGAAACCTCCGGTCAGGATGAGTCCGGCCACGCCGAATGCAATTGCGGCAAGCGTCATCGCCGTACGCGATTTCTGCCGGAGTATGTTGCGCAGCGCGAGCATCCACATGGTCAGCGACTCTGTCTCAAGGCGTCGACGATGTTCATGCGCGAAGCCTTCCACGCGGGGTAGAGGCTTGAAACCAGCGCGCTGATGACCGCGATGGCAAACGCCTGCGCAACGATGGGGACCGTCAGCAGTATCTGACCGTCAAAGCCCTCTTCCATGCCGGGCGGCGGCGGCAACGGGATGCCCACCCGCGACAGTACAAGAGCCAAAGTACACCCGACAAGCACACCGATGGCGCCTCCGACAACACCCAGCATGACCCCTTCGAGCAGGAAGATGCGGCGAATCCGCCCCCGCGTGAGCCCGAGCGCCATGCTGGTACCAATTTCACTTACGCGCTCAAGCACACTCATCGACAGCGTATTCGAGATACTCAGAACGATGATCATCAGGATGATCAGCTTGACCACATCGAGCTGGCTTGAGAACAGTTCGCGCGTCTTGTTGTAGAAATCGGCAAGGTCGTACCACGGAATCAATGCCAGCTTGTCCTTGGACAGCGTTGCACCCAGTTCCGCCAGCTTGGCATCGGTCAAATCAGTGTCATCAAGAAGCACCAGCCATTGCTGCGCACCGCTGACCTTCACCAGTTGCTGCGCAAGTAGCAGCGGGACGCGCAGAGCCGAATCGTCGTACTCCTTGCTGACCGAAGTGAAAATGCCCACTACCGGCGCCTCGACGGCGTTGATGTTTCCAGCGGCCGTCGTCGTCATCAAGACAACCACGTCGCCAATGGAAATATCAAGATTGGCAGCAAGACCCCGCCCCATGATGATCTCGCTCGCATCCTCCGCCGACAGATTGCGCCCACGGGATATCCGGATGGACTTTGACAGCACCTTCTCCGCCTCTGGCGACACCCCCTGTCCGGTAAAGGTCAGCGTATTCTCGCCTTTGCTGGCGAGTCCGTTAAAACCCAGCCTCGGTGCAACGATCTTGACGTGGGAAGACGCCTTGACGGTCGCGAGCGCCGCGTCCTCGCCTTCCATCACGAAGCCGAAAGGGTCGGATGTACCCCGTTCGACAAAACCGGGGCGTACGACCTGAATATGGCCGAGCTGAGACTCGATGGTCGACTCTCGCATACCGTCCATCAGCCACTCGATGAATCCCGATGCGAGAATCATGGCAATCACGCCGAAGCTGACCGCTCCGACAGCAATGAGCGTGCGACGCCCCTGGCGGAGCACGCTTCTGACGGCCAACCAGAGATCAAGCAGCCAAAACTTCATGCGAAACCTAAATCTGTGGTGCTAAGGTATTGCCAGAATAACAGTTTTCGAAAGACCCCATGTGCATCACCCACATCAGAACAGGGCAGCAGCCATGAGCGCACGGCATTTTGATTATGGAGAGGCTTTCAGCCGTAACCTCGGGTGGTTCAGCGAGGCGGAGCAAGCGAAACTGCGCGACGGGCGTGTAGCCATTGCCGGTCTCGGGGGCGTAGGTGGCATCCACCTGCTCACTCTCGCGCGGCTCGGCATAGGCCACTTCCGCATCGCCGATTTTGACCGATTCGACGTTGCCAATTTCAACCGACAGGTCGGCGCAACGATGACAACGCTTGACCGGCCGAAGATTGATGTTCTGGCCGAACAGGTTCTCGACATCAACCCGGAGATTGAGCTTGACCGCTTTCCACAGGGCGTCGCCACCGGAAACATGGATGCCTTTCTCGATGGAGCGGACGTTTACGTAGACGGGCTGGATTTCTTCGCCTTTGCCGCGCGCCGCGCAACCTTTGCAGCCTGCCACAAAAAGGGAATACCCGCCGTCACGGCCGCGCCGTTGGGTATGGGGACCGGACTTCTGGTCTTCGTGCCCGGTGGCATGAGCTTCGAAGACTATTTTCAACTCGAAGGCTGTGACGAAACAGAGATGGCCTTGCGCTTCCTGGTCGGACTGGCGCCTGCCGGCCTGCACCGCCCGTATCTGGTTGAGCCCTCGCGCATCGATCTGGCGCGCCGCAAGGGCCCTTCGACGATGATCGCGTGCAATCTTTGTGCTGGCGTCGCGGCCGCCGAAACCATCAAGCTGCTGCTCGGCAGGGGCGAGGTCCGACCCGCACCATGGGGTCTTCAATTTGACGCCTACCGACAGAAGACAGTGCGGACCTGGCGTCCGGGCGGCAACGGAAACCCGTTGCAACGGTTGATTCTCGCGATCGGCCGCCGTCAATTGCTGCGCCAGATGCGGCAACAACAGAACGGAGATGCACGACCATGAGCATGATCGAAAAAGTGCTTGATGAAGCACGTTGGGCTCCGAGCGGCGACAACACGCAACCCTGGCGTTTCGAGACGATAGACGAGATGCGCGCCATCATCCACGGCTTCGATACCCGCAAGAACTGTGTCTATGACCTGGATGGTCGTGCCAGCCAGCTCGCCCACGGAATATTGCTCGAAACCTTGAGCATCGCGGCCACCGCATTCGGCTGCCGGAGCGATATCCGTCATCTGGATGAGCTTGAGAACGGCGAACACCAGCGCTACGAGGTCACGCTTGTTCCTTGCGACACAGTCGCGCCATCGCCACTGGCGGAGTTCATCCGGACCCGGTCGGTTCAGCGACGGCCGATGACGACCCGGACCATCGATCCAGCGGTCATCCGTGCGCTAGAGGACGCCGCCCGCCCGCTAGGCGTGAAGTGGTTCTTCACCGCTGGCGAACGCTGGAAGGTGGCACGCCTGAACTTCAGCAACGCCGAGGTGCGCTTGACCATCGAGGAAGCCTACGAAGTGCACCGCCGGGTCATTGAATGGGGAACTCGTTTCAGCAATGACCGGATCCCGGAAGCGGCCGTCGGCATTGACCCGCTGACCGCGCGCATGATGAAGTGGATCATGCACGACTGGAATCGCGTCAGTTTTTTTAACAGATGGCTGGCGGGCACCTTCGCACCGCGCCTCCAGCTCGACCTGATTCCGGGACTGCTGTGCGGCGCCCATGCATGCCTGCATGCGGACGAAGCGCTCGACACGGCAGGCAGGACGGTCGAGGCCGGTCGGGCAATAGCCCGGTTCTGGCTGACATGCTCGGCACACGCCCTTCAGCTCCAGCCCGAGATGACACCCCTGATTTTCGCGCGCTACGCGCGGGAACGACGGGAGTTCACTGCAAATCGGGTCGCCATGGAACTCGCACGACGCAACGCCGGT
This sequence comes from uncultured Methyloversatilis sp., assembly GCA_964555165.1. Classification (GTDB taxonomy): domain Bacteria; phylum Pseudomonadota; class Gammaproteobacteria; order Burkholderiales; family Rhodocyclaceae; genus Methyloversatilis. The sequence goes on along the minus strand of CAZKRN010000033.1, from coordinate 23,771 downwards.
CGGCTCACGGACGAATGCGGGATCGATGCAAGCAAGAGCGCCTGGCTATGCCGCATCGGCCATGGTCAAGCGGCAAGCTCGCGCTCCCTGCGCCTGGCGCTGCCCGAGCTCCGCTCGTCCTGACAATGGCGGCACGCGGGGCACTGGTCACGCCTTGAGTCCGGCATCGCCGGCCGCACTCTCTGCACTGACTGCCGATCACGAGACCGGCAAAACGGCGCCGCGGACCGGAAATCGTCAGCGCTTGATCCGGACTGCGCCGGGGCCGGGCATCGCCGATCGCATTGCCCGTAATTCAGCCGCTGTGGCACCTCGGCCCGGGAGAGCGGACGGAGGCGTATCCAGGGCCATCATCCGGGTGTCGGGTTTCTTTACACCTCAACCAAACCGCCTGGCGCAAGGTAGCGCACAGCCTTGAGGGAGACAAAAAAATATTCAATAAAACCAAACACATGAAGCACACCAATTGAAAGTGGACCCTCTCTTGCTTTAACCCAGCCAAGGGCAGCCTAATCCGGGTTGGCACCTGCTCACTGGAGATAACCATGTTCAGCCGTACCGTCCTCGCAGTTGCTGTGAGCAGTCTCGCAGCATTCAGCACTTCAGCATTCGCCGTTTCGGTCAACACCGCTGGCGGCATCGTCAATGGCGTGGCCCAGTTCGACTGGTCGCCGCACAACGTTCTGGCCCTGAACGGTCAGCAAGCCGTTGAAAACTTCGTCGCTGCCAAGACCGCCGTCACGAATTCGATTTTCGCCGGCACCGGTCCGATCACCCCGGCCGAAGCGATTGGCATCCTCGCCAGCGGTGGCACGCTTGACCAGTTCGTCAATTGCGGCGCTGCGTGTGAATTCACGGCCTACGCCCAGGGCAAGCTCGGCAACTTCAACGATGCCGCGAACAATCCGATCGCATCGACCCTTGGCAGCAATTTCGAAGTGACTTTCACCCTCGGCTACACCGAGCGCGTGACGGCCGTCGTCGGCAACACCGCGACCTTCAGCTTCGGCAACAGCCTGGGCGACACGCCGGTCAATTTCTTCAAGATCTACTACGACACCACCGTGGATTCGAGCGATCTGGCCGGTACCGGGTTTGACGACGGCGCGCTGGTGTTCGAAGGTGACGTGACGCCGAAGAATGGCGTGTATTCGTCGTCCTTCACCGTGACCGATACGAGCGGTACCGACGCTCTCGACGACTTCCTGGGCGACGACTGGGCGGGCACCACCACCGTTGAGGGTGTCGGTGCAACCAGCGTTCTCGACCTGATCGTCGAGCCGTTTGCCACCAACCAGGATTTCAACTTCTTCCTGAACGAAATCACCAAGTTCGAAATCGCCAACATCAGCGCGTCGCTGGCGTTCAACTCGGTTGATCCGTCCCGGACCTTCCCGGTTGCCGGTGTCCCCGACACTGCGGCCGAAATCGGTGCGGTCAATGGTGACGATGACCGCGGCGGCAACAGCGTGCTGTTCCAGTCCGACTCGAATTCGCCGATCGCCGGCATCCCTGAGCCGGGCTCCATCGCCCTGCTGAGCGCCGCCGCACTGGCCGCTGGCGTGATGCGCAAGCGCAGTCAGGCTTGATTCTTGACCAACTGACCGGCCAAGGGTAAATGGAAGGGGGGCGAAAGCCCCCCTTTCCGTTTCAGCCGCACAGGCTTGTAACAAATACAGGTATGCTGATTCACTGTTCGATTGCCGACCGGTGAGGCCATGCGCAAGATTTCCGTACTACAGATTCTGGTTTTCAACCTGTTGCTGCTGCTGTGCTTCGGACTGACGTGGGGTCTGTACAAGCTCGCTGTAGCGCCCTGGATATATGCGGCCACCGCGGAGTACCGTCCCCTGGCGACCGTGCTCCTTTTTGCCGTGTTGTTCTTCTGCGTGTCGGTGTGCGTTCACCGTCTTTTCCTGGCGCTATTCCCGCTGCGCCCGGGAGAGGTGGCCCAAGGCTCCGGTCAGGAGTTCGTGTATCACGTGTACATCCTGTTCTACCTGCTCGTGTTCTACCCGGTACTGCGCTCCGGCATCCCGCCTGCTCCGATCATGCGACTGCTCTATCAGGCACTCGGGGCAAAACTGGGCGGTAATACCTACAGCCAGGGACTCATTCACGACCCCATGTTCGTGACCATCGGTGAGAATTCAACCGTGGGTCAATCCGCGTTGATCATTCCACACCAGATCGAGGGAAACAAACTTGCCCACCTGCCGATTACAATGGGTAACCACGTGACGATAGGCGCTAACGCGGTAATCCTGCCCGGTGTACGTATCGGCAACCATGCCATGGTCGCTACCGGCGCAGTGGTCCCCAAGGAGACGGTGATCGGCGATCACGAAGTCTGGGGCGGCGTTCCGGCAAAGCGCATTCGCTGAACGGCTTGCCTGGCTCAAGAGTGTTCTAGTTGGCCGGCAATCACCGCTGCCGCGCTTCTCACTGCATGGCTCGCATGGAACCGGCTCGCGCTGTCTCCCGCAGCTGCACTCATCTCGGCCACTGCTGCGCACAACCGCTCCGGCGAAAACCGATCACTGCGTACAACTCGCCCCAACCCATGTTTCTGCAACGCACTCATGTTCAGGAACTGATCGAGGTTGGTCGGCACGGCCACCACCGGTCTTCCCGCCAGCAAGGCCTGCTGCGTCGTCGGGCTCCCGCCGTTGCAGACCACAACCGAAGCACGTGCGCACGCGGCTTCGCCGGGCAACATGTCCGACAGGAAAACACCGGGCAGACCTCCGGGCGAGATGGGCCGCCCCGCCGATGACATGATGACCTGATGGCCCTGCTCGGCCAGTGCGCTCGCGGCCGAAACCGCCAGGTCGGCCCGACCGGAACTGCCAAGCGTGAAATACACGACGGGCCTGTCGTCACGAAGCTGCATCCAGTGCTCCGGCACAGGCACGTCCGGAGACCAGACCAGCGGGCCGACGACGATGTGCGTGGACGGAGCGTCCTTCAACTCGAAGAGCCCCGGAAAGTCGCAGTAACAGACCAGGTCTGCATCCGTGTAGGCCGTCTGCAGATCGACGCCTGATGGCGACAACCCGTATTTCGCACGCAACTGCCGCATCGGCGACGCATGTAACCCGAACGCAAGCGGGCGCACCAGATTGAACAGGACTTCTGCCAACCCGATAGGCATGAAGCGCGTCATCGGAATATCGGGCACCGGCCAGCGACCGTCCATGACGCAATAGGGGCTCCAGTAAGCATTGCTGAGCGTCGCATACCGGCACCCTTCTAGCCGGGCACTGACGGCGAGCGAAAGACGGAAATCGCCGATCACTGCATCCGGGCGATGCGTGCGAACAAGTGTGCGATCCGCGTCCACATAGGCATCCAGCGTCGCCAGATCGTATAGCGGGCTACCACTGGCCAGTCGCCTGGCAAAGACTTCGGGCGACTGCGCATCGAGATCGACGACATCGAAAGCAGCATTCCGCGTCATCCATGCGTAAGACCGGGGGCGGGCAAATACGACATGCCAGCCCCTGCGGACAGCCTCTTCGGCAACCAGCAACGGTCTGCCGACATGGGCGAGAGTTGCGCCCTCGGCGATGATCAACAGACGCATCGCCATGTCCAGACCAGGATCAGAAGCTGTAACGCAGCTCGCCGTAGTAGCGATCAGCGTTACCGTAACGACCGAAGAATCCGTTCTGGTTTCCACCGAACAGATCTGCACCGAACAGTGCACGCCAATTGGATTGCACGCGCCAGATCAGCTTGGGACGGAACATGTAGTCGTTACGCACCAACGACTGTGCCCACAGCACTTCGCCTTCCACCCGTTCGGCAAACTTGTGGTTGTACAGCAAGGACCAGCCGTGTTCTCGCCGCTCTCCAAGCAGATCGGGCGCGCGATCGAGGTGAGCGCGTTCGAAATACTGGAGGTTGAGCCTGGATTCGGAGAGGAAAGGGATATCCACGCCCAGCGCATAGTCAATCATGTCCTGCCGCACAAGCCCGTCCGGCCGGACCGACAGTGGAGAGACGGGAAGATGGCGGTCGTAGGTCAGCACGGCTTCGGCCTTGAGCAGGAAGGCGCCGAAATCCTTGGTCACGGCACCGCCGTACTGATGAATCCAGTCATGCCTCGGCGTATAGAGCACGGACGTCGGCGTCACGAACTGCCGCGCGAAGGTCGGATTGACGTCGATACTGCGGTAATAGAAGGCGGACAGATCCCAACCCTGCAGCAGGGTGCCTACTCGAAGGCCGTAGTTCGAATTGCCCAGCTTGCGATCCGGCCGCTGATCCGCGTTGTAACGCGCGCTGACGCCGGGAAGGACAGGCTGAGCCGGGTAATAGTCACCGCCGAAGAACCCGATGTTGTCGACACTGACATACGGCACCCAGATGAGCTCCGCGCGCCAACCGTTCGTGAAGTACTCGGCGCGCGCCGCCCACTGCGGAATGCGCAGCTGATCGAAGTCCTGGTTGAAGAATTCGCGCATATCCTTTGCCGACACAACGTCCGCAAAGAACAGCCCGACCATTTCGCCCCAGACGATGTGCTGTCGCCCAAGACGCAGTTCAAGATTGCCGAGCGGCAGATCGAGATAGACCTCGCGCCAAGCGAACTCGCTTCGCTTGTCGCTTCGCACAGCCGCAGGGTAGAAATCGTCCTCGTGGCCATACGCCAGATCCACGTCTACGCGCCCTACTGCCTTCCATTTGATGCCCTGACCAAAACTCCCGCTGCGCCCCAGTTCGCTTCGCAGACGAGCCTTCGACCAATGATCTTCGCCGGACGGCGTGTGCGCCAGCTCGAACTGACTGAATCCACGCCAACCTGACGTCGCACCGGCCGACGCCTCCTGAGGCCCACCCGCTTTGGCCGGTGCGCCACCGTCCTCGGTTGCGGGCGCCTCAAGGAAAAGATCGTCAACCTGATCGGCACACAGCACAGGAAAGTTGAAGAACGCCACGACAAGGCTGATCGCGGCAAGACGGAAAGTACGAAAAAGGTGATGGCTCATGGTGCTGACTGGAGTGTGACGGCTTTCGGGGGCTTCACATATGACCAGTCGCCAGGCGCCTTCTGAACGCCAAGTGCGGTCAATTCGCCGTCCTCTATGCGAACGAGGCGGTCGGCCATGGACATCACGCGCTTGTCGTGAGTCGAAAAGATGAAAGTCGTCTTCATCGTGCGATTGATCTCGCGCATCAACTCCAGGATGGCGTCACCGGTCTTGCGGTCGAGGTTGGCCGTGGGTTCGTCTGCAAGGACGATTGCCGGCTGCACTGCGAGCGCACGTGCAATGGCCACACGCTGTCGCTGCCCGCCCGACAGTTGATTCGGCCGGTGGTGCATCTTCGCCCCAAGACCCACTATGTCAAGAAAATACCTGACCCGGCGTGTGCGTTCGTCCTTGCCCACTTCGGGCAGTTGAAGCAGTGGATACTCTACGTTCTCGTAGGCAGAAAGCACCGGCAGAAGATTGAAGGTCTGAAAGATGAAGCCGATCGTTCTGGCTCGCAAGCCCGCCAGTTCGTCAGGTGTCTGCCCGGACACATCCTGACCGTTGATCAGTATCTGACCCGAAGTCGGCGTGTCGATGCAGCCGATCAGATTCAGCAAGGTGGATTTGCCGCTGCCTGAAGGGCCGGCTATCGCAATGAACACGCCGTCCTCGATATCGAGCGTGATATTCTTCAAGGCATTGACCTGCTGTCCGCCGAGCATGTAGCTGCGGCTCACATTCCGGATCTGGACGACGTTGTTCATCAGGAAGCCCGGTTCAATAATTGGGCCATACGCCCGGTGCTGGAGACATGCAAATGAGTTGCCCGAACACCTCGCCCACGATGCACGGCGCCACCTGTATCCGCGAGGGAGCAGGGAAGAGGGCCTTTCTGACGCGGATTGCGGAAACCGCAGTCGCTCTTGCCCTGCTGTGCTTCCTGCCTCTTCCCGCTGGCGCGCAGGATGCCGCAAGTATACTTGAAAAGGCGGACACGATTCGTTTCCCGCGCGAACCCTTCCAGGTGGAGGTTGCAGTCACCTCCAGCACGGCTTCGGGAGAGGAATACCGCAAGTACCGAATCCTGTCCAAAGGCAATGAGAACACCATTGTCCAGACGGTAGAACCCGCGTCGGAACGCGGTCAGATCCTGTTGATGAAGTCTCGCGACCTCTGGGTGTTTCTTCCCTCCGTGTCGCAGCCGGTGCGGCTCTCGCTCGCGCAACGACTCACGGGTCAGGTCGCCAATGGCGATCTCGCGCGTGCCAATTTCTCGGGCGACTACACACCGAAGCTTCTGCGCAGCGAGAAGATCGATGGACAGGAGCACCAAGTCATGGAATTGACCGCCGTCGATCGCGGCGTCACTTACGCACGTGTCCTGTTGTGGGTACGCAGCTCGAACAACGCGCCTCACAAGGCCGAGTTCTACTCGCTTTCGGACAAGCTTCTCAAGACCTGCATTTATGACGAATACAAGACAATGGGCGGTAAGCTGCGCCCGACGCGCCTGGTGATGCAGGATGCATTGAAGGACGGCGAACAGTCGGTACTCCAGTACAGCGCAATGCAGTTGCGCGAGATACCGGACAAGGTGTTCGACAAGGAATACCTGAAGAAACTACAGTAAGAGGGCGCACCGCCCGAAGCACAGGACGATCCGGGCACCCCCACACGGTCAGGTCATCATGTTTCTGCTTGAAGTCGGTAACCTCAAGGACAACTTCGCCAAGTACTTCATGGTGGAGGCCGCCGTGGATGAGGCGATGAAGCGCGAGGTCTATCGTGTTCGCCACGAAGTCTATTGCCAGGAACTCGGCTACGAGGCCACCAACACCGAACACGTCGAAACCGACCGCTACGATTCACACTCGCTTCAGATTGCGCTGCGAGCGCAGTCGACCGGGCGCATTGTCGGCTGCGTGCGCCTGGTTCGGACGCGCAACGACGCTCCGGACGACTACCTGCCCTTCGAACATCTGTGCGAATCCGCTATCGATCGCACCATCATCGATCCGCGTCGCGTCGATCGCAGACATATGGTCGAGATTTCTCGGTTGGCAGTGCTGTCCGACTACCGCAAACGGAAGGGTGACAGCGGCGGCCCGATCGCGATCTCTGAAGAAGATTTGGGGACAAAGGATCAGCCGCGTTTTCCGTACATTCCCGTCGGGCTGTACCTTGGCCTTCTCGCCTCGGCCGAACTGCACGGAATCGAACATCTGTTCACACTGACCGAAGCCCGGCTCGCGCGCCACTTGAGCGCTCTCGGCTTCCGCATCCATCTCATTGGACAGGCCATTGAGCATCGTGGAAAACGCGTACCGTCAGTCATCTATCGCAGGGAGTTGATGGAACACCTCCCGTCGTTCATGCGACCGCTATACGACAAGTTGCTTGAAGAAATGGGGGGGGCTTACGGATTCTGCGGAAAGGATGCGACCTGACCAGACCAGAATGCATCGAGCAAAGAATAAAGGGCCCTGCGGGCCCTTTATTCTTTGCTCGATGCTAATCGGGGAATTCGTGGTGGCCAAGGGCGGAATCGAACCACCGACACGCGGATTTTCAAGCCGAATCAGCGGTCAGATTTACACGCACACACTCGTAAAAACAGGCACTTAGGTGCACACCTCTGCACCTAATCGCACCTGCTCGCATGCGCTTGTGCCAGAAAAATGTCAGAAAATCTGGCGCACCACGCACCGTAAAAGAGTGCCACAGAGGCACGCTTCACACCAGTTGTGCAGCGCGCGCCGGACACGTCCCAAGCACTCTTCCTCTGAACACTCTCGATGCGCCGGGCCTCGGGCTCGGCACCAGAGCCCCCCCTTTCGGAACACTGCACGGCCAGATCGATTGATATCGAGCTTCCGGGCTGACTCGCCGAACAGCCAACATTTGTTTCCTGGCTGCTTACGATTGAGTCACATCAATCGGCCAGCAGATCGCTGGATGTTGACTCTTGAATTTCGGCATGTTAGGCGCAATATCTTGCAACGTCTTGCAAGAATTTCCTCAGGCGAGGCCGCGTGACGACGGAACTTGTGGGGTGGTATGACAGCGCGCCAGCAGGCGATCTTCACACTCGACGAGTTGGCTGCCTACTTGAAAGTCGGCAAGCGGACGCTTTACCGGCTCGCCTCGCACGGGGAGATTCCGGCCTTCAAGGTCGGCGGGACGTGGCGGTTTCGTCAAAGTGAAATCGATCGATGGATCAATGATCAGATCCAAGCAGGCAGAAAGAATGAGGTGATACGCACAGATGAGCAGCCAAAGTCAGCGGAACACTCCGTGTCGTCTGGGCGCGCTGTCCGTCGCCGCAGGCAAACGGAGTGAGCGAGAGTCTTCAATTTTTCTTCTGGAGGTGTGACATGGACATTGATTTCAAGAAATTGGCTCCCTGGAACTGGTTCAAGAAGGAGCAGGAAGAACAACAGAGCACTGCCTCGCTGCCGGTGCAGCGCAATGACCTGCCGGTGGCGGGTGGGCCCGTCAGTCCCATCCTGCAATTACATCGCGAGATCGACCGCCTGTTCGACGACGCGTTTCGAGGCTTCGGTTTCCCGACGCTGGCCATGCCACGCTGGCCGTCGGACTGGCCGGGCATGCTGAAGCCGGCGCTGGACATCCAGGAGACCGACAAGCAGTACAAGATCGCCCTGGAAGTACCCGGCGTCGAGGAAAAAGACATCCAGATCACGCTCGACAACGACGTGCTGCTGGTGCGCGGTGAAAAGCGTCAGGAGCAGGAAACGAAAGACGGCGGTTTCCACCGGGTGGAGCGCTCCTACGGCAGCTTTCAGCGCGCTCTGAACCTGCCGGCCGATGCCAACCAGGACACGATCAAGGCCGCTTTCAAGAACGGCGTGCTCACGATCACGATGGAAAAGCGCGAGGCCAGTACGCCCAAGCAGGGGCGCTCGATCCCGATCAACGGCTGACGCGGGGCAGCGCGTTTTTCTCAAAAACCACAAAGAGATGAGGCACCGTGATCGGCGGTGCCTCGTCAGATCAATCTTTACAGGAGCATCAGCATGGCCAGAAAACAATGCCAAGTTTGCGGCCAGCCCGCCACGGTGCGGGTGGAAGCCAATCTCAATGGTCGCCACAGCACCATGCTGTTGTGTGACGATCACTATCGCCAACTGGTGCGCCAGCAAAAGCGCACCGTCTCACCGCTGGAAGCCTTGTTCGGCTCGCGCAGCGGGCTGTTCGAAGACTTCCTTGGCAGCGACTTCTTCCGCATCGGTGACGACGCACCGTCCATGGCGGCCGATACCGACGAGGTCGTCGATGCCTCGTTCGGCGAACCCGCCCCGGCCGGTACGGGCACCGCGCGCCGTCGCGGCAGTGGGCTCGCCAGCCGTATCAGCGAACAGTCCGAGACCCTGTTGCAGGAGGCCGCCCGACACGCTGCAGAGTTCGGGCGCGCCGAAGTCGATACCGAACACCTGCTGCTGGCGCTATCCGACAGCGACGTGGTCAAGACCATCCTGGGGCAGTTCAAGATCAAGGTCGATGACCTCAAGCGCCAGATCGAATCCGAAGCCAAGCGCGGCGATAAGCCGTTCGAGGGCGAGATCGGCGTGTCGCCCCGGGTCAAGGACGCGCTCAGCCGTGCTTTCGTGGCCTCCAACGAACTCGGCCACTCTTATGTCGGGCCGGAGCATTTCCTGATCGGGCTCGCCGAGGAAGGCGAAGGTTTGGCGGCCAACCTGCTGCGCCGTTACGGCCTCACGCCGCAAGCGCTGCGCCAGCAGGTAAGCAAGGTGGTCGGCAAAGGGGCCGAGGATGGCCGCGCCGAGACGCCGACCAACACGCCGGAACTCGACAAGTATTCGCGCGACCTCACCAAGATGGCGCGCGAGGGCAAGCTCGATCCGGTCATCGGCCGCGCGCAGGAGATCGAGACGACCATCGAAGTGCTGGCCCGGCGCAAGAAGAACAACCCGGTGCTGATCGGCGAGCCCGGCGTCGGCAAGACCGCCATCGTCGAAGGGCTGGCGCAGCGCATGGTCGCCGGCGAAGTGCCCGAGACGCTGCGCGACAAACGCCTGGTGGAACTCAACATCAATGCCATGGTGGCCGGCGCCAAGTACCGCGGCGAGTTCGAGGAGCGCGTGCAGAAGGTGCTCAAGGAAGTGACCGAGCACCAGGGTGAGCTGATTCTCTTCATCGACGAGGTGCACACCATCGTCGGTGCAGGCCAGGGTGGCGGCGAAGGCGGGCTGGACGTGGCCAACGTGTTCAAGCCGATGATGGCGCGCGGCGAACTGAACCTGATCGGCGCCACCACGCTCAACGAGTATCAGAAGTACATCGAGAAGGACGCCGCGCTGGAGCGTCGCTTCCAGCCGGTGATGGTGCCCGAGCCGACGGTAGCGCAGACCATGATGATCCTGCGCGGCCTGCGCGACACCTTCGAGGCGCACCACAAGGTCAGCATCACCGAGGATGCGATCATCGCCGCCGCCGAGTTGTCGGACCGCTACATCACCGCGCGCTTTTTGCCTGACAAGGCCATCGACCTGCTCGACCAGGCGGCCGCACGCGTGAAGCTGTCGGCCACGGCCCGCCCGGTGGCGGTGCAAGAGCTGGAGTCCGAACTGCACCAGCTGCGGCGTGAGCAGGACTATGTGGCCTCGCGCAAGCAGTACGACAAGGCCGCCGAGCTGGGCAAGCGCATCGAGGCCAAGGAGACTGAACTCAAGAAGCTCGTCGAGGAATGGGAACGCGAGCGCGCCTCGGGCAGCGCCGAAGTCAAGGCCGAGCATGTCGCGCAGATCGTCTCGCGCCTGACCGGCATTCCGGTCAACGAGCTGACGGTGGAAGAACGCGAGAAGCTGCTGCATCTGGAGCAGCGGCTGCACGAGCGCCTGGTGGGCCAGGACGAAGCGGTGCGCGCGGTGGCCGATGCCGTGCGGTTGTCGCGCGCGGGCCTGCGCGAAGGCAGCAAGCCGGTGGCGACTTTTCTGTTCCTCGGGCCGACCGGCGTGGGCAAGACCGAGCTCGCCAAGGCGCTGGCCGAGTCCATCTATGGCGATGAAGGTGCGCTGCTGCGCATCGACATGTCCGAGTACGGGGAACGCCATACCGTGGCACGCCTGGTGGGCGCGCCTCCGGGTTATGTGGGCTATGACGAGGGCGGCCAGCTCACCGAGAAGGTGCGTCGCAAGCCCTACAGCGTGTTGCTGCTGGACGAGATCGAGAAGGCTCACCCCGACGTCTACAACATCCTGCTGCAGGTGTTCGACGACGGGCGGCTCACCGACGGCAAGGGCCGGGTGGTGGATTTCACCAATACCATCATCATCGCCACCTCGAATTTGGGCTCGGACATCATCCAGCGTCGGCTGAAGGCCCGTGGCGCCGCCGGCGAGGAATACGAGAAGACCAAGTCCGAGGTGATGGACGTGCTGCGCGGACACTTCCGCCCCGAGTTCCTCAACCGCATCGACGAGATCATCGTCTTCCATGCGCTGGGCAAGGAGGAGATCCGCCATATCGTCGGCCTGCAGCTCGATCGTGTGGCCCGCAACGCCGCCAGCCAGGGCGTGACGCTGACCTTCGATCAGACCTTGATCGATCACTTCGCGGAGGAAGGCTACAAGCCCGAGTTCGGCGCGCGTGAGCTCAAGCGGCTGATCCGCAGCGAGCTGGAGACGGCACTGGCGCGCGAGATGCTGGGTGGCGGTATCGGCAAGGGCGATCACGCCAGCGCTCGCTGGGATGACAAGGCCGAGCGGGTGGTTTTCGAGCGCAAGGAGCCACCAGTGAAGCCGGTCGAGCCTGAAAAGCCTGATGCCGCGAAAGTGGCAGAGGCGCCGTCGAGCGACGAAAGCAAGGCTACGCGCAAGAAAAAGCCGGCGGGCGGCCAATCTTGAGTCATGGGGAGGCTGTCGTGTCCGACCCCGACGGGCTGACATGGGCAGCCGCCCTCGTGTCGCTTGCGGTCGCCATTTCGGCGGCAGGGCACGCGGTCATCTACAAGCGTGACCCGCGCTCGGCCACGCTGTGGGTGCTGCTGATCGCTCTGTTGCCGCTGGGCGGTTCGCTGTTGTACTTGCTGTTCGGTATTAACCGCTACCAGCGGCGCGCGCGGCGGCTCTATCCGGGGGGAGATCATGCTGTTCGGCAGGTTCACTCGCCCACTGTCCCCGAGGTCGCATCGGCGCCGCTTGCCGGTCTGGCGCACTTGGTGTGGCGCGCCACCGGCCAGCCGCTGACCGGCGGCAACCGCATCGAGCCGCTGGTCGACGGCGAGCAGGCCTACCCGGCCATGCTCGCCACTATCGAATCGGCCAGGCACAGCGTCGCCTTGTGCTCGTACATCTTCGACAGCCAAGGCATCGGGGCGCGGTTCGTCGATGCACTGCGCCGCGCTCATGAGCGAGGCGTGCAAGTGCGTGTGCTGATCGACGACGTGTATGCCCGCTGGACGCCCCGCAGCGCCTACCGCGCCTTGCAGCGCGCCGGCGTTCCGGCGGCGACGTTCAACCCGACGTTGATTCCCGCGCGCCTGCATGCCGCGCATCTGCGCAATCACCGCAAGCTGCTGGTGATCGATGGCGAGACGGGTTTCACCGGCGGCATGAACATCTTCGGTCCGTATTGGCGGCCCGATGCGCCGGGCGAGGCCTGTCACGATTTGCACTTTCGTCTGCGCGGGCCGGTGATTGCGCATCTGATGCGGTGCTTCACCGATGATTGGTGCGATACCACGGGCGAGCGGCTCAGCAAGGGTTACTGGGGCGAACCGCCCGTAACGGCTGATGAGCAAGGAACCTCTTGGGCGCGCGGCATCGAGGCCGGTCCCGATGAGGCCCTGGACCGGATGCGCTGGACCTTCATGGGCGCTTTGAGCGCCGCGAAGCATTCGGTGCGCATCTGGACACCGTATTTCGTCCCCGATCAGCCGATGATCGCGGCGCTAAGCACGGCCGCGTTGCGCGGCGTGCGTATCGACGTGCTGACGCCCGCAAACGGCGACCATCCCACGGTGCAATGGGCTGCGCGCGCCCACTACTGGCAGGTGCTGGAGCACGGTGTACGCATCTTCGAACGGCCTGGCCCGTTCGACCACAGCAAGCTGATGCTGATAGACGGCCAGTGGTGCTGCCTGGGTTCGGCCAATTGGGATGCGCGCAGCCTGCGCCTCAACTTCGAGTTCAATGTGGAGGTGTACGACACCGCGCTGTCTACGCGGCTGTCATCCCTTTTTGATGCCGCTCGTGATGCGTCGGGCGAGATATCGGCGAAGGCGTTGCGCGCCCGCCCGCTGGCCATCCGCTTGCGCGACGGGGTGGCCCGTCTGTTCACCCCCATTCTCTAGCGACACGACTTGCGAGGAACATTGCCCATGGAAAAGAAAGATCAATGGAACATCGGCTACTGGATCGTCGCCGGCCTGTTGCTGCTGACGCTGCAGAACTACTGGCAGGCGGCCAAGACCGTCGAGCCCGTGCCCTACAGCGAATTCGAGAAGGCGCTGGCCGAGGGGCGCGTCGCCGATGTGCTGGTGGCGGACCGCACGGTGACCGGGCGCCTGAAATCGCCGGACAGCCGAGGCAAGACCACCATCGTGGCCACCCGCGTCGAACCCGACCTGGCCGAGCGGCTGTCGAAATACGACGTGCCCTACGCGCGGGTGGTGGAAAGCACCTGGCTGCGTGATGTGCTCTCCTGGATTCTGCCGGCGGTGGCCTTCTTCGGCGTCTGGTTCTTCCTGTTCCGCCGCTTCGCCGAGAAGCAGGGCATGGGTGGCTTCCTGAGCATCGGCAAGAGCCGTGCCAAGGTATTCATGGAGAAGAACACTGGCGTGACCTTTGCCGATGTCGCTGGCGTCGATGAAGCCAAGGCGGAGTTGGTTGAGATCGTCGATTTCCTCAAGAATCCGCAGGAGTATGGACGGCTCGGGGCGCGCATTCCCAAGGGCGTGTTGCTGGTCGGCCCACCGGGCACCGGCAAGACATTGCTGGCCAAGGCTGTTGCCGGCGAGGCGGCGGTGCCCTTCTTCTCCATCTCCGGATCAGAGTTTGTCGAGATGTTCGTCGGCGTGGGTGCGGCCCGTGTGCGCGACCTGTTCGAACAGGCGCGCGGGCAGGCGCCGGCGATCATCTTCATCGATGAGCTGGATGCTTTGGGCCGCGCACGCGGTGTCGGAGGACCGATCGGTGGGCACGACGAGCGTGAGCAGACGCTGAACCAGTTGCTCACCGAAATGGATGGCTTCGACAGCTCGGTCGGGCTGATCATCCTTGCAGCCACCAACCGGCCGGAGATCCTCGATCAGGCCTTGCTGCGCGCCGGTCGCTTCGACCGTCAGGTGCTGGTGGACCGCCCCGACAAGAAAGGTCGCCTGGATATCCTGAAGGTCCATGTCAAGAAGATCACCCTGGCCCACGGTGTAGATCTGGAACAGGTGGCGGCGCTGACCACCGGCTTTTCCGGCGCTGATCTGGCCAATCTCGTGAACGAAGCAGCGCTGAACGCGACGCGGCGCAAGGCGCAGGCTGTGGAACTGCAAGACTTCACCGCCGCCATCGAGCGCATCGTGGCCGGCCTGGAAAGGAAGAACCGTGTGCTCAATCCGAAGGAGCGGGAAACCGTGGCCTATCACGAGATGGGGCATGCGCTGGTGGCGCTGGCGCTGCCCGGCACCGATCCGGTACACAAGATTTCAATCGTTCCGCGTGGCATCGGTGCACTCGGCTACACCCTGCAGCGGCCCACCGAAGACCGATTTCTGATGACACGTGCCGACCTGGAGCACAAGATCGCCGTGCTCCTGGGAGGGCGGGCGGCTGAGAAGCTCGTGTTTGGCGAGCTGTCCACAGGGGCTTCAGACGATCTCGCGCGGGCCACCGACATCGCCCGCGACATGATTACGCGCTTCGGCATGGATGAGGGCTTGGGGTACGTTGCTTTTGAGGCACAGAGGCCGCGTTTTCTTGATGCGCCTGAACTGGTACAGGGTGGCTGCCGGGTAGCCGAATCGACTCAGACACGCATCGACCAAGCCATCCGTGACATCGTGATGGGTGTCTTTGATCGTGCATACCGAATTCTCGAAATTAACCGAGAAGTGCTGGAGCGGTGCGCGCGCGAACTGCTCGCACGGGAAACGCTGGATGAATACAGCATCCGGCAACTGACGCAAGGGCTACAGCTCGAATCCCCATGTCACAGCGGCCCAACTGCCGGAGCCATGACTTCCTCTGTGTCCCAAGGAGCCACCTCATGAGTGACAGCATTCATATCGTCTGCCCACACTGCCAATCCATCAATCGCGTGCCAGCCAACAAGTTGGCAGAGAAGCCCAATTGCGGGCGGTGCCAGCACCCGCTGTTCACCGGAGAACCCATTGATCTGACCACAGCGACCTTCGCCCGTCATCTGGAGCGCAGTGACCTGCCGCTGCTGGTTGACTTTTGGGCGCCGTGGTGCGGACCGTGCAAGATGATGGCGCCGCAGTTCGAGCAGGCAGCCTCCCTGCTTGAACCCAAGGTGAGGTTGGCCAAGGTAAATACCGAGGCCGAGCCTCACCTGGCCGCCCAGTTCGGTATTCGCAGCATTCCAACCCTGATTTTGTTCCGAGGTGGACATGAGGTTGCACGTCAGGCGGGCGCCATGGGCGCGCAGGACATTATGCGCTGGGTGACATCCCGCTTGCCGCAATGACCCGGCGCGAACCACCCTGCTTATCAGTTGTTCGATCCTTGAAGAAAGTGCGTAGCCGCGATGCATAGCGACCCAACCACACAATCTTTGACGAAATGCGTTCCCAGTTGCAGAAACTTTGGAACCTCTGTTTCACCCATAAGGAGCGTCACCTTTGAACGAGACGCCTCAAATCTCAGCCCGACACTGTGGCCAGATTAACCAGAATGCCCATTTTGGCAGTTGGCATCTCGATCTTGGCTCGCAACTCCTCACTTGCTCCGATGAAGCCTGCCGCGTGCTCGGCCTGGATGTTGGTGCGCCAATAGCCTTCGAGCGATTCCTGCAGTGTATTCACCCTGAAGACCGCCCCCTCTTCGATAGGGCATGGGATGCTGCCATGTGCGGAAAGTCCCTTGATCTGCGGTATCGCATCGTCAGCGGAGGGCAGGTTCGCTGGATACACCTGCGGGCAACATTCAAGGGCGACGCCTCTGGTCAGCCCAGAGCGGCAGACGGGACGGTAGAGGACATCACTGATCTCAAGAGGGTCGAGCAGGCGCTGAACGCTATACGCCGACAGCGAGAAGAGTTGGCCAGCCACGTTCCCGGTATGCTTTACCAATACCGTCTTCGTCCGGACGGCAGCTCGCACTTCCCTTATGCCAGCGCGAGGATAGAGGAAATATACGGGGTTGCACCGGAGGATGTTGTTGATGATGCCGCTCCTGCGTTCGCTGCGCTCCATCCTGAAGACCGCGACCGTGTGCATGAAACCATACAGGCGTCGGGGCAGTCACTCGCGCTTTGGCATGACGAGTACCGAGTGCAGTTTCCA
Organism: uncultured Methyloversatilis sp.; assembly: GCA_964555165.1. Lineage (GTDB taxonomy): Bacteria > Pseudomonadota > Gammaproteobacteria > Burkholderiales > Rhodocyclaceae > Methyloversatilis. Next base: position 7,292 of record CAZKRN010000033.1, on the reverse strand, counting down.
GACGGTCGGGTGATCTGGGTCGAAGGCGAGGCGTCGCCTGAAGCCATGCCTGATGGGAGCATCCTCTGGCACGGCTATATCCATGATGTCACCTCACGCAGAAGATCCGCGGAAGAGCTTCGCCTTGCGGCTAAAGTTTTTGAGCACGCAGGAGAGGGCATCCTCGTTACGGACGCTCAAGGCCACATTGTCAACGTCAATCGGGCGTTTTCCGTGATCACTGGTTATGCGCGGGAGGAAGTAATGGGTCAGACACCTCGTCTGCTCGAGTCTGATCGCTATGACGATGGGTTCTATCAGACCGTTTGGCAGGCTCTGCGTGAGCACGACTATTGGCACGGAGAGCTCTGGTGCCGACGCAAGAACGGCAGTCAGTTTGCCGCGCTGCTGACGATCAGTGCAGTCCCGGATATGCAGGGCCATATCGAGCATTACGCAGCCATGTTTTCCGACATCACGGCGCTGAAGGAGAACCAGCAACAGCTTGAACGCGTTGCTCATTACGACCTGCTCACCGGCTTGCCCAATCGACTATTGCTCGGAGACCGCCTTAAGCAGGCCATTCGTCAGACACGTCGGCGTGGCATGCACCTGGCGGTTGTCTTCATCGATCTGGATGGATTCAAGAAGGTCAACGACCAGCACGGCCACGCAGTCGGTGACAAGTTGCTGTCCGTCCTGTCCAGGCGTATGACGCAGGTGTTGCGCGAAGGCGATACCTTGGCCCGTCTTGGTGGTGATGAGTTTGTCGCTGTTCTGGTCGACCTGCCGGATATTTCCATCAGCGTACCGATTCTTGATCGCCTGATCGAGGTGGCTGCGCAGCCCGTACCGATTGGTGACGCACTGTGCGAGGTGAGCGCGAGTATCGGTGTGAGCTACTACCCGCAAGGCGAAGATATCGACGCCGACCAACTGCTGCGGCAGGCAGATCAGGCTATGTATCGTGCCAAGCAAGCCGGCAAGAATCGATATCACGTTTTCGATACGGAGAAGGATCGTACGCTGCGCACCCGTCACGAAGGATTTGACAGCATAAAGAATGCACTTGCCAATGGGCAGTTTCTGCTTTGTTTCCAACCTAAGGTCAACATGCGCACCGGTGAGGTGCTGGGCGCCGAAGCCTTGATCCGCTGGCAACATCCGACGCGTGGCTTGTTATCTCCTGCCTCCTTCATACCCATCATTGAGAACCATCCGCTCGGGATTGACGTGGGGAAATGGACCATCGAGGCTGCGCTGACCCAGATCGAAGTTTGGCGCAAGGCCGGCCTTCATGTCCCGATCAGCGTGAATATCGGTGCGCGGCATTTGCTGCAACCGGACTTCATCATGCATCTACGGGGTATGTTGTCACGACATCCCGGCGCCCAACCGCAAGACCTTGAACTGGAAATCCTCGAAACCAGCGCCGTGGAGGACTTCGTTCAAGTGTCTCAGTCGATGGCGCTGTGCGAAAGGATGGGATTGCGTTTTGCCCTCGACGATTTCGGCAGCGGCTATTCATCGCTGACCTATCTGAAGCGCCTGCCCGCGTACCTGCTCAAGATCGACCAAGGTTTCATACGCGACATGCTCGAGGACCCGGACGATATCGCCATCCTGGATGCGCTACTGGCACTGGCAAGGTCGTTTGGCAGGAACTGCATCGCGGAGGGAGTCGAATCCATCAAGCATGGAGAAATTCTGCTGCGTCTGGGATGCGAGTGGGGCCAGGGTTATGCCATCGGGCATCCGATGCCGGTGCATGAATTCGAGCAATGGCTACACACCTGGCAGGTACCCTTATCCTGGAAGGGATTCAAACCTGACAGTCGCGCCGCGCTGCCCGTGCCGTTCACATACGCCGACCACCGGGTCTGGATTTCCCAGATGATCGACTATCTGTCAGGCAAGACCCAAGTGCCTCCTCAATCCGAAACACTCCAATACTGGCGGGATCAAAGTGGTCGCCCTACGTTCTTCGGCAAGGATCCTGATGATCAGGTCGATGCCCTGCATCAGAGCATCCAGCAGTTAGCGCACACCCTGAGTGAAATGAAAAATGCCGGCAGTGTCGAGGCATTGAGGGCTGGCATCGACAAGTTGCAACATTTGCAGGCGGATCTGCTGGGATTGCTGCCGCCAGACCAGAAGCCGGATTGATGCCATGCATGGGACAAAGGGTTGACGTGCAAGAGGCTGATCCACCCATCGGCGGCGCCACGGGCGCGCAGGACATTATGCGCTGGGTGCCTTCGCAATTGCCTCGGCAATCCAGGTGTAATCGAGTCGTCTTCTCGGACTCCCCGTTCCATTAACGTTTCATTGAAAGAGAGAGCAACGCTTATGCATAAAGAATCTGGCCACACGGCCCTTGACGAGATGCGCTCCCAGTGGCGGTTGATGACGGTTTACGAGCGCTTCGAGCAGGTTGTTGTCATCACGCTGTCGGGCGTCATGTCGATGGTGATTGTGATTTCGCTGATTCAGTTGATTCGGCACGTCTTCACGCTGCTCGTCATGGATGCACTGAATCCACTGGATCATAAGGTTTTTCAGCTGGTATTCGGTGCCACCATGACGCTCCTGATCGCGATGGAGTTCAAGCATTCCATCGTGCGCGTGGCGCTGCGTCGGGACAGCATCATCCAGGTCAAGACCGTAATCCTCATCGGCCTGATCGCGCTGGCGCGCAAGTTCGTGATCCTCGACCCCGAGGCGAGCCCTGGCAAGATCGCCGCGCTTGCAGGAGCCACACTGGCGCTCGGTGCCACTTACTGGCTGCTGCGCGAGCGCGACGACCGCGCCGCCGAGACATCTGAGCATGATCCGTCATCATCCCAATGACCCGCGCGCGGCGTTGTTGCAACACCGCTGGCTCAACCGCCTGCAGACCGGGCTGTTGATCCTGACCCTGGTCGGGATCGCAGCCGCCGCAGGAAGCCTGCTGTTCGGGGAAAGCGGCCTGTGGCTCGCGCTGTTTGCAGTTGCAGGCGCGCTGCTGCTCGAGCCGGCAGCCGCGTCGGCGCTGACCCTGCGCCTGTACCGCGCGAGGGCACTGCACCCGCACGAAGCCCCCGAGATTTGGGCCATGTTGCGCGAACTGTCCGCCCGTGCCGGTTTGCCCGCCACGCCGGTGCCGCACTACGTGCCCAGTGTCGTCGTCAACGCCTTCGCCACCGGCTCGAAGCAGCATGCATCGATCGCCCTCACCGATGGCCTGCTGCGCAACCTGAGTTCGCGCGAACTGGCGGGTGTGCTCGCGCACGAGGTCGCGCACATCGCTAATGAGGATCTGCGTGTCATGGGGCTGGCGGATTCCGTCAGTCGCCTCACGAGCCTGCTGGCTATGGTCGGACAGATCGCTATTGTGTTCAGCTTGCCCGCACTGCTGGCCGGCGCGGTGGCGGTCAATTGGCCTGGACTGCTTCTGCTGATCGCCTCGCCCCAGCTGGCCCTACTCGCACAGCTCGGCCTGTCTCGCGTGCGTGAGTTCGATGCTGACCGCCTCGCGGCCGAACTGACCGGCGACCCGCAAGGGCTGGCGTCCGCGCTGGCGAAGATCGAGCGGGTCAGTCGCTCCTGGCGTGCCTGGCTGTGGCCGGGATGGGGCAATCCCGAGCCTTCCTGGTTGCGCACGCATCCGGCAACGCAAGATCGCATCTCACGCCTGCTGACGTTGGCGCCTGGACCAGCAACAGCCTTGCCGTTTCACGCGCCCCATTTCTTGCCGGAATCCGCTGTGACGCCGCGCCCGCCGCGCTGGCGCCCGAGCGGGCTATGGCGCTGATTGTCTATCAACAGGAGACTTCTCATGGCCTACCCTGACCCGTACCCACGCCCCGCACCGGATGCCTTCATCCGGCGCTGGCTCTTCATCACCGCCTGTATTGCCACGCTCATGCTGCTGTGGCAGTTCCTGCCCGCCATCGAGGCATGGTTCACTCCGCGCGAGGCGGCAGAACGCACCGTGACGGCGCGCGGCGACTTGGCAGCGGACGAAAAGGCCACCATCGAACTGTTCGAAAAATCACGCGCCTCGGTGGTCTACATCACCACCGCGCAGCTGGTGCGCGACGTCTGGACGCGCAATGTCTTCTCCGTGCCTCGTGGCACGGGATCGGGCTTCATCTGGGACGACGCCGGCCACGTCGTCACCAACTTCCACGTCATCCAGGGCGCGTCCGAAGCCACCGTCAAACTCGCCGATGGCCGCGACTACCAGGCCGCACTGGTGGGGACGAGCCCAGCACACGACATCGCCGTACTCAAGATCGGCGTCGGCTTCAAACGCCCGCCTGCCGTGCCGCTCGGCACCAGCGCCGACCTCAAGGTGGGACAGAAGGTCTTTGCTATCGGCAACCCCTTCGGCCTGGACTGGACGCTCACCACCGGCATCGTCTCCGCGCTCGACCGCTCGTTACCGGGAGAAGCGGGCGGCCCGGCCATTGATCACCTGGTTCAGACCGACGCCGCCATTAACCCCGGCAACTCGGGCGGCCCCCTGCTCGATTCGGCCGGGCGGCTTATCGGCATCAACACGGCGATCTACAGCCCCTCCGGCGCCTCGGCTGGGATCGGTTTTGCCGTGCCGGTGGACACCGTCATGCGGGTAGTGCCGCAACTCATCAAGTCCGGCAAATACATCCGCCCGGCGCTTGGCATCGAGGTGGACGAACAGCTCAATCAGCGCCTGCTTGCGCTGACGGGAAGCAAGGGCGTGTTCGTGCTGCGTGTCACCCCCGGCTCGGCAGCGCACAAAGCCGGGCTCGCGGGTGTCGAAGTCACGCCGCAAGGCATCGTGCCGGGCGACCTCATCATCGATGTTGATGGCAAGGCGACGGACGATGTGGCCAAGCTGCTCGCGCGGCTAGACGACAGGAAGGTCGGCGATGTAGTGGTCTTGTCAGTGGAACGGGCCGGCAAATCGCGCGAGGTGCGTGTGGAGCTGCAACCCGGGAATTGATTGAACTGAACCTGTGGATCAGGCGGTAGTGCAGCGTCGCGGCGATTGAGGTTCTCAGGTCTCTTCGGCCAGGTAGCGTTCCGCCTCAACCTCCGAAGTGTCGGATGCGATCTGTCTATCCGAATAGGCAAGCATGCAACGCCGGAACCTCTTGCCAATCATCGAAGGAGAAAGCGAGGCGCAATCCGCATGAGGTGGACACATGCCAGGAACGGAGCGAACAGGAGGCCGCATTGGAACTCAGATTACTGCGCTATTTCGTTGCGGTCGCGGAAGAACTGCATTTCGCGCGAGCGGCCGAGCGCCTTGGCGTTGAGCAATCGCCTGTGTCGCGCGCAATGCGCAATCTCGAAGCCACGCTCGGCGTGCAGCTGTTCGACCGCAGCGTGCGCCAGATGCGACTGACCTGGGCCGGTCAAGTGTTCCTCGGTGAGTGCCGGCGTGTGCTGGCCACCGTGGAGCAGGCGGTGAGTGCCGCAAAGGCGGCGGCGCAGGGCTATCAGGGTTATCTGCGCATCGCCATCTGCGACAGTTTGGCGCAGCCCCAAATTGCCACCTTGCTGGCGCGCAGTCGCGAGCCATGGCCCACCACCGATGGAAGAGCGTTTTTGTGCGCGCATACACCCGGTTCCGATTCGGACGCCGGGAAGCTGTATGCCAGCACTGGCGCTCGCATCCGGGTCAGATGCAGTTGTTCGTTTGACCCATCCCAGACGGGAATCAGCAGGAACTGACTCCCGTCTTCCCTCTTTCCGCGAACTGAAAAGCAAATCTCAAGGGGTCAGAGGGATTACGGTGGGCATCGCCGCCTGCCAAGCTTCTTGGGCTGAGAACAGACTCTGCTCGTATTGCTGCACAACCCGTTCACTCCAAAGACACTGCTTGCCGATTCGAACGGCCGGGGGAAACTCGCGATCTGTGACCATTTTCTCCAGCTTTCGCACCGAAATCTGGAGCCGTTCCGCGACCTGCTGCTTGTTCAGTTTTTCCATCGCTTGTGTTGAGTTTGGGAGTGAGTTACCGCACACAAAGCACGCGGAGGACCACACGATTGTTGTCCTTCTCTGTGTAGCTTGCAGACTTAAACATCTCTGGAGCGTGTGACTTCGTCAGGGCACGCGCTGTATAACTCGCAGTGCTATACGTTGCGTGGGAGGAGGAGGCTCAATACGCCGCGGCCCACGAAATGCACAAGCGGATGCTCTGGGTGCAGCGCTGGGGGGAACCGATAGAGGCGCAGAGTGGGAAGAGTGGGATCTCTTCGAACAGTCTGTCGGATGCTGCGGCGCGCCCACGCGTTCGCAGCCCCGTTGATGAGTGTCGATCATCACGGCCGACCCCGGATCTTGCTTCGCGCCGGGCTGCTTCCGGTTGCCGGCCGGGTTTGGGGGAGGTTTGCCCGAGATGAGCTGAGCAGTAGGGTGAACCGAACAAGGAAAAATGCGGTAGCCCCCTAGGTTCTTTAGACCCACTGGGTTTACTTAAGTTAGAAAAGTACACCCTGTATGGGTAAGTGAACCTTTGCTAGGTATACCCGGCTGTTAGGTGTACGCGCGCGAGGGCGGCTGCGCCGCCCGACCAGGGAGAACCAGGGCTTAGCCAGTGCGGAGGGCCCAGCGGCCGGCAGGCATCTGCTGAGCATCTTATGCAGCTCCACTTTGCAGGCTGGGGCCGGGCCAGGGGGACGCACTGGGGATGGCAGAAGTTTGGGCGGTACCGGTCAGTGCCCTGCATGGGCTGTGGCACTTCCCGTTTGCTATACCCGTGATGTGAATCGCCCCGGGTTTTCTAGACACCCACCTGCCTCAGAATGAGGCTTCATGGGGTGTCGATGGAAACGAAGAAGTCACAGCAACGCTTCACCGAGGAGTTCAAGGGTAAGCGTCCGACCGCCACCGCCTTCCTTTCCCTGATCCAGCGCGCAATGATCGCCCGCACCTGGGCACCTCAATGTTGTGTCCACAAAGGAGATCATGGACACAAATCCCCGCACTGGACGTGCGTACAAGCGCGGCCCCTACAAGCGTCATCCGGTCGCGTTCAAGCGCGCTGTGGTCGAGGCATCGTTTGCGCCCGGCGCGTCGGTATCGCGTGTGGCGCGCGATCATGACATCAATGCCAACCAGGTCTTTCTGTGGCGCACGCTGTATCGGGACGGTCTGCTTGGTGACGATGAGCCGGCGCTGCTGCCGGTGCACATCAATGCGTCGGTCCGCACCCGAGCAACGGCCCGCTCACCTGCACCGGTCGAACGCATCCGCACGGCAGCGCCCGGCGGCGTGTTGACGGTCGAGTTCGGCACGGTTCGGCTGCGCATCGAAGGCCGGCCCGATGCCGACACGCT
>CAZKRN010000032.1:0-55416 GCA_964555165.1 uncultured Methyloversatilis sp. | reverse complement strand
GCACGGCCACCGCGCCCGCCACCATGGGCGCGGCGAAAGACGTGCCGTCCAGCGTATTGCCGCCTATGTTGAGCACCGATCCCGGCGCGAACAGGTCAAGCGGCTCGCCACTGTTGGAATAGCAGGTCACCTTGTCGGCCGCGGTGCTGCTGTCGGTGCAGCCAGTGAAGGCACGCTGGCCGACGTTGGCGTCATAGGTGGCGCCAACCGCCAGCGCATTGCTCACGCAGGCCGGTTCGGAAATGCCTGCGGTGAAACTGTCGTTGCCGGCGGCGATCACCACCACCAGCCCGGCATTGCGGGCGCGGCGGATGGCCGCGACATAGGGCGTGCCGGTACAGGCGACCGCATTCTGCGTGCCGTCGCCCAGGCTGAGATTCAACGCAGCGATATTGTAGGTGGCGCGCTGCGAGATGGCCCAGTCCATGCCTTCGATCACGTCCGAGTCCCAGGCGCCGTCGCCTTCGAACACGTCGATGGCGACGATGGACGATTGCGGCGCCACCGCCAGCGCGGTCATGGCCACCCGCGTACCGTGACCGTTGGCATCGCGTGCATTGTCCTCGACCGCAGCTTCATAGGCGGCCACTACCTTGCAGCTCCCGCTGGGCGTGGCCACTGCACTGCACGAGCCGAACTGGCTCAGTGTGTAATCGACACCGGTATCGAGCACCGCCACGGCCGTACCCGCGCCCTGGTAACCCGCGCTCACGGCCGCCGGCTGGCCGACCAGCGGCAGCGCCTGCGCACTGATGGCCTTGCGCTGCTTGTCCGGATAGATGGCTTCGACGCGGTCGTCGTCCTGCAGCGCGCGCAGCGCATCACCATGCCTGAGCGTCAGCGCGAGCAGCGGCAGCGCGCTGTAGCGGCGGCGCAAGGTTGATTTGTCCGCCGGCAGCGCCGCGATCACCGCCGCCTTCAGCGCGTCGCGGCGGCGTCGCACCGCGCTGATGTCGAGCGTGCTGCCGTCGTCCTTCAGTTCGACAATGACCCGCGGCGACTCGCCCCGTGCGACCGCGGCGGCCACCTGTGCATCGACGAAACGCGGCGCCGCCCGCGCCGGCATGCCGGAAAGCAGCAGGGCGGACAGGGCGAGCAGGAAAAGCGCTGGTTTGAACCCGGGTGACATCTCATATCGCGGCAGGGAGACCGTCCAAGGATAGCGCCGTCGTGTTCCTGCGAGGTTGCACTTTTTATCGGCTTTGCAAAGAAGTCGTAGCGGGAAGTAAGTCGGCGCAGTCAGCGCAAGGACATCCGGTCGTGCTATGCCGGATGATCCGAACGGACCGCGCGCCGGCCACCCGCTGCGCGTTGCACCCACGCGACGAGCGCGAGGGCGAGCAGGACGGCGAGTACGAAGCGGCCGCCGGATTTCAGGAAGGCGGACCAGGCGAGCATGGCGGAGCTGCTGTCGGGTGCATGGGCGTCCCGGTGGAGTGCCCACAGCTCGGCGTCGAGCACGAAGGGGGCGTCCACGGCCAACAGCAGAGCCAGCACGGGCAGGGCGCACAGGGCGCGCAGCGGCCATTCGCTGGCGCGCCGCACCGGCCAGGCGGCGAGCAGGGCGAGCAGCATGCTGGGTGCGAGCCAGAAGGCGGCCAGCGGGGTGGTGACGACGGCGCGCGCGCGCGGGTCGGCGAAGGTGACGTGATGGCCGGTCAGCACCATGCGGCGGATACCGGCTTCGAGGCGAACGACCGTATCGGCGCCCTTGCGGGCGATGGACAGATCGACCACGCGGTGCTGGGGGTCGATCAGGTCGATCAGGGCGCCGAGCGGCCCGAGCAGAGGCTGCATCAGCGCTTCGCCACAGGCGAGCAGCAGGGCGCCATTGAGGCAGATCGCGATGACGAAGCGCAGTGCGGTCGGGCGCAGCTTCATGCCATCGGACATTGCCGGGTCAGCCTCACAGATAGCCGATGGGCATTTCAGGCTCGGGGCGGGGGGCACGCGCCATGACCCACTGTACGTAGAGCGCCAGCAGCACGATCAGCACCAGCGGTCCGATGTAGTTGTGAAGCCAGTCGAACCATTGCGGGTCGCTGCGCCAGGCGAAGAACAAGGCGGCGATGCGCCCGACGTTCAGCCCCCACACCAGCAGAAGGCCCGCCAGCCAGCCGCCCAGCCGCCAAAGCCAGGGAACCGGTGCGACCACGAAGGCGGCGGTGATGAGCCACAGCAGTTCCGCACCGTCGCAACCCTGCAGCACATTGAGCCCGCCGCCGGGTGCCCGTATCCGGCTGCCGTCCGCGTGCACGCCGAGATCCGGGGCGAACTGCGATATGACGGCGGTTGCCACGTCGACGTTCAGGATTTCCACCCACAGACGCCACAGAACACCGTCTTCGCCGGCCGTCCAGAGTGCCTGCAGCGCCGCGAACAGTGCGGCGAACACCAGTACGCGTGCCCACGGCAGCGCTGCGGCGGCGTCTCCGCTTGTCGGAGGTGTCGGTTCGCGAGACACGGGTAGCGGTCCGGTGGATAGGGAAAATGAGTGCGCCGGCGGCGCGCGAGCGCACAGGCTGTGCCCGTTTTGCTCGGCCGGATTGTATCAGCGAGGCCGCGCGCGCCGGTGCAGCGCGCCCGCCATCGCTGCGCCGAGCGCCAGGAGAGCCCAGCCCGGCAGCGGTACATCGCCCTCGGCCGGCGGCGCGGGCATCGCGTATTCGACGGTGAGCTGCGGGGCTTCCGGTCCGCCTTCCCGGCTGATCAGCCGCTTGGCATTCTGCGAGCTCACCTCGTCATCGCGTATCAGCCAGCCGTGGTTGGCGGCCGGGTTGTCCACCCAGGCCTGGATGTGCTGCCTCAGGGCTGCGCTGTCGGGCCAGGTGAAGGCGCCGGTGCCGGGCATGCCGATGGCGATGTAGTCGGAAAGATAGTCGCCGCCGGCTTGCGCCCACGCTTGTGGCGGTTGCGCCAGATGAAAGCGTTGCGTCCAGGTGACATCGTTGAGCTTTGCGATGTCGCCGCTGCCGCCCGAACTTGCGGACAGACCTTCACCCCACGGTGCCGTGATGACGTGCAGGCGTGCCAGGTCGTCGGGCGACGAGGCAATGGCGGCACGATCGACCACGACGCGCAGGCTTGCGGACTGTACCGTCGAACCCGGCGGGATGGCGCTGAGGTCGAAACGCAGCACGGCGCGCCTTGCGTCGCCGCTGGCAATCGCGCCGACGAACAGGTACGGACCTGAACCGCTGGCAACATTGCCCGCCGGCGCGAACAGTGTGCCGTCGGCCACCGGGGTGACTTGCAGCGTCGCCGCCGCCGCGTCGAAACAGACGCTCAGAAGTATCGGCAGGGCGAAACAGGGGGTGTGGCGCATGGCAGTTCTCCGGATGGCGGACTGACCCGAGTTTCGCTTGGCTGTGTGACGGTTCGGTGTGGGCGCGGGGCATCGCGGCAAGCGGATGGATGCGTCAGGTGGCCATTGCCCGATTTCCGGTCCGGGCACGCGTGGGTCGGCCGGGACTTCGCTCCGGCAGGAGCGTCGCCAATTGACGGCGTGCGGACACGGGCGCTCGGGGCGTCGCGTTACAGCGCGGCAAGCACCTTGCGCAGTTCGCCCTGATTGACCGGTTTGGTCAGAAAGCCGTCCATGCCGGCTTCTTCGCAGGCCTTGCGGTCGCTTTCGAAGGCATTGGCGGTCAGGGCGACGATGCGCGGCTGCCGGCCACCCAGCGCGCGCACCGCACGAGCGGCTTCAAGGCCGCCCAGGCCGGGCATGCCGAGATCCATCAGCACGAGGTCGTAGCGCGCGCGGGCCGCCATGTCGACCGCCTGTTCGCCATCGATTGCGAGGTCGGCGCCTATGCCCATCTTTTCCAGCAGACGCAGGATGAGCATCTGGTTGATCGCGTTGTCCTCGGCCACCAGTACGCGCAGGTCGGGGCGCGGGCGGGCGCTGGCGTCGTCCAGCCAGGCTTGCGCCGCGGCGACTGGCGGCAGGCCGGTCTCCTGCGCCGGTATGGTGAAGGTGAAGCGGCTGCCGGCGCCCGGTGCGCTGCTCACCGTGATCTCGCCACCCATGGCCCGCACCAGCTTCTGGCTGATGGCCAGCCCGAGGCCGGTGCCGCCGAAGCGGCGGGTGGTGGAGCTGTCGGCCTGGGTGAAGGGCCTGAACAGAAGTGCCATCTGTTCGGCCGACATGCCGATGCCGGTATCGACGACCGACCACTCGATGCGGGTCGGCGTGTCGGCCTGGGCTTCCAGCACGCGGTTGCGCAGCTCGATCGTGCCGCGCTCGGTGAACTTGACGGCGTTGCCCACCAGGTTGATCAGCACCTGACGCAGACGGTTGGCATCGACCAGGAACTGCCTCTGCGGCGCGCTCTGGCAGTCCAGAGTGAGCGTCAGGCTGCGCGCAGCGGCGCGCGGACCGCAGACCGAAAGTACGCTCTCGTGCAAGGAGGAAAGCGAGGTCGGCAGCATTTCCAGTTCAAGGCGGCCGGCTTCAATCTTGCTGAAATCGAGGATGTCGTCGATCAGCGCGAGCAGCGCTTGGCCGCACTGTTCCAGGGTGTCGACATAGTGTCTCTGTTCGTCGTCCAGCGGCGTGGTGACGAGCAATTGTGTCATGCCGATCACCCCGTTCATGGGTGTGCGGATCTCGTGGCTCATGGTCGCCAGGAATTCCGATTTCGCCCGGTCGGCGCCCTCGGCGCGCGCCAGCGCTTCGGTCAGAAGCTGGGTGCGTTCTCTGACCTGTGTTTCGAGCGAGGCGGCGAGCGTACGCAGCGCCTCGTTGCTGTCGAACAGTTCGCGCGCCTTGTCTTCGAGCAGCTTTTCCGCGGCCTGTCGGGCCGCGCGCTCGCGCTGCAACCGGCGCTCGTAGAGCGCAAGCTGACTCTGCAACGCTTCGTTCATGCTGTAAGCCCCGCTTGAGCACCCGGCATCCGGAAAATGGCTCCATCCATCGTGCATGTCATCGCGTGTCCGCCTCCTGCCGGCCGGACCGGACGTCGCCGCCGGATCGCAGCGATCAGGCGCAGGCCGCCTCGCGCGTGAGCACGAAGCGGATGACGCTGCCGGAGGCTGCCGGCAGGTCCTCTCGCCGGATCGAGATGTGTTCGCCGAAGTGCGCGATGCAGGCGCGGATCAGCCCTTCGGCGAGATCGCCGAAGTGGCGGTCCGAACGATAGGTCATTTCCAGCGTGTCCACACCGTCACCCGCGATGTCGAAACGGGGCGGGCGGGCGTCCGGGTAAAGCTTGCGCACTTCCGGGTGGATGATGGATTCGATGCTGGACAGCATCCGGAAAGCGCTGTCCATGCCTTCGAACAGGTGGGGGTAGCCCTGGTGGAAGCGCCCGAACAAATATTCGCCGAAGGCGCGCACCAGGTCGGGCACCGCCACGCCGGTCCGCTGCGACAGTTCGATCACCATTTTCACCAGTTCGTGATGGTCGTACTGGCCCACTGCGGTGTAGGCGCCGCCATTGGGCGGGGCCGCCGCCGCGATGACTTCGTCCATCAGTTCGGGTGAAAATTTCTGTTCCACCATGTCCATGAATTCGGTAAACACCATGCCTTTCATGAACCGCCTCCTGCAAGTATGAGTACCACCGGATTAACGGTGCCAACGGCGGCGTCTGAAGCCTTTATACTTCGCGGCCTCACCGAGGAGACATCCGCATGAAGAAAATCGAAGCAGTCATCAAGCCCTTCAAGCTCGACGAGGTCCGCGAAGGCTTGTCGGAAGTCGGCGTGACCGGCCTGACGGTGACTGAAGTGAAAGGTTTCGGCCGCCAGAAGGGCCATACCGAGCTTTATCGCGGCGCGGAATACGTCGTCGATTTTCTGCCCAAGATCAAGATAGAGGTGATCGTGGCCGACGACGCTGTCGACCCGGCGGTCGAGGCGATCATCAAGGCGGCACGTACCGGCAAGATCGGCGACGGCAAGATTTTCGTGACATCCGTGGAGCAGGTGGTGCGCATCCGCACCGGCGAATCGGGCGACTCCGCCATCTGATCCGGCGACGGCGTCTCCGGCCGCAGTGCGTTCAGCCGCGGGAGAGCGGCTTGAGCAATACCATCAGTGCGCCAGCGCCCCCCTCGTGCGGCCGGGCCTGACAGAACGCGAGCACCTCCGGCCGGTGCATGAGCCAGCCCAGAACAAGCCCCTTCAGTACCGGTTCCCGGCCCGGTGAGCCGAGACCCTTGCCATGTATCACGCGTACGCAGCGTATGCCGCGCCGGTGAGCGTCATGCAGGAATTCGATCACCAGATCGTGCGCGGCGTCGCGTGTGGCGCCGTGCAGGTCTATCTGCCCCTGCGAAACCCAGCGCCCGCGCCGCAGGTCGCGCAGCACCTGACGGGTGAGTCCGGTACGCAGGAAGAAGGGCTCTTCGCCGCCTTCCAGTCGAAGGTCGGTCGAGAGCGGTCCGCGTATCGATTCGGCCAGCACCAACATGTCGTCCGCTTCGCGCTGCAGCGGCCAGGCGCGGGGCGGAGGCGTCTCCAAAAGGACACGGTCGGAGGCAATGGGCTGCACGCCCAGCACCGCCTGCCGGAACAGTGCGACGTCCTCCTCGCTCGGCAGAACCGGCGCCCGCGGGTGGCGCCGCTTTTTCGAGGACATGAATGTACGCGCCGCCTGGGTTCAGGCGGGATCGAGACTGTCCAGATAGCGCTCGGCGTCGAGTGCGGCCATGCAGCCGGTGCCCGCGCTGGTCACGGCCTGACGGTAGACATGGTCCTGCACGTCGCCGGCCGCGAACACGCCGGCAATGCTGGTGGCCGTGAAATTGCCGTTGCGTCCCGCCTGGGTGACGATATAGCCCCCTTCCATGTCGAGCTGTCCCTCGAACAGAGCGGTGTTGGGCTGGTGGCCGATGGCGATGAACACGCCCGCCAGGGGCAGTTCCTCGGTCTTGCCATCCAGGGTGGATCGGATGCGCATGCCGGTGACGCCGGTCTTGTCGCCGAGCACTTCGTCCAGTGTGCTGTGCCAGCGTATCGTGACCTTGCCCTGCTTCTCCTTCTCGAACAGTTTGTCCTGCAGGATCTTTTCCGACTTGAACTTGTCGCGGCGATGCACCACGGTCACGTGGCGCGCGATATTGGCCAGGTAGAGCGCCTCTTCGACTGCGGTATTGCCGCCGCCGATCACCGCCACATCCTGGTTGCGGTAGAAAAAGCCGTCGCAGGTGGCGCAGGCGGACACGCCCTTGCCGGCAAACGCTTCTTCCGACGGCAGGCCAAGGTATTTCGCGCTCGCCCCGGTGGCGATGATGAGCGCGTCGCAGGTGTATTCGCCGTTGTCGCCGACCAGCCGGACCGGCTTTTCCGTCAGGTGGGCGGTATGGATGTGGTCGAACACCATTTCCGTCTCGAAGCGCTCGGCGTGACGCTGGAAGCGCGCCATCAGGTCCGGACCCTGCACGCCTTCGGCGTCGGCCGGCCAGTTGTCGACGTCGGTGGTGGTCATCAGCTGACCGCCCTGGGCCAGGCCCGTGATCAGCACCGGCTTGAGGTTGGCGCGGGCGGCGTAGACGGCAGCGGTATAGCCGGCCGGGCCGGAGCCCAGGATGAGCAGGCGGGAGTGACGAGCAGCCATGGCGGTAATCCGTTCGTTTTGTTGGGTGAAGACCGAAGATCGCGGGATTATAACGAGCGCTCCCCCGACCACCTCGGCGACTAAAGTTTTCGTGACCCGTGACCGATACAGGTGACAGATATTGGGTCAGTTTGTTTCCTGCGTGAAAAACTACCTATAATCAGGGCCGCTTCAGTGTCTGTGGCCCAGACAGGCTGAACAGTCGCAGCGGTGCGACTTGCAGCATCGACCACAGGCGCGACGATCCATTCAAAACGGCGCAGCCTGTTTTCCGTCCGGCATGCCCGTATCAGGAGGTCTTTCGATGGTAACGGCTCACCCCGTTTCAATTACCGCTCTGCGGACGTTTTCGATGTTCAGCGGCTTGCCCGACAGCTGCCTGGAACCGGTCGCAAAGGTGGCAAACATGCGCCGCGTGCCGCGCGGCTCCATCGTGGTGCGAGCCGGTGACAAGACCGATTTCGTCTATCTCGTGCTTTCCGGAAGTCTCAAGGTGCTGGTGAGCGACGAAGAGGGCCGCGAGGTCATTCTTTCGATGCTGGGCCCGGGCGAGCTGTTCGGCGAAATGGGCGTTCTCGACGACAACCCGCGCTCGGCAACGGTGGTTACCGTCGTTCCCAGTGACCTCATCGTGATTGCCAAGAGCGATTTCAAGCGCGTACTGCAAGAAAATTTCGAAGTCTCGATGTTCATCATGCGCAACCTGGTGGCCCGCCTGCGTACCGCCGACCGCAAGATCGAAAGCCTGGCGCTGATGGACGTCTATGGCCGCGTCGCCCGTCTGCTGCTCGAAATGGCTGACGACGTGAATGGCGAAAAGGTGGTGAACCGGAAGATTTCCAAGCAGGACATCGCCAAGATGATCGGTGCATCGCGTGAAATGGTGTCGCGCGTGATGAAGGATCTTCACGTGCAGGGCCTGATCGAGGAAACCGGCGGCAAGATTCTCCTGCGCGAGCGGCTCGAAACGGTCTGACCGTACCGGGAGCGATATCTGTCTGCGGGCCGCCAATGCGGCCCGCGGCATTTCGGGATGCGCTTTGCTGTGGCAGGGGGCGACGGACCAGGCGGCGCGGCGCCGACGAATCCAAGGTCATCAGTCCCTTATATAATCGCTCTCCGTTTCTCCCCCCGGCCCCGCGCCATTTCCCCTGTGGCGAAAGACGCTCAGCAACTTCCCCTTCCCGAACGCATAGCCGCCGTGCTGCACGAAGCGCGCTGGCTGGTGCTTGCTGCGCTTGCCTTCTATCTGATGATGGTGCTTGGCGGCTACGACCGCGCCGATCCGGGGTGGTCGCACGCCTCGGCGATCGAAGGGCTGCACAATCCCGGCGGCCGTTTCGGTGCCTGGTTGTCCGACCTCGTGCTCTTCCTGTTCGGCCTGTCGGCCTGGTGGTGGGTGGTGATGCTGGGCGCCGGCTGCGTCTGGCTGTCGCGCAGCGCCGAGAGGCGCGCGGATCGCCGGCCATTGCTCGTGGCCCTGGGGGGCTTCCTGCTGGTACTGCTGTCGAGCTGCACGCTCGAAGCGATCCGTTTCCACAGCATGCAGGCCGAACTGCCGGTCGGACCGGGCGGCATGGTGGGCATGGAACTGGGCCGGATACTGGGCAGTGCTTTCGGCTTTACCGGCAGTACCCTGCTGTTGCTGGTCGCCATGGGCGTCGGGCTGAGTGCGATGACCGGAGTGACCTGGTTGCGCGCCGCCGAGAACGTCGGGCGTGCACTCGAGATCGCCTGGTTCTCGGCGCTGAACGCGTGGGCGCGCTGGCGCGACCGGCGCATCGGCGAACAGGTGGCGGAACAGCGCGAAGCGGTGGTCGAAGCCGAGCGGCGCAAGCCTTCGCGCCGGCGCGAGCCGGTGCGCATCGAAGTGCCGGAAGTCGAGGTGCAGAAATCCGAGCGGGTCGAGAAGGAGCGCCAGCAGACCTTGTTTGCCGATCTGCCCGGTACCTTGCCCCCGCTGGCCCTGCTCGACGAAGCCCGGGCCGAGATCGATCCGCCCAGCCCGGAGTCGCTGGAAATGATTTCGCGCCAGATCGAACGCAAGCTGGCCGACTTCAACGTCGAAGTGAAGGTGCTGGCCGCGTATCCGGGACCGGTCATCACGCGCTACGAGATCGAGCCGGCGACCGGCGTGAAGGGGTCGCAGATCGTCAATCTGGTGAAGGATCTGGCGCGCGCGCTGTCCGTGATGAGCATACGCGTGGTCGAAACCATCCCCGGCAAGACCTGCATGGGCCTGGAGATTCCGAACACCCGCCGGCAAATCGTGCGGCTGTCCGAAATCCTCGGCTCGGCGGTGTATCACGACATGGGCAGCCCGCTCACCATGGCGCTGGGCAAGGACATCGGCGGTCAGCCCATGGTGGCCGACCTCGCGCGCATGCCGCATGTGCTGGTCGCCGGCACCACGGGCTCCGGCAAGTCGGTGGCGATCAACGCAATGATCCTGTCGCTGCTGTACAAGGCCGATCCGAGCAAGGTGCGGCTCATCATGGTCGACCCGAAGATGCTGGAACTGTCGGTCTATGAAGGCATTCCGCACCTGCTTGCGCCGGTGGTGACCGACATGCGGCACGCCGCCAACGCGCTGAACTGGTGCGTGGGCGAAATGGACCGTCGCTACAAGCTCATGTCGGCAATGGGCGTGCGCAATCTGGCTGGCTACAACAGCAAGGTCGCCGACGCCGAAAAGGCCGGCTCGCCGCTGACCAATCCGTTCTCGATCACGCCGGAAACGCCTGAGCCGCTGTCGACGATGCCGATGATCGTCGTCGTGATCGACGAACTGGCCGACCTCATGATGGTGGCCGGCAAGAAGATCGAGGAGCTGATCGCCCGGCTGGCGCAGAAGGCGCGCGCGGCCGGCATCCACCTGATACTCGCGACGCAGCGGCCGTCGGTCGACGTGATCACCGGCCTGATCAAGGCCAATGTGCCGACGCGGATCGCCTTCCAGGTGTCGAGCAAGATCGACTCGCGGACCATCCTCGACCAGATGGGTGCCGAAGCGCTGCTCGGGCAGGGCGACATGCTCTACCTTGCACCCGGCACTGGCCTGCCGACGCGGGTACACGGCGCCTTCGTCGCCGACGGCGAGGTGCACAAGGTGGTCGAATATCTGAAGACCACCGGCGCGCCCGACTATGTGGAGGGCATTCTCGGTGGCGCTGGCGACGACGAGGCCGGCGATCTTGCGCTCGAAGGCGCAGGCGGGAGCGGCGCCGACGGCGAGTCGGACCCTTTGTACGACCAGGCGGTCGAAGTCGTGCTCAAGACCCGGCGGCCGTCGATTTCGCTGGTACAGCGCCATCTGCGCATCGGCTACAACCGCGCGGCGCGTCTGATCGAACAGATGGAACGGTCGGGTCTGGTATCTCCGATGAACGCAACCGGCGGGCGCGAAGTGCTCGCACCCGCCCGCGAGGAATGACCATGACTTCACGCATCCGCGGCGGCATCGCGGCGGTCGCACTGGTGCTGCCGCTGTCGGCCTGGGCCACCGGCGCGATAGACCAGCTGCGCACCTTCGTCGAATCCACGCAGTCCGGCCGCGCCACCTTCGACCAGCAGGTCACGGCCAAGTCGGGCCGCAAGCCGCAGAACGCCAGCGGCACCATGGCCTTTTCGCGTCCGGGCAAATTCCGCTGGACTTATGACAAGCCTTACTACCAGTTGCTGGTCGGCGACGGCGAAAAGCTGTGGGTACACGACCGCGACCTGAACCAGGTGACGGTGAAGACGCTGGGCGACGCGCTGGCATCTACGCCGGCCGCTCTGCTGGCCGGCCGCAACGAGCTGGAAAAGAATTTCGAGCTCAGCGAGGGCGGCAGCGAAGACGGCCTGGACTGGGTCGATGCGAAACCGAAAGCCACCGAGGGCGGGTTCGAGGCAGTGCGCATCGGCTTCAAGGACGGTCTGCTGCGCGGCATGGTGCTGCGCGACAGTTTCGGCCAGACGACGAAGCTGCGTTTTACCTCCTTCGAGCGCAATCCGGCCATCGACCCGGCGCAGTTCCGCTTCACGCCGCCAGCGGGTGCCGACGTGATCAGCGATGACGCGAAGAAGTGAGCGGGCAACGGTGAGCGATCCGCAGTGACAGACCTTTTCGGCATGCCGGACGAGCCGGCGCCACCCGCGCGCGCTGCCTCGACCGCGACCGAGGCCCGTGCCTCGGCCAACGCGCCGCTGGCCGAACTGCTGCGCCCGAAAACGCCGGACGAGGTGATCGGCCAGCAGCACCTGCTCGGGCCGGGCAAGCCGCTGCGTCTGGCTTTCGAATCCGGCATCCCGCATTCGATGATCCTGTGGGGCCCGCCCGGCGTCGGCAAGACCACGCTGGCGCGGCTGATGGCCAACGCCTTCGACGCCGAATTCACCGCGCTGTCGGCGGTGTTCTCCGGCGTGAAGGACATCCGCGAGGCGATGCAGCGCGCCGAGACGGTGGCCGCCAACACCGGGCGGCGCACCATCCTCTTCGTCGACGAGGTGCACCGCTTCAACAAGGCGCAGCAGGACGCCTTCCTGCCCTACGTAGAATCGGGTGTCGTCACCTTCATCGGCGCCACCACCGAGAACCCGAGTTTCGAGGTCAATTCCGCGCTGCTGTCGCGTGCCTCCGTCTATGTGCTGCAGAGCCTGACCGAGGACGAAATGGTGACGCTGTTCGAGCGCGCGCGCGAAGCCGCGCTCGGCGGCCTGAACTTCGACGAGGACGCGCGCACGCGGCTGATCGGCTTCGCCGACGGCGACGCCCGCAAGCTGCTGAACCTGCTCGAACAGCTGGGCACGGCTGCGCGTACTGCCAAGGTGAATCCGGTGACCGCGGCCTTTGTCGACAGCACCTTGTCGCGCAATCTGCGCCGCTTCGACAAGGGCGGCGACGCCTATTACGACCAGATCTCGGCGTTGCACAAGTCGGTACGCGGTTCCAATCCGGATGCGGCGCTGTACTGGTTCGTGCGCATGCTCGACGGCGGTGCCGATCCGCTCTATCTGGGCCGGCGCATCGTGCGCATGGCGGTCGAGGACATCGGCCTGGCCGATCCGCGCGCGCTCGAAATTTCACTGCAGGCCTGCCAGACCTACGAACGCCTCGGTTCGCCCGAAGGCGAGCTGGCGCTGGCACAGGCCGTCATCTTCCTCGCCTGCGCCGCCAAGTCGAACGCGGTATACGTGGCCTACAACGCGGCGCGTCGCTTTGTGGCCGAGGATGGTTCGCGGCCGGTGCCGCTGCATCTGCGCAACGCGCCGACCAGTCTGATGAAGAACATGGGCTTCGGCGCCGAGTACCGCTACGCACACGACGAAGAAGGTGGCTACGCGGCCGGCGAGCGCTACCTGCCCGATGGCATGAAAGAGGTGCAGTGGTACCAGCCGACCGATCGCGGCATGGAAGCGAAGATCGCCGAAAAACTGAACTGGCTGAGAGCGCAGGACCGCAAGGCGCGCGGCGAGTGATGGGGCGCCTCGTCACCGGGCGCGCCGCTCAGTGCAACTTCGCGATGTGCACCGCGCAGAAACGTTCGATCGCTGCCTTCGTGCGCGCCCGCTGCGCCATGTCCAGCCGCTGCGAGGCCTGTGCTTCGGCGTCTCGCAGGATGCGCAGCATCAGCTCGGCGCCGCCTTCGCTTTGCAGCATGGCACCTGCGAGCGTGGCAGCCAGCATGGTCGGCAGCCCGGTGTAGTCGGCGAGCACACCGACCTCCAGGTCGCTCAGATTGCTGTGGTCGAGACAGTCGCGCAGTGACAGCATGACGATGGCGTGAGTGAATATGGGCAGCAGCACTATAACGCCCCGGGCAGCGGTCACTGTTAGAATTTTGCGTTGCAGCGGGCAGTCGTACTGACGACGGCCCGACCGTTCCACCAGCCACAGGTTTCATCACATGCTAGACGCCCAACTGCTGCGCAGCCAGCTCGCTTACGTTCAGGAACGACTTGCCCTGCGTGGCTACACGCTCGACGTCGACCGCTTCCAGGCACTGGAGGAAGAGCGCAAGCGCATCCAGACCGACACCCAGGACCTGCAGGCAAAGCGCAACGCCGCATCGAAGCAGATCGGCCAGCTCAAGGCCAGGGGCGAGGACACGTCGGCGGTGATGGCCGAGGTGGCCGGGCTGGGCGACGCGCTGAAGGCCGGTGAAGAGCGCCTCGCCGCGCTGCTGGCCGACATCCAGGCCTTCGTCGCCTCGCTGCCCAATCTGCCGCACGAGTCGGTGCCGGTCGGCAAGTCCGAGGCGGACAACGTCGAGGTGCTGCGCTGGGGCACGCCGCGCAGCTTCGATTTCGAAGTGAAGGACCACGTCGACGTCGGCACCGCGCTCGGTGGCCTCGATTTCGAAACCGCGACCAAGATCAGCGGCGCTCGCTTCACGCTGCTGCGCGCCGGCATCGCCCGCATGCACCGCGCGCTCGCCCAGTTCATGCTCGATACGCACACCACCGAACACGGCTACACCGAGCTGTACGCGCCCTATATGGTCAACGCCGACAGCATGTTCGGAACCGGCCAGCTGCCGAAGTTCGAGGAAGACCTGTTCGCCGTGCCGCGCGGCGACGGCGGCAAGTTCTACCTGATTCCGACCGCCGAAGTGCCGGTCACCAACATCGTGCGCGACACCGTGCAGCCGGCCTCCGGCCTGCCGCTGAAATTCGTCTGCCACACGCCTTGCTTCCGTTCGGAAGCCGGCTCCTACGGCCGCGACACGCGCGGCATGATTCGCCAGCACCAGTTCGACAAGGTGGAGCTGGTGCAGATCGTGACGCCGGACCGCTCGTGGGACGCGCTGGAAGAACTGACCGGCCACGCCGAAACCATACTGCGCAGGCTCGAACTGCCTTACCGCAAGGTGGCGCTGTGCACCGGCGACATGGGTTTCGGTGCCGCCAAGACCTACGACCTCGAAGTGTGGCTGCCGGCGCAGAACACCTACCGCGAAATCTCGTCCTGCTCGAACTTCGAAACCTTCCAGGCCCGCCGCATGCAGGCGCGCTTCAAGAACGAACAGGGCAAGAACGAAATCCTGCACACGCTGAACGGCTCCGGCCTCGCGGTCGGCCGCACACTGGTCGCCATACTCGAAAACTACCAGCAGGCCGACGGTTCGGTCGTCGTGCCGGAAGCGCTGCGTCCGTGGATGGGTGGGGTCGAGCGTCTGGGCGCCTGACGCACGGCGGCGGAGTGGCGGCCGCTTTCCGCGGCGCCGGGCGCTGTGCTACACTGCGCGCCGCTTCGCGATCACGAAGTCCGCAGTATCCAGGAGAGGTGGCAGAGTGGTCGAATGTACCTGACTCGAAATCAGGCGTAGGCGCAAGTCTACCGTGGGTTCGAATCCCACCCTCTCCGCCAGCATTCAATGCAATCAAGCGCCTTTCGGGGCGCTTTTTTGTTGCGCGCGCGCGGCCGCTCCGGCCGCGTCCGTCGCCCGGCCGCGGGAATGCCCCGGCGATGCCTTGAACTGCACATGCCGTCCCGTCCTAGCGCGGACCCTTGCTTTCCTTCAGTAGCCGTGTCTTGACCAGTTCGCGATCTTCCGGCATCGCCAGGTGATAGCCCTGGGCGCTGTCGCAGCGTTCGGTCTCCAGCCAGGCCAGTTGCTCGGGCGTTTCGACGCCTTCGGCAATGACCTTGCAGTGCAGGTTGTGGGCCAGATTGATGGTGGCCGTGACGATGGTGCGTGCGCTGTCGTCGCTGTCCGACTGGTTGATGAAGAAGCGGTCAATCTTCAGTACGCCCACGTGCAGTCTCGCCAGATAGGCCAGCGAGCTGTAACCGGTTCCGAAGTCGTCGATGGCGACGGTGACGCCCAGGTCGTTCAGTTCGCTGCAGATGGACATGGACTCGAACGGATCTTCCATCACGATGGATTCGGTGATTTCGAGCTGCAGCCTCTGCGGACGCACGCCGACACGCTGGATGATGTCGTTGAAGCCTGCCACGAAGCCCGGTTCCTTGAGCTGACGCATCGAAAGATTGATGGACATGCGGAAATCGTCGGGCAGGATTTTCATGTCCTCCCAGTCCTTGACCGTCTGACAGGCTTCGGTCAGCACCCAGTTTCCGACCGGGACGATGAGGCCCGATTCTTCGAGTATGGTGATGAAGGCTTCGGTGGCGACCGAACGGAAGTTGAGGTTCTGCCAGCGCAGCAGCGCTTCCGCACCGGTGGCGCGGCCGCTCCGGCAGTCGAAATAGAGCTGGTAGCGCAGCGAGAACTCGTGGTTGTGCAGCGCGTTCTGCAGCGCCTGCTGGGCACGTATCGTTTCGGTCAGCTTCAGTTCCATGCTGTGCGAATAGCGGAAGTACTTGCGCACGTCGGAATCCTTGGCTTCGTACATCGCGATGTCGGCGGCCTTGATCAGTTTGTCGGGGTCGGTGCCGTCCTGCGGAAAGATGGAGATTCCGATGCTCGGTGTGATGAAGATTTCCTGAGCGTCGATGACGAAGTGCTCGGTGAAGGCGTCGTAGATCTTGCGTGCGGTGCTCTCTGCGTGTTCCTCGCCGCGGATGTCGTCCAGCAACACGGCGAATTCGTCGCCGCCGTAGCGGGCGAGATGGTCCTCTTCGCGGATGTTGCGCCGCACGCGTTCGGCCACCGCCATCAGCAGCTTGTCGCCGAAGGAGTGGCCATACAGGTCGTTGACGTCCTTGAACTTGTTCAGATCGAAGAACAGCACCGCAAGCTGTTCGTTCTTGCGCCGGGCGCGCGAAATGCTCTGTTTGAGCGCGCGGGAGAAGGAGTTGCGGTTGGAACAGCCGGTCAGCGAGTCGTAGTTCGCCAGCTTGAGCAGCTTTTCCTCGGCCAGCTTGCGTTCGGTCACGTCCTGGAACACCAGCACGTGGCCGGACTCGTCCTGCTGTTCGATGCGCATCGCGGAACAGGAATACTCGACCGGAAAGCGCGTGCCGTCGCGCCGCCAGAAGTGGCTGTCGAGAAACCTGACGCCCTGTTCCTTCTGGAACAGCTTGCGCAGCGGCGACATCTTCCAGGCCGACTGTGCGTCGCCGCTGCCCGGCGGACTCATCAGGGACATGAAGTGCTGCCCGATCAGTTCGGCGCTCTTGCAGCCGAGCAATCTGCCCGCTGCCGGATTGGCGAATGTGATGATGCCACTGGGTTTGAGGCCGAGAATGCCGTCATTCACCGAATCCAGCACCTTCTGGTACTGGTTGGTGATGCGCCGGAGGTTGAGCAGCGCCTGTTCGAGCTGGTTCTGGCGGCGTTCGATATTGAGGAAGATGCTCAGCTTGCAGAGCAGGATGTCCGGGTCTATCGGCACGAACAGATAGTCGACCGCACCCGCGAGATAGCCTTTGTATACATAAGCGCGTTCCTTGCTGATGGCGGTCACGAAGATGATGGGGATGTGGCGGGTCTCTTCCAGCTCCTGCATCAGGCGGGCCATTTCGAAACCGTCCATGCCGGGCATCTGCACGTCGATGATGGCCAGCGAAACCTGCTGCTGCAGCAGTATGGTCAGCCCTTCATTGCCCGAACTTGCGGTCAGAACCTCGACGCTCAGGTTCTTCAGCACCTTTTTCAGCGAAATGAGGTTCTGTTCGAGATCGTCGACGATCAGCACCTTCTGCAGGCGGTCGCTTTCCGGGGCGATATCCGGTTTCAGGCTGGATGCGTGCACGGCGAGTCCTCGTCCTGGGCGCCCTCGTTCCAGGGGCGGTCGAGATCGTTGATGAGTTGTGCGATCGAGGCCAGTGGCAGCACGTGGTCGATGCTGCCATCGCGGATCGCGCTCAGAGGCATGATTCGCGAATGCGCTTCCTCCGGGCTTTGCGCGATGGTGCGGCCACCGGCCTCGAACACCTTGCGCATGCCGGCCTGGCCGTCGCAACTGGCGCCGGTGAGCAGTACGGCAACCAGCCGGTGACCGAATACGCGCGCGGCCGTCTCGAACAGCACGTCGATGGACGGGCGCGAGTGGTTGACCGGTGGGTCGATGGACAGGCTGAGCCGTGTTTCGTCTTCGACCAGCAGGTGATATCCGGCCGGAGCGATCACGATGCAGGCCGGTGCGATCGGAGTGCCGTCGGTGGCGAACACGACCGGCCGGGCGGCGTGCCGGGCAAACACCTCGGTCAGTCGCGTCGGCCGGTGTTCGCTGATGTGCAGCACGATCAGCAGCGGCAGGCGCAGTGTCGGGGAAAGATGCGAGAACAGGCTGATGAGGGCGCCGATGCCGCCTGCGGATGCGCCGATCACCACACAGGCGGCGGTATTCATGCGCGCGCTTCCGCCGGCGCGTGCCAGGCGCGGTACAAGCCGTCGCTGGCCGAGAGGTCGATGAAATGGCCGGCGGACACGGCGTCTTCCAGCGTTTCGCCGCGTCCTATGCACAGGAAGCCACGATGCGCCAGGCTGTCGTGGAACAGTCGCAGCACGCGCGTCTTGAGTTCCGGCGTGAAGTAGATCATCACGTTCCGGCACATGATCAGGTTCATCTCGCCGAACACGCCGTCGCACACGAGGTTGTGCTGTGCGAAGGTGACGTGCTGTCCGAGGTGCGGACGTGCGTGCATGTAGCGCCCGCCGCGTTCGAAGTGTTCGTCCAGCGATCGGCTGCCGCCCGCTTCGCGGTAGTTGCGTTCGAAGCTGGACCAGCGATCCAGATCGAAGCGGCCGGCCACGGCCTGGTCCAGCGCACACGCGTTGAAGTCGGTCGCGTAGATCTGGGCCCGTCCGTACAGACCGCACTCGTGCAGGATGATGGCGAGGGAATAGACTTCTTCCCCGGATGCGCAACCGGCGTGCCACACCTTGAAGAAGGGATAGGTGGAGAGGTCGCGGCACACGGTGGTACGGATGTTCCGGAACACCGCCGGGTCGCGGAACAGGTCGGAATGCACGATGGACATGTGGCGGATGAATTCCGCCGCGATCTCGGGTTGCCTGAGCGCCATGGCGATCAACTGGGCGGTGTGCTCGGCGCCGCAGGCCTTGCGCACGAGCGCCAGACGACGCGCCAGCGATGCGCGGTTGTAGCCGCGGAAGTCGTAGCCATACTTCAGACGCATGGCTTCGAGGAACACCTCCTGTTCGACGTCAGGCATGGCCATCTGCCGCAGCCGGGGCAGGACGGCTCTGACTCAGCCAGACCTGCAGCATCGATATCAGGATGGAGGTGTCGACCGGTTTGCTGATGTAGTCGTTGGCGCCGGCGTCCAGACACTTCTTGCGATCTTCCGGCATGGCCTTGGCGGTGAGCGCGATGATGGGAATCTTCCGGGCGCGGTCCATGCGCCGGATGCGATCGATGGCCTCGAAGCCGTCCATGACCGGCATCATGATGTCCATCAATATCAGGTCGTAATCCGGCCTTGCCGTCACCTTGTCGATGGCGACCTGGCCGTTCTCGGCGATGTCGACAAGCAGACCGTTGGCCTTGAGTACCTTGGTCATGGCGAAGATGTTGCGCATGTCGTCGTCGACCAGCAGCACCGATTTCCCGGCCAGCACGCGCTCGGACGCATGCAGGGTACGGACGTTCGCTTGAGGCGGGTCGTCATCGACCCGGTGCAGGAAGAGGGCAACTTCGTCGAGCAGGCGCTCCGGCGAGTTCTGACCTTTCAGTACGATGGCCTTGGCGTGACGGGCCAGTTCGGCATGTTCCTCGCGGTTCAGGTCGCGGCCGGTGTAGACGATGACTGCCGGGAGCTTGATCCGGCCTTCCTGTTCGATCCGGCGGAGCAGGCCCAGACCGTCCGAATCGGGCAGCGAGAGGTCGAGCACCATGCAGTCGTAGGGTTTTGCCAGAAGCCGTTCGTACGCTTCGGCGCCGTGCGCCACCGATTCGATTTCGAGCGACGGGTCGCCCAGCAAATGCGTGATCGCGTGCGCATTGGCGGCGTCGTCCTCGACCAGCAGCAGGCGCTTGAGCTTGCCGCAATGGATGTTCTCGAGCCGGGCAAAGGCGGCGAGCACATCGGCTTCGCTCAGTGGCTTGGTCAGATAGCCGACCGCGGCCGACAGTTCCTCGTTACGGCTGGCGTCGCGCGCGCTCAGGATGTGCACCGGGATATGCCTGGTCGAGACATTGTCCTTCAGATAGTGCAGCACTTTCTGCCCGTCGATGTCGGGCAGTTCCAGATCGAGCAGGATGCCGTGCGGCTGCCAGCGTTTGGCCAGTTCGATGGCGGTCTGGCCGTCGAGCGCAGTGAGGCACTTGTAGCCGTTGCGATGCGCCAGGGACATCAGGCTGCGGCAGAAATCCTTGTCATCCTCGACGATCAGTATGGCGCGGTCGCCGGTGGCCAGCGCATCGCGATCGTCCTTGAGCGAATGCTGCGTCGGTTCGGGCGCCAGGTCCGACATGAGCAGCGCGCTGCGCGTGCTGAATTCAAGCACTTCGGCCGAGCGCGGCGCCGAGGAGGAAGGCGCGACGATGTCCGGCGCGGCGTCGTTGTCCAGGCGTTCCAGCGGCAGCTGCAGGAAGAAACGGCTGCCGCGATCCGGCTCGCTCTCGACCCGGATGTCGCCCTGCAGCAGCTTCGTCATTTCCCGGCAGATGGTCAGTCCCAGCCCGGTTCCGCCGAACTCGCGGCTGGTCGAGCCGTCGATCTGCTGGAAGGCTTCGAAAATGAAGTCGAGCTTGTCGGACGGAATGCCTATGCCGGTATCGCGAATCTCGAACTCGATCGCTTCGCGCGCAAGCCGGCTGGCCCGGGCAGGCACGCAGCGCACGAGCAGGGTGACCGACCCCTGCAGGGTGAATTTGATCGCGTTGCCGATCAGGTTGCGCAGTACCTGCTTGATGCGTTGTATGTCGCCAAGGAAACCGGCCGGAACGTCCTGTTCGACGCGGCTTTCATAGACGATGCCCTTTTCCGTCGCCATCGGCATGAACTGGTGGTTCAGCGTGTCGATGAGCTGGGAGAGGCTGACCGGATCGCGGTAGATGTCCATCTTGCCCGCTTCGACCTTGCTCAGGTCGAGGATTTCGTTGATCAGCGTCATCAGGTCCTTGCCGCTGTTCAGGATGACGCTCGCGCTTTCGATCTGGTCCTCGTTCAGATTGCCGTCGCCATTGTCGGCCAGCATCTTGGCGAGAATCATCAGGCTGTTCAGCGGCGTGCGCAGCTCGTGCGACATATTGGCCAGAAACTCGGTCTTGTAGCGGCTGCTTTCGGCGAGCTGTTTCGCCTTGATCTCCAGTTCGTCGCGTGCGCGCGTGAGCTCGCGGTTGTGGCGTTCGAGGTCGTCCTGCTTCTCGATCAGATGATGCGATTTCTCCTCCAGCCGCCGGTTCAGTTCTTCCAGTTCGGCGCTCTTGACGCGCAGTTCCTCGTTCGCCTGTTCGGTCTGGGCGGTCTTGACCCGCAATTCCTCGTTGGCCAGTTCGGTCTGTTCGGTCTTGACGCGCAGTTCCTCGTTGGTCTGGGCCAGTTGTTCCTGCTGGACGCGCAGTTCCTCTTCGTTGTGCCGCAGCGTCGCCGTCTGCGCTTCCAGTTCGTTGCGCTGCCTCTCCGTTTCCTGCAGAAGCTGTTCCAGCTTGCGATGCACCTGGGCCGAATTGATGGCGATCGCGATGTTTTCCTGGCAGGCCTGGACGAACTCGATCTGACGGTCGGTGATCGGTCTGTTGCTGCCCAGTTCGAACACGCCCTTGATGGCGCCATTCAGGCGCACCGGCGTGATGAGCACCGCCGACACGGCTGTTTCGCCCAGGCTGGAACCGAGCGAAAGATAGTCTGCCGGCAGGTCGGCATAGACCGCCGGATCGCTCTCCAGCGCCGTCTGTCCGATCAGTCCCTCGCCCGGCCGTATCCTCAGCACATGCGCCTGACGCCGCCGGAACGCATGGCTGGCCCGCAGTTCCAGAACATCGTGCTCCGGGTCGTGGATGTAGAAGGTGCCGATCTGGAAATCCAGATTGCGCGCGAGAAAGCGCAGGATCATGGCGAGCATCGTGTCCAGGTCGAGCTCGCCGCGCAGCTCGTCGGACAGTTGATTCAGCGTGGTCTTGAACCACTGTTGATGGGTGTTCTGGTCGTTCAGCCGGTTCAGGCCGTCGATCATCTGGTTGATCGAGCGGCCCAGGAAGTCGGTCTCGCCCTTCATTTTCACCTTGCGGCTCAGATCGCCGGAGGCCACCGCTTCGGCCACGGTGGTCACGTCGCGCAGCGAGCGGGTCAGTTCGTCGAGCGCCTTGCCCAGCTGGTCGCGCTCGGACAAGGGTGCGATCTTGGCGCTGCAATCGCCGCCGGCGACCATCTGCACCCGCCAGTTGACGTACTGGAAGTTGGCCAGCAGCTTCTCCAGGCATGCACCCAGGAGGTCGTCGTCGGCGCGCGAATACCGCACCTCGGTGAAGTCGCCTTCGATCAGCGACTGTGCCTGACGGACCAGGTGCGCATGCGAGTCGAAAGCCGATCTGAGCCGGGCGGTCAGCGGGTCGGTGTCGGTCTGCAGGAAGGGCGGTACGGCATAGCGACCGTTCGCCAGTTGACCGAGGGCGAACTCGAGCTGCCGGAAACGTTGCTGCAGATGCTTGAGATTGGCGATCAGCCGCAGGCTGCCCGCATCGGAAAAAGCGTGCGCTTCGAGATCCAGCGCCTCGTGGTGGCCTTCCGCCAGTCGGGCGAGTGCGTGTGCACAGAAAGCGACGATGTCGTCGCTCGCCTTGCGGGTCGTTCTGCCCGGTACGACGGCCTTGTCCATTTCCGCTCTCCTCCGTCTTCGGCCCGCGGCAGGGAAACACCCCGCGACAGGCGGCCGTTCCCGGACTTGCCGATCACGCGCGACGGCAAGCAGCGGGCATCCGCTCGGGCGTCGGCCTGTGCCCGGGGCCGCATTCCGTCATGTCCGCGCCATGACAGATTATGGCGGAAGCGCAGGCTCCGCAAGCGTCCGGACGGTCCTGTCGAACACGCTCGCGACGAAGGCCGGGAACGCCTTCCCGGACCTTCATCCGTGCGTCATTTCACCTGCGCAAGTTCCTGCAGCGCATAGGTGTAGGCGTCCGGAAAATCGATCAACGCCGCCTTGGCGCCGGTCTGTATCGACCGATACAGACCGAACTGCGTCTTGTACTTCAGGCTGCCGATGGCCAGTGGTCCGATGCTGAGGAAATGCGCCGGGCCGACGTCGACCGGAATGGCGCGGTCGTTTACGCCCACACCTTCGATGCCCGAGGGCGGGACGGCATTGGTGTCGGCACAGGCGATCAGACGGGAGCCGGCTTGCAGCACTTCCGCATCGAGGATGCGGATGCCGGCCTTCGCCGCACTGACCGCGATGTCGCTGCTGGCCACCACGGACACCTTGTCGCGATGCGTCTCCGCCGACACCCATTCCACCTGGGCGCCGTAGCGCTCGCAGAAGCGCAGCGCGGCCTTGGAGTCGTCGTCGGCCGTGAGCTGGCACAGGCGCGCGCTGGCGCCCTGGCGGGCGGCCAGGATGGCCGTGCACAGACCCACCGGGCCGGTACCGAACACCGACACCGTGCGACCTGCAAACCCGGCGCCCGTCTTGTCCTTGACCGCCTTTTCCAGCAGGGCGACGACGGCGGCGGAGGTCGTGTAGGCGCCGTTCGGGTCGGCAAAGACGCCGACCTGGAAATCGCCCACCATGGCGTTCTTGGCCGACTGGAACATGTCGGTGGCCATATGCACGTCACGGCCGCCGATGAAGATGCCGGTATCGTTGAAGCGTCCGGGCGGCCGACAGAAGATGGCGTCCTGCACCAGTGCGGACACGTTTTCCGGGCGGATGCCGGTGAGCGGAATCACCTGGTCGAAGCCCGCGTCGGCGGCGATGGTCACGTCGAACGGGCTGATATTGCTGCCCGGGACCAGGAAATAGAGTATGCGTTGTGTCATCCGGTTGTCTCCTCGCTCCACCATGGCAAGTGGCTGGCGCCGCGCCGCGCGGAATGCAGCGGCGTGCCGCGCGCAGAACTGACTTATCGTCTGCGGGGGACGACAACTTTAGGGTGCGCCGCAGGCGGGCTGCTGCCCGCGGGACAGGCGGGGGCGGGGCTTTCAGCGCATCGGTGCGACGGTTCCCGCAGGGTCGGCGCAATCCGCCCGGGGTGCTTCACTGACCCCGAAATCGGCGATTGCCCACGCAAGCTTCACCCCATGCTCGCGGTTGAAGGTGGCCATCCAGGCGTCCACCGCGTCGCTCAGTCGCCGTGCCCCCTCGCTGTCCGGCAGCAGCAGTTCCTGCTGCGTCAGCGTGGCGGCCAGACGGGTCACCAGCGAGGCCAGACCGTCCATGAAGGCGTCCACCGGCAGGCCGGCCGGAATGCGTTCGTCGCGTGCCACTTCGACGCCGGGACGGGCGAGCACGGTGAGGGTGTGGCCGTCGCGCGTGCAGGTGCGGATGAGCTTTTCCGCGCCGGCACGCCGGTATTCGCGCTCCGGCAGATCGGGCCGGGCGTGCGCGGCCTGCGCGCCGGCCATCAGCGTTGCGCAAAGCAACAGCGAGGTGTGGAGGGTCAATTCATTGTCCTTGCGGCGAAGCTTCGGGCTCCAGGAAACGTGCGTCTTCCAGTGTCCAGTGCTGCCGCCCCTGGCGGGTTTCGGAACAGCCCAGTTCGCGTACCGGGCCATCGGGTGGCAGATCGTGCCGGCCGCGGTCGGCAGTGCGCATGCCCATGTACCAGCGATCCAGCCAGACGCGCACGGTGCGCGTGCGGTCGCGATTGCGCACACCGGTCAGCGTGCCGCCCTGCTGCACGCACCGGGCATCGGCTTCGGCCACCCACTCGACGGCGTCGCGTGCCTCGTCGGCCGACGCCGTCGCCGGCAGCGAGGCGAGCAGGAACAGGAGCCGTGGCAGCCCGATCATTTGACCACCGCGCGGCTGCGCAGGCCCTGAACATACTCGCGCCACTTCTGTTCGATCAGCGATTCGGCAATGCGTGGCCGTACCTCGTCGAAAGCCGGCGGCCGGGACGGCCGCACGTCTTCGAGCTTGATCACGTGCCAGCCGGCACGGGTGCGCACCGGGTCCGGCGCCAGCGAGCCGCGCCCCATTTTCGGAAGCCGGTCGCCGAATCCGGGTGCGAAGCTGCCTTCCGGGGTCCATGCCAGCAGGCCCCCCGCCGGTGCGCTGTCGCGGTCGCGGGAGTGGGTCCTGGCGAGGTCTTCGAAGCGGGCGCCGCCGTTGAGCTTCTCGATCAGGGCCCTGGCCTCGGCCTCCTGATCGACCAGGATGTGGCGCACCCGGTAGTCCCGCTCGCCGGCACGGGCGGACAGCGAGTCGTACACCTTGCGAACCTCCTCGTCACCCGGGCGCGTGTTGAGGAAGAAGTCCTCACGCAGTGCGTTGACCAGCGCCTGCTGCTGCATGAAATCGAGTCTGGCCTTGAGCGCTTCGCTGCCATTGAGCTTGCGGGCGGCCTCCTGGGACAGCACTTCCCGCGCGATCGCTTCCTCCCGCGCCTGGCGCGACAGTTCGGGCGTTGCCGGCTTCCCCTGGCGAATCTGCTCCTTGAGTATGAAATCGACCCGTGCCTGCGGAACCGGCTTGCCATTGACCAGGGCCACGGCATCGCTGGCGGCGGGCGCCGACGCGGAGAAGACGACGCAAGGGAGACTCCAGGCAGCGAGCAGGGGACGGATGCGGACACTCATGGCGGGACGGCGAGCGATGGAAACCCCGGGCACTATCGGCGAAACGGCACCGCAAAAGCGGCGATGCACGCCCGACATTCCGGTGAAGGTTTCACGAACCCTTGGCGCGAGGGACTTGCCGCGATACGTGAAAGCGCTACCCTCTGCTTTCCGGCAATGAAGGTCTGCCCACAAGGCGGACGAATGTGGAGTGTCGAGATGTCCAAACACCAGAAAACCTTCCAGCTCACCATCCGCGACATCGATCTGATCGAAGACGCGCTGCGCGAGAAGATCGGCATTCTTGCCCATGTCGTTCTCGCCAGCGGGAATGCCGAAAGCGCGGAAAGCCGCGCCAACGACGCCTTGATCGGCGAGTTGTCGCAGCTGCTGGGCAGCCTGCATAACCAGAAGATCTTCTACAACCAGGTCAATCGGACAGGCGTTCCGGCCGGTTGACCGGTTTCCAGCCGAAACCTTCTTTGCGGGCGTGACCGTGTCTTTGAACCGTCTGGCGCCTCGTCGTCGGACGGACGCAGCAGCCGGCCGCGCCGAGCGTCGCGCCCGCAGGATGCCGTTCCGCCAAGGTGCCGGGCGCAGCGATGGCGGGGTTGTCCGGTCACCTGCCCGCGCCTTCCCGCATGTCCGGTCGCTTCGGCCTTGACGCTTGCGCAACGCGGTGTCCCGGCTCACTCGCCGCGCGGTATCGGTCTGATGCGTGCCAGGGCCGAGGTGGCCGCGACCAGTGCATCCTGCAGTCCCGTGCTGCGCGCCCAGGCCGCGATACGCAGGAGTTCGATCTCGTCTTCGCGCGCAGCCGCAAGTGCCCGGGCAAGGCAGGTTTCCCGGCGAGCGGTGTCGTCAAGCGCGTACGCGGCCCGTGAGCACATCAGCGCACCGGCCGGCGCGTGCGGTTCGGCCGCCATCCAGTCGTCGGCCAGACGGGCGACGGCAGCCCAGTCCTGTCGGGCGAGCGGTTCGAGCACCCGCATGAACCACGGCTGGTGGGCTGGCAGCTGAGCCCACAATGCAGCGCCGGACAGCGGTGCAGGCGGTGCTTCCGGGCGTTCGCGCAGGCGTTCTGCCCAGTCCGCCGGCACGGCGAAGTACTCGGGGCGCCGGGCTGCCGTCAGAAAGGTCGTGATGCCGACCAGATGCCCGGCTTCATCGAACAGCCCGCCTCCGCTCGCGCCCCTGAGAAAGCCGGCCGTGGTCTGGATGATGTGGCTGCCACCGGCGGCATGGAGGTCGATCACCGTGCCGCGCGCGAACTGAGCTTCCATGCCGCCGGAGTAGCCGTGTGCCAGCACGCGTTCGCCCGGCGCCAGCGTGCGTGCGGCGCGGATATCGACGGCCGGGTAGGGAAGGGGTTGGGCGGTGCGCAGAAGGCAGAGGTCGCGCGACATGTCGGCTCGCTGACCGACGACCTTGTGCCTGTCCATGCCCCGCGACAGCACGATGGTGTGCGCCTGCCGGGTGACGTGGCAGTTGGTGAGCGCGCTGTCGGGGCCGATCACCACGGCCGAACCGATGGACAGATTGTCGCCGTCGCCCAGCGCGGAGACTTTCAGCACCGCGCGCGACAGCCTCATCATCGTCTCGGCGCTCGGGGCCGCGTGCGCCGTGCCCGCCATGACCAGTGCGAAAGCGGCGGCATGCAGACGGCGCGATGCGGCGGTCATGGCGCGTCCCGGGGCGGAAAGCGTGCTTCGAAGCGTCTTTCGCGGCTGTCTTCGACGCGGACTTCCAGGTGGCGCGCTTCGGTGGCGACGCCGAAACGCAGGTAAGGGTTGCGACTGATGGAAATATCCAGTTCGGCCTCGAACATCGGCTTTCCATCCTGCGTCAGCACGACCTGCCGGACATAGTCGGCCGCGATGAATCCGCGCGTGTCGAGATCGACCTCGAGTCCGGAATGGTTGGGGTGACGGATGCGCAGTTCGGCCTCGCTGCGGCCTCCCGCCGTGGCGTCGAAGCGGCGCAGCGACATGCGGCCGATGCCCGCGTCGCTGTCGTCCGCCGCGCCCATCGGTGCGGAACAGCCTCCGGCGGCGCGTACGAAGTGCTCGGACATGTACAGCGTGCCGTCAGAGGTCTCGCCGATGGCGCGTATCGCGGTGTAGCGCTCCACCCTCACCCGGGTTTCGATGCTGCCCACGCGCGTGTCGTGCAGTGCGATGCGGGCTGCCAGCGGCGACGGATTTTCGTCGACGATCAACCACAGCGTTCGCAGTGCGCCGCCGGCCGGACCGACCCGCAGGCCGACCGGCACGAGTGCCGCGTCCTCGGCGCGGTCCGGCGCCTCCAGCGACAGTACCGACGGGTCGGCAGTGAAACGGCGTTCGCCGAACAGCGCAGTCCGCACGCGCGGCCAGGCGCCGTCGGCAGCCCGCACCGGTGGCAGGGTGCCGACGAACAGGCCTGCTGCAAGCAGCCAGTGCGCGAACAGGCGCAGCGCCGTCATGTCAGGGCTTCCCGCCCGCTTCGAATCTCGCCTTCACGGCATCCAGCCCGGGGCGCATCAGCGCGCGCAGCGCCTTCACCGCGCTTTCGTCGTCCATGCCTGCAGGGGGCTCGTTGCCGGTGTCGGCCCGGTAGCCGCGTGCCTGCCAGCTCAGCCTGGAGCCGCTGCCCTCGGCCTTCACGGTCAGACGGCCGGAGTAGGAACTGACCGGCAGTACCGTCGGGTCGGCCATGCCGGAGCGGTAGTTCATGGTCATGGCTGTTGCGTCGAAATCGTCGAGCTGCTCGGTCACGCTGCCCTTTGCAAGCTTGAGTGTGCGGGTCGAACCGGTCTCGTTGCCGCGATCGGCCGAGGATTCCATGACCGATGGATTCCATCGCGCGATGCCGGCGAAATCGCCGACCACGGCCCACACCTTGTCCGGCGGAGCCGCGACCGCCACCGACTCATCGATCTTCTGCGGTGTCGGCCCGTGCGCCTGCGCCAGCGGGGCGATCAGCGCGAAGGACAGCAGGGACAGCGTGGCTTTCATGAATCAGGACCTCCTGAAGGTGAACGAAAAGGGCGTGAGCGGACACAGGCGCCGCCCGAATGCCTCCCGCGCCGGCGCGAGGCTGGCGAGCAGCAGCGCCAGGCCGGCCATGGCGAGCAGGGGACGCAGTGCAAAACGGGTTCGGGTGACGCGGCCGCCGGGCAGTGCGCGCAACCGAGTCGCGATCTGGTCGGCCGAACGCATGACGGCGACCGTCAGGCCGGTACGCCGCGCAAGGTCATCCAGGATGTCGTCGCGACGCAGCGACAGGTGATCGTTGTCCGAACCGGGCGCGCGCTGCGGCGCATTGCGGATGTCGCCGCCCATCTTTTCCATTTCCAGCACCGACAGCGTGGGTGCGCCGGCGCTGGCGAAACCGGCCGTGTCCTGCGCAGTCCAGTAACCTTCGATGCGGCCCTTCTCGCCGAGCTTGGGAACCGGTTCGGGCTGTCCTCCGCCAAGGCCGAAAAGCACGCCGGCGACTTCGCCCGGCTTGCCGTCCCAAACGGGGATGCGATCCGGGTGCAGGGCAGGTGCCTGGTGACCGTCCGTGAAGAAGGCCAGTGCAGCGCCCGGTGCCATCCGGCGGATGTCGTCCAGCGCCGAGTACAGGCCGTAGTAGAGATGACTGTCGGCCGCCCAGGCCATGCGCCAGTCGATATGGTCGATCGCGTCTCGCAGCCCGGCCCGGTTGCGGCACACGTCAACCGGCATCAGCAAGGGTTGGGTGCGACGTTCCACAAAAATGGACAGGCCGACATGGGTGCCGCACGGGAAGCGGTCAAGTGCCGCGATCGACTGCTGCTTCGCGTAGTCGAGCCGGCCGATGCGCGCGTCCATGGGGCCGGCGTCGCGCGTGTTCATGCTTTGCGTGATGTCGAACACCATCATGTAGGTGCCGACGCGCCGCTCAAGCTGCAGCGCAGGGTCGAACAGGGCAAGCGCGAAGCAGACGGTGGCGGAGGCGAGCAGCCAGAAGCGGAAGCCGCGTCGGCGCAGGCCGTCGCTCACCATGGATCGCAGCGCCACGATTTTCAATGCATGCCCCGCGGTGCGCCAACCATTTCGGTCCACGCCGCCTTGTCGGGCAGCGCGTCGTCCTCGACCCTGGTTTCCTTGCCCTCCTTGCGCCAGTTGCGCACTTCGTAGTCGGGTACCAGTACTTGGGCCAGTTCGAAGTTGTAACGGGCTCCCCAGTCGTCCGGCTGTTCGCGCAGCACGCGCCGATACCCGGTCTTGGCAAGTTCGACCAGGGTGATGGCGCGCGCCGCGGCGCCTTCGCCGGTGGCGACCTCGATGGCCCGCCGCAGATAGATGTTCGCCGCGTTCAGCCGGGCGGCGCGCGCCAGTGCTTCGTCCTTTCGCAGTGTCGCCTGCGATTCGACCTCGCTGTAGGCGGTCAGGGCCGCGTCGTTGTCGCGCTTGCGGTCCAGCGCGACGGCATGCGCGAACAGGACCATGGGCGGTGCGCCTGCATCGGCGATGCCGGCGCGAATCTGGCGGTTGGCATCGTGCGCCCGCCAGCCTTGCCAGAGTGCCAGCACGCAGGACGCGGCGGCGACGGCAGCCAGCACATAGAGCAGCGGGGCGGCGTTGCGGCGCGCGGTTCGAAAGACGACAGCCGGCGAAATCAGCGTGACCATGCGGGGACCTCAAGCGAGCGGGCGACGAGCAACAGCAGGCTGCTGACGAAGGCGATGCCGATGAACGGCCCGGCCAGTTCCTGCCGTGGCGGCGTTTCGCGATAGCGCAGAGGCTGGTTCTGGAGCCGCGCGACGTCGGCGATGGCCCGCGCGAGCGCGTCCGGCGTATCGGCCTCGTACAGGCGGTAGGGCACGCCCAGATCGCGGAAGTATTCGTTCAGGAAGTACTCGGGCGCCGGGTCGAAGCCCTTTTCGGGGTCCGGCGGATCGGAGGGGCCGCGTCCGCCGGCGGTGCGCAGGAATATCCAGTAGAGCGCGCTGCGGTTCTCGGCGAACAGACGGCGGATCTGGCTCTGCTTGCGCGAGTCGATCTGCGCAGCCCCATCTGACACCAGCAGCACGACGCGCGAGCCGGTCACCGGTCTGTCCTTGAACTGTTCGAGCGACATGGTGAGACCGGCCGCGATATTGGTGAGTCCGACGCCCGGCGCGGCCGAGGCACGTATCGCCGCGCGGACTGCATCGTGATCGGCGGTCAGTTCCAGGCCGTGCACCGGAGCGGTGCTGAACGACACCATGCCGAACAGGTCGCGCGGGCGTTCGCGCACGAAGTCTTCGAGCAGGCGCGCGGCGGCCCGACCTTTGGCTTCGTCGCCCTCCTGCGCGCCGCGTCCGGCGAAGCCGTCACTCATGCTGGCGCTGCGGTCGAGCGTGATCACGATATGGGCGCCGGTACCGACGCGTTCGATGTCCTCGCCCTGTCGATGCGGGCCGGCGAGCGCGACGGCCGAGCCGAGCACCGCCAGCGCGCCCAGTACGCGCAGCAAGACCGCCAGCGCGCGGGAGGCCGGGTCGGCCGGAATGCCGGGCAACCAGCCATGCGGCAGCGTGCGCTGGCCGTGCCAGAGCAAGGGCAGCAGCGAGAGCAGCGCCGCCCACAGCCATTGGGGATGGTCGAAGGACATGATGCCGGCCTCAGGCCGCTTCGCCGACCGGGGACGGGAGGTCCGGTCGCGCGTGTCCGGTGAGCTTTTCGCGGTCCCGCAGGGCGGCCAGCAGCGGCAACAGTGCTGCCGGCGTCGCATGGGTGCGGTCGGCGGGCAGGCCGTAGAAGCAGGCGCGGGATGCGGCGAATGCCGCTGCGAGCGCGTCCGCCCGGTCGGCAAAGGCCGGATGGTCGGCGAGGAAGTCCGGCAGCGTGCTTGCGAAAACCGTGTGGCCGGCGGTTTCGTTGCAGGCACGATGCATGGCCCGGAAGGCTTGCCGCAGGGCTTCCTCATCGGCGCTGTCGCGCAGCGCGCGCACGGTACGCCAGGCACGGGCGAACGGCCGCGCGCGCTGCGTACCGAAATGGCCGGCGATCCACAGTCCGCCGAGCAGCAATACGGTCGCGGCGAGGCCCCATGCCAGTGCGCGCACCAGCGGTTCGCGGCTGTCGTACTCCGTGGCCCGGTAGCCAGGGTGGACGCTGGTGACAATATCCTTCTTCGATGCCCAGTGCAGCAGCGGGGCGGTGCTCAGGTCAAAGGCGGGCAGCTTGATCTCTGCCACCGCGTTGTCCTTGCGGAAACGGAGCGAGATGGGCGAGAGGCGCAGAGTCTGCGGCGCGCGCACACTTTTCATGAGCTGCCACTCCAGCGTGTAGACGCGACACCGGGCGCAGCGCTCGGGTGCATCGACGACATCGAGGCTGCGCAGTTCGAACTGCCGGTCGCCCTGGCCGGGCTCGGGCAGCCCGTCCCGATCCGGTGTCCAGCCCGGTTCGACCTTGAGGGTCAACTTGACCGGTACGGTGTCGCCGATGCGGTAACCGAAGTTTCGTGGCCATTCGGTCTGTTGCAGCGCGACTGTCGCCATTGCGGGCACGGCGTGCAGCAGCGCGAGCAGGGTCGCGCACCGGGCAATGCGCGGCCCGGACAGGAAGCCGGCGTACCTCCGTCCGTGGGGAGCGCGTTGCCAGCCGGCCGGAAGGAAGACCCGTGTGCGTCTCATGTCTGCAGGAAATAGCGGTTGAACTGCATTGGATCGACGCGGTCGTCGATGAACAGGGGCGGGCGGCCATGGCGCATGGCAATGCGGCGCAGACGGTCGCGGCGCGCAGTGCATGCCTCGTCGCAGGCCCGGGCCAGGGCCGGGCGCTGCAGCAAGAGGCGCTCCGCGCCGCTTTCCATGTCACGCAGCCGCGCAATGCCCCAGCGCGGACTGGCGCGCTGTTCCCGGCTGTCACCCAGGATGACGGTCACGACATCGTGATGCGCGATACCGGCGAGCGCGCGCGCCAGACGCTCTTCCGGCATGTGTCCGTCGGTGAGCAGGAACACCAGGGAGCGACGCCGGGGCAGCAGGGGCGCGATGCCGAGCAGGGCGCTGTTGTCATCGCCATCGGGCACGTGCGACCGCAAGCGAGCGATGGCGGCACGCGCGCCGGCAGCGCTGCGGCAGGGCGGAAGCGTCAGTTCGCGGTGTACCTGCCGATCGCAGGCGATCAGCGCGAAGGGATCGCCGATGCGCCAGGCCGCGTGTGCGAGGGCTTCTGTCAGATCGACGGCGAGTGCATGCCTGTGCGTTGCGCCCCGATAGTTCATGGAGCGCGACACGTCGACGACCACGACGACCGGAACCACCGCCTGCTGGCGGAACAGCCGGACCCATGCGCGTTCCGACGGATCGCGCAACGTTGCCCGCAGATCGAGGCGGCGCGCGTCGCGGTTGCCGGCCAGCGGCACGCTGCGCTCGAAGTCGTGACCGGGTCCGGACAGCGAGCCGCGGTGCGCGCCTGGCGTGACGGCGCGACTGCGCCAGCGCAGGACGTAGGCGAGCGCGGTTACCGTCATGGCGAGGCGACCTGACGCAAGACCTCGGTGACAAAAGGTCGGGCGTAGAGCGGCCGCTGGGTTTCGTACACCGGGCTGAGGCAAAGTCGGTGCGCGATCGCTTCGAAGAACACCGCGTGAAGATCTTCCGGCACCAGTCGGTCACGGCCTTCCAGCCAGGCCTGCACACGTGCGGCCCGTGCGAGCATGGCCACACCGCGAGGGCTCGCACCGGACAGGACGAACCGGTCGATATCCACATCGGAAAGCCGCACGCCGTAGTCGGCGGGGCGGCGTGTCGCCAGCCACAGGTCGACACCGTAGTCGTCCAGTGCAGGCGCGGACTGCACCGTGTTCTGAATGCACTGCGCCACCCCGTTCAGGCGGGTGTGGTCCAGCATGCCCGGTTCGACTGCCGCGATCAGGGCGTCGGCATCGTGGAAGCGGGTGTCGAACATCAGCCCGCGCAGTTGTTCGCGCGCGTCCGGTGCCTCGACCGATACTTCCATCAGGAAACGGTCGCGCGCGGCCGACGGCAGTTCGAAGGTCTCTTCGCGCTCGACCCGGTTGCGGTCGGCGAATACCTGCATCCAGGGCAGCGTGTATTCCCGGTTGAAGGCGCTGACAGTGCGTTCGGCCATCAGCCGCAGCAGCAGGGCATGTACCTGCGGCCGGGCGCGATTGATCTCGTTGAAGAAGAACACCGCCA
The DNA here is from genome assembly GCA_964555165.1 of uncultured Methyloversatilis sp. GTDB lineage: Bacteria > Pseudomonadota > Gammaproteobacteria > Burkholderiales > Rhodocyclaceae > Methyloversatilis. The sequence goes on along the minus strand of CAZKRN010000032.1, from coordinate 22,119 downwards.
GTTCGCTGCCCTGCGCAATCAGCGGCCCGGGTTCGACGCGCGGCCTGCCGTCGTCACCGACATAGGTGTGATAGACGAGGTCTCCGGGCATCAGGTCCACGGTGCCTTCGATGCGCTGGTAGGCGCCCCCGATGCCGCGAGCGACGGCTTTCAGCAAGGTCGTCTTGCCAACGCCGACATCCCCTTCCAGCAGAACGTGGCCGCGGGCGAACACGGCGATGGTCATCAGCCGCACGGTACGCGGCATGCCCACCAGTACCGCATTCAACTGACGTTCGAATTCAAGCGCGCGCGCGCGCCATGCCGACAGGTCAACAGTTTCGGGATGCATCCGGGAAGTCCAGATCGGAGGCCGCAGTGCGGCACGGGAAGAACGTCCGGGCGGCAGCGGAATCCGCCCGGACGGGAAACGACGATCAGTTGACGTCGTACTTGAAGGTGCCGGTGGCGTTGAGTTGCTCGACACGCTTGGCATTGCGGGCTTCCATCTGCTTGATGGAGTCGCCTTGTTTCGAGATTTCCTTGGCGTCGTGCTTGGGGTCGTACTTCGAACCGGCGACCTTGTCCGGGTAGCCCGGCTTCGGTTCCCAGCAGTTGCCGGCGGCCTTGCACTTGGTGCCGTCGTAGGCCTGTACGCCGCCGGCGACCAGCAGGGCGGCAGTGGTGGCGACGATGCGGGCTGCAATGCGGATGTTCATCTTCAGTCCTCCAGGGTTGTATGTGGGTGCTGCGTTGTACGGCCCGTGGCAGTCGGGCCGAATTCCTGAAACCGTTGGTGGGGCTGCGCTCAGTTGGCCTGTTTCCAGAGCGCCTTGGCGGGGTCTCCTTTGTACACGGAGCGTATCCAGGACATGATCACGAGAATCTCGTCCTGGCTGAGGTGGCCGCTCTGCGGCCCCATCATTCCTTGCAGGCCGCCGTAGATGCTCGAAAACAGACCCGGATCGGTTGCGTTCGCCGGATAGGTCCAGTAGTCATCCGCCAGACCCGGACCGAGCTTGCCCTCGGCATGGTGACCGTGACAGCCGGAGCAGGCGGTCGAGAACAGCGATTCGCCCTCGACGATCTTTTCCTTGCGGTCGTTGTAGGGGTTCAGGCCGGTCTGCTTGAAAGTCTTGACCGCGTCGCTTTCTTCCTTGCCTGCGAAGTCGAGGGGGGTGCCCTCGATAATGTTGTAGAAGCGCGGCGGACTGCCGGCGGCGATCGCGGTGGCGAAAGCGCTGCCGAGCATGGCTGCGGCGACCAGTGTGCTGGCTTGAAACTTCATCCCTTGCTGTCCTTGTTTCCTTTTGCGGCCGGGCTGGCCGGTTGCGTGGGTGTTCTTCCTGCGTCCATCACGACGTCGGCGGTGTCGAGGCTCTCTCCGCTGCCCGTTTTTCCGCTGGCGACCGGGTCGGGCGGCAGCATCTGGATGCCCTCGGCGCGCAACACGGCTTCGATCTCGTCGCGGCTCTTCGCAAGCGCGGCTTCGATGCGGGCAAGCAGGGCCTTGTCGTCCTTGCGCACGGCGATCGAGGTATCGAAATGGAAGTTGACGATCTCGCCGTTCGACTTCGTTGCCTGCGGCGGAACGGTGCTCACCTTCAGCGGAACCGGGGCGGTCTTTATGTAGCGGGCGACGGCCGGTGCCCAGGCCACGGCCACGTCGATCTCGCCCGCCGCCAGGTCGCGGATGAGCTTTTCGGTGTCGTAGCGCACATAGCGATTGCGGGGCGCCTTGTTTCCGCCGAGCGACATCATGTAGCGGAAGCTGTCCGGATAACGCCCGATCTGGACCAGCATGACCTCGGCCGGCGTGCTCGGTACGACACCGATGTGCGCCTGCTGCATGACCGGACTGTCCCAACTTGTCACCTCGTGGCCGTAGTCGGCGCGGGTCACGAACACGTAGCTTGAACGGTAGTAGGACCGGGTGGTCGCGACGCGGGGATCGCCCGCATCGACACCGATCATGACGTCGCACTTGCCCTTGTCGAGCAGATCGCGCACCACATATCTCGGATCGCTGAAGCCCACGCGTTCGACCTTCATGTCCATGGCGGCGGCCAGTCTTTCGGCGATGCGGTCTTCGAAACCTTCGCCCCGCTCGTTGGCGTAGGGCATTTCATTGTCGGCCGCGCATACCTTGAGCGTGCCGGCCGCGTTCGCGACGCCGCCCGCCACGCACAGCAGCGCTGCAATGAGGGTCTTGTTCATCGTTGAATCTCCTGCGGGAGAAAGGTGCGGCGCACCGGCGCCGCACCCCGGAGAACGGCTTACAGCGAGAACACCATCACGCCGCCGCCCATCTTGGTGTACTGCTGGAGCTCCTTGAAGGCGCCCACTGCACCGAGGCCTGCGGTCGGGTCGGTCAGGTCGAACACGAGGCCGACACCCGGCCAGCCGCCGACGCCGTAGTAAATGGCGACGTACTGCTTGCCCTTGTGCTCGTAGGTGACCGGGTGGCCGATGACGCCGGACGGGAGCTTGAATTCCCACAGCGTCTTGCCGTTGTCGGCATCGACGGCCTTGATCAGGCCATCCAGCGTGCCGTAGAAGACGAGGTCACCCGCGGTGCTGGTCGTGCCGCCCCAGACCGAGAACTTCTCGTCCTTGACCCACTTGAACTTCGACGTCTTCACGTCGTAGGCCTTGACCTGACCCATATTGTTGTTGTTGCCCGGCGTCGCGTACATGTTCAGGGTCGCACCGACGAAGAACTGACCTGCGCGATAGGGCAGCATGAACGGCTCCCAGTCCATGCAGATCATGTTGGTGCCGAGCATGACCAGTTCGCGCTTCTTGTCGATCGAGTCGTGGCCCTGGTTGTGGTAGCCCATGGCGGACGGGCAGATGCCCTTGGCCAGATGGTCCATGCGGGTCGAGTACTCCGGATCGCGGATGGGCACGCCCTTGGCCATGTCATAGCCCTTGAACACGTTCACGGACGGGTCGATCTTGTCGGCACGAACCAGATTGCCGTTCTCGCGGTTCAGGGTGTAGACGATGCCGTTGCGGTCCGGGTGGGTCAGCAGCTTCTGCTTCTTGCCATCGACCATCTGTTCCGACAGGCCGATCCAGTTCACGCCGGCGTAATCCCACTCGTCATGCGGCGTCTTCTGGAAGGCGAACTTGGCCTTGCCGGTCTTCACGTCGCGGCCCCAGATGGCCATGGTCCACTTGTTGTCGCCCGGGCGCATGGTTTCGTTCCACGGCGCCGGGTTGCCCGAACCGTAGTACATCATCTTCAGAGCCGGATCGTAGGCGTACCAACCCCAGTTCGTGCCGCCGCCGATACGCCATGCGTCGCCTTCCCAGGTCGAAGTGCCGAGGCCCTTCTGACCGTAGTGCGGGTTCGCCATGTTGAAGTCGTCGGCCAGATTCAGGTCTTCGTCCGGGCCGGTGGCGTAGGCGCGCCACACCTGCTTGCCGTCCTTCATGCGATAGGCGGTGACGTAGCCACGCACACCGAGTTCGGCGCCGGACGAACCGACGATGACCATGTCTTCGACCACCATCGGGGCCTGCGTCAGGGTGGAGCCGACCTTGGGGTCGGAGTTCTCCATCTTCCACAGTTCCTTGCCGGTCCTGGCGTCCAGCGCGACGATGTGGCCGTCGAGCTGGGTCTTGAAGATCTTGCCGTCGCCATAGGCCAGACCGCGGTTCACCACGTCGCAGCAGGCGACCGCGCGTACCGAGGCGTCCTGCTTGGGCTTGTGTTCCCAGAGAATCTTGTTCGGGTTGTCCAGATCGATGGCGTAGGTGATGTTCGGGAACGGCGTGTGGATGTACATGATGCCGTTGACCACCAGCGGGCCGCCCTCGTGGCCGTGCAGAACGCCGGTCGAGAAGGTCCACGCGGCCTTCAGGTTCTTCACGTTGCTGCGATTGATCTGCTTCAGGCCGCTGTAGTGGCTGTGGTCGTAGTCCTTGCCCTGCATGACCCACTGGCGTTCGTCCTGCGAGAGCTTGATCAGCTCGGCGTTGGCCAGTGCGGCACCGGATGCCGAGGCCAGCGCGACGCCGGCGATCGCGGTCGCGACGGCGCGGCTGAGGCGGGTTCTTTGCAGCCCGGCGTAGCCGGTTGCTCTTTTCAGTGACATGGCAGTTCTCTCCTCCGTGGATGGGGCGCGCGGGGACACGCGCATTCGCTTTCTGATGCGCGGCAAGGGCCAGACCCGCCTTCGCCGCGCAGACTTCTGCAGCACCTTCAAGGGAAGGTCCCGTTCGGAAGTCGGAGGGAACTATAGGAATGTGCAGTGCAGCGACGGCGGTGTGCTGCGCATTGCAACGTGGGGATTTTGTCCCTCGGCGGTGGCGCTACCATCGTCCCGAAAGGCCGCAAAGACGCCGCATGACCATTGCCTGTTCCGACTGCCCCTGATGACTCTGAAGACCCGACTGCTTCTGATCGTGCTCGTCCTCATGTGCCTGCTGCTGCTCACGCACGGCCTGCTGCACTACAAGGCGTGGCGCAGCGATTCGGTGGAGGAGATCGAGTCCGGTACGCGGCTGGCTCTGCAACTGCTGCCGGACGATCTTCCGCTGAGTGCCGGCGATGGTCGCTCGGACATGCTGGAGGCGCTGATCGATCGGGTGCAGCACATGCAGGACATCCGTCACGTGCGCATCGACCTGCTGGATGTCGGGGGCAATGTGCTTGCGTCTTCCAACGCCGAAGCGGCGCTCGGTTCCCCGATCGAGGGTGTGCCGGGTACGGTGCGCATGAAGCCCTGGCGGCTCAACGGCGAGATCGCGGGCTTCTATCGCGTGCTGCCGGTCACGTCGGACGAAATGCGCGAGAAATGGGAAGGCTTCAAGCGTCTCAGCTACCTCACGGTGGCCTACAGCGTGCTGCTCGGGCTGGTGCTCTACTGGGCCATCTGCCGCGCGCTGGAACCGGTGCGTGCCTTGCGTACGGCACTGCGCGACATCGAGGCGGGTCGTCTGGAGGCGCGCTTGCCGATCTTCACCCTGCCCGAACTGGCGGAGCTGTCGGCGTCCTTCAATCGCATGGCCGGCTCGCTGGCCGAAGTGAGTCGCGAGCGCTCGGCCCTGCTGCGCAAGATCATGGTGATGGAAGAACAGACGCGCCGGGCGATCACACGCGATCTGCACGACGAGATGAGTACTTATATGGTGGCGATGCAGCCTCACGTTGCCGTGCTGTCCGCGGCCTGTCGCAGCGAGCCGTCTCTGGAGCGCTATCGGGGCAGCGCCGAGGCGCTCGTCGGCCATCTGGCACAACTGCTGGGGCGGGTTCGCCTGCAGCTGGAATCACTGCATCCGGTCGAGATCGATGCGCTCGGTTTGTACAACGCCCTGCGCCAGTTGGTGGAACAGCGTGGCGCTCAGGGACCGCGCCCTCTGGAGCTGGTGCTCAGCTTGAACGGTGAGGCGGCGGATGCCGGTCACGCGGTCGAAGCGAGTGCCTACCGGATCGTGCAGGAGGCGATCACCAATGCGTTCAAGCACTCCGATTGTTCGCGCATGCTGATCGGTGTGAGTACCGAACAGGGAAGCGACGGCCGGCTGCTCAAGCTCGACATCTGGGACAACGGCAGCGCGCACGGCATACCGACCGGCGTCGCCGGCCTCGGCATGCTGGGCATGCGCGAACGCGCGCTCGCACTGGGCGGCGTGTGCGCAGCCGGACCGGCCGGCGGTGGTGGCTGGCGCGTCACCGTCCGGCTGCCTTTTGCACGTAACGAACAGGAGATCGCTGCATGAATTCGCGTCAGACCCGTATCCTTCTGGTCGATGATCACGCGGTGGTGCGCACCGGGTACCGCGCGCTGCTGGAAATGAACGAAACACTGTCGGTGATTGCCGAGGCGGGCACCGCGGACGAGGCCTATACCGCCTACCGCCGGCATGAGCCGGACGTGGTGGTGATGGACATCATGCTGCCGGGTTCGAGCGGCATTGAAGCCACTCGGCGTATCGTTGCCGCGGACGAGCAGGCGCGCATTCTCATGTTCACGATGTGTTCGCATCCGACCGTGGTTCAGCAGGCGCTGGATGCAGGCGCGCTCGGGGTGCTGACCAAGGACAGTCCGGCCGAACAACTGGTCGACGCCGTGCAGTCGGTCGCACGGGGAAAACGTGTGCTCAGTCGCCAGGTCGCCGAAAGCGTCGCTTTCTCCCACTACCTGCCGGAATCCAAACTGTTCGGATACCTCACGCCACGCGAATTCGAGATGTGCCGCTTGCTGGTGTCCGGTCACTCGATCGATGCAATCGCGGAACAACTCAACCTGAGCCCGAAAACGGTTGCAAACAAGCTGAGTACCGCACGGCGCAAGCTTGACGTGAGTTCGGACATCGAACTGGTGAAACTCGCTTCCGAAGTGGGTCTGGTGCCCTGGGTGAACGAGCGCCGGCTTGGCCTGGGCGAAGTGACGCCCTCGGCGCGATCCGTCGACCAGCAAACCTGACGCACGAAACAAGCCTCCGGCGGTCGGCACGGTGCTTGCGGGCACGGCAGGCAGCAGCGGGGCAAGGCGCGATACGGGGGATTCCGCGCACGGACACGCAACACAGCGGGGTGCGCTGTCGGCCGTGCACGCGACGACGAGCCGGTCTTGCCGGGCGCACGGACGAGGCAAACCGCCGGCGCCTTCGATGCTGGCGGCGCTTGGCGCCGTGGATGTCGGTCAGGCGAGCATTCAAGGTTCAAGCTTCAAGTAAGAAGCATCGTCCGCCGTAAATGCTGGAAGGCACCGCACGGTGTGGTGCCACCTGCCCTTCAGGCCACCATGCGGACGACCACACCCGACTCCTCTTCCGGTTCCCGCGCGCGCGTCAGCCTTCTGTCTCTTTCGCTCGTGCTGGTGATTCCCATACTCCTCATCCTCGCAGACGCGACGCGCCTCATGAGTCTGGATGGCTGGTCTGCCATGGCGGCCGCGCTGGTGCTGGCATCGGCCGGTGGCATGCTGCTGTGGCGCCTGCACCGCATCGTCACAGACCAGGCGAGCCGCGACGGCCGGCTGTCCGATGCGCTTGGTGCCTTGTCCGAGGGCGCCGCAACCCGGATCGAGCCTTCAGGCGATGCGCTGCTGGCCGCATTCAACCGCGTTGTGGCCAGCATGAACCGGCTACGCGATGCGCAGTCGGCAATGGCCATGGCGCATGCAACGGGTGCGGTCGAGCACCGGATCGAAACACAGGGGCTGTCGGGTGTCTTTGCCGACATCGCGTGCGACAGCAACCGGATGGCCGACTGTCACACCGCCACGATGGATCGCTTCATCGGCATCGTGCGCGCCTATGGAAATGGCGATTTCAGCGCGGACATGCCGGCGCTTGCCGGCCGTCAGGCCGAACTGGCGGCGGTCGCTGCCGAGATGAAACGCACCCTGCAATCGCTGGCCGGCGACATGAACCGTCTGGTGGCGGCGGCGACGCAAGGCGATTTCAGCGTACGCGGCGACGAAGCGCGCTATTCCCACGGCTTTCGCGACATGGTGATGACGCAGAATCAGCTTATGGAAATCTGCCGCACCGCACTGGAAGACCTGGGCAGGGTGCTGAACGCGGTGGCCGCCGGAGACCTGACGCAGACGATAGACGCGCGCTACGGTGGCACCTTCGGCACCCTCACCGACGATGCCAACCGGACGGTGGCGCGACTGCGCGAAGTGGTCGGGCAGATCGGCGAGGCGGCGCGCGTCATTGACATCGCGGCCAACGAGATCAGCGCCGGCAATGCCGATCTGTCGACCCGCACCGAAAACCAGGCGACACGACTTCAGGACACCGCCAGTTCGATGGACCAGATCAACGCGACGGTCGGTCAGAATGCCGACAACGCGGCGCGTGCCCAGGCCCTGGCCGGTTCGAGCAATGCCGTCGCCCAGCGGGGCGGCGAAATCGTGTCGCGCGTGGTGGTGACGATGCAGGACATCCAGGCCTCCAGCCGCAAGATTGCCGACATCATCGGCGTGATCGACGGCATCGCCTTCCAGACCAATATCCTCGCGCTGAACGCGGCGGTGGAGGCGGCTCGCGCCGGCGAGCAGGGGCGCGGCTTTGCGGTGGTGGCTTCCGAGGTGCGCAATCTGGCCCAGCGCAGCGCCACGGCGGCGCGCGAAATCAAGTCGCTGATTGACGGCAGCGTGGGCCGTATCGATGAAGGTGCGGAATTGGCTGGACTGGCGGGTCAGACAATGCGCGAGATCGTCGGCAGTGTCGGCGAGGTGAGCCACCTGATCGGCGAAATCGCATCGGCCAGTCGCGAACAGAGTACGGGTGTGCGCCGGGTAGCCGATGCCGTCGGCGGCATGGACGAAGTGACCCAGCAGAACGCCGCGCTGGTCGAACAGGCCGCAGCGGCGGCGGAGAGCCTCGCCGAACAGTCGCGTTCTCTCGTGAAGACGGTGGGGCAGTTCCGCATCAGCGGCGGGGCCCAGCCGAAGGTGCGCTCGGTCGGGCTGGATTTCGATCGCGTGATCAACGCGCATCTTCAATGGAAGGTGAAGCTGAATGCATTTCTCGGTGGCGAAGGCGAAAAGCTGGACCCGGACGCCGTAGGGCGCGACGACAAATGCGAACTGGGATGCTGGATTCATGGCGACGGGCAGCGCTTCGCCAACAATGCCGCTTACCGCGAGGTGCGTAGCCGGCATGCCGCATTCCACCAGTGCGCGGCCGAGGTGATCCGGCGACGCATGGCGGGTGACGCCGCCGGAGCGGCGCGCCTGCTGGGCGACGAGTTCGACCGGCTGTCGACCGACACGGTGGCGCGCATCCGGGCGCTCAAGCAGTCGGTGCAGACCTCGGGCGCCGATAGTCTGGCGGCCTGATCAAGAGGTGGAGGTCGCCTCGTCGTCTTCCGAGACCGCGAGCGCCCAGGGGTCGAAGGGATCGGGCAGGTGGCCCCAGGCTTCCGGGCCGGCAAGCATCTCGGCATCGGTCAGCAGGCATTCTTCCAGCCGGCGGCGCAGCCAGACTTCGTCCATCTCCATGCCGATGAATACCAGTTCCTGGCGGCGATCGCCGAAGGGCTCCTGCCAGCGCGCGCGGATCTGCCGCAGATAATCGCGGTCGGTCGGCCAGTCCTTGCGATCGACGGCCGCCCACCACAGACCGGCCGGACGGTTGCGGCAGATGCCGCCGGCCTGCGCCCACTCTCCGGCAAAGTCCATGCGGCTGGCCAGCCAGAAGAAGCCCTTGCTGCGGATCACGCCCGGCCACTCGTCGCGGATGAGTTGCTGGAAGCGCTGAGGATGGAAGGGGCGTCGCGCGCTCCACGAAAAGCTGCGGATGCCATAGGTTTCCGATTCGGGCACATGGGTGCCGCGCATCTCCTGCAGCCATCCGGGGGCTGCGGCCGCCGCTTCGAAATCGAAACGGCCGGTATCCAGGATGCGCGCCAGCGGCACGCGGCCTTCGTGCGTCTCGACCAGATCTGCACGCGGGTTCAGTGCGTGCAGGATGGCGTGCAGGCGTTTGCGTTCGGCCTCGTCCACCAGATCGCACTTGTTGAGTACGATCACGTCGGCGAACTCGATCTGGTCGATCAGCAGATCGACCACCGTCCGGTTGTCCTCCTCGCCGAGCGCTTCTCCGCGCTCGGCAATCATGTCGTGGCTCGAATAGTCGCGAAGGAAGTTGTACGCATCCACCACGGTGACCATGGTGTCCAGTCGCGCGACCGAGGACAGACTGCGGCCATCCTCGTCCTCGAAGGTGAAGGTTTCAGCGACCGGCAGCGGTTCGGAAATGCCGGTCGATTCGATCAGCAGATAGTCGAAGCGCCCTTCGTGCGCCAGTCGCGACACCTCGATCAGCAGATCTTCGCGCAGCGTGCAGCAGATGCAGCCATTCGACATTTCCACCATACGTGCATCGGTGCGAGACAGCTGTACGCCGTTGGCGACCAGTTGCGCATCGATGTTCACTTCCGACATGTCGTTCACGATCACGGCCACGCGGCGTCCTTCGGTATTGGACAGCACATGGTTCAGCAGGGTGGTCTTGCCGGCGCCGAGGAAGCCGGACAGAACGGTGACGGGGAGTCTTGCGGTCATTGCAGGCTTTCTGATCAACAGAGGGCATCGAAGGCGGCGACGACGCGTGGCGCCGTGCCTTCGACGCATGGAGAGCGGTGGATGACGCCGCGGCCGGCATTGCGCGGCCAGCGTTCGCCTTTGAGCAGAAGGATGTCGCCGGCTGCGGCCTGTCTCAGGCGGGCCGGATCGACCGGCATGTCCTCGCTGCCAAGGAGACTGCGATCGAACCCGTCCTCGTCCAGCCATTCGGTTGCCGGACCACGCCAGGTCACCAGCAAGCGCAGGCCGACATGGTCGACATGCCAGCGCGGGCACATGGCGCGATCAAGCACTTCGATGCGCGCTCCGAAGCGCAGGCTGCCGGTGAGGTCGCACAGCAGTTCGCCGCACAGGCGTACGTCGTCAAGCAGGTCGCGTCGTCCCGGATGTGCGGGAAGCGAGGCGGCGTCAAAGGTGTCACCACTGCTCAATGACTTGCGCGGCAGCGCGCGCAGTGCAGCGTGGGTGGCTGGATTGTCCAGGTAGTCGGCAAGCGCAGCGGGAATGGCGCGTGGCAGGCGTACCAGGTGACAGTCGACGTCGAAAATGCGTTCGAGCGCCGGCAGGTCGGAGACGCTGGCTGCCATGGAGTGCGCGGGTTCCTGGCGGAGGGGGCGAAGTCTGTCGTACATGTGTCGGGTCGCTGCCGAGGTCCGGTGCAAGACCGGCACCGGGTCGATACAGGTCAGGTACGGGGGCGGCAATGCACGGCGAGCGGAGCCGCCATTGGCTGATCAGCCGCCCTTGACGCCCGAAGGATGCCGTCGACGGCATGTACCGGCTCTTTCGCGCAAGCGAGAAAGGCACTTGTGGCTGGGCACAGCGGTGGATGACGGTGAACGGCAACCATGCAAAGCTTCCATTGATTGATAACCGGTTATCAATGTAAGACGTCGCTGCAAGGAAGTAAACGAAAATCGAATCTCATTAGAGGTTCGATATGCCGGGGCGTGCAGGGGCTCGGGCCCGGGAAGGCGACGCGGGGACCGAACCGGCAGGGGTTGGAGGCATGGCCGGGCGGCCCGGTCAGAGTCTCCCGATCACAAGAACGCAGTTTCCGTTCGTGGCTAGAGCGACGGTCCGGCCTTTGCGTGGACACTTTTCCGGCAGGGCATTTCTCGGCCGGCGCCGTGTCGATCAGCCGTGACTGTGACCGTCCGCGGAATGGGGCGGTGACGAAAGCGGTGCCTGGCCGCTGCATTTCGGACACGTACCGAAGAGGGTGATTTCATGGGCGTCCACGACAAAGCCAGGCGGTGCGAAAGCATGCCAGTCGGTCTTGCAGTCGGCGATATCGAAAACGCAATCGCAGACGCGGCATTTGAAGTGGTGATGGTGCCCCAGGTGGGCCTCTTCGTATCTCGGCGCTTCACCCGGCAGGTCAACCTCGCGGATGCATCCGTCGAGCAGCAGCATCTTGATGTTGCGGTAAACCGTAGCGAGACCGAGTGCGGGCGCTTCATCGCGCGCCAGCGTGTGCAGTTCGGCCGGCGACAGGGGTCGTCCAGCGCGCTGAATCGCCCCGAGTATCGCCGCGCGCTGCCGGGTATTGCGTTCCATTGCCAAGGCTATTCCTCGCTTTCCACAGCCTGACCCGAATGCAGATGCATGATGGGCCAGGCATGGGCACGTGCATGGGCTTCCAGGGTCGGGTCCGGATCGACGGCAACCGGATGGCTGACCCGGCTCAACAGCGGAAGATCGTTGAGCGAATCGCTGTAGAAGGTGGTCCGGCGGAAACTGCCGAAGTACAGCCCCAGTTCCTCCAGCCAGCGTTCGACCCGCTCGATCTTGCCTTCCCGGAACGCCGGCGTACCGCGCGGCTTGCCGGTGAAGTGGCCGTTCTCCTGCGCGGGGACTGTGGCCACCAGGTGCGGTATGTCCAGTTCGCGCGCGATCGGGCCGGTGATGAAGCTGTTGGTAGCCGTCACGATGGCGCACAGCGCGCCACTTTCCAGGTGTCCGTTGACGAGCCCGCGCGCGCCGTCGGTCAGGCGGGGACGGATCTGCTTCATCATGAACTCGGCATGCCAGGCATCGAGCTCCACACGGGTGTGTCGTGCCAGCGGCGCGAGCTGGAAATCCAGGAACTCGGTAATGTCCAGAGTGCCGGCCTTGTACTGCGCGTAGAAGCTTGCATTGCGTGCTTCATAGACCTCGCGGTCGAGCACGTTCTTGGAAATGAGAAATTGCGCCCATTCGAAGTCCGAATCTCCAGCGAGCAGGGTGTTGTCGAGATCGAAAAGTACAAGTTCCATGTGAGTGTCCGAATCAGATGAGTCTTGCCTGCATGACTTCGCGCAGCAGCGGCAGCGTAACCGGGCGCTGACGCGTCAGGGAATGTTCGTCGAGCAGATCCAGTATGCCCAGCAGCGAGCGGATGTCCCGGCGTCCGTGGCGGAGCAGATAATCGAAAACATCCTGCTCGACCTTCATGCCACGCGCAAGCGCGTGGGCCTGCAGAAGTTCGACACGCTCCTTGTCCTCAAGTGCCTGTATGCAGAAGGGCAGCATCTGGCCGATGCGGGTACGGAGATCCTCCCGGAGCAGAAGGTCGCGTGGCGAGGTCGCGCCTGCTGCCGCCAGCGTGATTCCACGTGCCTGCGCCAGATTGAAGGCGCGGAACAGCGCGATCTGCGCCTGAGGTTCAAGCAGGTGTACGTCGTCGAACAGCCATAGTCTCGCGTGTGTGGCTTGCAGTGCTGCATTCAACGTATCCGGCTGGGTGCCGTTGATCTGCTCGGCGTCGAGATACAGGCCGCGTGCCGCCGACTCTGCTGCCAGCGCGCGCAGAAGATGAGTGCGGCCGCTACCGCTGTCGCCCCAGAGGTAGACCGATGTGCCGGGCTGCGGACCGGTCATCGTACGCAGATGGGCGAGCAGGTCCCGGTTCGCGCCGGCCACAAAGTTGTTCAGGCTCGGCGCGGCGATCGGGCGGATGTCAAGCAGAAGCTGACGCATCATTCGATGATCTTGGGTGCGTCGCCCTGGTAGAAGTGACTGGCAAGGTAGTGACGGCGCAGTTCGCGCAGGGCGACCAGCAGTGCTGCCGAGGCGGGCAGGGCAATCAGCACGCCGACGAAGCCGAAGAGCTGGCCGAAAGCCATCAGTGCGAAGATGACCGCCAGGGGGTGCAGACCGATGCGTTCGCCCACCAGCCAGGGCGTGAGCAGGAAGCTTTCGAGCAACTGGCCAAGGCTGTAGACGATGGCTACACCGATTACCGGCGGCCAGCCCTGAAATTGCAGTGTGGCGACCAGCAGCGACAACAGCAGACCGGTCGAGAAGCCGACATAGGGAATGAAACCGAGCAGCCCGGACAGCAGCCCCAGCGGCAGCGCGTAGTCGACGCCGGCAATCCACAGGCCGAGACTGTAGAACAGCGCCAGCGCCACCATGACCGACAACTGGCCGCGCAGGAACTCCGCCAGCACCGCATCGATATCGTCGAACATGGTCAGCGTGCGCTCAAGCCATGGCCTGGGGATGAAACTCCCGAGCCGGTGGCGCAGATCCTTCCAGTCGCGCATCAGGTAGAACATGACGACTGGCGTCAACAGCACATTGGCAAAGACGCCCGCGATGACTGCGCCCTGGCTGCTCACATATTCGAGCGCGAGCATCAGATAGTCCTGCGCACTGCTCCAGTTCTTTGCAATGAAACGCTTGAGGCTGTCGACATCGAGTTGCAGCGCGATACCGAGATGTTGATGCAACCAGGGCACGATCGTCTGGTGCGCTGCGGTCAGATACGCTGGCAGACGCTCGATCAATGTGCGTACCTCCTGCTGGATCACCGGAACGAGGATGAGCACGAGGCCGACCACCAGTCCGATCACCAGCAGAATCACCAGAACGACGGCCAACGCACGCGGTACGTTCTGGCGACACAGGCGCTCGACCAGGGGTTCGAAGATGTAGGCGAGGACCAGCCCGAGCATGAAGGGTGACAGCGTCGGTCCAAGCAGCCACAGCAGCCCGATGATGGCCACACCGACGCCAGCCCACAGCAGGCTTTGTTTGCGGTTGATGCCGGGAGAAGTCATGGCGCAGTGCGGGCAGGGGTAGAATGCGCACCCTCGGAGTGGTTGCGCGAAAGCGGTGCAAAAACGCCTCGCAGTTTAGCAAGATTCCGCGGCAACCCCGTCCATTCACCCTGTTTTCGCGGCGCCCGACGCCCCTTATGTCATGACTTCATCCAAGGATTCCGGAACCCCTCTCAGTTACGCCGCAGCCGGTGTGGATATCGATGCCGGCGACGCGCTGGTCGAGCGCATCAAGCCGCTGGCCAGACGCACGATGCGCCCGGAGGTACTGGGCGGGATCGGTGGTTTCGGCGCACTGTTCGAGGTGTCGAAGAGCTACCGTGAACCGGTGCTGGTCTCCGGCACCGACGGTGTGGGCACCAAGCTGAAGCTCGCCTTCCAGCTCGACGGTCACGATACGGTCGGCCAAGACCTGGTGGCGATGAGCGTCAACGACATCCTGGTGCAGGGCGCCGAGCCCGTTTTTTTTCTCGATTATTTTGCTTGTGGCAAGCTGGATGTCGAGACGGCTGCTCGCGTGGTCGGAGGTATCGCCCGTGGCTGTGAACTCGCAGGGTGTGCGCTGATCGGCGGTGAAACCGCCGAAATGCCGGGCATGTATCCGCCGGGCGAATACGATCTGGCGGGTTTTGCGGTCGGTATTGCCGAAAAGAGTCAGCTCATCACCGGTGAAACGATTGCCCAAGGCGATGTCGTGCTCGGATTGGCTTCCAGCGGTGCGCATTCGAACGGCTATTCGTTGCTGCGCAAGATACTCGAGCGCGACGCTCCGGATATGGATGCCGACTTTCACGGACGTACTCTGCGGGAAACCGTGCTGGAGCCCACCCGCATCTACGTGAGGTCGCTGCTCGCGCTGATGAAGGAGGCGCCAGGGCTGATAAAAGGCTTGGCACACATTACCGGGGGCGGCCTGCTCGACAACGTTCCTCGCGTGCTGCCGGCCGGGCTGGCGGCTCGGATCGAAGCGTCGTCGTGGCCTCTGCCTCCACTGTTTGCCTGGTTGCGAGAAGCCGGCAAGGTCGCGGAACAGGAGATGTACCGCGTGTTCAACTGCGGCATCGGCATGGTGGTCATCGTGTCGTCCGATGATGCCGATGCGGCGACCCGGTTCCTGAGTGCCGCAGGCGAGACGGTCTATCGTATCGGTCGCATCGAGTGTTGCGATAAGGATGCGGCGCAGACGGTCGTCCGCTGACCGGGTGCCCGGAACGCAGCCGACGTGCCGGACGCAGGCAATAAAAAACCCGCTGGCAGCGGGTTTTTTATTGCCGCCTGAGCGTTGCGCCAGGCGTCGCGGAAGCCTTACTTGAGCTTGGTTTCCTTGTAGATCACGTGCTTGCGCGCCTTGGGATCGAATTTCATGATCTCCATCTTTTCCGGCTTGGTGCGCTTGTTCTTCGTGGTCGTATAGAAGTGACCAGTGCCGGCAGTCGATTCCAGTTTGATCTTGTCGCGTCCGCCCTTGGCCATGACGTCGTTCCTTCCTGTCTATCCCGGCTGAGCCGGATTGCGTTGTTCCGGCCAGGCCGGAAATCTCAGATTTTCTCGCCGCGGGCACGGATGTCCGCGAGCACTGCTTCGATACCCTTCTTGTCTATCGTGCGGAGGCCCTTGGTGCTCACGCGCAGACTGATGAAGCGGTTTTCCGACTCCAGCCAGAAACGGCGTTGCTGGAGGTTGGGCAGGAAGCGGCGCTTGGTCTTGTTGTTGGCGTGGGAAACGTTGTTACCCACCATCGGCGACTTCCCGGTAACTTGGCAAACGCGGGACATGTTTCTAACTCCAGAATCGGAAAAGCTCGCGATTATAGCGGACCGATCTGGAATTGTTCAAGTTCTTCAGAGAATTCCGCGCTCAGCGAACGAGCAGGTAGCCCCACTGCCAACGATGACGTGATCAAGCACACGGACGTCGATCAGGGCGAGCGCCTGCTTGAGCGACTGGGTCAGGAACTCGTCGGCACGCGATGGCTCGGCCAAGCCTGAAGGGTGATTGTGGGCCAGGATCAGCGCGGCCGCGTTGTGGGCGAGCGCGAGTTTCACCACCTCGCGGGGATAGACGCTGGTCTGGGTCAGCGTACCGCGGAACAGTTCCACGGCCTGCAGCAGCCGGTTCTGTGCGTCGAGCAGCAGTACCATGAATACCTCGTGCGTCAGGCCGCCCAAGCGGAGCTTCAGCCAGTCGCGTACTGCCTGTGGTGAATTGAAGGCATCGCGTTCCTTCATCTGTTCGCCCAGCGCACGTCGAGCAAGTTCAAAGCTGGCTTTCAACTGGGCGGCTTTGGCGGTACCCATGCCCTTGACGCCACACAGTTCGTCCATGGTTGCGCTGCCCAGTCGCACCACGCTGCCATCGAAGTGGATCAGCAGATCCTGCGCCAGCTCGACAGCAGATTTCCCGGCGACACCGACGCGCAGAAAGATTGCGAGCAGTTCGGCCGACGACAGCGCATCCGCGCCGTGATGCAGCAGGCGCTCGCGCGGCCTGCGGTCTTCGCTCCAGTCCTTGATCGCCATCGCGTTACAATCCGGTGTCGATTCATTGCAGGATACACCATTGTCATGAATGCGGGGCCAGGCTTGGAACTGTCCGGGCGAACCGTTGTGCTCGTTGTCACCGGCGGTGTTGCCGCCTACAAGTCGGCTGAGCTGGCCCGTTTGCTCGTCAGGGACGGTGCCCGCGTGCACGTAGTCATGACTGAAGCTGCGGGCCATTTCATCGGTGCGGCGACATTCCAGGCCATTACCGGCGAGCCGGTGTGGTCCGATCTTTGGGATGCGCGCATGTCCAACGGCATGGCGCACATCAATCTCACGCGTGACGCACAACTGGTGCTGATCGCTCCTGCTACGGCCGACAGCATCGCCCGACTCGCGCAAGGGCGTGCCGACGACCTTGCGAGCACACTCTGTCTGGCGCGCGATGCCTCATGCGCCCTGATGGTTGCACCGGCAATGAACCGCCAGATGTGGGAACACGCGGCCACCGTCCGCAATATCAATATGCTGCGGTCCGATGGCGCGTTCGTGATCGGGCCCGCATCCGGGGAGCAGGCCTGTGGTGAGCTCGGCCCAGGGCGCATGGTGGAAGCCGAGGAACTGCACGATGCGGTGTGCGCCCATTTCACTCCGAAGGTGCTGGCCGGCAGGCGCGTGCTGATCACCGCCGGACCGACGGCCGAAACGATCGATCCGGTGCGCGTCGTGACCAATCTCAGTTCGGGGCGAATGGGTTACGCGCTGGCGCGCGAGGCGGCGCGGGCGGGCGCAGAGGTGACTCTCGTAAGCGGCCCCACCGGATTGGATTGTCCTCACGGGACGGTGCGCATCAATGTGCGCAGCGCGGCCGAGATGCACAGTGCCGTGCTCGCACGCTATCAGGCTTGCGACGTTTTCATCGCTGTCGCGGCAGTTGCCGACTACCGGCCGGCAGCGCCAAGTCTGCGCAAGATCAAGAAGAGTGCCGACACATTGTCCATTGAAATGGTGCGGAATCCGGACATCCTCGCGGAGGTTGCCGGGCGTGCAGATGCGCCGTTCTGCGTCGGTTTCGCGGCGGAAAGCCATGACCTTGACGGCTATGCGCAGGCCAAACGGCTGAGCAAGAAATTGCCTCTGGTCGTCGGCAATCTGGTGGCCGACGGTCTGGGCGGAGATGAGAACGAAGTCGTGCTCTACGACGACGCCGGACGTCACCCGCTGCAGCGCGCCTCCAAGCCGGTCTTGGCTCGTGCCATTCTTGCCCACCTTTCACGGATGCTGGATGGTTGATGATGATCACGCTCGACTACAAGATTCTGGACGAACGCCTGCGTTCGCTGCCGACGGCGTATGCAACCCCGGGTTCGGCTGGCCTGGACTTGCGTGCCTGCACCGACGCGACACAGGTACTCCGCCCTGGTGAAACCCTGCTGGTGCCCAGTGGCATCGCGGTCCATATTGCGGATCCCGGTCTTGCCGCAATGGTGCTGCCGCGCTCCGGCCTGGGGCACAAGCACGGCATTGTGCTGGGCAATCTGGTCGGACTGATCGATTCCGACTATCAGGGGCAAATTTTTGTGTCGCTATGGAATCGCGGGACGAAAGACTTTGTGCTCGATCCGATGGAGCGTATTGCTCAACTCGTCGTGGTGCCGGTGGTGCAGGTTGCTCTGCGGGAAGTGCCCGATTTTGGTGCGTCGGAACGCGGTTCCGGCGGCTTCGGGTCGACCGGGGGACACTGATCAGTGTCGGGACAGGAACCCCTTTTTTTAGTGGGGAGCCCACGGTAAGCTTATGAGTTCTGGAGAGCGCCAGCCATAAGCCGACACTTTTTACCGGTACATCGCAGGTCATGTAATCCTTTTGACCGGAATGATCGTTTTTTCAACTGCAACACCTACCAATCATTGAGGAGAACTGATTGTGATTCGTAAAACTCTGGCAACGGTCGTGCTGGCCGCTCTGGCTTCCACCACGATGGCCCAGGAGGCGCCCTACAAGGTTGCCGAAGGCAACAAGGTGGACGCAAAAACCCTGATGGGCTGGAAGACCTGGCGTGCAGCTGCCTGTGAGCGTTGCCATGGAGCCAATCAGGAAGGCATGGTCGGCCCGTCGCTGATCGAGGCCTTGAAGAAGTACTCCAAGGATGAGTTCGTCGGCATCGTTGTTGACGGTACTCACGCCGATCGCGGCATGCCTCCGCATCCGTTCCTGAAAGGCGAGAAGATTGACAGCCTGTACGCCTATCTCAAGGGTCGCTCGGACGGCAAGATCGCCCCGGGCAAGGTTACCCCGATGGAGTGATCCGGACTGCGGCACTGTCCGTCCGGTCCCGATTAAGCCCGCCATCAAGAGCGGGCTTTTTTCTACCTTCGCAGTTGATGAATGCACACGATGTTGACGGCCCAGACGGGGTGAACGAAAAACGGCGCCCTTTTGAGGCGCCGTCCGTGAAGCTGCGGGGGTAGGCTTACTCCATGCGTTCGTAAGCCGGCAGCGTCAGGAAGTCTTCCAGTTCGGTGGCGACACACATGTCACCGAACAGTGCGGCGGCACTGGCGTAGGTATCGGTATAGGCGTCGCCGAGCAGTGCGCGGATCTTGTCCAGTTCTTGCGGAATCAGGCTACGCACCATGTCAGCGGTCACTTTGCGACCGTCGTCCAGGATACCCTTCGGGCTGCGAATCCAGGACCACACTTGGGCGCGGCTGATTTCGGCCGTCGCGGCATCTTCCATGAGTCCGTGGATGGGCACGCAGCCGTTGCCGTCCATCCATGCACCAAGGTACTGGATACCGACATTGATGTTGGTACGCAGCCCTGTTTCGCTGATCGGTCCCTCCGGACGGAAATCGAGCAGATCCGCAGCGCTGTAATTCACGTCCAGTTGCTTCTCGATCTGATTGGGCTTGTCTCCGAGCACCGACACGAATTCTTCCATCGCGGCCTCGACGAGCCCCGGGTGAGCCACCCATCCACCGTCGTAGCCGTCATTGGCGTCGCGACGCTTGTCCGAGCGGATGCCGGCCATTGCCTTCTCGTTGGCATCCGGGTCGTTCTTGTTCGGAATCAGCGCACTCATGCCCCCGATCGCCGGCGCGCCGCGCTTGTGGCAGGTCTTGATCAGCGACAGTGCGTAGGCACGCATGAAGGGCACGGTCATCGTGATCTTGCTGCGATCGGCCAGACAGAAATCGCGGTCCTTGCGCAGTACCTTGATACAAGAAAAGATGTAATCCCAGCGACCCGCGTTCAGGCCTGCGCTGTGTTCGCGCAATTCATACAGGATTTCTTCCATCTCGAAAGCTGCGTGCAGCGTTTCCACCAGCACCGTAGCCTTGATCGTGCCGCGCGGGATGCCGAGCATCTCCTGGGCTGCGATGAAGACATCGTTCCACAGGCGTGCTTCACGATGACTCTGCAGTTTCGGCAGGTAGAAATAGGGGCCGGCACCGCGAGCGAGCAGTTCTTTCGCGTTGTGATAGAAGAACAGCCAGAAATCGAACAGTCCGCCGGACACACGCTGACCATCGACCATCACGTGCTTCTCGTCCAGGTGCCAGCCGCGCGGACGCACCTGAAGCACGGCGACCTTGTCGTTGAGCTTGTAGGTCTTGCCCTTGTACTCGACGCTGATCGTACCCCGCACCGCATCGCGCAGATTGATCTGCCCCTGAACCTGATTGTCCCAGGTAGGCGAGTTCGAATCCTCGAAATCGCTCATATAGCTGTCGGCACCGGCGTTCAGCGCATTGATGATCATCTTGCGCTCGGTCGGACCGGTGATTTCGATGCGACGGCGCTCCAGTGCCTTCGGCAACGGGGCGATCTTCCAGTCACCTTCACGCACGCAGAGCGTGTCAGGAAGGAAATCGATCGGCTTGCCTGCGTCGATTTCGGCCGCGCGGGTCACGCGCGCAGCCAGCAGTTCGCGGCGGCGCGGTTCGACGATTCGGTGCAGCTCGGCGAGCAGCGCCAGCGCTTCGAAGGTAAGGATGCTCTGGTATTCGGCGCTGACCGGAGCGGCAATGCTCACACCATGGGGCAGATCCATGGCCCGGTTCAGCTTGTCTGCAGATTCAGCGATAGTCATGTGCTTGCGCTCCGATAACGGTTCGAGAGCCGGTATGACGTGAGCGGTTCTTGCTCCGTGCTCCGGACAGGGTGGCCGTCCCTCACACCCGATCTACGGCGGTGGTGCCGTCGTCGGGCGGGTGTGCCGCAGCGGGCGGGTTGCGCACGGTGCGGACGGGAGGACCGGGGTCTAACGTCCGATGCATCAGACCAGGTTGTGCCCGGCATGAATTGCTGCATCTGCACAAATACTAGACTTTCCTTATGCATCCGTTAAGATTTCCTTAAGTACATTTATTTTTTACTTTTAGTACAAAATGGATCGTTTCAAGGAAATGGAGTCATTCGTTTCGGTGGCGGCCCATGGCAGTCTGTCGGCCGTGGCGAAACTCGAAGGGGTACAGCCGGCAGTGATCGGCCGACGCATGGATGCCCTGGAAGAGAGGCTGGGTGTCAAATTGATGCTGCGCACTACGCGCAAGCTCACGTTGACTCATGAAGGCAGCGCCTATCTTGAGGATTGTCAGCGCATCCTCAACGAGTTGGCGAGCGCGGATGCGGCGGTGACGGCTGGTGGTGCGAGGGCTACGGGGTTGCTGCGCGTAAGCGCGCCAGCCGGTTTCGGCCGCCGCCACGTGGCGCCATTGGTCAAGCGCTTCATGACGCTGAATCCCGAGGTCAAGATTTCACTTGATCTCACAGATCGCATGGTCGATCTGGTGAACGAAAACGTCGATTGCGCGGTACGTATCGGCAGTTTGCCCGATTCGAGCATGATCAGTATCAAATTGGGCGAGACACGGCGTGTCGTTGTTGCCAGCCCGGATTACCTTTCCCGTTACGGCAAGCCAGGGCATCCGTACGATCTGCTGCAGCATCGCTGCCTGGGCCTGGGGCCGAATCGTGCTCAGGCGCGTGGTTGGAGCTTCATGGCGCACGGCGAGCCGATCACTTTGCGCATTACTCATCTGGTCGAGTGCAATGATGGTGCGGTTTTGCGCGATTGGGCGTTGAGCGGCCTTGGACTTGCGTGGCGTTCCTATTGGGAAGTGCGCGAGGATCTGGCAAGTGGGGCGCTGCTGGAGGTGCTGGGCGATTTTGCGGCGCCTCCGATGGGCATTTATGCACTGTTTCCGCAGCGGCGTCATTTGCCGCTTCGGGTGCGGCTATTCGTCGATCTGCTGAAGCTTACCTACGGGGATCTGGCATATTGGGAGTCTGGCGGAACCTTCATTCCTGAACTGCCTCACGTCGCCGAGGACTGATTGCCAGACACGGGGACGCAAAAAAGCCGCCGGGTTTGCACCCGGCGGCTTTTTGTTTGCGTCAGCTGACCCGCTCGGCAGCGGGTCCGGTTTGCTCAGTGGAACTGCTCTTCTTCGGTCGAACCGGTCAGCGCGGTTACCGACGAAGTGCCGCCCTGGATGGTGGTGGTCACGTCGTCGAAGTAGCCGGTGCCGACTTCCTGCTGGTGCGACACGA